>NZ_CP065037.1:1817938-2423918 GCF_019924635.1 Leifsonia sp. ZF2019
TTGGCCGTGCCGTCGACGAAGCCGAGCAGGTCGCGGGAGTCGAAGTAGCGGAAGCCGGTGACCTCGTCGACCACCGTCACGGCCTCGCCCAGTGCACCGAGCAGCAGGCGCTCGAACTCGAACGTGAAATCGCCGCGCTCCGCCCGGATGTGGAACAGCAGGTCGCCGGGCGTCGACACGGCCGTGTGCGCGCTGCCGCGGACCTCCCGGAACGCGTGCAGCTCCCGCGGTGCCGCGGCGTCGGTGAGGCGCGGCCACAGGGCCGAGCCGATCGCGACGTTGCACGACAGATGCGCGTTCAGATCGCGGAAACCGACCGTCTTCACCAGGCCGGCGAGATCCCCGAGCACGTCCTTCACGGTGGCGGCGGCCTCCGGTGTCCCGTCCACCGTCACAACCAGGAAGATCGCGGCCCGCGAGAGCGGGGCGTCCACGCTCTGGGGTTCGATCGGGACGCGCTGCCAGGGGTGATCCGCGGTCGTTTCGGCCATGGTGACCACTTTGCCGTATCACGAGGGCGTCGCGGAAGCGATTTGGCATCCGACCCGTGATGGCTGATACCGTCGAAGGCGCCCCGGTGTGCTCCGACAGCACGGAACGGGGCCGTGAACCCAGCCCGCGACCCGGGTGCGCGGCCGTCACCAGCGGCCCGCCCGGAGCGTACGGTCGGCTGGGCGTGGGCGCACCCCGATGGTCGCGCCGGCGGCGGTCGTTCGCGCGGAGAGTCCGCGCTCGAGCGGCCCGGATGCCGCAGCACGCCCACCACCCGGGCGCAACCACCGGCCGACATCGTGCCCGTGCGATGCGTGCCTGCGGAGAACAAGTGAGCGAGTCCGTCGCCGTCGAGGCGAAGAACATCTACAAGGTATTCGGGCGCAAGCCCCAGGAGGCGGTCCGCCGGCTCCGGGAGGGCGCATCCCGGCAGGAGGTCTCGGGTCTTGGGACGGCCGCCGTGATCGATGCGGGGCTGACCGTGCAGCGCGGCGAGATCTTCGTCGTCATGGGTCTCTCCGGCTCCGGCAAGTCGACCCTCATCCGGCTGCTGAACGGCCTCCTGGAGCCCACCGCCGGCGAGGTGTCGGTGATGGGGACGACGATCACCGGGTTGACCGGCAAGCGGCTGCGGGAGGTGCGCCAGCGGCACATCTCCATGGTCTTCCAGCACTTCGCGCTGCTGCCGCACCGCACGGTGCTCGACAACATCGCGTACGGCCTGGAGGTCAAGGGCTCCCCGAGCGCGGAACGCCGCGCCCGCGCCGAACAGGTGCTCGAGCTGGTCGGTCTCGCAGGCTGGGGCGACAAGCTCCCGAGCGAGCTCTCCGGCGGCATGCAGCAGCGCGTCGGCCTGGGCCGGGCGCTCGCGGCCGACACCGACGTCCTGCTCATGGACGAGGCGTTCTCCGCCCTCGACCCGCTCATCCGCCGCGAGATGCAGGAGCAGCTGCTGGAGCTGCAGAGCTCCCTCGGCAAGACGATCGTCTTCATCACGCACGACCTCAACGAGGCCATGTTCCTGGGCGACCGGATCGCGGTGATGCGCGACGGCCGCATCGTGCAGACCGGGACGCCGGAGGAGATCCTCACCGATCCCGCGAACGACTACGTCGCCAGCTTCGTGCAGGACGTCGACCGCGCCCGCGTGCTCACCGCCGCGAGCGTGATGGAGCCCGCCCGTGCGCTGGTGACCGTGGCGGGCGGTCCGCGCGCCGCCATGCGCACGATGCGCGACCTCCAGACCTCGGCCGCCTTCGTCGTGGGGCAGGGTCGTGCCCTGCTCGGCGCGGTGCGCGACCGCGACGTGATGCGCCAGGTGCGCGACGGCCGCAGCGACCTCCGCGAAGTGATCCGCGAGGAGATCGCGTCCGTCGACCGCGACGAGGTGCTGAGCGAGCTCGTCGAGCCCTCCGTCGGCAGCGACCTGCCGCTCGCCGTGGTGGACGGCAAGCAGCGGCTGCTCGGCGTCATCCCGCGCGTGACCCTGCTCGCCGCCCTCGGCAACGTGTCCAGCGACACGACGGAGATCCCCGTCGTCGTCGAGCCGCCCGCGACCGTGCCCGTCGACGCGATGACCCTCGCCCTGCAGGAGTCCGCGGGCGACGAACCGTCCGCCCGCGGTGAGGAGGTGCGCGCGTGAACGGCGTCCGGCTCCCCCTCGGCGAGTGGGCCTCCCACGCCGTCGACTTCGTGACCACGACCCTCGGCGGTTTCTTCGATGTCGTCCGGATGGTCTTCACCGGCCTCTACGACGGCATGGACTGGCTGCTCCAGGCCCCGCCGTTCTGGGGCATCATCCTCATCTTCGCCGTGCTGGCCGTGTGGCTGCGCGGCTGGGTCTTCGGTGCGGGGACCGTCGTCGGCCTCCTCGTGATCGCGAGCGTCGACCAGTGGTCGAACGCGATGGACACCCTCGCCCTCGTCCTCGTCTCCGCCGCGATCGCGATCGCGATCAGCGTGCCACTCGGCATCCTCGCCGCCCGGTCGAAGACCGCGTCCGCGATCATCCGCCCGATCCTCGACTTCATGCAGACGATGCCGGCCTTCGTCTACCTGATCCCGGCGCTCATCCTCTTCCGCGTCGGCGTCGTGCCGGGCATGGTCGCGACCATCGTGTTCGCGATGGCCCCGGGCGTCCGCCTCACCGAGCTGGGCATCCGCGGCGTCGACAAGGAGCTGGTGGAGGCCGGCCGCGCGTTCGGCTCTCCGCCGCGCCGCATCCTGCGACAGATCCAGCTGCCGCTGGCCATGCCGTCCATCCTGGCGGGCGTCAACCAGGTGATCATGCTCTCGCTCTCGATGGTCGTCATCGCCGGCATGGTCGGCGCGGGCGGCCTGGGCCGCGACATCGTCCAGGCGCTCAGCCGGGTGGATGTGGGCCTCGGCTTCGAGGCCGGGGTGTCGGTCGTGATCCTGGCGATCGTCCTCGACCGTCTGACCGCCTCGGTCGGCCGCGCGCGCCTGCGCATGCCGAAGCGTGCCCTGGCCGTGCTCGGCGCGGCGGTGCTCGTCGCCGTCGGCGGGACCGCGGTCACCGCGGCCTCCACCGCGAGCGGCGGCGACAAGGGCACCATCACGGTCGCCGTGTTCAACGGCTGGCCGGAGGGAGAGGCCGCCTCCTACCTGTGGAAGCACGTGCTCGAGAAGAAGGGCTACACCGTCGACTTCGAGTACGCCGACGCCGGCCCCGCCTTCGCCGGGCTCTCGACCGGGGACTACGACGTGGCGTTCGACGGCTGGCTGCCGACGACGCACGAGGCCTACATGAAGAAGTACGGTTCCAAGCTCACCGACCTCGGCGCCTGGAACGACGAGGCCAAGCTGACCATCGCGGTCAACAAGGACGCTCCGATCGACTCGCTCGACGAGCTCGCCGCCCACTCGGCGGACTTCGGCAACAGGCTCGTCGGCATCGAGCCGGGCGCCGGCCTGACCCAGGCGACGCAGGACAAGGTGATCCCGGAGTACGGGCTCGGCTCGATGGACTTCGTCACGTCCTCCACCCCCGCAATGCTCGCCGAGCTGACCGCCGCGATGAAGAAGGGCGACGACGTGGCCGTGACGCTGTGGCGTCCGCACTGGGCGTACGACGAGTTCGACCTCAAGGATCTGAAGGATCCCAAGGGTGCGCTCGGCGACGCGGAGTCCATCCACTCCATCGGCAGCAAGGACTTCTCGACGAAGTTCCCCGAGGTCGCCGGATGGGTGAAGGGCTTCACGCTCGACTCGGACCTGCTCTACTCGCTCGAGAACGCGATGTTCAACAGCGGCGCGGAGTCGTCCGCGTACGACCGCATCGTCTCGTCGTGGATGGACGAGCACGCCGACTACGTGGCGACGCTCACTCCGTAGCGGCCGCGGCCGTGGCGCTCGACGACGTGCCGCTCACTCCGACGGAGTGCAGCCAGTCGAAGAGCGACCGCAGCGAGCGCAGCGCGACGGTGGCGTGCGTGGCGCCGGGGATCCGGTCGTACGTCACCGTCGTGCCCGCGTCGCGCTCGGTCCGCACGAACGCGTCGGTCGAGGTCGGCCGCACGAGCCTGTCGTCCTCGCCCTGCGCGACGAAGAGCGGCATCGTCAGTGCCGTCGCGCCCGGCGTGTTCTGGGCGAGCAGACCCGACCACGGCTCGGTGGTCTCCGGATCGTCCGTCAGGAACCGCCCCACGAGTGGCTGGGCGATCGTGTGCAGCTCCTTGTTCTGCGAGAGCAGGCACAGGTCGTTCATCGCGGGCAGCGCGGTGATGGCATGCGGGGTCAGGATGCTCGCGAGCGGCTCGTCGTAGACCGACGCGTAGGCCTGGAACGCGTAGGAGCCGATCGTGACGCCGGAGACGTCACCGATGTCGGCGCGCAGCAGGGACGCGAGGTCGGTCGCGGGTGCGGCGGCCGCCGCCGCCTGCACGTCGAGCTCGGGAGCGTAGCCGTGTGCGAGCTGGGCGGCGAACAGCACGGCCTGGCCGCCCTGGGAGTGACCCCACAGCACGACGCGCTGGCTGCCGTCGCGGCCGAGGACGGTCCGGGCCGCCCGGGCGGCGTCGAGGACGTTGCGGCCCTCCGTCCCGCCGACCAGATAGGAGTCGGGGCCGGCCGTCCCCATCCCGGTGTAGTCCGTGTAGACGACCGCGTAGCCGCGGTTCAGGAAGTCGGTCAGCCCCTCGACGCTGTCATACGGGTCGTCGGAGCGCGATGGCGCGCACTTCTCCGCGGCGCCGGTGGTCGGATGCCCCCAGGAGACGATCGTGCGCCCGCCCGCCGGCGCGGGGGAGCCGGGGGCCACCAGCAGACCCGAGTCGACGACCGGGCGGCCGTCGAGATCGGTCGAGTGGAACAGGATGCGGTAGGCGACGCCTCCGGGAGGGGCTCCGACCGCCGGCGACGTGCGGATGAGGTCCCCGGGTGATCCGGCGGGCAGCGGCTCCGGCTGCTCGTAGAAGGAGGAGATGAACGGCGACGACTCGGCGTCGTCCTGGAGCCGCGCCTCCTGGACCGGGGTGCAGGCGGTGAGCAGCACGACCACGGCGACCGCGCCGAGCGCGACCGTCGCGCGAGGCCGTCGTACGCGCGACGCGTGCGTTCGCGCGCGCTCGGCGCGCCTGCCGCCACGCGTCTGCGCGGTCGTTCGCCTGCCCACGGCGTCAGCCTAGCGGTCCGCCCGGGCGCGGCCCGTACGCTGGGGGGATGACCCTCCCGCGTACCGACACCGTCGTCACCTACCCCGCCGGCGACGTCTCATCCACCGGCACCGTCGTGCACATCGAGCCCCGTGCGGACGGACGCACCGCCGTCGTGCTGGACCGGACCGCCTTCCATGCCGTCGATCCGGTGTGGCCGGACCAGCCGGCCGACATCGGCACGATCACCGTCGGGGGCCGTGCCCGGGCCGTGGTCGACGCCGTCGTCGGGGCGACCGACGGTGAGACGCTTCACGTCGGCGACGCGCCCGTGCGGACCGGCACCGCAGGATGGTCGTTCGTCGTCTGCCACCTGGTCGACGACGCCGACGGCATCGAGCCGGGTGCGTCGGCGACCGTCGAGGTCGAACCCGGCCTGCGTCGTGCCCTGTCGGCCGGCCACACGGCCTGCCACCTCGCCTCCCTCGCCCTCAACGACGCTCTCGCGCCGCTGTGGACGAAGGAGGTGCCCGGTGACGGACGCGGTCGCCCCGATTTCGACCGCCTCGCGATCACCTCCTCCCGCATCCTGCCCGACGGCTCGCGCGACGAGTACCGCATCGGCAAGAGCCTGCGGAAGAAGGGGTTCCCCGCCGCCGAACTGCCTGGCCGGCTCGACGAGATCGCCGCGGCGGCGAACGCGCTGCTCGCGGAGTGGGTGGCGTCAGGCGCAGCGGTCGCGATCACGCGCGAGGGCGACGGGCTCGGCGACCGGCGCCTGTGGACGTGCGCGCTGCCCGGCGGGACCGCGGCCATCCCGTGCGGCGGCACCCATCTCGCATCCCTGGGCGAGCTCACGGCCGTCGAGGTCGTCCTCGAGGCCGCGGAGGCCGACGGCGCCCTCACGGTCGTCATGCGGACGTCCGCGCACTCGGCCTGAGGTCCGGGCCGCGGCGGCGTCAGCGCGGGACGAACGGGAGGACGGCGGCGAACAGGGCGAGCCCCGCTGCGACAGCCCAGCCTGCGCGCACCAGGCGGGCGCTGCGGACCTCGCTCTCGATGCGGGCGAAACGGTCGGCGACATCCGCCGGCTGCCCGGCCGTCCGCCAGGTGCCCGGCTCGTCCACGAGCCGGGTGACGGCGTCCACGGCGGCCGCGTCGGTCACGGGCGGACGCCGGGTGAGCCAGCTCACGAGCTCCTCGCCGCGCACGACCTCCACCGATCGCGGGCGCTGGCGGATGCGCAGCTCCTTCGCCCCGACGACCGCGACGACGGCGCGCACGGGCGCCTGGATCCCCGCGGTCGCCAGTAGGCCGCGCACGCGCGAGGCCTCCAGGTCGGCGTTCCGCAGGGAGGGCGCTGTGGCGCCGTTCACCCGCATGGATCGTTGCGCGACCCACACCCGCGCGCCGCGGTGGTGGGTGGTGTCGATGACGAAGACGCCCGCCGGTCCGACCACCAGATGGTCGAGATCCGCGTCGCCCGACCCGACGGGCAGCGCGTGGAACACGCGCCACCCGTCGGGAAGGCGAGCGAGGCGAGCGCCGATCTCGCGCTCGCCGAGGGCGCCGACGAACCAGGGGACCGTCTCGTCCGCCAGCGGGGTCACCCCGAGGGCGCGGGCGAACGGCGTCCGCGGCGGGGCCGCGTCGTGCAGGCGCACGACCTGCGCCATGACCGCCGCCCCGGGTGCCCGGTCGCTCATCCGTCCGCTGTCCATCGCGTCACGGTATCGGGCGGCGGCCCGGGTCCGCAGTCCCCTGTCCGGGCCGCTCCGGGGCGGCCTACCCCTGGTCGGGGGAGCCGTGTTGCGGCTCCGCGTGCTGGCCGGGCAGGCGTTCCTCCAGCGAGTCGTTGCGTTCCGCCACCGTCTCGAGCTGGTCTTCGCGGGTCTCTCCGAGGTCGGCCACGGCCTCCTGGAGGTCGTCGGCGGTCTTGGTGCCGTCGGCCGTGGGCTGTTCGTCACGATCGGTCATGCCGTGCACGGTACTCGCGGTCGGCTCGAGCCTCGTCCGGCCCTCGCCTGAATCTCGCGCTGCGGGAGTAGCATGCGGCCCATGAGCCGCATCGAAACCGGGATCGTCTCCTACACCGTCTCCGGCGACTACTTCGCCCGTGTCGGCGCCGACTTCGACGCGGAGGCGGTCGACGACGCCATCCTCGCCGAGCTGAACCGCCTCCTGCCGCGCGGCGTCGTGGTGGAGCGCAGCGGGCGCGTGCTGGCCGAGGAGGCGCAGGCCGAGGAGGCCAGGAACCTCGACTGGACCGCCCTCCTCGGCAGCATCGACGTCGACCAGATCCTCGCCGATCACGCGCGCTGACGGTCGGCGCCGACGGGCGGCGCTCACGGTCAGCGGGCCTTCTTGACCACGTCGAACGCAGCGAGGGCGGCCCGGCGCGTCTCGGCGAGATCGACGATCGGCTCCGGGTAGTCGCCGGTGTCCCACTCCGGAACCCAGCGGCGCACGTAGTCACCGTGCGGGTCGAACTTGGTGCGCTGCAGTTCGGGATTGAAGACGCGGAAGTATGGAGCGGCGTCCGCCCCGCTGCCGGCGACCCACTGCCAGTTGAACGGATTGTTGGCCGCATCGGCGTCGACCAGCGTGTCCCAGAACCACTGCTCGCCCCGCCTCCAATCGACCAGGAGGTTCTTGACGAGGAACGACGCGACCACCATGCGCACGCGGTTGTGCATGATCCCGGTCGTCCACAGTTCCCGCATCCCCGCGTCCACGAGAGGAATGCCGGTGCGACCCTGGTGCCAGGCCCGTAATGCCGCAGGATGCAACCGGGGCCAGGGGAAGGAGTCGTACTCGCGATGGATGTTGACGGTCGCCAGGTCGGGGTGCTCGTAGAGGGTGTGGTGCGCGAACTCGCGCCAGCCCAGTTCGCTCACGAAGGCGCTCGCGCCGGCCGCGTTGGTCCGGTCGCGGGCCTCTGCCGTCGCGTGCCACACCTCATGCGGGCTCAGTTCGCCCCAGCGCAGGCGGGGGGAGAGCCGGGAGGTCGCGGCGACGCCCGGGGTGTCGCGATCGTCGCGATAGCGGGCGACGTCCTCGTCCAAGAACTCGACGAGCCGCCGCCGCGCCGCCTTCTCGCCGGGCTCCCAGGCCTCGCGCAGGCCGCCCGCCCAGTCGGGGGCGGTCGGCAGAAGACCCAGATCGTCGAGGGCGTCCCCGTCGACGGGCGAGGCGCGCCGCAGCTCTCGGGGCGCGGGCAGCGGTTTGCGCGGCGGGGGCGCGGCCAGGCAGGCGCGCCAGAACGGCGTGTAGACGGAGAACGGCGTCCCGGATCCGGTGCGGATCGTCCACGGCTCGAACAGCAGGTTCGCGGCGAAGCTGGTCGCCTCCATCCCTGCCGCGCGCGCGGCGGACTTGATCGCCTCGTCGATGCGCCGCTCTGCGCCGCCGTACCGACGGTTCCAGAACACGGCGGCGGCGCCCGCCTCGCGCAGCACGTCGGCGACCACGCGCTGGGCCGGACCGCGCCGGATGATCAGCGGGGTGCCGTGCTGTCCGAGGTCGTCGGCCAGCGCGGCGAGCGAGTGGTGCAGCCACCAGCGCGCTGCCCCGCCCAGCGGGCGGATCCCCGCGGACTCCTCATCGAAGACGAACAGGCAGAGCACCGGGCGGCCGGAGTCGGCGGCCGCCCGCAGGGCCGGGTTGTCGGCGACGCGCAGATCGTCCCGGAACCAGACGACGGCGGGCGCGTCCGCCGTCCCGGCTCCGCCGCCGGATCGGCCCGCACTCACAGGTCGAGGGAGTCGCCGGGTTCGAGCGCGAAGTGCTTTCCGCCGTTCTGCTCGGTGGCCCACCCGATGCGCGCGTTCGAGAGATCCTTGCCCGCCCGGGAGAGGACCATCTCGTGAACCGCGAAGCTGCGCTTGGGCTTCACGGCGAGCACGTAGTCCATGACCTCGGCGACCTTCATCCACGGCGCTCCGGCGGGCGCGGCGAGCATATCGACCTCGACGCCGTCGGGGATCGTGAACGAGTCGCCCGCGTAGTAGAGCTCGTCGTTGATGAGCACGCCCACGTTGTCGACGGTCGGGATGCTGGAGTGGATCACGGCATGCACCCCGCCGAAGAAGCGCAGCGAGAACGGTCCGGCCTCGACGGTTTCGCCGGCGTGTACGACGGTCACGTCGAAGTCCGCCGCCGCCCGCGCGACACCCTCGGGCGCGAAGATCCGCGCGTCCGGGCTCAGGTCGAGCACGCGCTTCAGCTGCTCCGGCGTCCAGTGGTCGGCGTGCTCGTGGGTGATCACCACGGCCACGGTGTTCGCCGCGTCGGTCACGGGCGTCGTGAAGCTGCCCGGATCGACGAACAGCTTCTTCCCCGAATCCTCGAGGAGCAACGCGGCGTGTTCGAACTTCGTGAGTCTCATTCCCCCAGGAAATACCGAACGGCCGACCGGTGCAAGCCGACGGAGGGGGACCGGCTCCGAATGCGCGGGAGGGGCTGGCGGAATATACCCGGTAGGGGTATCGTTCCGGGTGTCATGGACAGCACGAACGCACACGAGCACCAGCACACGGACGGCGCGATGACCTCGCACGCGGAGCACGGCCACGGCGCGCACGATCTCGGCGCGCACGATCACTCCGCCCACGATCACTCCGCGCACGATCACTCCGCGCATGCCGGCCACGACCCGGCGATCTTCCGCCGCAAGTTCTGGCTGACGCTCGTCCTGACCATCCCGACCCTGGTCTTCTCGCACGGCCTGCAGGAGATCCTCGGCCTGTCGGGCCCACGGTTCCCGGGCAGCCAATACATCCCCGCGGTCTTCGGCATCGCGATCTTCTTCTACGGCGGGCTCGTGTTCCTCCGCGGAGCGGTCGGCGAGCTGCGGTCGCGACAGCCGGGGATGATGACGCTGATCTCGCTCGCCATCGTCGTCGCGTTCGGGTACAGCCTCGCGGTGACGCTCGGCCTGCCGGGCATGGACTTCTGGTGGGAGCTCGCCACCCTCATCCTGATCATGCTGCTCGGCCACTGGATCGAGATGTCGGCGGTCATGGGCGCCCAGGACGCGCTGGGCCAGTTGGCGAAACTCCTGCCGGACACCGCCGAGCGGCTCGCCGACCCGCACGCCGACCCCGAGACGGTCGCCGTCGGGGAGCTGCGGGTCGGCGACCTCGTGCGGGTGCGGCCGGGCGCCGCCGTGCCGGTCGACGGCGAGATCGTCGACGGACGCAGCGATCTCGACGAGTCCCTGCTCACCGGGGAGTCGAAGCCGGTCACCCGGGGGACGGGGGAGCAGGTCGTCGCCGGAAGCATCTCCGGCAGCGGGTCGCTCGTCGTCCGCGTCGGGAAGACCGGGGGCGACACCGCGCTCGCCGGGATCATGCGCCTGGTGTCGGACGCTCAGGCCAGCAAGTCGGGCACGCAGATCCTGGCCGACCGTGCGGCCGCCTGGCTGTTCTACGTCGCGCTCGCGGTCGCTGCGATCACCCTCGTCGTCTGGATCCTGCTCCGCCCCGGTGACCCCGCGTTCGTGCTCGAGCGCGTCGTGACGGTGCTCATCATCGCCTGCCCGCACGCGCTCGGCCTCGCCATCCCGCTCGTGGCGCAGATCTCGACCGCGATCGGCGCACGCAACGGACTCCTCATCCGCGACCGGCACGCCATGGAGGACGCCCGCCGCATCGACGTCGTCCTCTTCGACAAGACGGGCACACTCACCGAGGGGCGTCAGGGCGTCGCCGCCGTGACCGCCGTCGACGGCGACGACGATGCCCTGCTCGCTCTCGCCGCCTCCGTCGAAGCGCCGGCCGAGCACCCGATCGCTCGTGCGATCGTCACCGCCGCCCGTGAGCGAGGGCTGTCCATCCCCTCCGTGACGGACTTCGAGGCGCTCGGGGGCCGCGGTGCCGCCGCCACCGTCGCGGGCGAACGCGTCGTCGTCGGTGCGCCGCGGCTGCTGGCCGAGACGGGAGCGACGGCGGCGGGCTCGGTCGCCCGCATGGTGGAGGAGGCCTCGGCGCAGGGGCAGACGGTCGTCTACGTTCTCCGCGGCGATCGCGTCACCGGTGCGATCGCGCTGGCGGATGTCGTCCGGCCCGAGTCGGCGGACGCCGTGCGCGCTCTCCGGGACCGCGGGATCCGTGTCGCCATGCTCACCGGCGACGCACGACCGGTCGGAGAGGCGGTCGCCGCGACCCTCGGAATCGACGAGGTCTACGCGGAGGTGCTCCCGGGCGACAAATCCGGCACCGTGGCGCGTCTGCAGCAAGACGGCTCCCGGGTGGCGATGGTGGGCGACGGCGTGAACGACGCACCCGCGCTCGCGCAGGCGGACGTCGGCATCGCCATCGGCGCGGGCACGGATGTCGCGATCGAGTCGGCCGGCATCGTGCTGGCCGCCAGTGATCCGCGCGGGGTGGCGAAGGTGGTCGAGCTCTCGCGGGCGACCTATCGCAAGATGCTCCAGAACCTGGCGTGGGCGACCGGGTACAACGTGATCGCGCTGCCGCTGGCAGCGGGTGTGGCGACCGGTGCCGGCATCGTCGTCTCCCCGGCGTTCGGCGCCGTGCTGATGTCCGTCTCCACGATCGTCGTCGCGCTCAACGCCCAGCTGCTGCGACGCGTCCGCCTCTGAGATCCGCCCCGCAGCGGGGTCGCGAATCGTCGCTCCGGCGCCGCCATACCGGCGGTTCGCGACCCCGCCGTTCCGGCGGCTCGGCGGCCGTGTGCCATCATCGTGCACTATGGCCGCACATCCCGGAACCGTCGTGGTCGCGGTCAACCCCATGGCCTCGTTCGGCCACCGCCGGGAGGTCGGCCCGCTGGTCGTCGAACGCCTGCGCGAGGCCGGACACACCGTGGTCGCCGTCGACGAGGCGAACATCGAGCTCCTGCGCAGGGAGACCGCACGCGCGGTGGCGGCCGGCGCCGGCGCGCTGGTCGTGGTCGGGGGCGACGGCATGGCGAACCTCGGCATCAACATCGTCGCCGAGACGACCGTCCCTCTCGGCATCGTCCCGAGCGGCACGGGCAACGACCTGGCCGACGGCCTGGGGATCCCGGTGGGCGACACGGACGCGGCCATCGCCCACCTCCTCGCCGCGCTCGGCCGAGAGCCGCGCACGATCGACGCGGGGGTGGTGCGTCACGGCGGCCTCTCCACCTGGTTCGGCGCAGTGCTCTCGGCCGGCTTCGACGCCACCGTCAACGAGCGCGCCAACCACATGACCCGTCCGCGCGGACGCAGCCGGTACATCCTCGCGCTGCTCCGGGAGCTCGCCACCCTGGCCCCGCGCCCGTACCGCCTGGTCGTCGACGGCGAGACCATCGAGACGGAGGCGATGCTCGTCTCCGTGGCCAACAACCGCTCCCTCGGCGGCGGGATGCGCATCGTGCCGCACGCAGCGCTCGATGACGGCCGTCTCGACCTCTTCGTCGTGCGGCGCATGTCGCGCCTGCGCTTCCTGCGTCTCTTCCCGACGGTCTTCCGCGGCGAGCACACCGACCTCCCGGAGGTCTCCTTCCACTCCGTGAGCACCGTCCGCCTCGACGCGGAGGGGGTCGTGGTCTACGCGGACGGGGAGCGGATCGGCCCGCTGCCCGTCGACGTCTCCGTGGTGCCGGGAGCCCTCCGCGTCCTCGCCTGAGGGTCGCGACACACCCGGGCTGGGCGCCCCGTTTTGGAGGATGCCGCCGACCTGTGGCATGATCATTGAGTTGTCAAAACACGGCCCCATCGTCTAGCGGCCTAGGACGTCGCCCTCTCACGGCGGTAACGCGGGTTCAAATCCCGCTGGGGTCACCACTCACGAAGCCCTCTCGGACCATGTCCGGGAGGGCTTCGTCGTGTCGCGCGGCCGCCCGGGCAACGCGGCTTCCTCACGAGATCCATTCCGTCGGGAAGTGGTCTCTGATCCGCTCTGCGAAGTACCGACCGGCCGACGGCGCGGAGCGGAACTCGTGCCAGACCCGGTCGGAGACCAGCCGGTAGCGGTAGCGCGCTCCGGACCGGAACACGATCTCGAGCACGTGCTCGCGATCGTCGAAACCCGCCGCGGCGACCGCGGCGCTCTCGAACTCCACCCACTCCACGCGCGGCACTGTACGCGCGTGCGCCGAGCGCGGGGGAGTCCGGTAGGATGAGTGATCGCGAAGGGGAGTATCCCGGACGGCCGCGGTGCGTGCACCGCCGCCGGCGCTGTGAACGTCATCACGGTCCGCTCTGGACCCGGGCGCAGCGGCATTGGAGACGGTGCGGGAGAGACTTTCGGCTCGTTTCCGATGCCCTTCGAAAGGTCCTCCATGCAACTCGCCCTCCCGCTCTGGTTCGAGGTCGGCTCGATCGTCGTGCTCCTCTTGGTGCTCGCGTTCGACCTGCTCATCGTCTTCAAGCGCCCGCACATCCCGAGCCCGAAGGAGTCGTCGCTCTGGATCGCGTTCTACGTGGGTCTCGCGCTGATCTTCGCCCTGCTCATGCTGCTGCTGGGCGATGCGGAGCACGCGGGGCAGTTCCTCGCCGGCTGGCTCACGGAGTACAGCCTCAGCATCGACAACCTGTTCGTGTTCGTCATCATCATGGGCAGGTTCGCGGTGCCCAGGAAGTACCAGCAGGAGGTGCTCATGGTGGGCATCATCCTGGCTCTGATCTTCCGCGGCGTCTTCATCCTGCTGGGGGCGAGCCTCATCGCGAGCTTCAGCCCGATCTTCTACATCTTCGGCGCGTTCCTGCTCTGGACCGCCTTCAACCAGGCGTTCGGCAACCACGACGATGAAGGAACGGACGACAGCTGGTTCATCCGCTTCATGCGCAAGCACCTCAAGGTCTCCGACCAGTACGACGGCAACAAGCTCCGCACCACGGTTGCGGGCAAGCGGATGTTCACGCCCCTGATCATCGTCTTCCTGGCGCTCGGCACGACGGACCTGCTGTTCGCGCTCGACTCCATCCCGGCGATCTTCGGCATCACGCAGAGCCCGTTCATCGTCTTCACCGCCAACGTGTTCGCGCTCATGGGTCTGCGCCAGCTGTACTTCCTGCTCGGTCATCTGCTCGACAAGCTCGTGTACCTGAAGTACGGGATCGCGTTCATCCTCGCCTTCATCGGCGTCAAGCTCGTCTTCCACGCCATGCACGAGAACGAGCTGCCGTTCATCAACGGCGGCCTGCACCTCGAGTGGGCGCCGGACATCGACACCTGGACGTCGCTCGCGGTGATCGTCGGGTCGATGGTTGTCGCTACCATTGCAAGTCTGGTGAAGCTGCGGATGAGTGGCGGAACCATCGCCGAGGCCATCCACGGCGACGACGACGAGGCCGACGAGGCCCCGGAGGCCGTGACCGGCGAGGTCCCGGTCCCGCGCGATCAGCAGGAGGACCCCCGCACATGACCTCACACGTCGGCGTGAGCGCCCGGAGCGACATCGGGGCGGTACGCCACGTGAACGAGGACTCCTTCCTCGCCGAGGACCCGGCCTACCTCGTGGCCGACGGGATGGGCGGCCACGCCCGCGGCGATCTGGCGAGCCGCACGGCGCTGGAGAGCCTGGCGCGCACGCTGCAGCCGGGCAGCCGGCCGACGCCGGAGGAGGTCGTCGCCGCGATCGACGAGGCCAACGCGGCCGTCCGGGCGCTCTCGGGAGCGGACGAGTCCGGGGCCGCCGTCGCCGGAACCACCCTCGCCGGCGTGGTGCGTGTGCGCGTCCCCGAGCGTGCGGCGGAGCACTGGCTGGTCGTGAACGTCGGGGACTCCCGCGTGTACGAGTGGGACGGCTCCGTGCTGACCCAGCTGACCGTCGACCACTCGGCGGTGCAGGAACTCGTCGACGCCGGCCTCATCTCGGCAGCGCAGGCGGCCGTGCACCCCGAGCGCAACGTCATCACCCGTGCCCTCGGCGCGGAGGACTTCGTCGACACCGACACCGAGCTGCTGCCGGACGCCTCGCGCCGCACGTTGCTGATCTGCTCCGACGGTCTGACCCGCGAGCTGACCGACGAGCGCATCGCGGCCGTCCTCGCCTCCGCCCCCGAGGATCCGGCGGGGGAGCTGGTGGAGGCCGCCGTCGCGGCGGGCGGTCACGACAACGTCACGGTCGTCGTCGTGACCATCGATGAGACCGACGGACCGTCGGTGATATCCTGACTCCGTGCACGCAGGTCTTCTCCTCCTTAGCCGCCGCGGCGAGTCCTAGTTCTCAGGCCACTCTCGCCGCGGAGTCCGTCGACGGCTGATCCGCACGCACGCTAAGGAGCACGAGCACAATGACGACCGAGACCGATCGCACTCCGCTGACCCTCGCAGAGAAGGTCTGGCGGGACCACCTGGTCGTGAAGGGCGAGGACGGCACGCCCGACCTCATCTACATCGACCTGCACCTGGTGCACGAGGTGACCAGTCCGCAGGCCTTCGACGGCCTCCGCATGGCCGGCCGGCCGGTCCGCCGTCCGGACCTCACCATCGCCACCGAGGACCACAACACGCCGACCATCGGCATCGACCGGCCCATCGCCGATCTGACCAGCCGCACGCAGATCGAGACGCTGCGCCGCAACGCCGAGGAGTTCGGCATCCGCCTGCACTCGCTGGGCGACGTCGAGCAGGGCATCGTGCACGTGGTCGGCCCGCAGCTCGGCCTCACGATGCCGGGCATCACCGTGGTCTGCGGCGACTCGCACACCTCGACGCACGGCGCGTTCGGCGCGATGGCGTTCGGCATCGGCACCAGCGAGGTCGAGCACGTCATGGCGACGCAGACCCTGCCGCTCAAGGCGTTCAAGACCATGGCGATCACCGTCGAGGGTGACTTGCGCCCCGGCGTGACCGCGAAGGACATCATCCTGGCCGTCATCGCGAAGATCGGCACCGGCGGCGGGCAGGGCTATGTGCTCGAGTACCGCGGCAGCGCGATCCGCTCCCTCTCGATGGAGGGGCGCATGACGATCTGCAACATGTCGATCGAGGCCGGGGCCCGCGCGGGCATGGTCGCGCCCGACGAGACCACCTACGCCTACCTCAAGGGCCGCCCCCACGCGCCGGAGGGCGCCGACTGGGACGAGGCCGTCGCATACTGGGACACCCTCGCCACTGACGACGACGCGGTCTTCGACGCGGAGGTCTACCTGGACGCCGCCGACATCGAGCCGTTCGTCACCTGGGGCACCAACCCCGGCCAGGGCGTCTCGCTCAGCCAGAACGTGCCGGACCCCGCGCAGATCGAGGACCCCAACGCCCGGGCCGCCGCCGAGCGCGCGCTGGAGTACATGGATCTCGAAGCCGGCACCCCGATGAAGAGCATCCCCGTCGACGCCGTGTTCATGGGCTCCTGCACCAACAGCCGGATCGAGGATCTGCGCGCCTTCGCCTCCCTGATCAAGGGGCGCAAGAAGGCAGACAACGTGCGCGTCATGGTCGTCCCGGGCAGCGCGCGCGTGCGTATCGAGGCCGAGGCGGAGGGCATCGACAAGATCGTCGAGGAGTTCGGCGCCGAGTGGCGCTTCGCGGGCTGCTCGATGTGCCTGGGCATGAACCCGGACCAGCTGGCGCCCGGGGAGCGCTGCGCCTCCACCTCGAACCGCAACTTCGAGGGCCGGCAGGGCAAGGGCGGCCGCACCCACCTGGTGTCGCCCCTGGTCGCGGCAGCGACGGCGATCCGCGGGACCCTGTCCAGCCCCTGGGACTTGGATAACGATGGCGGCGACACGCCGGACGGCGGCGACGCGGACACGCGCGCCGGGGAGAAGGTGAACGCCTGATGGAGAAGTTCGAGACCGTGACGGGTGTGGCCGTCCCGCTGCGCCGTTCCAACGTGGACACCGACCAGATCATCCCGGCGGTGTTCCTCAAGCGCGTGACCAAGACCGGCTTCGAGGACGCCCTCTTCCACGGCTGGCGCCAGGACCCGGACTTCATCCTCAACCAGGACGCCTACCAGGGCGCGACCGTGCTCGTCGCCGGTCCCGACTTCGGCACCGGCTCCTCCCGGGAGCACGCCGTGTGGGCGCTGCGGGACTTCGGCTTCCGGGTCGTCCTGAGCCCCCGGTTCGCCGACATCTTCCGCGGCAATTCCGGCAAGCAGGGCCTGCTCGCCGGGCAGATCACGGAGGAGGACGCGGAGCGCCTCTGGGCGGCCATCGAAGCGCAGCCGGGAATAGCGGCGACGGTGGATCTGGTTGCCAAGACTGCGACGATCGGCCAGGTACAGGTGTCTTTCGACATCGACGATTACACTCGCTGGCGTTTGCTCGAAGGGCTGGACGACATCGCCCTCACCCTGCGTGATGAAGCGCGAATCTCCGAATACGAAAGCGGCCGTGCTGGTTGGCGGCCCAAGACCCTCCCGGTGAAACTTTGAACTCACTTCTTCAGGACGCTCAGGCAGCAGGAGCGCGCGTCGGCCTCAAGGGCGACCGCATCACGATCAACGGCGGCATCCCGCTCCGGGGCCGCATCGAGGTCCGCGGCGCCAAGAACTTCGTCACGAAGGCCATGGTTGCCGCCATCCTGGGCGAAGGCCCCAGCGTCCTGCGGAACGTGCCGGACATCAGCGACGTCCGCGTGGTGCGCGGTCTGCTCGAGGTGCACGGCGTCAAGGTGACCGACGGCGTCGCGGGCGAGCTGCTGCTCGACCCGAGCGCGGTAGAGACGGCCCACATGGCCGACATCGACGCGCACGCCGGGTCGAGCCGCATCCCGATCCTGTTCTGCGGCCCGCTCCTGCACCGCCTGGGCGAGGCGTTCATCCCCGACCTCGGCGGCTGCCGCATCGGCGACCGCCCGATCGACTACCACCTCGAGGTGCTGCGCCAGTTCGGGGCGGTCGTCGACAAGCTGCCGAGCGGCATCCGCATGAGCGCCCCGAACGGCCTCCACGGTGCCAAGCTCGAGCTGCCGTACCCGAGCGTCGGGGCGACGGAGCAGGTGCTGCTCACCGCTGTGCGCGCCGATGGCATCACCGAGCTCAAGGGCGCGGCGATCGAGCCCGAGATCATGGACCTCATCAACGTCCTGCAGAAGATGGGCGCGATCATCTCGGTCGACACCGATCGCGTGATCCGCATCGAGGGCGTCGCGAAGCTCGTCGGCTACAGCCACACCGCGCTGTTCGACCGGAACGAGGCCGCCAGCTGGGCGGCCGCCGCGCTCGCCACGGGCGGCGACGTCTACGTCGGAGGCGCCCGCCAGCCTGAGATGCTGACCTTCCTCAACGTCTTCCGCAAGGTCGGCGGCGCCTTCGAGATCCACGACGACGGCATCCGGTTCTTCCACCCGGGAGGACCGCTGAAGCCCGTCGTGATCGAGACCGACGTGCACCCCGGGTTCATGACCGACTGGCAGCAGCCGCTGGTGGTCGCTCTCGCGAAGGCGGAGGGGGTGTCGATCGTCCACGAGACGGTCTACGAGCAGCGCTTCGGCTTCACCGACGCGCTCATCGACATGGGTGCCAAGATCCAGGTGCACAAGGAGTGCCTCGGCGGCCACGCCTGCCGCTTCGGCCAGCGCAACTTCAACCACTCCGCGGTCATCATGGGCCCGACGGAGCTGAAGGGCGCCGACATCGAGGTCCCCGACCTGCGCGGCGGCTTCAGCCACCTGATCGCGGCGCTGACCGCGGAGGGACGCTCGACCGTCAGCAACGTCGGCATCATCAGCCGCGGGTACGAGAATTTCATCACCAAGCTGGAGCTGCTCGGAGCGGACTTCGTCCTCGAAGGGTGACGGCACGGATAATAGGGATGTGTCCCATCCCGAAGATCCCGCCGTCCCGCGTCCCCCGGTGAAGCGTCAGCGCTCCGAGAAGAGCCGTCCGTCGATCTTCTGGGTCCTGGCGTTCCTCGTCGTGCCGCTGGGCAGTCTGCTCGCGCGGTTCCGTATCGCGGACGGAGCGAAGCTGCCGCGTCACGGCGCGTTCATCGTCGCTCCGAACCACTACAGCGAGATCGACCCGGTGATGATGGGGATGGTGCTGTGGCGGCTCGGCCGACTGCCGCGCTTTCTCGCCAAGGACAGCCTGTTCCGCGTGCCCGTCGTCGGCTGGTTCCTGCGCAAGTCCGGTCAGGTGCCGGTCGCTCGTGGCGGAGCTGCCCGGGGCGCTGCGCCGCTCGACGCCGCGCAGAAGATCATCGACGAAGGGCGCATCGTCGTCGTCTACCCGGAGGGCTCGCTCACGCGTGACCCCGACATGTGGCCGATGCGCGGCAAGACCGGCGCCGCCCGGATGGCGCTGGAGCACGGCATCCCCGTGATCCCGATGGCGCACTGGGGCACGCAGCAGGTGATGGCGCGGTACTCGAAGAAGATCAGCTTCTTCCCGCGCAAGACGATCGACGTGAAGGTCGGCGACCCCGTCGACCTCTCGGCGTTCGAGGGGCGCAGCCTCGACTCCGCGACGCTGGCCGAGGCCACCGCGGTGATCATGGCGGCGATCACCGCCCTGCTCGAGGACCTCCGCGGCGAGAAGGCGCCCGCGCAGCGGTGGGACCCGTCGCAGCACAACCAGAAGGAGACCGGCCGCTTCGATGGCTAGCAAGGCTCGTACCGCACTGCCTCCCGCTCCCCGTCGGATCGCCGTTCTCGGCGCCGGCAGCTGGGGGACCACCTTCGCGAAGATCCTCGCCGACGGCGGGTCCGACGTCGTGCTCTGGGCGCGCCGTCCGGAGCTCGCGCGCGAGATCAACGAGGTCAAGCGCAACAGCGATTACCTCGAGGGCATCAACCTGCCGCGCAACCTGCGGGCGACGTCGAAGCTCGGAGAGGCGCTGCGCGACGCGGAAGTCGTGTTCGTCTCGATCCCGAGCCAGACGCTGCGGGAGAACCTCGCCGCCGTCCAGCCGTACCTCGGCCCGTCCACGATCGTGGTGAGCCTCATGAAGGGCGTCGAGAAGAGCACCGGGTTGCGGATGAGCGAGGTGATCGCCCAGGCCCTCCCGATCGAGGCCGAGCGGATCGCTGTCGCCTCCGGCCCGAACCTCGCGCTCGAGATCGCGCGCGAGCAGCCGACCGCGGCCGTGGTCTCGTCGGTGAGCCTGGAGACGGCGCAGACGGTCGCGATGGCCGCCACCAACCGGTATTTCCGCAGCT
Organism: Leifsonia sp. ZF2019; assembly: GCF_019924635.1. NCBI lineage: Bacteria > Bacillati > Actinomycetota > Actinomycetes > Micrococcales > Microbacteriaceae > Leifsonia > Leifsonia sp. ZF2019. The sequence goes on from NZ_CP065037.1 coordinate 1,838,088, forward strand.
TCGTGAACACCGACGTGATCGGCACGGAGTTCGGCGGCGTGCTGAAGAACCTCATCGCCGTGGCGATCGGCATCGTCGACGGTGTCGGCTACGGCGAGAACACCAAGGCCTCGATCATCACGCGCGGGCTGGTCGAGATGACCGACTTCGCCGTGGCGTACGGGGCGGAGGCCCAGACCCTCTCGGGGCTCGCGGGCCTCGGCGACCTGATCGCGACCTGCGAGTCGTCGCTCAGCCGCAACAACACCGCCGGGCGGCTGCTCGGCCAGGGCTACAGCTTCACCGACGTGGTGAAACAGATGAACCAGACTGCGGAGGGGCTGGCCTCGGTCGCCCCCGTGCTGAGCCTGGCGGAGGCGCGCGGCGTGGACATGCCGATCGTGCGGCAGGTGAGCCAGGTGCTCGCCGGAACGCTCGATCCGAAGGACATCGCGCCGCACCTCACGACGGACTCGGACGAGCCGCAAGGCGAAAGGACGACGGATGACGGACACGGCCGCAGTGGCTCTACTCTTCGGGGGGCGTTCAAGCGAGCATTCGATCAGCTGCGCAACGGCGGCCGGGGTCCTCGCGGCGATCGACCGTAGCGCCTACCGCGTCATCCCGATCGGGATCACGCACGACGGCGCCTTCACCCTCCAGCCGGACGACGCCGAGCGGTTCGCGCTCGACGCGGAGGCGCTCCCCGAGGTCGAGGACAACGGCACCCGCGTGCACTGGCCCGAGAGCGCCACGACCCGCGAACTGACCGTCACGCACCCGGACGGCTCGGTGGAGTCCCTCGGCGACGTCGACATCGTGTTCCCGATCCTGCACGGTCCGTGGGGCGAGGACGGAACGGTGCAGGGCCTGCTCGAGCTGGTCGGCCTGCCCTACGTGGGCAGCGGCGTTCTCGCCAGCGCGCTCGGGATGGACAAGCACTTCACGAAGACCGTCCTGCTGCAGGCGGGCATCCCCGTCGCCCCGTGGCAGACCGTGACCGCTCACCGGTGGGGCGCCGCTCCGGAGGCCGTCGAGGCCGAAGCCCGTGACCTCGGGCTTCCCGCGTTCGTCAAGCCGGCGCGGGCGGGGTCGAGCGTCGGCGTGACGAAGGTCAAGGACTGGTCGGAGCTCGCCGCCGCGATCGAGGTTGCCCTCGCCGAAGACGACCGGGTGTTGATCGAGTCGGCCGTCGTCGGCCGTGAGGTGGAGATCGCCGTGCTCGGCGGCCGACCGGGGGAGGCTGCGCGTGCCTCCGTCGCTGGCGAGGTCGTCGTCTCCGGGCGCGACTTCTACGACTTCGCAGCGAAGTACCTCGACGCCCCCGGGATCGACCTGGTCTGCCCGGCCGACCTGAGCGCGGCCGAGCTCGCCGACATGGCCGATCTCGCTGTGCGCGCGTTCGACGCCATCGGGGGAGAGGGCCTGGCACGCGTGGACTTCTTCCTGACCGCGGACGGTTTCGTCGTCAACGAGATCAACACGATGCCGGGCTTCACTCCGATCTCGATGTTCCCGCGCTGCTGGCAGGAGTCGGGGCTGTCGTACCCGGATCTGATCGACGAGCTCATCCAGGTGGCGCTGGCTCGCGCGGCGGCCTGAGCGCCCCGCGCTGCGGTTCGGGACGAACGCTGCGCGGCGCGCGACCGCGGATGTCCCGTGCGACCGCGGTCGCTGCCGTGCGGCGCGCGGGTGGCCTGGCGCGCTGCGGTTCGGGACGAACGCTGCGCGGCGCGCGACCGCGTTCGTCCCGTGCGACCGCGGTCGTCCGGCGGGGCGGCGGATGCCGCTCAGCGGGTGGGCGTGGGCGTCGGCGTCGCTGTGGACCCGTCGGTCGCGCCGTCCGTCGGGGTGAGGCTCGTGTCGAGCGTCGACAGGCACTGCTTGGTCTGCTTGACCGTCGAGACGGCGGAGGCGAACTCGGGCAGCACCGACGAGTCGGACACGCCGGCCACGTGATCGATCACGACCTCCGTCGCGGGGGTGCGGCCGAAGGTCTGATAGACGATCGTCTTGGCGGTCGGGTCCGTCATCAGCACCCAGTCCACGCCGTTGACGTTGACGCACGGCTGGGTGGTCGGCCCGATGTCGGGGACGCCGCAGCGCAGGATGACCGCTGCGGGGTCGCCCCACGCACCGGTGGCCTGCGCGTCCGTGACGCGCTTGTCCTTGTCAGCGACCGTGTCGGGGAGGCGCACGCTGATCTCGGCGCAGCCGGGGTCGTTGGCGTCGGCGCCCGGGTCGAGCGAGACGGTGGGCGCGCATCCGGTCAGGGCGAGCGCGATGGCTCCTGCAGCGAGGACGGAGGCGAGGGCGGTGCGGCGGACGGTCACGATGATTCAGGCTAGCGTTTCCAGACATGGGAATGTCTGAGAGCACGGCGGCCGGTGCGACGATCGGAGAGGTCTCCGAGCGGGAGGCGCTGCGCGGCATCTTTCCCCGCCTCCCCGGGTCGTCGGCCACCCTGGTCGGCCCCGGCGACGACGCGGCTGTGCTCGCCGCCCCCGACGGCCGGTACGTCGTCACGACCGACATGATGGTCCACGGCCCGGATTTCCGGCTCGCCTGGTCGTCGCCGGAGGATCTCGGCTGGAAGGCCGCCGCCACCAATCTCTCCGATGTCGCCGCGATGGGCGCCGTCCCGACCGCGCTGGTGGTGGCCATCGCGGCTCCGGCCGACACTCCCGTCGCCGACCTCGAGGCCATCGCGGACGGGTTCCGCCTGGCGTGCGAGGCACTCGCCCCGGGCTGCGGAGTCGTCGGCGGCGACCTGTCGGTATCGGAGACGATGACCTTCGCCGTGACCGCCTTCGGCGACCTCGAGGGGCGCGCTCCGGTGCTGCGCAGCGGGGCGCGGCCCGGAGACGTGGTCGCGGTGTCCGGGAGGCTGGGAGCGGCCGCTGCGGGACTCCGACTGCTCTTCGACGAGGCCGTCGATGCGTCCGGAGTGCCCGACCGCGATCGGTTCGCTGCCGTCGTGGCCGCGCATCCCGACGCCGTCCGTGCGCAGCTGCGGCCGGAGCCTCCCATCGCCGACGGCCCCCGCGCTGCGGACGCGGGCGCGACCGCCATGCTCGACCTCTCCGACGGCTTGGCGCTCGACGCCCGGCGGGTGGCCGAGGCCAGCGGTGTCGCGATCGATCTCGACCCCGGTCTGCTCGGTGACGACCCGCGCGCCGCCCTCACTGGAGGAGAGGACCACGGCCTGTTCGCCGCCTTCCCGGCCGGCGCAGCGCTTCCCGGCGGCTTCCGCCGGATCGGCGCGGTGCGCGACGGCAGCGGCCTGCTGGTCGCCGGCCGCCCCTTCGACGAGCGCGGCGGCTGGGACCCGTACCTCGAGTGGGACGGCGCAGCCGGCTGACCGCGTCCGCGCGATCACGTTCAGGGGTCGCATCCTGCCGCTCTGCCGGCCGCATTGCGGCAGTTCGCGACCCCCGCGATGCTCGCGGCGGGGGCGTCAGAGCGCGGTGCGGTTCAGCCAGAACAGCGCGGTCTCGCCGTAGTCCTTGCGGCGCGTGAGCTCCAGCCCGTCCGGGAGGGCGGGCTCGCCGTTGCGGGTGCTGCGCTCGACGCAGACGGTGGCGCCGGGCGCGAGAAGAGGGACGAGCGCGGTCAGCACGTCCAGCAGCTCGGCATCGCCCACATCGTAGGGCGGATCGACGAACACGAGGTCGAACGGGCCGGCAGCGCCGGAGAGGTACGACTGCACGCTGGTGGCCCGGACGTCGACGGTCGGACGCGCGGACGCGGGGGCGGCCTTCGTCACGGCCGCGGCGTTGCGGCGGCAGATCTGCGCGGCCGCGGCACCCCGCTCCACGAGGACGACGGAGGAGGCGCCCCGGCTGGCGGCCTCGAGACCGAGGGCGCCCGAGCCGGCGAACAGGTCGAGCACCCGCGCGCCGTGCACCTCGCCGCGCGCGTCGAGCGCCGAGAAGGCGGCCTCGCGCACGCGGTCGCTCGTCGGGCGGGTGCCGCTCTTCGGCACCTGGAGGGTGAGGGAGCCGGCGAAACCGGAGACGATGCGGGTCATGGCACACCGAGCCTAGCGGCACGGGATACCACCATCGCGCACTGGTCTTCGCCGGGCGACGGCACCAAGATAGGGGCCATGGTGGAGCGCCTCGAACAACCCGAGCTCGACGCGTTGTGGGACGTCGACGACCCGGTCGGCTCGGCGGAGCGGATCGCGGCGGCGGCGTCGCGACCCGACCGTCCCGAGCTTGTCCGTGCTGAGCTGCAGACCCAGCGGGCGCGGGCGTTCGGCCTGCAGGGCCGTTTCGCCGAGGCGGACGCCCTGCTGGCGTCACTGGAGCCTGCCACGGGCATCCTCCACGTGCGGATCGTGCTGGAACGCGGGCGCCTGCTCAACACCGAGGGACGCCATGCCGAGGCGGTCGAGATGTTCCAGGAGGCGCTGCAGGCCGCCCGGCGGGAGGGTGACGTCTTCCTCGCCGTCGACGCCGCGCACATGCTCGCGATCGCCGACCCCGCGCGCGGCGAGCAGTGGACGGAGGAGGCCGACGCCGAGCTGGCCGCGACGACGGATCCGCGCATCCTCCGCTGGCGCGTCGCGCTCCGCAACAACCGCGGCTGGTCGTTGCTGGAGGAGGGGGACGCGGAAGCCGCTCTGCGCGAATTCGACCGGGCTCTGGAGGCCGCTGTGGAGTACGGGACCCCCGATCAGCGGTTCGCCGCGCGCTGGGCGGTCGCCCGTGCGCTCCGCAGCGCCGGTCGCGCGGAGGAGGCGCTCGAGCTGCAGCGACGGCTCGCCGAGGAGCGTCCCGAGGATCCGTATGTCGTCGCCGAGCTCGCCGCGCTGACGGGGGCAGCGCCTACGATCGAACCATGACCAACGCCTCCGCCCCGGCTGCCGAGGGCGCGATCACGCTCGACTCGCGGCTCGCCGGCGTGCTCGGCGGGCGCACGGCCTCCGCGTTCGAGAAGGCGTTCGGGATGCGCACCGTGGGCGACCTCCTGCACCACTTTCCGCGCCGGTACGCGCGCCGTGGCGAGCTGACGGCGCTCGCCAATCTGCCGCTGGACGAGAACGTCACGATCATCGCCGAGGTGCTCCGCGTGCAAGAGCGGTCCATGCGGGCGCGCCGGGGATCGATCCTCGAGGTGAAGATCTCCGATGGCGAGGGGATCCTGACGCTGACGTTCTTCAACCAGTCCTGGCGCTCGAAGGATCTCGTGCCGGGCGTGCGCGGCATCTTCGCAGGCAAGGTCTCTGCCTACCGCGGGGCGCTCCAGCTGGCGCACCCCGACTACGAGCTCTTCGAGCCCGACTCCGAGAACGCGGTGGCACCCGGGAGCGCCGCGGCGACGTCGTGGGCGCAGACGCCCATCCCGATCTACCCGGCGACCGGCACGGTCGCGAGCTGGCAGGTGCAGAAGGCCGTCGAACTCGCGCTCGACGCCCTGGACACCGCGCCCGACCCCGTGCCGGCCTCCATCGCGGCCGAACGCGGTCTGCTGTCGTACCGCGACGCGCTCGAGGGCATCCACCGTCCGCAGAAGGACGCGCAGTGGCAGCGGGCGCGCGACGCCCTGCGCTTCCAGGAGGCGTTCGTCCTGCAGGCGGCGCTGCTGCAGCAACGCGCCGCGGCGCGCACGGTCCCGTCGACGCCGCGGCGCGCCGAGCCAGGAGGCCTCCTCGAGCGGTTCGACGCGGCCCTGCCGTTCTCGCTGACCGATGACCAGGCACTGGTCGGCTCGGAGATCACGGCCGACCTGGCCAGCACCGCCGCCATGCATCGGCTGGTGCAGGGCGAGGTCGGCTCGGGCAAGACGCTCGTCGCGCTGCGGGCGATGCTCGCCGTCGCCGACTCGGGCGGCCAGTCCGCGCTGCTCGCCCCGACCGAGGTGCTCGCGGCGCAGCACCTGCGGTCGATCGCGGCGATGCTCGGCCCCGACCTCTCCGCGCAGCTCATGCCCACCCTGCTCACCGGACAGCTGAGCGCCGCGGAGCGCAAGCGCGCACTGCTGCGCACCGTCTCCGGCCAGGCGCGCATCGTGATCGGCACCCACGCGCTGCTCGGCGACGCGGTGACGTTCTTCGACCTCGGGCTCGTCGTCGTCGACGAGCAGCACCGGTTCGGCGTCGAGCAGCGGGAGGCGCTGCGGGCGAAGGGCGGGACGCCCCCGCACGTGCTCGTGCTGACCGCCACGCCCATCCCGCGCACGGTCGCCATGACGGTCTTCGGCGACCTCGACGTGTCGACGATCGCCCAGCTTCCCGCCGGTCGCCAGGGCATCGAGAGCTTCGTCGTGCCCCTGGCCGATCGTCCCGGCTGGGAGCGGCGCATCTGGGAGCGGGCGTCCGAGGAGATCGCGAAGGGCCGCCAGGTGTTCGTGGTGTGCCCGGCGATCAGCGGTAAGGAGGTCGAGGACGACGGCGGCGAGCGGGAGGAGCCCGAGGACGCCGCGGACGACGGAGCGCCGCGCGCGGTCGCCACGGTCGAGTCGGTGGCGGCGCAGGTGCGCGCCGATCCGCTCTTCGCCCGGGCCCGCGTCGGCGTGCTGCACGGCAGGCTCGCGAGCGACGCGAAGGACGAGGTGATGCGCGCCTTCGCGTCCGGCGACATCGACATCCTCATCGCCACGACGGTGATCGAGGTGGGCGTCAACGTGCCGAACGCCTCCGCCATGGTCGTGCTCGACGCCGACCGGTTCGGCGTCTCTCAGCTCCACCAGCTGCGCGGCCGGGTCGGCCGGGGCGAGATCCCGGGACTCTGCCTGCTGGTGACGTCGGCCGAGGAGGGATCGCTGGCGCGCGAGCGGGTGGAGGCGGTGGCGGCGACGCTCGACGGCTTCGAGCTGGCCAACGTCGACCTCGAGCTGCGACGGGAGGGCGACGTGCTCGGCAGCCGGCAGTCCGGTGGCCGGTCGTCCCTGCGGCTGCTGCGGGTCGCGGCCGACGGCGACCTGATCCAGGAGGCGCGTGTCGCCGCGGCGGAGACCCTCGACGCCGAGGGCGGCCTGGCGGCGGTCCCCGCCCTGCAGGCCGCGCTGGCCAGGAGGCTCGACGAGGCGGAGCGCGCCTACCTCGGCAAGTCGTGACAAGGTAACGGATTCACAACGAAATGCCGGGTACCGCGGGATAGTCTGGTGCCCTATGAACAGGATCGCCGTAGTCCCTGGATCGTTCGACCCGGTCACCCTCGGTCACCTCGATGTGATCGAACGCGCCGCCGGGCTCTGGGACGAAGTCCACGTCGTGGTGGTCCACAACCCGGACAAGTCGGCCCTGCTGCCCATCGCGCAGCGGGTCTCGCTGCTGGAGAAGTCGATCGAGGAGGCCGGGATCACCGGCAACGTCATCGTCGCCTCCTGGTCGATGGGGCTGCTGGTCGACTACTGCACGGACGTGGGGGCGCACGTGCTCGTCAAGGGGATCCGCTCGCAGGTGGACGTCGCATACGAGACGCCGATGGCGATCGTGAACCGCCACCTCGCCGATGTCGAGACGGTGTTCCTGCTCCCCAACCCCGCCAACGCGCACGTCTCCAGCTCCCTGGTGCGTCAGGTCTCGGCGCTGGGCGGCGACGTGAGTCCGTACGTCCCGCCCGCGGTTTTCGAACTGCTGTCATCGAGATGAGAGTGCAGGAGCCATGAACAGCTACGCGACGCGCCAACCAACGGAACCCTCCGTCGCTCCGGAGGAGGAGTCGGGCCGCGCCGCAGCGGGCATGGATCTGGCGGAGCTCCGTCGCGCCGCCGAGCAGATCACCGTGAACGTCGAGTCGGTCATCGACGGCAAGCACGACGCCGTGCGCACCGCGCTGGTGGTGCTGCTCGCGGAGGGCCACCTCCTGATCGAGGATGTGCCCGGCGTCGGCAAGACGATGCTGGCGAAGTCGCTGGCGAAGTCGGTCGACTGCACCGTGAGCCGCATCCAGTTCACCCCCGACCTCCTGCCGAGCGACGTCACCGGCGTCTCGGTCTACAACCAGGTGGAGCGCCGCTTCGAGTTCAAGCCGGGCGCGATCTTCGCGAACATCGTCATCGGCGACGAGATCAACCGTGCGAGCCCCAAGACGCAGTCGGCGCTGCTGGAGTGCATGGAGGAGCGGCAGGTCACGGTCGACGGCTCGACCTATCCGCTCGCCGCCCCGTTCATCGTCGTCGCGACCCAGAACCCGGTGGAGATGGAGGGCACGTACGCCCTCCCCGAGGCGCAGCGCGACCGGTTCATGGCCCGCATCGCGATGGGCTATCCGGATGAGGAGTCCGAGCTCGCGATGCTCACGACGCGTGACACGTCGAGCCCGCTCTCGCGGATCGGCCCGGTGGTGACGTCGGAGCAGCTGCGCTCCATGATGACGACCGCGCGCAGCGTGTTCGCGTCCGCCCCGGTGAAGCAGTACGCCGTCGATCTGGTGCGCGCGACCCGGGAGGATCGCGACCTGCGCTTGGGGGCGAGCCCGCGCGCGACGCTGCAGCTGATCCGGGCGGCGAAAGCCCTGGCGGCATTGGACGGACGCGACTTCGTGCTTCCCGACGACGTCGACTCCCTCGCCGTGCCGGTGCTCGGTCACCGTCTCCTGCCCACGAGTCGTGCGCTGGGACATCACCACGAGAGCGCGCCCGTCATCGCCGACATCGTCCGGCGCATCGTCGCCGCCACGCCTGTGCCGGTCGGCTCCGGCGCGATCGGCTCGGGCGGCCGCTAGCGTGCCGGGCCGCGGCCGGGCGTCCAGCCCGCTGACGAAGCCGCGGCCGACCGCGCGCGGCTGGACGCTGGGCGGGATCGGCGTGGCCGCCCTGATCGCCTCCGCCCTGCTCGGGAGGACGGACGTGCTCTTCGTCGGCGTCTTCCTGACGGTCCTGCCGCTCGCCGCGATGATCTCCGTCACCTGGGACCGGCCGCGGCTGGGAGTCACTCGCAGCTTCCACCCCGATGTGGTCGCGGTGGGGGAGACGACCACCATCGTCACGACCGCTCGCAATCTGAGCGGCCGGCCGAGTCCCGCCGCCCGCTGGCGGGAGTTCGCCCCCGCCGGCATCGACGTGCAGGGTCGCGCGCCGTTCCCACGCCTCGGCCCGCACGACGCGCGCGATCTCCAGGGCCGAGACACGACCGTGCTGCGACAGGAGGTGGTGGCCGAGAAGCGCGGTTCGCACCCGGTCGGCCCGCTCGTGATCAGCCGCACCGATCCGTTCGGCATCGCCTACGCCGAGTACGCGCTCGGGCAGCCGCGCGCGCTCCTGGTCACGCCGCGGGTCGTACCGCTCGCTCACGGCGAGCTGGACGTCGCACACAGCGAGGGCACCGAGCACGAGCTGCTGCGCCACAGCATCCCGAGCGCCGACGAGCTGATCGCGCGCGAGTACCGCCCCGGCGATCCGCTGCGACGGGTGCACTGGCGGGCGACGGCGCGTCACGACAAGCTGATGGTGCGCCAGGAGGAGCAGCGGAGCAACCCCGAGGCGTGGCTGCTGCTGGACACCCGCGACGGTCTCGCCGACGAGGCCGCGTTCGAGGCGCAGATCGATCTGATGGCTTCGGTCGGGGTCCACCTCCTCGACGAGGGATTCGCCGTGAGCGTCGTCGAGACGGCGGAGCGTCAGCTGACCGGACGCAGTGGTGCCGGCCGTACCGGGACGCTCGGCGCCACCAGCCCGACGTTCGATCTCAGCGGTTCCGATCGCCTCCTGCTGGCCGACCTCGCCGGCGTCGAGCCGGGCGTCTCCCCGCGCGACGACGCCGTGGCCGAGCTCGCGACCGGCCTCCGCCGCGCGGGGCGGTCGGTTCCGGTGTTCGCGTTCCTCCTCGGCGGCACGGCCGAGCTCGGCTCGCTGGCCGCGCTCCGGTCGATGGGCGACCCGGCGGTGGCGTTCCTGGCCGCCTCGACGCCACCCGAGGTGGAGGAGGTGCTCGCCGACGCGGGTTGGCTCTGCGTCGCGTGCGCGCCCGGCGAGGACGCCGCCACCAGCTGGCAGCGCGCGCTGGCCCGGCAGCGGGCGGTGACCCATGGTTAGCGAGTCCATCCCCGTCGCCGTGCCGAGGCTTGTCCGGAGGCGCGTGGGCTACTGGAGACTCACCGGCGCGATGCTGCTGCAGACGCTCGCCGCGAGCGTGGCGCTGGTCGGACTGATCCAGGGGGCCGGCTGGTGGTTCGCCCTCATGCTGACCTCGTCGCTCCTGCTCGTCGCCGGGGCCGGTCTTCGTACGGCGGGCGTACACCGCGGGATCGTGCCGGTGCTCGAGCTCGTCCTCGGTGCGATGGTGATGACGGCGGCGTTCGGCGGCGGGACAGGGCTGCTCGCCATCATCCCGACGCCGGCGACATTCGCCCACTGGGGCGGCCTCCTGCAGCAGGCGATGCTCTCGATCTACCAGCAGGGGACTCCTGCGGAGAGCCTGCCGGAGTTCCTGTTCCTCGTCGTCGGTGGCGCGGCGCTGATCGCCGTCGTCCTGGACACGCTGGCCGTGGCCGTTCGCGCACCCGCGTTCACCGCGGTCAGCGTCGGCGCGGTGCTCGTCGTGCCGGGCGCGCTGCTCGGCGACGGCCTGGACCCCAGCGCCCTCGCCCTCTCCGCCATCGCCTACCTGTGGTTGCTGCGCGCCGACGTGCGCACCCGCCGTCCGGGCTCCCCGCGGCCGGGCGCAGCGCTGGCGGTCGGCGCCTCAGCGACGCTCGTGGCGGTGCTGCTCGCCGCGACCGCACCGGGCTTCGACCGCGGCGGCGCCGCCTCGTTCACCGCCGGCGGCATCAACATCGGCGGAACCGTCACGCCGCTCATCGACCTCGGCAAGGACCTCCGTCGGCCCACCGCCGTGCGCGCTCTGACGTACACGACGAGCGCGGCCACCGGCCAGTACCTGAAACTCGCGTCGCTCGACCAGTTCACGGGGTCGGTGTGGAAGCATCGCGAGCGCGACACCAAGCGCCTCGCCGAGGGGACGCCGATCGGTCCGGTCGCCGGGCTCTCCGACCAGGTGCCGACGTCGAAGATCACCACGACCGTGAAGATCGACAACATGCAGAGCCGGTGGCTGCCCGTCCCCTCGCCCGTGCAGTCCGTGAAAGGGCTCGCCGGCACCTGGTCGTGGGATCCGGACGATCTCACGATCGGGGGGATCAACGCCACCACCAGGGACCAGGACTACACCGTCACCAGTCTGCTCGTGCAGCCGACGGCGGACCAGCTCAAGGCGGCGGGCGGTTTCGTGCCCGAGGACGTGCAGCGCGACCTGTTCCTGCCTCCGAACCTCCCGTCGATCATCGCGAAGACGGCGGTCGCCGCGACGGAGGGGGCCACGTCGGAGTACGAGCAGGCCGTCGCTCTGCAGGACTACTTCCGCGACAACGGGTTCGTCTACTCGACGCAGACACCGCTCAAGCAGGGCTACGACGGGGACGGCGCCCGCGTGATCGCCGCGTTCCTGGAGGCGAAGAGCGGCTACTGCGTCCACTTCGCGTCGGCGATGGCCCTGATGGCTCGCTCGCTCGGGATTCCGTCCCGTGTCGCCGAGGGCTATCTGCCCGGCGCGAGCGGCGGAGGCACAGCCACCGACCCCGGGCAGTACACCGTGACCAGCGACGACCTCCACGCCTGGCCGGAGCTCTACTTCGCGGGCGTCGGCTGGGTGCCGTTCGAGCCGACCGTGGGCCGGGGGACCATCCCGAGCTACACCCGTCCCGAAACGGCCGCTGCCGCCCCGACGACGGCCCCGAGTTCCGGCACCACGACCGCGCCGAAGCGGATCGTGCCGACGGATCCGGCTCAGATCGCGGGAGCGGCCGGCACCACGCCCCCGTCTCCGCTGCAGCCCGTGCTCTCCGGACTCGGCGTGGCCCTCCTCGTCGTCCTCGTGCTGCTGACACCGGCCGTCGCGCGCCGCGTGCGCCGTCGGCATCGGCTGAGACGCCTGGCCGAGGCCTCGGGCGGGGCATCCGTCGTCTGGGCCGAGCTGCGCGACACCGCGCGCGACCTCGGCTGGTCGGCTCCCGAGACCGAGACACCGCGCGCCTTCGCCCGGCGCATCGCCGATCAGGTGGCGGGGACGGTGGGAGAGGAGGCCGTGCTGCGACTGCTCGAGGTGCGTGAACGTGACGCGTACGGGCCTCCCGTCCGCGGCGCGACGGTCGGCCTGCGCGACGATCTCGTGCGGGTGCTGGACGCGCTCGAGTCCCGTGCGGGCCGAGGCAGACGCGTGCGGGCTCTGCTCCTGCCTGTGTCATTGCTGCCAGCAGGCTGGCCGATCGCTGCGAGTCCCGGAGGCGCCGCGTAGGATTGTCGTCCGTGACCACGTTCAAGAAGACCCCGTACACCGTCAACGTGTACGACCTCATGCGTCGGCCTGGTGCGATGCGCGAGCAGGAGCTGGCGATCCCGGTGCACGAGAAGCTCGGCGAGGGCCTGATCTCGGTGCCCGAAGGTGCGACGCTCGATCTCGACCTGCGCCTGGAGTCCGTGCACGAGGGGATCCTGGTCAGCGCGGAGGCCTCGACCACCGCGACCGGCGTGTGCGGTCGCTGCCTGATCGACATCGAACGGCCCGTCCAAGTCGATTTCCAGGAACTTTTCGCGTATCCTTCTGGAGAAGCTTTCGATTATGAGGTTCACGACGACCACGTGGATCTTGAACCTCTGATCAGAGATGCGGTAGTGCTGGCACTGCCGTTTCAGCCGGTGTGCCGGCCGGACTGCCCGGGTCTCGACCCCGAGACGGGCGAGCGGCTGGCGGATGTACCGGACCGGGAGCCCACCCAGACCGTCGATCCTCGTTGGTCTGCGCTCGCGGGTTTCCAGGCTTCCGACACCGATGAATCCACCCCGTCCAGCGGGAACACAGAAGAGAGATAGTCATGGCCGTTCCGAAGCGGAAGCAGTCTCGCGCCAACACCCGCGCCCGTCGTTCGCAGTGGAAGGCCGAGGTCCCCACTCTCGTCAAGACCGTCGAGGGTGGCAAGGTCACCTACAGCCTTCCCCACCGCGCCAAGGTGGTCGAGGACTCCGCAGGCACCGCCCTGTTCCTCGAGTACAAGGGCCGCAAGGTCGCAGACGTCTGATCGTCCCTCAGCAATGAGAGGGCACGGTCCGGCCGGGGAGAACCCCGACCGCACTGCACTCATCGAGAAGCTCGGAGTCGATATCGACCCCGAGCTTCTCGGGCTTGCGCTCACCCATCGCTCGTACGCGTACGAGCATGGCGGCATCCCGAACAACGAGCGCCTCGAGTTCTTGGGCGACTCGATCCTCGGCCAGGCCGTCACGGTCAAGCTGTTCCGCGAGAACCCGGACCTCGACGAGGGCGAGCTCGCCAAGCGACGTGCCAGCCTGGTGAGCTCGGTGGCCCTCGCAGAGGTCGCCCGGGCCATCGGGCTGGGGGAGTACCTGCTGCTCGGTCGCGGCGAGAACCAGAGTGGCGGCCGTGACAAGGCGTCCATCCTGGCCGACACGGTCGAGGCGATCATCGGGGCCGCCTACCTCGACGCCGGCGGCACCGAGGCGACGGCTCTCGTGCTGCGACTGATCGAGCCGCTGCTCGGCGACCCGGATCGCTTCGGGGCCGCCATGGACCCGAAGACGAGCCTCCAGGAGGCGGCGGCGCACCGCGGGGCCGGCCTTCCGGTCTACACGGTCACCAGCACCGGCCCCGACCACTCGAAGATGTTCCACGCCTCCGTCGCGGTCGGCGATCTGGTCACTGCCGACGGCGAGGGCACCAGCAAGAAGCAGGCCGAGATGGCCGCCGCGCTCAACGCGTGGACCGAGCTGACCAGCCGTCGTGCCCGAGCTCCCCGAGGTTGAGGTCGTCCGCGCCGGACTGGCCCCCGCGGTCTCCGGCGCGACCATCCTCGGCGTGGAGGTGCTCGAACCCCGGTCGCTGAAACGCCACGACCCGCTCGCGGGGGAGTTCGAAGCCCTGCTCACGGGTCGCGTGATGCGCACACCGGCCCGGCGCGGCAAGTTCCTCTGGATCCCGCTGGACGGCGAGCCCCGGCAGGCGATCGTCGCCCACCTCGGGATGAGCGGCCAGATCCTCCTGCGCGATCCCGGGGCGGTCGAAGCCGGCCTGCTGCGCATCCGGCTCCACATCGAGACGCCCCCGCAGCCCGACGGCGCTCGCCGTGAGCTCTGGGTCCACTTCGTCGATCAGCGCATCTTCGGCTCGATGGCGGTCGACGCGCTCGTCCCCACCGCGGACGGCGCGCCCGCCGGTCTGGGCACCGACGACCCTCTGGTGCCCACGCAGGTCGCCCACATCGCCCGCGACCCGCTGGACCCGGCCTTCGACGACCGCGCGTTCGCCGCCGCCCTGTCCCGTAAGAAGACGGGCATCAAGCGCGCCCTGCTCGACCAGACGCTCGTGAGCGGCATCGGCAACATCTACGCCGACGAGGCGCTCTGGGCGGCCCGCATCCACTACGCCCAGGAGGCGTCCAGCCTGTCCGCGGTCCGGGTCCGCACCCTGCTCGCTGAGGTGCGGCACGTGCTCGAGAAGGCGCTGGCCGAGGGCGGCACCAGCTTCGACGCGCAGTACGTCAACGTCAACGGCAACTCCGGCTACTTCTCCCACTCCCTCAACGCCTACGGACAGCAGGGCAGGCCGTGCCCGCGCTGCGGGACGGCCATCGTGCGGGAGCGTTTCATGAACCGGTCGTCGCACTTCTGCCCGCGGTGCCAGCGGCTTCGCCGGAGCGGAGCCGCCTGACGGATCAGCATGCCTGCCGGACGACTCGCGCGCGTGGCAGGATGGCGTGCATGGGATCGGACGAGAACCTGCCCCGCTACCGCCTCCTGACCGGCGTCGACGACGCGGCGTTCTGCGAACGCGTCAGTGCCGCGCTCGACCTCGGTTACGAGCTCCACGGCGGCCCTGCGCTCACCTGGAACGGTGCGACGGGCTATGTCGCCCAGGCCGTCGTCTGGCACAAGGACGGACCGACGCCCGCGAAGCCGCGTCCGGGCGCCTGACGGCGGCCCTTTTTCCCGGTCGGTAAAGTGGTCGGGTGAACATCGGCGATTTCGAGATCCAGGCGATCACGGACGGGAGCGGTACAGAGCAGGCGGCGGAGATCATCTCGCGCTTCTCGGACGCGGAGGCGTGGCGTGGCCACCCGGAGGAGTTCGGGCACGACGGGCGCTGGACGTTCCCCGTCGGCGGGTTCCTGATCCGCGGCGGCGGCCGCCTGATCCTCGTCGACGCGGGAGTAGGACCGCTCGACGAGGGCGGCTATACCGGTGGCGGACTCCCGCAATCGCTGCGGGCGAACGGCGTCGAGCCCGCCCAGGTGACGGACGTGCTGTTCACCCATCTGCATTTCGACCACGTGGGCTGGGCCTCCGTGGAGGGCCGTGCTGCGTTCCCGCGCGCGACCTATCGGGCCCACCGGGCGGACTGGGAGCGGTTCGTCGACGGCCCGGACGCGGACGAGCGTGTCCGCCGCGTGCTCCTGCCGGTCGCGGAACGGTTCGAGCTGTTCGAGGGCGACCTCGACGTCGTGCCGGGCGTCGTCGCGCGCTGGACTCCGGGCCACACGCCCGGCTCGGTCGTGGTCGTCGTGGCCTCCCGCGGCGAGCGCGCGGTGTTGCTCGGCGACACCGTCCACTCGGTCGTGCAACTCGCGGAGGACGACTGGACGGTGGTGTGGGACGACGATCCTGTCGCCGCTTCGCTGATGAGGAACACCCTCGCCGATGAGGCCGCCGAGCGCGGGGATCTCGTCGTCGCCGCGCACTTCCCGGCCCAGGCGTTCGGCAGGGTGGTGTCGTCGGGGGGCCGTCGGCGCTTCGTGCGGTCGACGCGCTGAGCACGTCGGCGCGGACCGCTCGGCCTCACCCCAGCCGCTTCTGCCACGTCCCCGTCAGCGCGTGCGGGCGGAAGCCGAACGCGCGGTTGATCGCGATCATGGGGGCGTTCTCGTCGGCGTTCCAGGTGAGCAGGCGGGTGATGTGCGGGGCGCGACGAGCGAGCTCGTGGATGTTGTGGAGCTTGACGAGGGTGCCGAGGCGGTGGCCGCGGTGGTCGGACGCGACCAGGGTGTCGTACTGCTCCGCCTTCTCGCCGTCGGCGGGCACCGCGATCTCCGTGTAGGCGGCCAGGTCGCCGCTGGCCTCGCACTGGGCCGCCGTGACGAGCAGGGGTTCGCCGCGGGCGGCCAGCTCACGCTCCTGCGCGCGCACGCGGTCGCCCGTCCAGGCCTCGCGGTCGAGCGCGATCCCGCTGTGGGGCACGTCGACCACCATGCGCTCCTTCAGCGCCGCGAAAGAGTCGAGCAGGTCGTCGGGCGCTGCACCGAACCAGGACACGACGCGGTAGCCGTCCGCCGTCGCCGCGGTGCTGGCCAGGGCGAACGCCCGCACCGGCGGCAGCGGTAGGACGAGTTCGCTCGAACGCTCGATCTGGCCGAGCCGGTAGCCGTGGCGCAAGGCGAAGCGCACCCCGGGGTCCTCGGCAGGGAGGCCGGCGGAGCCGGCGGGGGCATGCACCCACGCCCCCTCTTCGGGCAGCGAGCGGACGGGATGCTCGGTGTAGGCGCTCACCACGGTGCGTCCGCCCTCGGCGGCGAGCTCTTCCCCTGCGGCGAGCAGGGCGGAGCCGATGCCGCGACTCCGCAGGGCCGGGACGACGTCGACGAGCAGGGAGACCGTCTCGGCGTCCTCGTCCAGCGGGAAGTCGGCTTCGACACGCCCGACGATCGCGCCCTCCTCGACGGCGACCAGCACGATCTTCTCGAGGTAGTCCTGCTCGCGCAAGCCGGCGAGCGCCTCCTCCGCGGTCTCGACGAAGTCGTCGTCGCCCCACAGCTGGTACACGATCCCGTTGAGCACCCCGACGAGCTCTTCGAACGCGGCGGACTCCGGGGTCCCGAGCCGTTCGGGAGGCGTCAGACGGCGGATCTCCAGCGCGGACCACCTCCCCCTCACAGCAGCCCGGGCGACGTCGCGCGGGCCGAAAAAACTCACACTAGCCCGCCGGGCGTGCCGTGTGAAGTCGGACGTCCCGTTTGGTTTCGATCGTGTAAATCCCGCCCGCGGACCTGGTTGCAAAAGCTTGCGCAGCATGTAGTCTCAGCACACATATTCGTGGTGCGGCGCGGTAACTACGCCGCGTTCGTGACGCATTTCACGTCGAGAGGCAGAAGATGTTACGAAACAAAGTCACCATCGGTGCGGCCGTTGCAGCGTCGGTCGCACTGCTCCTCGCAGGGTGTGCCAACCAGCCGTCCAGCGGGGGATCGACCAGCGGGAGCTCCAAGGTCGACATTCCGGCGATCACCTCGATCGACACACCGAAGGATGCGGTCCTCCCCGCCGGAGACGGCAAGGCGACCTGTCCCGCGGGCCTGACGATCGGCTACGTCGGAGCGGAGACGGGCCCCAACGCCCAGCTCGGCATCAACATCTACAACGGCATCCAGCTCGCCATCGACCAGCACAACGAGGCGAACAAGGGCTGCCAGGTCGGCTTCAAGAAGTTCGACACCGAGGGCGACCCGAACAAGGCGACCGGCCCGGTCACCCAGGCCGTCAACGAGTCCGACATCGTCGGCGTGGTCGGCCTCCCGTTCTCGGGCGAGTCCAAGGCGACCGGAAACATCTTCCAGCAGCAGGGCCTGGTCCACATCACCCCGTCGGCCACCAACCCCGGCCTGACGGAGAACGGCTGGACGACCTTCTTCCGCGGCCTCGGCAATGACGCCGTGCAGGGCCCGGCGGCGGCGAAGTTCCTCACCGACCAGCTGAAGGCCAAGAAGGTCTACCTGGTCCAGGACGACTCCGACTACGGAATCGGCCTCGGAACCCAGACCTCGCAGGCGCTCGGCGACGCGCTCGTCGGCACCGACAAGGTGACCACCGGCCAGAAGGACTTCTCGGCGGTGATCTCCAAGATCATCAACGCGAAGCCCGACGCGGTCTACTACGCCGGGTACTACGCCGAAGGCGCCCCGTTCGACCAGCAGCTGGTCAACAAGGGCTTCACCGGCACGTTCGTCGGCCCGGACGGCGTGAAGGACGACCAGTTCATCAAGCTGGCCGGAGACGCGTCGAGCAACGCGTACTTCACCTGCCCCTGCATCCCGGGTGAGCTCATCCCCGACTTCGAGTCCGCCTACAAGAAGCTCGCGAACGCCGAGCCGGGCACCTACTCGATCGAGGGCTACGACGCCACCACCGTGCTGCTCGCGGGCATCGACAAGGGCAAGACGACCCGCGCCGACCTGCTCGACTGGGTGAAGAACTACGACGCCGACGGTCTGAGCAAGCACTACAAGTGGGACTCGAAGGGCGAGCTCCAGGCGCCGACCGTCTACGGCTACAAGGTCGAAGGCGGCAAGATCGTGCCGATCGGCACCATCGGATAGCGCGACACCGTGAGGATGCCGCGGGCCGCCGTGGCCCGCGGCATCCTTGCGTTTCGGCCCCTCATCCGCACATGCCCGGATCGCCGACGATCCGGCACTGAACCCTGGATGCACGAATGCTCGAACTGATCGCCCTCCATCCCGTCCTCGACAACTCCTGGATCAATTTCGACGTCGGCGCTCTCGTCCAGAACTTCTGGAGCGCCACCTTCGACGGCCTCACCTTCGGTGCCATCTACGGCCTGATCGCGGTCGGCTACACGCTGGTCTACGGCGTGCTCAACCTGATCAACTTCGCCCACTCCGAGGTGTTCATCGTCGGCGCGTACGGCGTCGTGATCACCCTCACCTCGCTGGGCTTCGGCCCCAGCGCCCCCAACCTCAGCCCCGCCGCGATCATCGGCGACCTCCTGCTGGCGCTCCTCGTCGGCATGGCGGCGTCGGCGTTCACCGCGTTCGTGCTGGAACGGGTGGCGTACCGGCCGCTGCGAAAACGGAACGCGCCCCGCCTCGTGTTCCTCATCACGGCGATCGGCGCCTCGTTCACGATCCAGTACCTGATCTTCCTGATCCGGGGAGCGAACGCGGAGCCGGCGGTGACGATGTTCATCCCGACACCGATCTTCGACGTGTTCGGAACGATCGTGAACAGCCAGCAGATCATCATCGTCGTGGCCTCCGTCCTCCTGATGGTCGCCACGGATCTCTTCATCCGCCGCACCCGCACCGGTCGCGGCATCCGCGCCGTCGCACAGGACGCCGACACCGCGACGCTGATGGGCGTCAACAAGGAGAAGATCATCGTCATCACGTTCGTGGTCGGCGGCGTCCTCGCCGGTGCCGCGGCCCTCTTCTACGTGATGCTGGTGCCCTCGGGCGTCATCTACAACGGCGGCTTCGTGCTCGGCGTGAAGGCGTTCGCCGCCGCCGTCCTGGGCGGCATCGGCAACGTGCGCGGCGCCCTCCTCGGCGGCCTGCTGCTGGGCGTGATCGGCAACTACGGCCAGATCCTGCTCGGCGACTCGCAGTGGACCGATGTCGTGGCGTTCGTGGTCCTCGTCCTGGTGCTCCTGGTGAAGCCCACCGGAATCCTGGGCACCTCGCTCGGAAGGAGCCGCGCATGAGCATGACCGAAGGTCCCAAGGTCCTGCCCGACGGCCGGTCGGAGCAGGCGGCGGATGCGATGGAGGCGGCCCGCGGCGGCCGGCGGGGGCCGTTCCAGCCGCTCCGCGACAAATGGAACTCGCTCCCGCGCCCGATCCAGTGGCTGTGGCTGCTGATCGTCGTGGCGCTGGCGTACGCACTGCCGTACCTCAACTTCTTCCCGCTCACCACCGAGCCCGGCAACGACTGGCCGCTCGCGTGCTTCGCGATGGCGACGTACGCGCTGGTCGCGGTCGGCCTCAACATCGTGGTCGGCTACGCCGGCCTCCTCGACCTCGGCTACGTCGCGTTCTTCGCGGTCGGGTCGTACACGGCCGCGATGCTGACCAGCCCGGACTCGCCGTTCCTGAAGATCCCGTACCTGTGGACCATCCCGGTCGCCATGGCGATCACGATGATCTTCGGCGTGATCCTCGGCGTGCCGACCCTCCGGCTCCGCGGCGACTACCTGGCGATCGTGACCCTCGGCTTCGGAGAGATCGTGCGCATCCTCGCGACGATCATCCCGGCGCTGAAGGGTCAGGTCGGTTTCCAGAACGTCGGGCACCCGCCGGGGGAGCAGGCGAACGGCATCCCGATCTTCTCGAACTCGAACGGCGTCCCCTGGTACTGGCTGACGCTCTCGATCATCATCATCGTGCTGCTGCTCGTCGGGAACCTGGAGCGCAGCCGGGTCGGACGGGCGTGGATCGCGATCCGCGAGGACGAGGACGCCGCCGAGATCATGGGCGTCCCGACGTTCAAGTACAAGGTGTGGGCGTTCGCCATCGGCGCCGGCGTCGGCGGCCTCTCCGGGGCCCTGTTCGCCGGGCAGGTCGGCTTCGTCAACAACCAGAAGTTCGACGTGCAGACCTCCATCCTGTTCCTCGCGGCCGTCGTGCTCGGCGGTGCGGGCAACAAGGTGGGCGCGATGATCGGTGGGGCGATCGTGGCGTACATCCCGCTGCGCTTCACGGCGATCGCGGACTACAAGTACCTCATCTTCGGCATCGCGCTCGTGCTCATCATGATCTTCCGCTCGCAGGGTCTGTTCCCGGCGCGGCAGAAGCTCCTGGCGTACGGCAGGCACGCGTACCGACGAGTCGCCCAGGCGGCGAAGGGAGGCGCACGATGACGGACGCGCAGAACCCCGGGACCCCGGAGGATCCGGAGGAGGTCGCGCTCGGCGCCAACGAGGACGAGCTGGAGGCGGCGGGCGTCGACCTCGACGTGGCCGAGGCCGCGGCTCCCGACCGGGAGATCGCGGTCGAGGTCGGCGAGAACATCGTCGAAGTCCGCAACCTGACGGTCAAGTTCGGCGGCCTGCTCGCGCTCGACGACGTGTCGTTCGACATCCGGCGCGGCGAGATCCTCGGACTCATCGGCCCCAACGGCGCAGGGAAGACGACGTGCTTCAACGCGATGACCGGCGTCTACAAGCCGACCAGCGGGGATGTGCTGCTGGAGGGCCAGTCGATCAAGGGGCGCAAGCAGCACCAGATCACCCGGCTCGGACTGGCCCGCACCTTCCAGAACATCCGCCTCTTCGGTGAGATGACGGCACTGGAGAACGTGGTCGTCGGCCTCGACGCGCGCCACCGCACGTCGGTCCCTGGAGCGCTTCTGCGCCTGCCGCGCCACACGCGGGAGGAGAAGTCGGCGATCGAGCGCGGGATGGCGCTGCTGGAGTTCGTCGGCATCGCCGACCTCGCCGGCACGCTCTCCCGGCACCTCCCGTACGGCTACCAGCGCCGCCTCGAGATCGCGCGCGCACTCGCGACCGATCCGAAGGTGCTGTGCCTCGACGAGCCGGCGGCCGGCTTCAACCCGGCGGAGAAGGAGGAGCTGATGGACCTCATCCGCACCATCCGCGCCGACGGGTACACCGTGCTCCTCATCGAGCACGACATGAAGCTGGTCATGGGAGTGACCGACCGGATCGTGGTGCTGGAGTTCGGCCGCAAGCTCGCGGACGACACGCCGGAGGCCATCCGGAACGACCCGCGCGTGATCGCCGCCTACCTCGGGGAGCCCGAAGATGACGTTGCTTGAGCTGAAGAACATCAGCGTGTCGTACGGCCGCATCGAGGCCATCCACGACATGTCCTTCTCGGTCGAGGAGGGGGAGATCGTGAGCCTCATCGGGGCGAACGGAGCGGGCAAGTCGACCACGATGAAGACGGTCTGCGGCATCCTCAACCCGACGAAGGGGTCGATCCTCTTCGACGGCGAGGACATCACGAAGATGAAGGCGCACATCCGTGTGGTGCGCGGCATCTCGCAGGCGCCGGAGGGCCGGGGCATCTTCCCCGGCATGACGGTGATGGAGAACCTCGACATGGGGGCGTTCGGCCGCAAGGACCGCAGCAACATGAGTGCCGACTTCGACCGGGTGTTCGCCCTGTTCCCGCGGCTCGCCGAGCGCAAGTCGCAGGCAGGGGGAACCATGTCCGGCGGCGAGCAGCAGATGCTCGCCATCGGCCGCGCGCTGATGTCGAACCCGCGTCTGCTGCTGCTCGACGAGCCGTCGATGGGGCTCGCGCCGCAGTTCATCCGCCAGATCTTCTCGATCATCACGGAGATCAACCAGCAGGGGACGACCGTGCTGCTGGTGGAGCAGAACGCCAATCAGGCGCTGGCCCGCGCGCACCGGGCGTTCGTGCTGGAGACCGGCAGCATCACCCACGCCGGAACCGGCAAGGAGCTCCTGGCCGACCCGGCGATCAAGGAGGCGTACCTGGGCGTCGCGTGAGCGCCCGCCGAGGGGCACGTCGTGGCCGCCATCCCGCGCGGATGAAGGCCACGACGTGCCCCTCGGCTGCGGGATGGCGGCGGCGCGTTACGGTAAATTCACCTGCGTGTATCTGAAGAGTCTGACGCTCAAGGGCTTCAAGTCGTTCGCTCAGCCGACGACGTTCGCCTTCGAGCCCGGCGTCACCTGCGTGGTGGGGCCGAACGGCTCCGGCAAGTCCAACGTCGTCGACGCGCTGGCCTGGGTGATGGGCGAGCAGGGCGCCAAGACCCTGCGCGGCGGCAAGATGGAGGACGTCATCTTCGCCGGCACCTCGACGCGCGGTCCGCTCGGGCGCGCGGAAGTGCAGCTCACCATCGACAACTCCGACGGCGCCCTGCCGATCGAGTACTCGGAAGTGACGATCTCGCGCACGCTGTTCCGCAACGGCGGCAGCGAGTACGCCATCAACGGCCAGTCGTGCCGGCTGCTCGACGTGCAGGAGCTGCTCAGCGACTCCGGCCTCGGGCGTGAGATGCACGTCATCGTCGGCCAGGGTCAGCTCGACGCCGTCTTGCGCGCGACCCCGGAGGAGCGCCGCGGTTTCATCGAGGAGGCCGCCGGCATCCTGAAGCACCGGCGCCGCAAGGAGAAGACGCTCCGCAAGCTCGACGCGATGCAGGCCAACCTGACGCGCCTCAGCGACCTCGCCGGCGAGGTGCGACGCCAGCTCAAGCCGCTCGGCCACCAGGCCGAGATCGCCCGTGAGGCGCAGTCCATCGCCGCGATCGTCCGCGACGCCCGGGCCCGCCTCCTCGCCGACGAGGTCGTCGGGCTCCGTCGCGTGCTCGACGACCACACGCGCTCGGAGGCCGAGCGGCACTCCGAGCAGATCGTGCTGCAGGAGCAGCTGGAGCAGAAGCAGCTGCGGCGCACCCGGCTGGAGCAGGCGCAGATCGGCGATGCGGTGGACGTGGCCCGCAGCACGGCCTTCGCACTCGAGCAGGTGCAGGACCGCCTGCGCTCCCTCTACACGCTCGCCACGCAGCGGCTCGCCCTGCTCGGCAGCCAGGCGGACTCGCCCGACGACGGCCCGCGTGTCAGCCCGCAGATGGTGCAGGACGCCCACGACGAGACCGAGCGTCTGCGCGGCGTGGTCGCCGCGGCAGAGGCCGCCTGGACCGCAGCGCAGGCGGCGACGAAGTCGGCGCGCGAACGACTGGACGCCGTCGACGAGGAGATCGCCGCGCAGAGCGCCCTCGTCTCGCGCCACGACCTCGAGATCTCCCAGCTGAGCGGACAGGCCGAAGCGGCCGCCCAACGTCTCGCCGCCGTGCGCGGGGAGGTACTGCGCCAGCAGAACGCGCTCGACGCCGCATCCCAGCGCCTCGCCCAGGCGCAGCAGGCGTTCGACGAGCGCGAAGCCGAGGCCGAGGAGACGGACGCCGGGGAGGGCTCCCTCGACGAGGCGTACGAGCTCGCCCAGGCCGACGTGTTCGAGGCGGAGGGGGAGATCGAGCGGCTCCGCGAGGAACTCCACACGTTGGAGCGCGAGCGCGACGCCCTCGCCGCCCGCACCGGCGCCCTCTCGCTCGCCCTCGATCAGAAGGACGGATCCGCCGCTCTCGTCTCCGCACGGCTGGCAGGCGTGCGGGGGCTGGTGGCCGAGCACGTGCGTGTGCATCCCGGCTACGAGGCCGCCATCGCCGCGGCGCTCGGCTCGCTCTCCGACGCCGTCCTGGCCGACGACCGTGCCGCAGCGTTCGACGCCGTCGCCCATGCCGCCGCCGACGATCTGGGCCGCGTGGAGGTCGTCCTCGCCGACGCGCCGGTGCCGGAGGTCGATCTGAGCGGTGTCGACGGCGTTGTCCCCGCGCGGAGCGTCGTCGAGGCTCCCGGCGGCATCCTCGGCGTCCTCGCTTATACGGCCGTGGCGGACGACCTCGACGCCGCTCGCGCCGCCGCCGACGCGTTCGCCGCCCGCGACCTCGGCGGTCCCGTCACCCTCATCACGCGGGCCGGGGACGTGCTCACCCGGTACGTGCTCCGCGGCGGCTCGGGTGCCAAGCAGAGCCGCATCGAGCTCATCGCCGAGCGCGACGCGGCGGCGGACCGGCTGGGAGAGGTGACCTCCCTGATCGAACGCGCCGGC
Source organism: Leifsonia sp. ZF2019 (assembly GCF_019924635.1). Taxonomy (NCBI): domain Bacteria; kingdom Bacillati; phylum Actinomycetota; class Actinomycetes; order Micrococcales; family Microbacteriaceae; genus Leifsonia; species Leifsonia sp. ZF2019. The sequence continues at coordinate 1,862,416 of NZ_CP065037.1, forward strand.
TTCGCGCTCGCGGAGCAGCGGGGCGTCGTCCAGGTCGCCAAGGAGCAGTCGCAGGCGGCGCTGGCCTCCCTGCGGGAGTTCGACGCTCAGCTGGCGGCACGCACCGAACAGCTGAACCGCGTGAAGGTGCAGCTCGAGGCGGCCCTGGCGGAGTCCGAGCGGCATGGTCGTGCCCACGAGCAGGCCGCCGAGCGCGTCGCGGAGGCGGAGGCCGCCGCCGAGAAGGCGAAGGCCGAGCTGGAGTCGGCGCGCTCGCGCCCGCGGCCCATCCTCGACGTCAGCGCGCGCGACACGCTCTCTGCCGAGCTCGACAGCGCGCGGGAGGCCGAGGTCGAGGCACGGCTCGGCGTCGAGACGGCGAAGGAGCGCGTGCGGGCGGAGCAGGCGCGCGGAGAGGCGCTCGCCCGCCAGCTCGAGGCCGAGCGGGCCGCCGCGGAGGAGGCCGCCCGGCGCGCCGTCGTCCGCCGTCGGCAGCTCGACGCGGCGCAGGCCGTCGTGGACGCCCTGCCGCCCGTCCTCGCCTCCGTCGACCGTTCGGTCGCGCAGGCCCGGCTCGAGCTCGCCACGGCGGAGGCGGAGCGCGCCAGCCAGAACGAGGAGCTCGCGACCGTGCGCCGCGAGGAGAGCGCGCTGCGCGAGCGCCTGCACGGCGTCACCGAGAGCGTCCACGGCCTCGAACTGCAGATCTACGAGAAGAAGCTGCACCTCTCCAGCCTGCTCGAGCGCGTCGGAAGCGAACTCGGGCTGGTGGAGGACGTTCTGGTGGCCGAATACGGCCCGGAAGTGGGCATCCCCGTCGCGCGGGACTCGGAGGACGGCGATCCGGCCGACGGCGCGGAGCAGCCCACTGTCCCGTTCGTGCGCGAGCAGCAGCAGAAGCGCCTCGCCCAGGCGGAGCGCAAGCTCGCCCAGCTCGGTCGGGTCAACCCGCTCGCCCTCGAGGAGTTCGCCGCACTGGAACAGCGCCACAAGTTCCTCACGGAGCAGCTGACCGACCTCACGAACACGCGCAAGGACCTCGTGACGATCATCGAGGAGATCGACGAGAAGATGCAGACGATCTTCGAGTCTGCGTTCGCCGACACCGAGGCGGCCTTCACACGGGTGTTCCCGATACTCTTCCCGGGCGGCGTCGGCCACATCGCCCTCACCGACCCGGACGATCTGCTGACGACCGGTATCGAGGTCTCGGTCAAACCGGCAGGCAAGAAGATCGAGCGCCTCTCCCTGCTCTCCGGCGGTGAGCGCTCCCTGGCCGCGGTGGCGCTGCTCATCGCGATCTTCAAGGCGCGCCCCAGCCCGTTCTACATCATGGACGAGGTGGAGGCGGCGCTCGACGACGCCAATCTCGGCCGCCTGCTGACGATCTTCGAGGACCTGCGCGAGGACAGCCAGCTCATCGTCATCACGCATCAGAAGCGCACCATGGAGATCGCGGACGCCCTCTACGGCGTCTCGATGCGGCAGGACGGGGTCTCGGCCGTCGTCGGTCAGCGCGTCGCCCAGGAGGCGGCGTCGGAGGACCGCGCAGCGTCGTGACGGACGGGTGAGGCGATGCTGCGCCCGAGAGCCCGCGACGACCGTGGCAGGGGACGTCAGATCCTGATGGCCCCGACCTTCTCTTCGACGCCGTTCAGCGCCTCCCGCGCCCGCCGCTCGCAGCGGACGGCGGCCGCTTCGAGATCGTGCTCACGCAGAGAAGCGGCGAGGAGGGTGTCGTCGCGGTGGGAGCCGAGCGCGTCCTGCACCGCTTCCGCCGCCGCGGCGAGGCGCACGGCGTCCCGCCCGAGGTCGTCCGCGACGGCCTCCGCCGCGTATCGCACCCGCCGGGCGGCCTTGCGTGTCTCATGCCGCTCCGCCAGCGCGTCGCCGCGCGCGGCGTGCACCCGGTCGACGGCCTTCGCGAGGCCGCGGCGGACGACCCGGCGCGGGTGCTCCCTGCCCGCGACGGTGAGCGGGGGATCGGCGGCGAACGACTGCACGTCCGCCAGGAGCCGCCGGTGGGAGCGACCGCGAAGGTGCTCCAGGAGGGCGTGCAGCGCCTCGCGGTGCTCCGCGCGCGCCTGCGCGGCCAGCGCCTCGACCGCATCGACCAGCGCGGGATCGTCATCGGCACCGGGGAGGTCGTCCAGCGCATCGGCGCGCACCTCCCGGTCGCACACCTCGCCGAGCCGCGCGCCGAGCGCCTTCAGCCGCGCCCGCAGCCGCCGGGCCTCCTCCGGCTCGAACGCCTTCCGGTAGACGCCGAGGATGCTGCGCAGCCGCCGGACCCGCGTGCGCGCCTGGTGGACCGCGTCCTCCCCGTCCGACTCGATCGCGACGAGCTGCTCGGCGAGCTCGGCCGACACCGCCACGAGGGAGAACATGGGCCAACGCTAGCAACTAGTCTGAGTGTCATGGCAGACCGCACCCCCTGGTCCTTGTCGGGCGCCCTTCGCGGGCTGTTCGCCAAGAAGACCATCGATGAGAACACCTGGGACGACCTGGAGGCGGCGCTGATCACAGCCGATTTCGGGCCGGACGTCACCGAGGCGATCGTCGACGACCTCCGCGCCAAGGTGGAGCGCTTCCACACCACGGACCCGGCGGACCTCCAGCGCATGCTGCGGGAGACGCTCGAGGAGCGGCTCTCGCAGCACGACACCACGCTCACGCTCAGCGACCGCCCCGCGATCGTGCTGGTCGTGGGCGTGAACGGGGTCGGCAAGACGACCACGATCGGCAAGTTCGCCAAGTTCCTGCGCACCTACGACCGCACCGTGATCGTCGGCGCGGCCGACACCTTCCGCGCGGCGGCCGTCGAGCAGCTCGCGACGTGGGCGGAGCGCGCAGGGGCCGCCATCGTCCGCCCGCAGCAGCAGGGGCAGGACCCGGCCTCCGTCGCGTTCCAGACGGTCGAGAAGGCCAAGAACGACGGCATCGAGATCGTCATCATCGACACGGCGGGCCGTCTCCAGACCAAGGGCGGCCTGATGGACGAGCTGTCCAAGATCAAGCGTGTCGTCGAGAAGCAGGCGCCGATCTCGGAGGTGCTCCTCGTGCTCGACGCCACCACCGGGCAGAACGGCCTCGCCCAGGCGGAGGCGTTCCTGGAGCACGCCGGCGTCACCGGTCTCGTGCTCACGAAGCTGGACGGCTCGGCCAAGGGCGGCTTCGTGCTCGCGGTGCAGGAGCGCACCGGCATCCCGATCAAGCTGGTCGGCCAGGGCGAGGGGATCAACGACCTCACCGGCTTCACGCCGCACGTCTTCGCGCAGCAGCTGGTCGGATAGGGGGAGAGCGTGGCGATCGAGCACGACTATTTCGGGATCATCGACGAGACGGCCTCGGGCGGCCTCGCCTGGTCCGACACGGTCGACCTCGCGGACCAGGCCGTCGAGGTGGAGCTGCTGGCGGACGACGAGACGGCGGTCACGGAGTTCGCCCTCGATGCGGCCGCGGCGCTCGTCCAGGCGCTCGAGGGCTTCGATGCGCGGGCGCGGGACGCCCTGGTCGCCGAGCTGAGCTCGCGCCAGTCGGCGACGAGCACGTACATCGACCAGCACGTGGACATGATGGGGGAGAGCCTCGTCGACCTCCTGGTGCACAACTCGGGCGACATCGCGATCGACGTCCTGCGTTCGCTGCAGCTGCTCCACATCGTCCTCCAGCCGGACAACGCCGAGGAGGACGAAGTGTTCGCCACCTTCGACTACTCGATCAGCCCCGACGAGACCGACGCCATCCTGACCGTCTCCTTCGACGTGCGCGGCGATGTGGTGGCGGTCGACACCCAGGGCTGACCACTCGGCCGACACACGGCGGACGCGCGGCCGCTCCCGGTAGACTTGTCGGATCATGGCTACTTTCGGCACGCTGTCCGACCGTCTCGCGGACACCTTCAAGAACCTGCGCACCAAGGGCAAGCTGTCGCCGTCGGACGTCGACGGCACCGTGCGCGAGATCCGCCGCGCCCTGCTCGACGCCGACGTCGCGCTCGACGTGGTCAAAGAGTTCACCGGAAAGGTGCGCGAGCGGGCGCTCAGCGACGACGTCAACAAAGCGCTCAACCCGGCCCAGCAGGTCGTCCAGATCGTCAACGAGGAGCTCATCGGCATCCTCGGCGGCGAGCAGCGCCGCCTGCAGTTCGCGAAGAAGCCGCCGACGGTCATCATGCTCGCCGGCCTCCAGGGCGCGGGAAAGACGACCCTGGCCGGCAAGCTGGGCAAATGGCTCGTCAAGGACGGCCACACGCCCCTCCTCGTCGCCGCCGACCTCCAGCGTCCCAACGCGGTCACCCAGCTGCAGATCGTCGGCGAGCAGGCCGGGGTGCCGGTCTATGCCCCGGAGCCGGGCAACGGCGTCGGCAACCCGGTGAAGGTCGCCAAAGACGCCCTGAAGTTCGCCGAGACGAAGCAGTACGACACGGTCGTGATCGACACCGCTGGCCGCCTGGGCGTCGACGCCGAGCTGATGAAGCAGGCCGCCGACATCCGCAAGGCCACCGACCCCGACGAGGTGCTGTTCGTCATCGACGCGATGATCGGTCAGGATGCCGTCGCGACCGCGAAGGCCTTCCAGGACGGCGTCGACTTCACCGGCGTCGTGCTCTCGAAGCTCGACGGCGACGCCCGCGGCGGTGCCGCCCTCTCGGTCGCGTCCGTCACCGGTCGGCCGATCATCTTCGCGTCCACCGGTGAGGGGCTGGACGACTTCGAGCCGTTCCACCCCGACCGCATGGCGTCGCGCATCCTCGACCTCGGTGACATCCTCACCCTCATCGAGCAGGCCCAGGAGGCCTTCGACGAGGAGGAGGCGCGCAAGGTCGCCGAGAAGTTCGCGACCGACAGTTTCACGCTCGACGACTTCCTCAAGCAGATGCAGCAGCTGCGCAACATGGGATCCATCAAGAAGATGATGGGCATGCTCCCCGGCGCCGGGCAGATGAAGCAGCAGCTGGACAACTTCGATGAGAGCGAGATCGTGCGCACGGAGGCCATCATCCAGTCGATGACGAAGGCCGAGCGAACCACGCCCAAGCTGCTCAACGGTTCCCGCCGCCTCCGCATCGCCAAGGGCTCCGGCACCACCGTCACCGAGGTGAACCAGCTCGTCAACCGTTTCGAGCAGGCAGCGAAGATGATGAAGACCGTCGCCAAGGGGGGCGTTCCGAACGTCCCCGGCATGGGACCCATCCCGGGTGCGGGGTACGCCGGCCGCAAGCCGCAGGCCAAGAAGAAGAAGGGGTCCCGTTCCGGCAACCCGGCGAAGCGTGCGGCGGAGAACGCCGCGCTCGCGTCGGGCATCGACCCGAACGCGACGTCGGCCCGCGCCGGAAGCGGCCTCGGCCTGGGAGGCGGCGCAGCAAAACAGGGCGGCCCCACCGAGGAGGAGCTGGCCTCGCTGCAGAAGTTCCTGGGCCGCTGAGGCCCGCTCGCCGAGCCGCCGCCTAGAGCGTCGCCACGAGGGGAGCCAGCCGGCTCTCGATCCGCGCGGCCACGGCGCGCTGGCCCGCGGCATTCGGGTGGATGCCGTCCGGCTGCAGCAGGTCCGCCTTGCCTTCGAGCGGGCGGCCGAGGTCGAGGAAGTCTCCGCCGACCGCGCGCACTGCGGCGCCGACGATGTCGTCGACGCGGTCGAGGGTGGCGGGCTGCGCGTCCGCTCCCCAGATGCCCGTGATGCCGATGATGCGGGCGTGCGGGAAGGCGTCCCGCAGTTCGCCGAGTAGCTGATCGGCGTTCGCCTCGACGCGGGCGGGATCCTCGTACCGGTCATTGCGGGTCGCGGCGATGAGGATGTACGCGGGGTGCAGCGCCAGCGCCTCTGTGACTTGGTCGCCGTAGGTCTTGCCGTTCCAGCCGGCCTTCACGAAACCGGAGCCGGACACGGCGAGGTCGTCGAGTCGCCAGCCGTGTTGCGCGGCGACGAGGGCGGGCCAGGACTCGTCCGGCCGCACGCCCTTGCCGAACGCGATCGAGTCGCCGATCGCGACCGCGGAGGGCTGCTCGTCGGCGGCGGGAGCCGCGGCGGACTCCGCTGCGACGGGTCGCGCCGTTGCGGCGCAGCCGGCGAGGGCGGTTGCGGCGACGATCGCGGCGAGTGCCAGCGCGAGACTCAGAGGGCGTCGCCGGCGTGGTCGGGTGGTGGGCACGGAGCGAGGATAGATCGCTGAACCTGCGTGAACACTGTGTGTCGTTCGGCGCGCCCCGGACTCTCGGTCAGAAGCGGATTCGGAGGTGTCAGCTCGCGGGCGTCGCCGTGCTCGCCGCGCGCGCCTCCACGAGGCCGTCGAGTGCGGTGAGCGCGACCGCGGCGATGGCATGCTGGCCGGCGACGGTCGGATGCTCGCCGTCGGCCTGCACGAGTCCGTCCTGGTCGCGGTAGGGCTCGCCGAGGTCGATCCACGTGCCGCCCTCTGCAGCCACGGCCGCCTTCAGGGCGGCATCCAGCGGCGCGAGGTCGTCGTCCGACGCGGCGCCGCTCAGCGCGTCGTAACCGATGATCCGGGCGTGGGGGAGGGCGGAGTGCAGCCGGTCGACCGCGGCGGACATCGCGGCGGCGACCGTCGCAGTGTCCGTGCCCAGATCGTTGTCGGACGCGCCGATCAGGACGAGCTGCGCCTTGTCGGCGATCGCGGCCGTCACCTGGGTCGCGAAAGTGCCGCCGTCGGCGCCGGTGGACACGAACCCGGCCCCGGAGACGCTGAGGTTGTCGAGGCCCCAGCGGCGGTCCACGGCGAGCAGCTCCGGCCACGCCTCCGTCGGATCGAGGCCCAGCCCGGCCTCGATCGAGTCGCCGATCACCGCGACGCGGGTGTGGGCGTCCGCCACCGCCGTCCCGACGGGGGTGGGCGGCGTCGCGGCCGAGCACCCGCTGAGGGCCAGGGCCGCGCCGCTCGCCACCGTCACGGCGGCGGCCAGCGCGGCGAGCGGGCGGTGGGAGAGCATGCCTCCACCCTAGGAACCGACCCTTTGTCTTCGCTATGGGCGGCACACGGTGTTCCTGTGTGGTAAGGCCGAGGCGCGCGATCAGCGGGCGAGGCCGCCGCGCAGCTCGTGCGTCAGCGAGCTGACCACCGCCTGCAGGCTGCCGCCGTTCGCTTCCGCGACGGCCAGCTGCCGCTGATAGCTCGCTCCGCCGTCCAGGATGCGCAGCACCCCTTCCAGCTCCTCGGGGCAGCCCAGCCGCTCGGCGGTCGGGCGCAGTTCGTCGACCAGCTCCCGCAGGGCGTCGGAGACGAGTCGCTCACGGCCGTCCGGCGCCTCGATGATCTCGGCGTCGAGCCCGTAGCGGGCGGCCCGCCACTTGTTCTCGCGCACGAACCACGGCTGCAGGGTGACCGGCTCGGCGCCGGCGTCCAGGTCGCCCGACATCCGGTCGGTCAGGCAGTGGATGAGCGCAGCGACGGCGCCGACCTCGTCCGTCGTCGACAGGCCGTCGCAGGCGCGCATCTCCACGGTGCCCCACTTCGGCGACGGGCGGATGTCCCAGCGCACTTCGGAGTGGTCGGTCACGACTCCGGTGGTCACCAGATCCTGCACGTACTCCTCGTAGTTCGCCCAGGTGCCGAACTGCCACGGGAGGCCGGCGGTCGGGAGCTGCTGGAACATCAGCGCCCGGTTGGACGCGTATCCGGTCGCGGCCCCGGCCCAGAACGGACTCGAAGCGCTGAGCGCCTGCAGATGCGGGTAATACGTGAGCAGGCCGTTCACGATCGGGAGCGCCTTGTCGCGCGCGTCGATCCCGACATGCACGTGCACACCCCAGATCATCATCTGGCGGCCCCACCACTGCGTGCGATCCAGCAGGCGGTCGTAGCGGTCGTTCGGGGTGACCTTCTGGTCGTACCACTGGGCGAACGGATGGGTGCCCGCGCACAGCAGCTCGACGCCCAGCGGGTCGGTCACCCCGCGCACGAGGTCGATCAGCCCGGAGAGGTCGGCGACGGCGGCCGGCACGGTGCGGTGCACGCGGCTCACCAGCTCGACCGTATTGAGGAGCAGCTCGTGCGTGATCTGCGGGTGCTCCCGCCCGTCGGGCGTCCCGAGCTCGCGCAGGACCTCGTCGGCGATCTGGACGAGGTCTCCCGTCGACCCGTCCACCAGTGCGATCTCCCACTCGATGCCGACGGTGGAGCGCTCGGACTCCGCGAATTCGATCTGCACAGGGCGTTCCGTCCGTCCGATTGTTCAAAGCAGGGCACTATCTGACAGAATAGCTAGTTGAGTTCCGCCGTACCCGACCCTCTATCCGGTTCGGCGGAATACCAATAGACCTCCTGCCGAGTGTGCCCCCACGCCCACGGCAGTCAGTTCGACGAAACGCACTCATCAACACTGGAGAATTGTGGCTGTCAAAATCCGTCTGAAGCGCCTGGGCAAGATCCGCGCTCCGTACTACCGCATCGTCGTCGCCGACTCGCGCACCAAGCGCGACGGTCGCGTCATCGAGGAGATCGGTCTGTACCACCCGACCGAGGAGCCCTCGCGCATCGAGGTCGACTCCGACCGCGCGCAGTACTGGCTCGGCGTCGGCGCCCAGCCGTCCGAGCAGGTCCTCGTGCTCCTCAAGCTCACGGGCGACTGGGGCAAGTTCAAGGGCGACAAGGACGCCGTCTCGACCGTGAAGACCGCGGACGAGAAGGTCGCGTTCGTCGCCGACGAGAAGAAGAAGCCGGTTCTGAAGCCCAAGGCCGAGAAGCCCGCCGAGGTCGTCGCCGAGGCGGAGGCCGTCGTCGAGGCCGAGGTCGAGGCGGAGGAGGCCGCTGAGGCCGAGGTCGTCGCCGAGGCCGAAGAAATCGTCGCCGACGCCGACGGCGAGAAGGCGTAACACCTTGCTCGCACCCGCGCTCACGCACCTGGTCAAGGGCATCGTCGACCACCCGGAAGACGTGCACGTCGTGGCCAAAGGCTCCCCGCGTGGCGAGGTCCTCGAGATTCGCGTGAATCCCGAGGACCTCGGCCGGGTGATCGGCCGTGCCGGCCGCACCGCCAAGGCGCTCCGCACGCTCGTGTCCGCGCTGGCCGACGGCCGTCGCGTCCGCGTCGACGTCGTCGACGACTGAGGTGGCCGACCACAAGCTGCCCCGTAAGGACGTCGCGCCGCGACCCGGTCAGACCGAGCTCCGCGTCGGCCGGCTCACCAAGGCGCACGGGCTCAAGGGAGCCATCAAGCTCGAACTGTTCACCGACGAGCCGGAGAAGCGGTTCGTCCCGGGAGCGGAGTTCACCCTCCAGGTTCCCACTGCCTCCAAGTGGCACGGCAAGACCCTGAGGCTCGTCGAGCTGCGCTGGTACAACGGGCACGCCGTCGGATTCTTCGAGGGCGTGGACGACCGGACCGAGGCCGAGACCCTGGTGAAGGCCATCCTCTGGGTGAGTCAGGACGCCACGGAGCTCCCCGAGGAGGAGGACGCCTGGTACGACCACCAGCTGGTCGGGCTGAGCGCCCTCCGTGACGGCGTGCCCGTCGGCACGGTCGCCCGGGTCGACCACCTGCCCGCGCAGGATCTGCTGGCGATCAAGACCGACGCGGGCGAGGTGCTCGTGCCGTTCGTGAAGGCGATCGTGCCCGAGGTCGACCTGGCCGCCGGAACGGTCACGCTCACGCCGCCGACGGGGCTCTTCGAAGAGCTCCCGGAGGAGGGGGAGGCTCCGTCCGGGGACGCCTCGGCCGGAGAATCGCCCGCTCAGGAAGAGCCGCCTGCTCAGGACTGAACCTCGTGAGAAGAGCCCCGACCATCCGGTCGGGGCTCTTCTCGTTCTCAGCCGACGATCGCGAGGCCGCGGGCGCGGAGCCCGCGGGCGTCCGCGCCGAGCGCCGTCGCCAAGCGCTCGTGGGTGGCCACGATGTGGCGGTGGATGCGCTCCGCCGCCGCGTCCGCATCCCGCGCCGCGACGAGGTCGAGGATCCGCCGGTGCTCCTCCCAGGCGGTCCGCCGTGACTCCTCACTCCGCACCTCCAGCCAGCGGGTGCGGGCGAGGCGGGTCATCGCGGCGTCGACGGAGTCCGCGAAGAAGTGGTTGCCGCTGAGGGCGGCGAGCCGCACATGGAAACCGGTGCCCGCTCCGATGGCGTCCTCGTGCGTGCGGCCGAGGTCGTATGCGCCCAGCCGGGTCACCAGGGCGGCGATGTCGTCATCGGTGGCGCGCTCGCAGGTGAGGCGCACGGCGGCCGTCTCCAGGGCGTCGCGCAGCTCGCTGAGCCGGGCGATCTCGCCGAGGTCGATGGGGGAGACTTGCCACGCGCGACCGTCGCGCGAGACGAGGCCCTCGCCCTCCAGGCGCATCAGGGCGGCCCGCAGCGGTGTGCGAGAGACTCCCAGGTCGGTCTCGAGCCCTCGCTCCGTCAGGCGGGAGCCGGGCACGCGGTCGAGGTCGAGGATCTCGGCGCGCAGGCGCTCGTAGACAGTGGGCTGCTCGCTCATGGGGTCCTCTCGATGTGGTGCACCGGGTCGGTATACCATTAGGGTATACCGCATGATGCCCGTCCTTCAACGATCCGACTCGCGACGGCCCCGCCCGTGGATGATGCTGGGGTTCGGCGTGCTCGCCCAGGCGAGCTCGACGGTGTTCGTCTCGACCCCGGCGTTCCTCATCCCGATGCTCCACACCGAGAGGGGACTGAGCCTCGCCCAGGCGGGACTGCTCGCGTCGGCGCCCACGCTCGGGCTCGTCCTCACGCTCATCGCGTGGGGGGCGCTGAGCGACAGGATCGGGGAGCGCTGGGTGATCGCCTCCGGGCTCGCCCTGACCGCGATCGCGGGGCTCGCAGCGATGTTCGTGTCGTCGTACGTGCTGCTCGGCGCGTTCTTCCTCCTGGGCGGCATGGCCGCGGCCAGCCCCAACGCCGCCAGCGGGCGCGTCGTGATCGGCTGGTTCCCGAAGGAGCGGCGGGGACTCGCCATGGGCATCCGCCAGATGTGCCAGCCGCTCGGCGTCGCGATCGCCGCGATCTCCATCCCGCTGCTGGCGAATGCAGGCGGGGTCGCCGCCGCGCTGATCGTTCCGACGGCCCTGTGCGCCGTCTCGGCCGTCTTGTGCGCCGTCGGGATCGTCGACCCGCCGCGACCGCCGCGGAAGGCGTCCCCGGGGGAGTCCGAGCACCGACAAGCGACCTGGCGCCCCTATCGCGAGACCTCGCTGCTGTGGCGCATCCACTCGGTGTCGATGCTGCTGGTCGTCCCTCAGTTCACCGTGTCGACCTTCGGCCTCGTGTGGCTCGTCACCGAGCTGCGCTTCTCGTCGCTGGCGGCCGGCATCGTGATCGGCGTGAGCCAGTTCGCGGGTGCGATCGGGCGCATCGGGGTGGGCGTGCTCAGCGACCGGGTCGGCAGCCACCTGCGCCCACTGCGCTGGGTGTCGCTCGCGGCCGTCGTGGTCATGCTCCTGATGGCGGCCGCCTCGGCCTTCGGCTCGGTGCCCGCCGCGGTCATCCTGATCGTCGCGGCGATCGTCACGGTCGCCGACAACGGCCTCGCCTACACGTCGGTCGCCGAGATCGCCGGGCCGTTCTGGTCGGGCCGTGCCCTCGGCGCGCAGAACACCGGTCAGTTCCTGGCGGCGTCGGTCGTCGGGCCCGCGGTGGGCGGCCTCATCGGCTGGCTCGGCTATCCCGTCGCCTTCGCGGTGGTCGCCCTCTGCCCGGCCGTCGCGACTCCGCTCGTCCCGCGCGACCGCGAGCTGGCCGTCGTCCCCGAATAGACTCGTCTGCATGCGCATCGACATCGTCACGATCTTCCCGACGTTCTTCGATGTGCTGGACATCTCCCTGCTGGGCAAGGCGCGGCAGTCGGGGATCATCGAGCTGGGCGTGCACGACCTGCGCGACCACACCCACGACAGGCATCGCACCGTCGACGACACCCCGTACGGCGGGGGAGCCGGCATGGTGATGAAGCCGGAGCCCTGGGGGGAGGCCCTCGACGCCGTGCTGGGCGACGGAGCGCACGATCCCGTGGTGATCTTTCCGTCGCCGGCCGGCGAGGTCTTCACCCAGTCCCTCGCGCGCGAGCTGGCCGAGGAGGAGCACCTCGTCTTCGGCTGCGGCCGCTACGAGGGGATCGACCAGCGGGTGTTCGACGACACGGCGACGCGGGCACGCGTGCGGCTGATGAGCATCGGCGACTACGTGCTCAACGGCGGGGAGGTCGCGACGATGGCGATGATCGAGGCGGTAGGCCGTCTCATCCCCGGCGTCGTCGGCAATCCGGAGAGCCTGGTGCAGGAGTCGCACGAGGACGGTCTCCTGGAGTACCCGAGCTACACCAAGCCGGCTCAGTGGCGCGGGCACGAGGTGCCGCCGGTGCTGCTTTCGGGCAACCACGGCGCGATCGCGACCTGGCGGCACGAGCAGCAGCTCGAGCGCACCCGGCGCGTGCGTCCGGATCTGCTTCCCGGAGACTGAAGCGCGCGGGAGCCGGCAGCGTCGCCGCGGGGCTACGGTGCGGAGAGGACGAGGGGGCCGTCCGGCGTGATCGCGACCGTGTGCTCCGAGTGTGCTCCGCGGGAGCCGTCCGCGCTGCGCAGCGTCCAGCCGTCCGGGTCCGTGACGATCCGGTCCGTGGTCTCGAGGAACCACGGCTCGATCGCGATGACGAGTCCGGGCTTGAGCGGGAAGCCACGGCCGGCGCGACCGTCGTTCGGGACGTGCGGGTCACCGTGCATGGTGCGCCCGACCCCGTGGCCGCCGAACTGCGTGTTGATCGAGTAACCCTCGGCGTGCGCGACCGCCGCGATGGCGGCGGAGATGTCCCCGATCCGCCCGCCTGGCTGCGCGGCGGCGATCCCCGCGGCCAGGGCGCGCCTGGTCGTGTCGATCAGGCGCAGGTCCTCGTCGCGCGCGGACCCGACGACGATCGACACCGCGGAATCGGCCACCCACCCGTCCACGCTCGCGGCGAAGTCGAGGCTGAGGAGGTCGCCGTCGCGCAGCCGGTAGTCGTGCGGGAGGCCGTGGAGTACGGCATCGTTGACGGACGTGCAGATGACCTTGCCGAACGGGCTCGCTCCGAACGACGGGTGGTAGTCGATGTAGCAGGATTCGGCGCCGCGCGACCGGATGAGGTCGTGCGCGATGCGGTCGAGCTCCAGGAGGTTGACGCCCACCTTCGCCGCGGCGGCGGTCTCGCCCAGCACCTCGGCGACGAAGCGGCCGGCCGGCCGCATCTGCTCGATCTCGGCGGGGGTCCTCAGCTCGATCACGGGTGCGTTCCTCTCCTGACGCCGTCCGCGCGCTGCGCACGGCGCATCCCAGTCTTCCACGGACGTTCGGCCCTCGGCGAACCCGCAGCCGGAGCACAGGCGGGCGCGGCTACGCTGGTCGCGTGATCATCCGCAAGGCGTTCTACTGGTGGCTCTTCCCGTCCGCCGTGGTGCTCCCGGTGTGGCTGCTGATCGGCTGGGCGGCGTTCAGCCAGGGGAGCGGCTGGAGCTTCCTCGGCCTCCTCATCCTGTGCCCGATCCTCTTCCTCGCCCAGCTCGCCGTCGGCGGCATCACGGTCGCCCGGCGCAGCGCACGCGACGTCCGCGCCGTCTCGTGGGCCGACGCCGCCCTCCTCACCGGGTGGCACGCGTCGGTGATCGCCTTCGGGTTCTTCCCGGCCGGTGCGGCGGGCTGGCTCGCGGTGCTCGCGGTCCTCTTCTTCCTCGGCACGTTCTGGCTCTTGCTCTGGGAGCTCGTCACCGACATGCGGGCGCGGGTGCAGCAGACCTTCGAGGCGTACGAGCGCGCCGCCCAGCCGCAGCAGGTGCGCCGCCCCGGGCCGGCCGATGAGAGCATCGAGTACATCGTGGTCGAGGAGCGGCACGACGACCGCTGACCGCTTTGGCGATCAGACCCCCGGCATGGCAGAATGGATGCTTGTGCCGCGGCCCGGCTCTGCCACAGGGGAGCCAGCATCGACTCGTGCACACCCCAACCGAATGAACGGCCGCCCGCGCCTCGCGTGATCGCGGCCCCGAATCCGTCCCCGACCTGTCGGCGGGTACAGAGAGCGAACAGCAATGCACATCCTCGACCAGGTGGACGCAGCGTCCCTCAAGTCGGACATCCCCGAGTTCCGCGCCGGAGACACCGTCAAGGTGCACGTGAACATCATCGAGGGCTCGCGCGCGCGCGTCCAGGTGTTCCAGGGCGTCGTGATCGGCCGCTCGGGCGAGAGCGTCCGCGAGACCTTCACGGTCCGCAAGATCAGCTTCCAGGTGGGCGTCGAGCGCACCTTCCCGGTCCACTCGCCGGTCATCGACAAGATCGAGGTCGTCACCCGCGGTGACGTCCGTCGCGCCAAGCTCTACTACCTGCGCGAACTGCGCGGCAAGAAGGCGAAGATCAAGGAGAAGCGCGACAACTGAGCCGCTTCCCGCAGCGTGTCGCGCGGCCCTGCGCCGCAGTCGTCCTGAGCTCCCGGTCCTACACTGGTCCGGGAGCTCAGACGGTTAAATGACGGAAGACACGGTTCCCGCAGGCGCGCGGCGCGCGGCGGGTGGCGAGCGCGAGAAGCGGCGCACGGCGCTGAGGTTCGCGCGCGATGCCGCGATCATCGTCGTCGTGGCCCTCCTGGTGTCGTTCCTGGTCAAGACATTCGTCGTCCGCTCGTTCTACATCCCCTCCGGCTCGATGGAGAACACGCTCCAGATCCAGGACAAGATCATCGTCAACGAGCTGCAGCCGTCGCTCCTCCCGCTCGCCCGCGGCGATGTGGTCGTGTTCCGGGATCCCGGAGGCTGGCTGCCGCGCGCCGCCCCGACGCGGCAGGACCCTCTCGGCCAGGTGGTCGACACCGCGCTCACCTTCGTCGGCCTGTCGGCGTCCGACAGCGACGACCACCTGGTCAAGCGCGTCATCGGACTGCCCGGCGACCACGTCACCTGCTGCACGGCCGGCGGGCGCCTCACAGTGAACGGGGTCCCCATCGTGGAGCCGTACGTCGTCGTCCCCTCCGGGCAGGTCGACGCCGCGACCGTCGCGTTCGACGTCACGGTCCCCGCGGGCGAGCTCTGGGTGATGGGGGACAACCGGTACGCGTCGCAGGACTCGTCCCGCAATCAGGCGCTGCCGGGGCACGGTTTCGTCCCGGTCTCGAACGTCGTCGGCCGGGCGTTCGTGATCAGCTGGCCGGCCAGCCGGTGGACCTGGTTGGACGACTATCCTGAAGTCTTCGCACGTGTGGAGGAGAGCTCAGGATGATGGCCCCGGTGACGCCGACGCTGCGCTTCGAGAAGGCGCTGTACCGCGACGGGGTGACGTCCATCGTCGCCGTCGACGAAGTCGGGCGCGGCGCCCTCGCCGGCCCGGTGGCGGTCGGCATGGTCGTGATCGACACGGCGGTGAGGCGCATCCCGGTCGGGCTGCGCGACTCCAAGCTGCTGCCGGAGGCGGCGCGCGAGGCCCTGGAGCCCGCGTGCCGACGCTGGTCACTGTTCCACGCGGTCGGCCTGGCCACCGCCGCCGAGGTCGACTCCCTCGGAATCATGCGGTGCCTCGGTCTCGCCGGAGCCCGGGCGCTGGCCGCTCTCGAGGAGCAGGGGGCGTCCGTGCACGACAGCACGCTCATCCTCGACGGCAACTACGACTATCTCAACCCGTCGCTGATGCGCCCCGCGCGTGTGGTGACCCGCGTCAAAGCCGACCGCGACTGCGCGTCGGTGGCGGCTGCTTCGGTGATCGCGAAGGTGCACCGGGACCGGTTGATGATCCAGCACGACGCCGAGTACCCGGGCTATGGCTGGGCGAGCAACAAGGGGTACTCCTCCCGCGAGCATTTCGCCGCGCTGGACGCGCTCGGCCCGAGCGCGCTGCACCGTCTCACCTGGCTGAAGGACACCGCCACCCTCGACATTCCTCTCTGAGCTCCGAACCGGCATAGACTTGACGGACGATGGATGAAGACGAGTTCGACGACTACGACCGCGAGGTCGAGTTGGCTTTGTATCGCGAGTACCGGGACGTCGTCTCGCAGTTCAAGTACGTGATCGAGACGGAGCGCCGCTTCTACCTCGCCAACGAGGTGGAGTTCGTGCGCCGGGACACCGAGCACGACTTCTACTTCGAGCTCACGATGAACGATGTGTGGGTGTGGGACGTCTACCGCGCCGACCGGTTCGTGAAGTCGGTGCGCGTGCTCACGTTCAAAGACGTCAACATCGAGGAGCTCTCGAGCAAGGAGTTCGAGCTCCCGAAGGAGCTCGCTCTCGACGAGTAGCACGTTCTCCTCCACAGCGGCCCTCTCTCCGCCTCCTCTCCACCGATCTTCCGGATCCGCCCGCTGCGGGGCCTCCTCCGCCCAGTCTGGTGGCAGGAGGAACACATGGCAGAGAAAGACGAATTGGGCCGTCGTGGCGAAGCGGTGGCAGCGGAGCAGCTGGAGGCGTCGGGCCGTGTCGTGCTCGACCGCAACTGGCGTTGCGCGATCGGGGAGATCGACCTCATCCTGCGAGAGGGCACGACGACCGTCTTCGTCGAGGTGAAGACGCGCAGCTCGCTCGCGTTCGGGCATCCCTTCGAGGCCATCACGTCCGCGAAGAGCGCCCGGTTGCGGCGACTGGCGGCGGAGTGGTGCCGCGAGAACGGTCCTCTGCCGGGCGACATCCGGATCGATGCGGTCGCGGTGATCGACGCGTGGGATCCCGCGCCGGCGGTCGAGCACCTCGCCGGGATCGCGTGATGGCGCTGGCACGCGCGTTCGCCGTCGCCTTGACGGGCGTACGGGGTGACATCGTCGAAGTGGAGGCCGACATCTCCGCCGGGCTCCCGGCCTTCGTGCTCATCGGTCTGCCGGACGCCGCGCTCGGCGAGTCGCGCAAGCGTGTCAGTGCGGCCGCCGTCAACGCGGGCAGCCCCCTCACCCAGCGCAAGCTCACGGTCAACCTCTCCCCGGCGTCACTGCGCAAGCAGGGGAGCGCTTTCGACCTGGCCATCGCGATCGCGGCGCTGGCCGCGGCCGGCGACGTTCCGGCGGAGTCGGCCGCCCGCGCGGTCCACCTCGGCGAGCTGGGGCTCGACGGGCGGCTCCGGCCCGTCCCCGGGGTGCTGCCGGCGGTCGTCGCGGCCCGGGAGGCCGGCTTCCGGCGCGTGTTCGTCCCGACCGCCAACGCTGCGGAGGCCGAGCTCGTGGAGGGGATGGAGGTCGTCGCCGTCGTGGGACTCCGGGCAGCGGCGATCGCCCATGGTGCCGACCTCGACCCGGTGGACCTCGATCCCGTGGAGGGGCCTCGGCTCGACCTCGGTCCGGCGGACGAGCCGGACCTCGCGGACGTCGCCGGCAACGACGAGGCGGTGGACGCCCTCGTCGCGGCAGCGGCGGGCGGCCATCACGTCGCGATGGTCGGACCTCCCGGCGCAGGCAAGACCATGCTGGCTCGGCGGCTGCCGTCGTTGCTGCCCGATCTGAGCGGGGAGGAAGCCTTGGAGTCGACGTCGATCCGCTCGCTCGCGGGGCTCGGGGTCGGCGGCGGCCTCGTCCGCCGGCCGCCGTTCGAGGCGCCGCATCACACCGCGAGCGCGGTCTCCCTGGTGGGCGGCGGCAGCGGCCGCATCGTTCCCGGAGCCATCGTGCGCGCGACCAACGGGGTCCTCTTCCTCGACGAGGCCGCCGAGTTCCCGCCCTCGGTGCTCGACGCCCTGCGGCAGCCGCTCGAGTCGGGGTCCGTCAGCATCCACCGCGCGAGCGGTGCGGCGACCTTCCCCGCGCGGTTCCAGCTGGTCCTCGCCTCCAACCCCTGCCCGTGCGGGCGTTACGGCTCGGTCGACGAGGAGTGCACCTGCACGCCGATCGCGCGCCGTCGGTATCTCGCGCGAATGTCAGGACCGCTGCTCGACCGCGTCGACATCCACCTCACCGTGCGCAGGCTCGGACTCGCCGCGCTGCGATCGGGGCGGGACGGGGAGCCGACGGGTCGCACCAGTGCTGCGCTCCGGGAGCGCGTGCACGCCGCGCGCTCGGCGGCGGCGGCACGGCTGGAGGGCACCGGTTGGTTCCGCAACGCCGACGTGGCGGGCGTCTGGCTGCGGTCGGGATCGCGGCGCATCGGCCCCGCCACCCTCGGACCCCTCGACCGGGCGCTCGAGCGCGGCGCGATCACCATGCGCGGCTACGATCGGGCGCTCCGTCTGGCGTGGACTCTTGCCGACCTCGACGGTGCGGTTGCGCCGACGGCTGACCATCTCGGGCGCGCACTCTTCCTCAGGCGGGGGATCGGCGCATGACCGCAGACAGAGGATTCCTCGGCGTCCCCTATGCACGGCTGGCGGCGCTCCTCGATCCGGTCGCCGTGGGTGCGCCCGTGGTGGCGGACGCGGGCGATGCCAGGGAGGCCGTGCGTATCCGCATGGCCCGCGCGGCGCTGGGGACGATGTGCGAGCCCGGTGATCTGGACGCCGGCGCGCTCGTCGCGGCGCTCGGCCCGGTCGAAGCGCTGACCGCGATCGTGGACGACGAGGACGCCTCCCGCCTGCTGCAGCGCATCGGCGGCACCTCGTCGAGCGCGCGCCAACGTGCGCGGCTGGAGGAGGCGCTGAAGCGCTGGCGCGCTCGCGGGACGCTCGAGTCGGGAGTGCGGGCCCTGGAGATGGCCGCGCACGTGGGGGCGCGCCTCCTGACCCCGGAGGATGCCGCATGGCCCGACGGCCTCCCCTCACTCGGTGCCGGCGAGCCTCTCGCGCTCTGGGTGCGCGGCGATCCGGGGCGACTCGCGGGGTTGCGTCGTTCGATCGCTCTGGTCGGCGCACGGGCAGCAACCGGCTACGGGGAGCACGTCGCGATGGAGAGCTCCGCCGGGCTCGGCGATCGCGGCTTCGCCATCGTCTCCGGCGGGGCGTACGGCATCGACGGAGCCGCCCACCGTGCCGCCCTCGCGAGCGGACACGTGACGGTCGCATTCCTCGCCGGCGGTGTCGACCGCCTCTATCCCGCCGGTCACTCCGACCTCCTCCGCCGTGTCGCCGACACCGGCCTCCTCCTCGGGGAGCTGCCCTGCGGGTCGACGCCCACGCGCTGGCGGTTCCTGATGCGCAACCGCCTCATCGCGGCATCCAGTGCGGCGACCGTCGTCGTCGAGGCCGGGCAGCGCTCCGGCTCCCTCAACACGGCCGGTCACGCCGCTGAGATCGGCCGCCCATTGGGAGCGGTGCCGGGTCCGGTGACATCACCCGCCTCCGCCGGCTGCCACCGGCTCATCCGCGAGTACGCCGCCACCTGCGTGACGACGGTCGAGGAGATGGCCGAGCTCGCCGGTCCGATCGGCGCCCCGGGCGGAACGGCGGGCGACGCGTCCGCCGACGCCTCCGTGAGGAATGGCGCGGACGGTGACGACCTCACCGTGCTCGCCGCCCTCAGCGACGCCTGCGGGCTCGAACCGGGCGACCTCGTGCGAGCGACCGGACGCTCCGTCCGCGACGTGAGCGCCGCTCTGGGCCGCCTCGAGCTCTCCGGCACCGTCCGTCTCACCGGGCGCGGATGGGAGGCGGTGCGATGAGGCAGCAGCGCGAACGGGTGGCGAGAGGGGGCAGGAGGCGAGGCGGTCGACCCGTGGGTCGAGGGAGCGGATCCATGGGTCGAGGGAGCGGACCGAGGGATCGGCATGGTGACGAAAGCGCGGCTCCGCTCAGGCGGCCGATCCCGGGGTCCGCCGAGGGTCGCTGCACGCGTCGGCCGTCGGCGAGGGGGATGCTGGAGGGGTGCACTTCACGGACGCGATCGACGGCTACGCCCGCCACCTCGAGGTCGAGCGCGGATACTCCGCGCAGACCGTGCGCGCGTACCGCTCCGACCTGACCGCGCTCGCCGCGTTCGCCGCCGCCCGTGCGGCTGCGGCGCGCGGAACGGAGACGGTCGCGAAGACGTCGGCGGCGGGCGCATCGGTCGGCACCGAGGCCGTGACCCTCGAACTCTTGCGGGACTGGCTCTGGGACGGGGCGCAGCGGGAGCTCGCGAAGGCGACGCTTGCGCGGCGGTCGGCGGCGGCGCGCGGGTTCAGCGCGTGGCTGACGCGAATGAGCGGGGCGCCGGTCGATCCCGCTGCGCGGTTGCGTGCGCCGCGGCCGGACAAGACCTTGCCGCGCGTGATCACACGCGCCCAGATGGACGACCTCCTCGCTGGGCTCGCCGCGCGGGCGGACGAGGGCGAGCCGGCTGCCTTGCGCGACCTGACGGTGATCGAGCTGCTGTACGCGACAGGCATCCGGGTGTCGGAGCTGACCGGGCTCGACGTCGACGACGTCGACCTGGACCGGCTGACCGTCCGCGTGCTCGGCAAGGGAGCGAAGGAGCGTGTGGTGCCGTTCGGGGTGCCCGCGTCGATCACCGTCCGCCGCTACCTCGCCGACGCGCGACCCCGGCTCGCCGCCGAGCGCTCCGGCCCGGCCCTGCTGTTGGGCGCCCGCGGCGGCCGGCTCGGTCCGCGTGCCGTGTACGAGCTGGTCGCCGGGCTGCTCGCAGAGATCCCGGGTGCGGGTCCGGCGGGGCCGCACGCCCTCCGGCACACGGCCGCGACGCATCTCCTCGACGGCGGCGCCGACCTGCGGGCGGTGCAGGAGATCCTCGGCCACGCCAGCCTCGGCACCACCCAGATCTACACCCACGTCTCGACCGAAAGACTCACAGAGAGCTACCGCATCGCCCACCCGCGCGCCTGAACGCTGGAAGCGGACGCCACGCACAACACACCGGCCGAGCAGAGCCCATCGGCTGAGCGGGAGCGGGAGCGGGAGCGGTGCGGGCCGGTTCTGAGCGCGCTCATCGGCCGAGCGGGAGCAGGATCGAGGGCGGGACGCGCTCGAATAAGAGCAGCGGTGAGACGTACTCGCCGTCGACCCGGACGCCGACATGCAGGCAGGCGTCCGCGCAGTGACCGCCCGTGGCCACGACACCGAGAGGGTGACCGCGCGTGACCGTGTCCCCGGCCGCCAGAGACGAGTCGAGAGGCTCGTAGCTCGAGAGCACCCCGTCGCCGTGGTCGAGTGTCACCACGGAACGGTCGACCACCCGCCCGACGAAGCGGACGATGGCGGTGTCGGGGGAGCGAACCGCGCTCGCCGTCGTCGACGCGATGTCGATGCCGCGGTGCCCCGCCGAGTAACGATCGACCGGAGACTCGAACCCGCGCGACAGATGCGAGGGAGCGAACGGCCACTCCCACCGGGGCCGCTCCTGCGCCGCAGCAGAGGCCGCGGCCGATGCCGCCGATGCCGGCTCTCCGACGACGGCAGTCGGTATCGCCGTCGTCTCCGCCTTCGCCACCGAACCATGGACGGCCACGAGGATCACCACTCCGGCGCCGACGACCCCGGCGCCGACCACCCACACCCGCTGTCCCCTCTCACTCCACCCGCTCACGCGACTCCTCCTCATCTCGTCCTCGTATCGGCCGGCCCGTTCCCTCCGCCTTCACCCTCGCGCAGGCATGACTCGCCGGGAGCGCTTCTGCGGTTCCGGTGGAGAACGCCGATTATGCACATCCGTTCGCCTGTCGCTTTTGCCGACCGCGATTCCGGGCGTACGGTGAACAGCGCCGGTGAGGCTCCTGATGCGGATCGCGCGCGGGGTCGGTGCCGGAAGGGCCTGTGATCCGACGGCTCACGCACGGACGGCCCACAACCGAACAAGGGGATAACGAGATGTCTGGACAGCGCAGCAGCGCCGCAGAGGACGAGGTCGGGTACGAACCCACGTCCGCGATGAAGCGACGGGTGGTGGGGCTGGCCGTGTCGGCCGCGGTCGGCGGGTTCCTCTTCGGTTTCGACTCGTCGGTGATCAACGGCGCGGTGGACTCGATCCAGGAGCACTTCGCGCTCAACGCGTTCGTCAAGGGCTTCGTGGTGGCCATCGCGCTGCTGGGCTGCGCGCTCGGCGCATACATCGCGGGTCGGCTCGCCGACCACTGGGGCCGCATCAAGGTGATGCTGCTCGGCGCCGGCCTCTTCCTGGTGAGCTCCATCGGCGCGGGACTGGCGTTCTCGGTGTGGGATCTCGGGCTGTGGCGTGTCGTCGGCGGACTCGGGATCGGCATCGCCTCGGTCGTCGCCCCGGCCTACATCGCCGAGATCTCGCCGAAGCGTTCGCGCGGCGGGCTCGCGTCGCTCCAGCAGCTCGCGATCACGATCGGTATCTTCGTCGCCCTCCTCTCCGACGCACTCCTCGCGGGTGTGGCCGGCTCGGCGTCGAGCCAGCTGTGGTTCGGCCTGGAGGCGTGGCGGTGGATGTTCCTCGTCGGCGTCGTCCCGTCGGTCGTGTACGGCATCCTGGCCCTGAGCCTTCCGGAGTCGCCGCGCCACCTGCTCGCGACGGGCAAGCGCGACGAGGCGAAGAAGATCTTCGCCACCCTCGTCCCGGCAGACCACGTCGACCAGCAGATCGCCGACATCGAGCGCGCGATCGCCGAGGACAAGCAGGGAGCGAAGGCCTCGCTGCGCGGCGACCGGTTCGGCCTGAAGCCGATCGTCTGGATCGGCATCATCCTGTCGGTGTTCCAGCAGTTCGTCGGCATCAACGTGATCTTCTACTACTCCACGTCGCTCTGGCAGGCGGTCGGTTTCACCGAGAGCAACTCGCTTCTCATCACGGTGATCACATCGGTCACGAACGTGGTGGTGACGGTCGTCGCCATCCTCCTGGTCGACCGGATCGGCCGTCGCCCGATCCTGCTGACCGGGTCGGTCGGCATGGCGGTCTCGCTCGGGCTGATGGCGCTCTCGTTCACGTTCGCGACGAAGTCGGGCGACGCGGTGTCGCTGCCGAACCCGTGGGGGCCGATCGCGCTCATCGCCGCCAACGCGTTCGTGATCTTCTTCGGCGCATCGTGGGGTCCGCTCGTCTGGGTGCTGCTGGGGGAGATCTTCCCGTCGCGCATCCGCGGCGTCGCGCTCGGTGTCGCCGCCTCGGCCCAGTGGATCGCGAACTTCCTCGTCACGGTCTCGTTCCCGCCGATGTCGGACTTCTCACTGCCGTTCACCTACGGCATGTACGCCGTGTTCGCGGCCCTGTCGTTCTTCTTCGTGTTCTTCAAGGTGCCGGAGACGAAGGGCATGGCGCTGGAGCAGGCGGAGACGCTGTTCACGAACGCCCGTGGACGCCAGCGCGGACCACAGGTGCGCTCCACCGGCGACAACGCGTAGGCCCCGTTCCTGATAGGATGTGCGAAGCACTCCGCTCGTCGGAGTGACTACGCGTGCCCGGACACCCGCAGGGTGGGGCGCACTTCCACCGGTCTCCTCCACACATCCCGAGCGGTTTTCCGCGCGGGCGGACGAGGAGCGGAGGTGCGCGGGGCACCAGGAACGGCGGCCGCCGGCCGCCGTGGACAACCGCACATCGCACCCGTCCCGGCATGGCCGAGCGGGCGCGCCCAACACAAGGAGAAACGGCAAATGGCCGTCGTCACCATGCGCCAGCTGCTCGACAGCGGCGTCCACTTCGGACACCAGACCCGCCGCTGGAACCCGAAGATGAAGCGATTCATCCTCACCGAGCGCTCGGGCAGCTACATCATCGACCTGCAGCAGTCGCTCACCTACATCGACAAGACCTACGACTTCGTCCGCGAGACGGTCGCCCACGGCGGCACCATCCTCTTCGTCGGCACCAAGAAGCAGGCGCAGCAGGCGATCGCCGAGCAGGCGACCCGCGTGGGCCAGCCCTACGTCAACCAGCGCTGGCTCGGTGGTCTGCTGACCAACTTCCAGACCGTCTCCAAGCGCCTCGCCCGCATGAAGGAGCTCGAGGAGCTCGACTTCGAGGGCACCACCAGCGGCTTCACCAAGAAGGAGCTGTTGATCAAGAAGCGCGAGCTGGACAAGCTGCACAAGTCGCTCGGCGGCATCCGCAACCTGTCGAAGACCCCGAGCGCGCTCTGGGTCGTCGACACCAAGAAGGAGCACCTCGCGATCGACGAGGCGAAGAAGCTGGGCATCCCGGTCATCGCCATCCTCGACACGAACTGCGACCCGGACGAGGTCCAGTACCCGATCCCGGGCAACGACGACGCCATCCGCTCGGTCGGCCTCCTGACCCGCATCGTCGCCGACGCCGCGGCCGAGGGCCTCATCCAGCGCCACCAGAAGCCCGAGGAGGGCACCGAGCAGGCCGAGCCGCTCGCCGAGTGGGAGCAGGAGCTGCTGCAGGGCCAGGCCGAGGTGCAGTCGAGCGCCGAGACCGAGAAGGCCGCTGACGCCGACCTCGCCGAGGCCGAGGCGGACTCCGCCGAGGTCATCGCCGAGGGCGAGGCCGACGCCGAGGCTGCGGCGGACGCCGAGCCCGAGGCCAAGTAGTCACCCCACAAACCCGCTTTCGACAAGAAGGTTCCAGTCAGAACATGGCAAACATCAGCATCGCTGACATCAAAGCCCTGCGCGAGCAGCTCGGCACGGGCATGGTCGACACCAAGAAGGCGCTCGAAGAGGCCGGTGGCGACATCGAGAAGGCGACCGAGATCCTCCGCTTGAAGGGTGCGAAGGGCAACGCGAAGCGTGCCGACCGCTCCACCAGCGAGGGCCTCGTCGCGGCCAAGGAGAACGGAAACGGCTCCGCCACCATGATCGAGCTCGCTTGCGAGACCGACTTCGTGGCGAAGGGCGAGAAGTTCATCGCCCTGGCCGACAAGGTCCTCGACGCGGCCGCCGCCGCGGGTGCGACCACGGTGGAGGAGGCCCTGGCCGCCCCCGCCGGCACTCAGACCGTCGCCGAGCTCATCGGCGACGAGGCCGCCATCCTGGGCGAGAAGGTCGAGCTCCGTCGCGTCGCATCCGTCTCGGGTGAGAACTTCGCGATCTACCTGCACAAGACCTCCAAGGACCTGCCGCCGCAGGTCGGTGTCGTCGTCGGCTACACCGGCTCCGACGCGGAGACCGCCCGCAGCATCGCGCAGCACATCTCGTTCGCGAACCCGACCTACCTCACCCGTGAGGACGTTCCGGCCGCCGAGGTCGAGAACGAGCGTCGCATCGTCGAGGAGATCTCGCGCAACGAGGGCAAGCCGGAGGCCGCCCTCCCGAAGATCATCGAGGGTCGCCTCGGCGCGTTCTTCAAGCAGGTCGCCCTGCTGGAGCAGGAGTACGCCCGCGACAACAAGCTGACCATCGCCCAGGTGCTGAAGGACTCGGGCCTGACCGTGTCCGGCTTCGCCCGGTTCAAGGTCGGCGCCTAAAGCACCGATGAAGGAGTCCGGATCGCCGTGAGCGATCCGGACTCCTTTTCTGTGCGCCCACCCATAGGCGCACGAAAAGACACGCACTAGCGTTAGAACGAAAACCACGGAAGGACCACACACGACATGTCGGCAGCCAACACGAGACGCAGGGTCCTTCTCAAGCTTTCCGGCGAGGCGTTCGGCGGGGGGCAGCTCGGCGTCAACCCCGACATCGTGAGCAGCATCGCCCGCGAGATCGCGCAGGCGGCGGAGGACGTCGAGATCGCGATCGTCGTCGGTGGCGGCAACTTCTTCCGCGGCGCCGAGCTTTCGCAGCGCGGGATGGACCGCGGGCGCGCCGACTACATGGGCATGCTCGGAACGGTGATGAACTCGCTCGCCCTGCAGGACTTCCTCGAGCAGGCGGGCGCGGAGACGCGCGTGCAGTCGGCCATCTCGATGACCCAGGTCGCCGAGCCGTACATCCCGCGCCGCGCGGAGCGCCATCTCGAGAAGGGCCGCGTCGTCATCTTCGGCGCCGGCGCCGGACTGCCGTACTTCTCGACCGACACGGTCGCCGCGCAGCGCGCGCTGGAGATCAGCGCCGACGTCGTGCTCGTCGCCAAGAACGGCGTGGACGCCATGTACGACTCCGACCCGCGCACCAATCCAGGGGCGCGCAAGATCGAGCACATCAGCCACCAGGAGGCGCTGCAGCAGAACCTCAAGGCCGTGGACTCCACCGCGCTGAGCCTCTGCATGGACAACGGCATGCCGATGCGCATCTTCGGGATGGAGCCGGCCGGCAACGTCACCGCGGCACTGCTCGGCGCCGAGATCGGCACCCTGCTCGGCTGACCGCTGCCTGGCCCCGCCGCCGGGTGCGACGCGTGGGCTCTAGACTAGACACCGATTCACCGATCTGAAGGAGAAACCGTGATCGCGGATGTGATTTCCGATGCCCGCCAGCGCATGAGCAAGACCGTTGATGCGGCGAGAGAGGACTTCGGCACCGTGAGCGCGGGCCGCGCTAACCCGGCCCTCTTCCAGAAGGTGCTCGTGGACTACTACGGTTCGCCGACGCCGCTGGCCCAGCTGGCCGGCCTCCAGAACCCCGAGGCCCGGGTTCTGCTCGTCACTCCCTACGACAAGTCGGCGCTGAAGGAGATCGAGAAGGCCATCGTCAACATGCCGAACCTCTCGGCGAACGTCGGCAACGATGGCGAGATCGTCCGCGTCACGCTTCCCGAGCTCACCGAGGACCGCCGCAAGGAGTTCGTGAAGATCGTCCGCGGAAAGGGCGAGGACGCCAAGGTCGCCATCCGCAACATCCGCCGCAAGGCGAAGGACGACCTGGACGCGCTCAAGGGCGAGATCGGCGACGACGAGGTGGCGCGCGGCGAGAAGGAGCTGGAGTCCCTCACGCGAACCAACGTCGACGCGGTCGACGAGGCCTTGAAGCGCAAGGAAGCCGAGCTCCTCGAGGTCTAGGCATGAGCGAGGGGAGCGACCCCGGCGCGCCCCACGCGCCGGTGACGGGCAGGCGGGGGAAGCCGCGTTCACGCGAGGAGCTCCGCGCGCAGGTGCAGGCCACACGCGCGGACTTCGAGCGTCAGGTTCAGGCCCGCAAGGCACAGCTCGACGCGACGAACGAGCTGATCGAGCAGCGCACCGGGCGCAACCTGATCCTGGCGATCCTGATCGGGCTGGGCGTCGGGGCGATCGTGGTCGTCAGCCTCATCTTCATCAAAGAGCTCTTCATCCCGTTCGGGATGGCGATGGCCGGGTTCGCGGCCTTCGAGCTCACGCAGGCGTTCCGCGGCGCCGGTCGTCGCGTTCCGCGCGTCCCGACCCTGCTGGCCGCGGTGGCGATCATCCCCGCCGCCTTCTGGTTCCACGCCGGCGGACAGCTCGTCGCCCTTGCGGCGGGTATCGTCCTCGTCGTCGTGTGGCGGCTGATCGAGGAGGCCGCGCTTCCGGTACGACGCGCCGGGGGAGCGGCGCTCGTCCGCGACCTCACCTGGAGCGTCCTGGTGCAGCTCTACGTCGGGCTTCTCGCGAGCTTCGTGCTGCTGCTGCTCGCGGAGCCGGGTGGCGAGTGGTGGGTGCTGGCGTTCGTCATCGTCGTCGTCGCGGTCGACACGGGTGCGTACGCGGCCGGTCTCGCGTGGGGCAAGCACCCGATGGCGCCGACCATCAGCCCGAAGAAGACCTGGGAGGGTTTCGCCGGTGCGACGGCCGCAGCCATCGTGGCCGGTGTGCTCGTGTCGATGTTCATGATCGACCGGCCGTGGTGGTTCGGCATCGTGTTCGGCGTCGTGCTGCTGCTGACCGCGACCGCGGGGGATCTCTCCGAGTCGCTCATCAAGCGCGATCTCGGCATCAAGGACATGAGCTCGTGGCTGCCGGGTCATGGCGGCTTCCTCGACCGTCTCGACTCGATCCTGCCGTCCGCCGCCGCCACCTACGTGCTGTTCCTCATCTTCCGATGACACAATGGGGGACGTGAGCACCTTCCCCCGCACCCCGAAGAAGCAGGGCTACGACGTCGAGCAGGTCGACGCGTTCCTGCAGACCGCCCGGCGCGCGTACGACGACGACGCCTCGGCCCCGCTGACGTCGGCCGACATCCGGCGCACGGCCTTCTCGATGCAGAAGGGCGGCTATTCGACTACACACGTCGACGCGGCCCTGGAGCGGCTCGAGGACGCCTTCGCGCAGCGCGAGCGCGAGGGCGCACGGCAGAGGATCGGTGACGAGGCCT
The DNA here is from genome assembly GCF_019924635.1 of Leifsonia sp. ZF2019. Lineage (NCBI taxonomy): Bacteria > Bacillati > Actinomycetota > Actinomycetes > Micrococcales > Microbacteriaceae > Leifsonia > Leifsonia sp. ZF2019. The sequence goes on from NZ_CP065037.1 coordinate 1,890,277, forward strand.
GGTTCGCCGACGCGCGCAGCACCGCGCAGGTCGTGCTGAACCGGCTCGACCGGCCGGTGGGCCACCGCTTCGACCGGGTCAGCTTCCTCACCCTGGGCTACCACCGGCAGGACGTCGATCGCTTCGCGAACCGTCTGGTCAAGTACTTCCAGGACGGCCGCCCGATGAGCGTCGAGGAGGTCCGCACGGTGACGTTCCGCGAGCAGCGCGGCGGCTACCGGGAGGTGCAGGTCGACCTGCTCCTGGACAGCGTCACGGACGTCATGCTCGCCGTCCGGTGACCCTGGCTGTTGCCTGAACGCGTGCGCGGTTTCTTGGATTGTCCGCGGAAGTCCGTTATGGTCTTGTGATCGTGGGTAGACGAGAAGCAGCAGAGATCGTTCCGCTGACCCCGGCCAACCCGGTCGGAGTCGCCTTCAAGCGATCCCGACGACCGCACATCCGGTCGCGAGCCCTGCTCTGGGGTTTCGCCTTCACCGCCGCTGTGGGCTTCGCCCTGGTGAACGTGGTGGACCCGTACTCCGGTTCGGCGGCGACTCCGGCGTATGCGGACACGCTCCCGACCGCCCCCACCACGTCGCGCTTCGGCGGGGCGCCCACGCAGTCGCTCACCGCTCCGGACTCGTACACCACCCAGGTGCAGCGTGACACGGTGAGCGTGAAGGCCAAGCCGACGCCCACTCCGACTCCCACCGCGACGAGCAAGTCGTCCGGATCGTCCTCCGCCCCGGCTGTCGGGACGCCCGACCCCGGGACGGCCCAGGCGATCGCCTACGAGATGCTCCAGGCCCGTGGCATGGGGGACGACCAGTTCAGCTGCCTGGTCGCGCTCTGGAACAAGGAGTCGCACTGGAACGTGTACGCGCACAACACCAGCAGCGGCGCGTACGGAATCCCGCAGGCGCTTCCCGGCAGCAAGATGGCATCGGCCGGGTCCGACTGGGAGACCAACCCGGCGACGCAGATCACCTGGGGCCTCGGCTACATCACCGGCCGATACGGCGACCCGTGCGGCGCCTGGGGGCACTCGCAGTCCTCCGGTTGGTACTGATCGGCGGCGCGGACCGGCGTCCGGCGCGGCCTGGCCGGCCGGTTTAGACTGGTCCAATGCCGCGCAGCAACCGTCCCCGAGGTCGCCACGGCCCGGGGCGTGACCGCTTCGAGGACCAGCAGGACACCGGGCTCGACCGACTGCTCTCCGGCTGGCGGCGCACAGAGACGCGCCGCGGGACGACCTGGAACGTCCAGCCGGTCTCGGCCGCCCAGGCGCAGAAGAGCTACGTGTGCCCGGGATGCGGGCGCGACATCGCCCCGGGAGTCGCGCACCTCGTAGCGTGGCGAGCCGACGGCGTGCTGGGCGACGGCGCCGACCTGGCGGCACGACGGCACTGGCACGAATCCTGTTGGAAGATCGCCTGAGCGCAGTCCCGCAGCGATCTTCGACCACCGAGAAGAGAAGGACCCACGTGAGCACCATCGAGATCCGCGGCGGCGTCGAGCTGCCCGCGCGCCGTGAGGACATCGAGCTGCACACGCGCGACGGCCTCACCCTCGTCGGTGAGCTGGCGAGCCCTCTCGACCGCGAGCCGGTCGCGACGCTCGTGACGCTGCATCCGCTGCCGACCGGCGGCGGTTTCATGGACTCGCACATCCTCCGCAAGGCCGCCGCGCGTCTGCCCGCTCTGGCCGACATCGCCGTGCTGCGATTCAACACGCGCGGCACCGCGTCGCCGCGCGGCCGCAGCGAGGGACGGTTCGGCCACGGGGTCGACGAGCGCTACGATGTGGAGGCCGCGATGGCGTTCGTCGCCGAGCGGGGCCTCCCGCACCCGTGGCTTCTGGGTTGGTCGTTCGGCACGGAGCTGGCGCTGATGTACGGGCGCGAGTGCCCGGTGGATGGCGTCATCCTGCTCTCTCCGCCGCTGCATCGGGCCAAGCCCGAGCACCTCGCGGCATGGGCGGGGGACTCCCGGCCTATCGTCGCCCTCATCCCCGAGCACGACGACTACCTCCAGCCTGCCGAGGCGGTGCGGCGATTCGCGCCGCTGCCCCAGATCGAGCTGGTCGACGTCGCGGGAGGAAAGCATCTGTGGGTGGGCGAGAATCAGACGCGCCGCGTTCTGGACGAGATCGTCGCCCGGATCAACCCGGCCGCGGCCCCACTGCCCACCGAGTGGAGTGACCCCGCCTCGGTGTGATCCGCAGCGGACGCGCCTACAGCTCGTTCTGGCGGGGGATGACGACCTGCTTGATGATCAGCAGCAGGGCGGCCGCGAAGGGGATGGCCACGAGCGCGCCGAGGATGCCGAGCAGTGTGCCGCCGGCGAGCGCGGCGACGACGACGAGCGCCCCGGGCACGGAGACAGCGCGGTTCATGATGCGCGGGCTCAGGACGTACGCCTCGACCTGCATGTACACGATGTAGTAGATCGCGGCGGCGATCGCCGTCGGAGGACCGGACAGGATGCACACCGCGACGATGATGACCGAGCCGGTGATCGTGCCCACGAGCGGGATCAGGGAGAAGAAGAACGCGATGAACGCCAGCAGCACCGGAAACTTCGCGCCGATGATCGTCAGGAAGATCGCGCTCAGCACTCCGTTGACGAGGGCGAGGGAGACCTGGCCCATGACGTACTTGCCCACGGAGTCGGTGATCTGGTCGCCGAGGTCGGCGAAGCGGGATCGCTTCGAGGCCGGAACCAGCTGGTAGGCCGCGCGCTTGATGCTCGGCAGCGACGCCGTGAAGTAGATCGTGAGGATGATCACGATGATCACGCCGAACGCGCCCTGGACGATGCCGGAGGCGGTCTGCAGGATCTTCGACGTGATGTCCGGGAGGTTCTGCTGCAACCACTGTGTGACGGCGTTGATGTTGGTGTCGTTGATCACCGACGGGAACTGGTGCTGCAGACTCTGGAACCAGTCCTCCGCGCCTCCGCTGTTGACCCACGTGATCGTGTTGTTGACGAGCTGCGTCGCCTGCGAGATCGCGACCGGCACGATGGACCAGATCAGGCCGACGAACGCGCCGATGATCACGACCAGCGTGATGACCAGCGCCAGCCAGCGCGGGAAACGACGGCGCTCGAGGAACGAGATGAGGGGCTCGATGCCGAGCGCCAGGAAGAGCGCGGCGCCGATGTAGGTGATGATCGTGGCGAGGCTGACGATCGACGTCAGGATCAGGATGCCGAGGCCGACACCCAGCGTCCCGATGAGCCCGACCCGGAATGCGTTCTGGATCTTCATGTTCCCCCGGCCCTTCCGGTCAGTCTCGGTCTGCCGTGACGCCCTCGGCCTGCTGCAGCATACCGCGGAGGTTCTCGAAGTAGCCGGCCACAGCCTCCCGCTCGATCTTGATCTGCGCCAGGCGCTCCTCGGCGTCGGCCACGAGCCGCGCGGTGCGCTCCTCGGCCTCCTCGAGCTGAGCGGCGGCGCGCTCCTCGGCGTCCCGCACGATCCGGGCGGCCGTCTGCTCGGCCTCGGTGCGAGCCTTCTTGACCGTCTCGCGGGCCTCGGTCTCGAAGGCCTCGCTCTCGGAGCGCGCCTGCGCGGTGCGCTTGGTGGCGTCCTGCAGCTGGGCGTTGGCGTCGTCGAGGTACTTCTGCGTCTGCGCGACGGCCTCCTGGTGCCGGGCCAGGTACTCCTTCTCCGCCTCGTCGCGGCGCGCCTTGAGCTCGACGTCGAGGTCGATGCGGGCCTGCTGCACTTCGTGCGTGCGCGCGTCGAGCTCGGCGAGCGTCGTCGTGCGCAGCGTCGACAGCTCGGTCTCGAGTGCCGTGCGGGCCTCCGCCGCCTCGTGCTCGAACTGCGCGGTGCGCTCGGCGATCTCGGCGGCGAGCGCGGTGCGTGCCTGGGCGATCTCCGCCGCGAGCTCCTGACGCGCCTCGCCGGACTCCTTCTCGAGCGCGACCCGAGCCTGCTGGGTCTCGTCCGCGAGCGCACGACGGACGGTCTCCGCTTCGCTCTCGAGCGAGAGCCGCTGCTGCTCCCGGTCGTTTGCGAGCTCGTTCGCCGTGGATTGACGCTGATCGGCGAGCTCGACCGCAGTGCGGCGTGCGTCTTCCGCGAGGGTCGTGCGCACCCGCTCGGTCTCTTCCGCGAGGCGGGAGCGGGTCTGCTCCGCCTCGGCGGCCAGCGTGGCTGTCGTCTGCTCGACCTCGGCGGCGAGTGCGGCCTTCGTGGTCGCGACCTCGGTCTCCAGCGCCGAGCGGGCCTGCTCGGTGTCGGCCGCGAGCGTCGTCGTGGTCTGCTCGACTTCGGCGGCGAGGGCGGATTTCGTCGTGGTGACTTCTGTCTCGAGGGCGGATCTGGTCTGTTCGACCTCGGCGGCGAGGGCGGACTTCGTCTGTTCGACCTCGGCGGCGAGGGCGGACTTCGTGGTCGCGACCTCCGTCTCGAGGGCGGACTTCGTCTGTTCGACTTCGGCGGCGAGGGCGGCGCGGGTGGTCTCCACCTCGGACGCCAACTGGGCGCGGGTCGAGGTGACCTCGGCCTGCAGAGCAGCCCGGCCGCCGGCCAGCTCGTCGGCCAGCGCCGTGCGTGCCGCGTCGACCTCGGCCGCGAGATCCGCGCGGAGCTGCGTCGCCTCGGCGTCCAGCTCGCGGCGGCGCCGCTCGGTCTCCGCCTCCAGCTCGGCGCGGGAGGTCTCCGCAGCCGTCGCGATCTCGCGCGCCGCCCGCTCGCGGTCGGCGGCGAGGGCGGCGGCCGTGGCCGTGCGATCGGCCTCGAGGGCCGACCGCGTCTCGGTCGACTCCTTATCCAGGGCGGTGCGCGTCTGGAGGGTCTGGTCGGCCAGCTCCCGCGTGGTCCGTTCGACGTCGTCCGCCAGTCGTGCCTTCGTGCTGGTCACCTCGTCGGCCAGAGCGGACTTCGTGCGGGTGACCTCGTCGGCGAGGGCCGCCTTCGTGGTGGCGACTTCGTCGGCCAGAGCGGACTTCGTGCGGGTGACCTCGTCGGCCAGAGCGGACTTCGTGCGGGTGACCTCATCGGCGAGCTCGGTGCGGGTGCGGTCGACCTCCTCGGTGAGCGCGGACCGGGTCGTCGTCACCTCGGCGGCCAGCGCGGCCTTGGTCTGCTCGACCTCCGCCGCCAGCGCGGCCTTGGTCTGCTCGACCTCGATCGCCAGCGCCTTGGTGGTCTGCTCCACCTCGGTCTTCAACGAGAGTCGCGTGGTGGCGTCCTCATCGGCGAGGTCGGCGCGGGTCTGGGCGGCCTCGGCGGCCAGGGCCGCGCGCTCCTGTTCGACCTCGGCGGCGAGGTCGGCGCGGGTCTGGGCGGCCTCCGCCGCGAGCTCGGCCCGCAGGCGTGACTCATCCGCCGCCAGCCGATCGGCGGTCTCCGCCACACGGCGGTCGAGGTCGAGGCGGATCTGCGCGGCCTCCCGCTCGAAGGCGGCACGGTCCTGTGCGAACGCCCCTTCGAGCTCTGCGGTGCGGGCCTCGATCGTGCGCTCGAGCTCTGCGGCCTCCGCACGGGCCGACTCCGCCTCCCGCGAGGCGACGGCCTTCAGCTCGGCGGCCTCGCGGTCGGCTTCGGCGCGCACCGCCGCGGCCTCGCGCTTGCTCGTCGCCCGCAGCTCGGCGGCCTCGGTGGCGACGGCGCCGCGTATACCCGCCGCCTCTCGCATCGCGTCGGTGAGGAGGGTCTCCTTGTCGGCACGAGTCTTGGCGAGGAGCTCACGCGACTCGATCTGCGCGTCCTCCAGCATGGTCGTCGCGCGGGCGGACGCGTCCGCGATCACCCGCTCGGCCTGCTGGGCTGCGGCCTTCTTCACCTTCTCGATCTCACCGGAGACCCCGGCGCGCAGCTTCTCCGCGTCGATGTCGGCCTGCGCGATGAGGCGGGTCGACTGCTCCTCGGCGACGCGGAGGGTGTTCTCCAGCTTCGTCCCGAGGCCCGAGTACGTCGGGCTTCCGACCTCTTCGATCTCGGCGTTCAGCTCGTCGATGCGCAGCTGGAGACGCTTGATCTCCTTGGCCGAGTCGGCCGACTGCGTGTTCGACTTGATGAGCTCGCGCCGCAGCTCCTGCACGGCCTTGTCGACCTCGTCCTTGTCGTACCCGCGGAAGACCTGCGTGAAGTTGGATTCATCGGTGGCCACGTGTGTTACTCCTGAAGTCTGCTGGTCGCGAGCTGCTCGCACGCCGCAACGATCTTACATTTGGCGCCGGGTACCCGCATGGGGGACTGCATCCTCCCGCAGGGAACGGTTAGATGCCTTTCAGGGTGCTGGACTATCGTTGAGTGTCTTGCCCGCCTGTCTGTGCCCGTCCCCCTCCGGCACACGAGGAGATCTGCTTGCGTTTCGTACTCGCCATCGTCGCGTTCGTCGTGGCCGCCGTCATGATCGTCGCCGGCATCGCCCAGCGGACGGTGTTCGCACCCCCCTCGCAGCTCACGGCGACCGCGAACGTTTCGGGGGATGCCCGATACGTGGTGATCGCCGGCTCGGCGCTCAACGCGCACACCGGTCAGCAGACGCTCTCCGTGACCGGTGCCGAAGACCCCGCGGCGCAGGTCGTCGCGATCGGGCGGACGGACGACGTGACGGCGTGGCTGGGCACGGAGAAGTACGTCGCCGTCGGATACGACTCGACCACGGGCTCGCTGACGACACGCATGGTCACCCCGAAGGCGGACTCCGGCTCCACCTCGACCCCGTCGCCCGGCGCGACGGCGGGTGCGACCGAGGGGACGTCGTCGTCCGCGGCGGGTCCGAACCCCACCGGGTCCGACCTCTGGCTCGAGGAGTACGACGGCCAGGACGCCCAGGTCACCCGCATGAACATCCCCGACGGGGTGAGCGTCCTCGTCGCCTCGGACGGCACGAAGCCCGCGCCATCCACGATCACCGTCACCTGGCCGGTCGACTCGAGCACGCCGTGGGCGTTCCCGCTGATCATCGGCGGCCTGGTCCTGCTCGTCATCGGAATCGCCCTCTACCTCTGGGGGCTCTACACCCACCGCAGATCGCGCGGACCGCGCCGGAAGAGCGGACCCAAGATGCCCAAACTCCCCAAGGCCCCCAAATACAAGCCGACCTCCGAGGTCGAGACCACCCCGCGCGGGCGTCGATCCACGCGGCGCGCCCGGGTCATCGCGCCCGCCGTGCTCGTCGGAGCCTTGACCCTGTCCGGCGCCGGCGCCACCTTCGCCGACGAGACGCCCACTCCCACCCCGACCCCGACGCCGACGTCGACGACGACCGCGGTGCCGAAGCCGGCGAATCAGCTGCCGCCGGCGGTCACCGTGCCCCAGCTCGAGCGGATCATCAAGCGCATCTCGGTCTCCGCGGCCAATGCCGATGCGAAGGCCGACCCGAACCTCGCCAAGCAGCGCTTCACCGGCGCCGCCCTGCAGCTGCGTGAGGCCAACTACGCCATCCGGGCGAAGAAGGCGGACCAGCCGGCGCTCCCGGCGATCCCCTCCGACCCGATCGTGCTCTCGCTCCCGCAGGCGACCGATTCCTGGCCTCGCACGGTCGTCGCGGTGATCGAGATGCCCAAGGACGCGGAGGGCAAGGACCAGGCGCCGCAAGCGCTCACCCTGGTGCAGGACTCGCCGCGTGACAACTACATGGTCGAGTACGCGATCTCCCTCGAGCCCAAGGCCAAGGTTCCGAACCTGGCACCGGCGAGCATCGGCGCCGCCGCCGTCCGTCCGGACTCGAAGCTGCTCGCCCTGCCGCCGAACCAGGTCGCCGCCGCTTACGGCGACGTGCTGATGAACGGCGACCAGAGCAAGTACGCGAGCCTGTTCAGCGCGGACGGCGACACCTTGCGCACCGCGGTGGGCGCCGAATGGAAGGCGCAGCAGAAGGCGGCCGTGCCGGCCACCGCCTCGCTGACCTTCACCAGTGCGGTCGGCCCGAACCCGGACGTCGCGATGGCCACCAACGACTCGGGCGCGCTCGTGTGGGTGGACCTGCAGGAGACGCAGCAGCTGAAGGTGGTCGAGGCCGGGGCCGAGGTCAACGCCGGCCCGACCGCCGCCGCGCTCGGCGTCGCGAGCTCCAAGACCGGTGTCGAGACCACCTTCGGCTACCAGCTGGCCTTCTATGTGCCCCCGGCCGGGTCGGACGCGAAGATCACGCTCCTCGGTTTCGCTCAGGGCATGATCGGGGCCAAAGAGATCCAGTGATCGCGCGGCGCCCGCCGCGTAAGGTTGAGAGTTGTGCCGACGCGGACCCGGTCCGCCCTCTGGAGGAGTCATGAGTCAGATCCCGCCCCCGCCCACCAACCTGCGCGGCGCCGTCGATTTGAGTTCGCTCGTCAACCGGCCCGCCACGCCTGCCGCGGGCGGTGCGGGGGCGCCGGCGGACGCGGGTGAGGCGCTCGCGCTGCCGAGCCTGTTCTTCGAGGGCACCGACGCCAACTTCAACGACTTCATCGATCTGTCGATGCGCGTCCCCGTCGTGGTGGACCTGGCCGCCGCGTGGGCGGAACCGTCCGCGCAGCTCAGTCCGGTGCTGGAGCGCGTCGTCGCCCAGCTCGCCGGTCGCGTCGTGCTGGTGAAGGTCGATGTCGGCGCGAACCCGCAACTGGCCCAGGCGTTCCAGGCGCAGTCCGTCCCCGCGGCGGCCGCGCTGGTCGGCGGCCGCCCCGTCCAGCTCTTCGCGGGCGCTCTGCCCGAGGAGCAGATCCGCGACGTCCTCGACCAGCTGCTGCAGCTCGCGGCGCAGAACGGCGTGACCGGAACGGTGGCCGTCGACGGTGAGGCCGGCCCGGCCGCCGAGGGGGAGCAGGCCGAAGCCGCACCCGAGCCGCTGCCGCCGCACCACGCCGAGGCGTACGAGGCGATCGAGCGCGGCGACTACGCCACGGCGATCCAGGAGTACAAGACGGCCATCGCGCAGGATCCGCGCGACGCCATGGCCGTGGCCGGGCTGGCGCAGGTCAGTCTGCTGGCCCGCCTGGCGGGCAAGACGCTCGACGCGATCCGCTCCGCCGCCGCGGCCGACCCGGCGGACCCGTCCGCGCAGCTCGACGTCGCCGACCTCGACCTCTCCGGCGGTCACGTGGAGGACGCGTTCGACCGCCTGCTCACGCTGTTCCCGACGTTGGACGCGGCCGGCAAAGAGACGGTCCGCACCCGGCTGCTCGACTATTTCGAGATCGTCGGTGTGGAGGACCCGCGCGTCGCCAAGGCGCGGGCTAGGCTGACGTCGCTGCTCTACTGACGTCGCGGACGCGGTGAGGCGGCGGACCCCCCGAACCCCTCCCGAAAGGCAGCGTATGCCCCGTGTGCTCGTCGTCGGAGGGACAGGCCTCGCCGGACGCGCCGTGACCGCCGCCGCTGTGGAACGCGGGCACGAGGTGGTCGTGGCTGCGCGACGGGCGCCGGACGACGACGCGCCGGCGTACGTCGACGGCGCGCAGTACGTCACGGCCGATCTCGTCGGCGGGGGCGGCCTCGAGGAGGCGGTCGACGGGGTCGATGTACTGATCGACGCGAGCAACGGCTCAGGCAAGCAGGCGGCGCGCGTCTTCCTGCACGGTTCCCGCAACCTCCTGCACACCGCGGCGCGCTTCGGCGTGGGGCGCGCGGTGCAGCTGTCGATCGCCGGCATCGACGGATCGCGCTACCCGTACTACCGCGCCAAGCTCGCCCAGGAGCAGGTGTATCGCGAGTCGCCCCTGGCGACCCGCATCGTGCGGGCGACCCAATTCCACGACTTCGTGACCGCGGTCTTCGAGCGCGGGCGCCCGTTCGGTGCGCTGCTCGCGCCGACGGGGACGCGGTTCCAGCCCATCGCGGTGGAGGATGTCGCGGACGCTCTGGTGGACGCCGCCGAGCTCACCGCTGCGGCGGACACCGAGCGCACGATCGGCGGTCCGGCGATCGAGTCGGCCCGCTCCCTCGCGGAGCAGTTGAAGGCAGCGCGCGGATCCCGTCGTCCCATCGTCCCGGTGCGCCTGGGCGGCGGCCTGGGCGCGACCTGGCGGGCCGGGCACAACCTCGCGCCCGAACACGCCGTCGACGGCGTCGACTACACCGCGTGGCTCAGCGCCGCGGCCTGAGCCACAAGGCGCCCAGCGGCGGCAGGGTGAGCACCGCTGACGCCGGGCGGCCCATCCACGGCTCGTCCGCCGCGGTCACTCCGCCGAGGTTGCCCACGCCCGAGCCTCCGAACGCGTCGGCGTCGGTGTTGAGCAACTCCTCCCAGTCACCCGCGAAGGGCAGGCCGATCCGGTAGCCGTTGTGCGGGGCGCCGGAGAAGTTGAACACGGCCACCAGGGGCGAGCCGTCCCGGTCCTTCCGGAGGAACGCGATCACATTGCCTGCGGCGTCCGAGCCGTCGATCCACTCGAAGCCGGCCGGCTCGTTGTCGAGGGCCCAGAGCGCGGGCTGCGCCCGGTAGAGCGCGTTGAGCTGAGCGACCAGGTTCCAGAGGCCCTGATGCGCCGGCTGGTCCAGGATCCACCAGTCCAGTCCGCGCTCCTCGCTCCACTCCGACGGCTGGCCGAACTCCTGCCCCATGAAGAGCAGCTGCTTGCCCGGATGCGCCCACATGAACGCGAGGAAGACCCGCACGTTCGCCAGCTGCTGCCAGTGGTCTCCCGGCATCTTGCCGAGCAGCGAGCCCTTGCCGTGCACGACCTCGTCGTGGCTGATCGGCAGGAGGAAGTTCTCGCTCCAGGCGTACACGAACGAGAACGTGAGCTCGCCGTGGTGGTAGGAACGCCACATCGGGTTCTCGTGCATGTACTGCAGCGAGTCGTGCATCCAGCCCATGTTCCACTTGAGCCCGAAGCCGAGGCCTCCCGAAGAGGTCGGCGCGGTGACGCCGGGGTAGCTGGTGGACTCCTCGGCGATCATCACGGTCCCCGGGTTGCGCTTGTACGCCGTGGCGGTGACCTCCTGCAGGAAGCCGATGGCCTCGAGGTTCTCGCGCCCACCGTGGATGTTCGGCTCCCACTCGCCGTCGTTGCGTGAGTAGTCCAGGTAGAGCATGGAGGCGACAGCGTCGACACGGAGCCCGTCGACGTGGAACTCCTCGAGCCAGTAGAGCGCGTTCGCGACGAGGAAGTTGCGCACCTGCGAGTTGCCGTAGTCGAAGATGTAGGTGCCCCAGTCCTTGTGCTCGCCGCGGCGGGGATCGGGGTGCTCGTACACCGCCTCGCCGTCGAAACGCGCGAGCGCCCAGTCGTCCTTCGGGAAGTGGCCGGGCACCCAGTCCATGATCACGCCGATCCCGGCCTGGTGCAGACGGTCGATCAGGAACCGGAGGTCGTCGGGGGAGCCGAAGCGGCTGGTCGGCGCGTAGTAGCCGGTGACCTGGTAGCCCCACGACCCGCCGAAGGGATGCTCGGCGAGCGGCAGGAACTCCACGTGCGTGTAGCCCAGGGCGACCACGTAGTCGATGAGCTGGTCGGCGGCCTCCACATAACCGAGCCCCGGCCGCCAGCTGCCGAAATGCAGCTCGTAGACGCTCATCGGCCCCGCGTGCGGGTCTCGCTCGGCGCGGGAGCGCATCCACTCGCCGTCCTGCCACTCGTGACGGCCGACCGTGACGACGGACGCGGTCGCGGGAGGGGTCTCCGCCGCCTGCGCCATCGGGTCGATCTTGCGCACCCACGCGCCGTCTCGGCCGAGGATGTCGAACTTGTAGAGCTCCCCTTCGCCGAGACCGGGCACGAACAGCTCCCAGACGCCGGCGACGCCCATCGTGCGCATGGCGTGCTGCGTGCCGTCCCAGCCGTTGAAGTCGCCGACGAGACGCACGGCACGGGCATGGGGCGCCCAGACCGTGAACGCCGTCCCGACGACGCCGCCCAGGTCGCGGACGTGCGCGCCGAGCGCCGTCCACAGCTGCTCGTGGCGCCCCTCCCTGATCAGGTGCAGGTCGAGCTCGCCGATGGTGGGCGCGAAGCGATACGGGTCGTCGGCCGTCCACGTGCTGCCGTCCGCGTAGCGTGCCTCGATCTCGTAGGCGCCGGGTCCGACGATGTCGACGCCCTGCCAGATGCCGTGGGCGAGGTGCGCCAGCTCGAGGTGGGCGCCGGTCGGGAGGATGGCGAACACCTCGGTCGCGAGGGGGCGGAGCGTGCGGATGACGGTGACCGGGTCGGCCACGCCCGCTGCGTTCACCTGGTGCTGGCCGAGGACGGCGTGCGGGTCGTGGTAGGCGCCGGTCGCGACGGCGAGCAGCAGGCCGTCGTCGAGAGCGGGCAGGTCGACGGCGGCGGCGCCTTCGGGGATCGGGCTCATGGTGCTCCTTCTGAGGCTGTTCTCGGCGGGCCTGGGCGGATCGGTCCGCGGTTCAGAGCGGCTTGACGACCAGGATGTGCACGGGTTCGGTGAAGGCGTCGAGGCGGACGTAGTTGTCGGCCCCCCAGGTCCAGCGCTGGCCGGTGACGACGTCCTTGACCTCGAACGTCGAGCCGACCGGGAGCCCGAGCGCGGCGACGTCGAGGTGGACGACGGTCTCGCGCACGGAGTGCGGGTCGACGTTGGCGACCACGAGCACCGTGTCCGCCTTGCCGCTGCGGGTGAACGCGCCCGGCAGGTGCTTGGAGTAGACGAGGATCGCGTCGTCCTCGCTGCCGTGCACGTGCAGGTTGCGCAACTGCCGCAGGGCAGGGTGCTCGCTGCGGGTGCGGTTGAGCATCGTCAGGTACGGAGCGAGAGAGCGGCCGAGTGTCTGCGCGCGTGTGTAGTCACGTGGGCGGTACTCGTACTTCTCGTTGTCGATGTACTCCTCGGCGCCCGGGCGTGCGACGTTCTCGAACAGCTCGTAGCCGGAGTAGACGCCCCAGGTCGGCGCGCCCGTCGCGGCGATCGCGGCGCGCACCTTGAACGCCGCCGGCCCGCCGAACTGGAGGTACTCCGTGAGGATGTCGGGGGTGTTGACGAACAGGTTCGGGCGCAGGAAGTCGGCCGTGTCGTGGGCGAGGCCGTCGAGGAACTCCTCGAGCTCCTCTTTCGTGTTGCGCCAGGTGAAGTAGGTGTACGACTGCTGGAACCCGGCCTTGGCGAGCGTGTGCAGCAGAGCGGGGCGGGTGAACGCCTCCGCGAGGAACACGACGTCCGGGTCGGTGGCGTTGACCGTGTGGATCAGCCACTCCCAGAAATGCAGCGGTTTGGTGTGCGGGTTGTCCACGCGGAAGATCCGTACGCCCAGCGACATCCAGTGCCGCACGATGCGCAGCACCTCGGCCCGGAGGCCGTCGTAGTCGTTGTCGAAGTTGATGGGGTAGATGTCCTGGTATTTCTTCGGCGGGTTCTCCGCGTACGCGATCGTGCCGTCCGGCAGCGTCGTGAACCACTCCGGGTGCTCGGTGACCCAGGGGTGGTCGGGGGAGGCCTGCAGGGCGAGGTCGAGCGCGACCTCGAGGCCTGCTTGCTTGGCCTTTCCGAGGAAGTGGGCGAAGTCCTTCTCGGTGCCGAGGTCGGGGTGGATGGCGTCGTGACCGCCCTCCGCGGATCCGATCGCCCACGGGGAGCCGGGATCGTTCGGTCCGGCGTCGAGCGTGTTGTTCGGGCCCTTGCGGAACGTGCGCCCGATCGGGTGGATCGGCGGGAGGTAGACGACGTCGAAGCCCATCGCGGCGATCTCCGGCAGGCGCTTGGCCGCGGTGCGGAACGTGCCCGACTTCCACGAGCCGTCGGCGAGCTTCTTGGCGCCCTCCGACCGCGGGAAGAACTCGTACCAGCTGCCGACGCCGGCGCGGGTCCGCTCGACGAGCACGGCGCGCGTCTCCGAGAGCGACGGCAGGGACACGATCGGGCGCTCGGCGAGGATGCGGACGATGCGTTCGTCGATCGCGGCGGCGAACCGCGCATCCACGGGCTGTGCGGTGTCGGCGACGACCTTGGCGGCCTCGCCGAGGTGGCGGCGCTCGGCCGGGCTGCGGCGTTTGTCCGCGGCCGCGCCGGAGAGCAGGTCGTGGCCCATCCTGAGCATCAGGTCGACGTCGATGGCTGCCGGCACCTTCACCTCGGCGTTGTGCTTCCAGGTGGCGTAGTCGTCGGCGTACGCCTGGATCCGGTACCGCCACAGGCCCTCGGTCTCGAGCTGGACCTCCACCTCCCACCGGTCGGTCCCCGGCGCGATCGGGTGCATGTGGTGCTCGGTCTGCACCCCGGCGGGGTCGAGCAGGAGGAGGTCGACGCCGATCCGGTCGTGCCCCTCGCGGAACGAGGTCGCGCGGAAAGGGACGACCTCGCCGCGGAAGGCGGTCGCCGCCCAGTGGCCCTCGTCCACCTGCGGCGAGAGGCCCAGGATCGGCAGCCGGGTCAGCAGGGGCACGTATTCCTGGACGGGTCCGGCGCCCCCGGTCCCGGCCGCGGGGGTCTCCGCCGCCGGTGACGTCACCTCCTCAGGGAGGTGGTCGACGGTGGCCTCCGGTGCCGCTGCGGCTGCCGGCTTGGTCGCTGCGCTCTTTCCCACAGACCCGACCGTACACTCATTAACCTGCTCGACATGAGGCTCCCCTATTGTGGGGCGAGTGAAGGCCATCCGTAGATTCACCGTCCGAGCCGTCCTGCCCGAGAACCTCTCCGCCCTGGAGGAGCTCGCGGGCAATCTCCGCTGGTCATGGCACGAGCCGACCAAGGAGCTGTTCGCCCGCATCTCGCCGGAGCTGTGGCACCAGGTGGAGCACGATCCCGTCGCGCTCCTCGGAGCCGTCGACCCGGGCCGCCTCGCCGAGCTGGCCGCGGATCCGGGCTACGTGGACTGGGCGAACCATGTCCGCGACGAGCTGCACGGGTATCTGAGCGAGCCGCGCTGGTACCAGTCCCTGGGGGAGCACACGCCGCGCACCATCGCGTATTTCTCTCCCGAGTTCGGCATCGCCGCGGCGCTGCCGCAGTACTCCGGCGGCCTGGGGATCCTCGCGGGAGACCACCTCAAGGCCGCGAGCGACCTGGGCGTCCCGCTGGTCGGCGTCGGCCTGTTCTACCGATCCGGCTACTTCGCCCAGGCGATCTCGCCCGACGGCTGGCAGCAGGAGAGCTACCCCTCCCTCGACCCGGACGGGCTGCCCCTGAGCGTGCTGCGCACCCCGGACGGCACCCCCGTCGAGGTCTCGCTCGCGCTCCCGGACGGCGTGCTGCACGCGCGCGTCTGGCAGGCGGCGGTGGGCCGGGTACGGCTCCTGCTGCTCGACACGGACATCCCGGAGAACGAGGAGCGCCTGCGGTCGGTGACCGACCGCCTGTACGGCGGCGGCGGCGAGCACCGCCTCCTGCAGGAGCTGCTGCTCGGCATCGGCGGCGTGCGGGCGATCGAGGCGTGGGCGGAGCTCACGGGTGCTCCGGCCGCCGAGGTGTTCCACACGAACGAGGGCCACGCCGGCTTCCTCGGCCTCGAGCGGATCGCCAACCTGATCGGCGAGGGATTGAGCTTCGACGAGGCGCTGCAGGTGGTGCGCGCCGGAACGGTGTTCACCACCCACACGCCCGTGCCGGCCGGCATCGACCGGTTCGACCGTCCGCTGGTCGAGCGGTACGTCTCCACGTCGCTGCTGCCGGGCGTCGACGCCGCCCAGGTGCTGGCGCTCGGCGCGGAGGACTACCCGGGCGGGTCACCCGACGTGTTCAACATGGCCGTCATGGGCCTGCGCCTCGGGCAGCACGCGAACGGGGTGTCCCGGCTCCACGGCGAGGTCAGCCGGCAGATGTTCAACGGGCTCTACCCGGGGTTCGACCCGCAGGAGGTGCCGATCGACTCGGTCACCAACGGCGTGCACGCCCCGACCTGGACGGACCCGATGCTCCGCGCGCTCGCGTTGGAGCGCCTCGGCACGGACGACACGGCCCACGCCGACTGGGCCGACTCCGGTGCCGTGGGCGACGCCGACCTCTGGTCGGTGCGCAACCGGATGCGCGAGCAGCTCGTGCAGGACGCCCGCCAGCGGCTGCAGGCCGCGTGGGAGGCGCAGAACCCCGGCGGGATCGCCCCGGCGTGGATGAACGACCTCCTCGACCCGAACGTGCTCACGATCGGATTCGCACGGCGCGTGCCGACCTACAAGCGGCTCACTCTGATGCTGCACGACCCCGAGCGGCTGAAGAACATCCTGCTGCACGCCGAGCGGCCGGTGCAGTTCGTGATCGCGGGCAAGTCGCACCCGGCCGACGACGAGGGCAAGCGGCTCATCCAGAAGCTGGTGCAGTTCGCCTCCGAGCCCGAGATCCGGGGCCGGATGGTGTTCCTGCCCGACTACGACATCGGAATGGCGCAGCTGCTCTACCCGGGAACCGACATCTGGCTGAACAACCCGCTGCGGCCGCTGGAGGCGTGCGGCACGTCGGGCATGAAGGCGGCGCTCAACGGGGCCCTCAACCTGTCCATTCTGGACGGCTGGTGGAACGAGTTCTACGACGGTGAGAACGGCTGGGCCATCCCCTCCGCCGACGCCGCGGGCGACGGCGCCGAGCGCGACGCGCTGGAGGCGGAGGCCATGTACGACCTCATCGAGCACCAGATCGCGCCGCGGTTCTACGACCGCGATGGCGACGGCGTGCCGACGGCGTGGGTGGCGCAGATCCGTCACACCCTCGCAACGCTCTCGCCCGCGCTGAGCGCCGAGCGGATGGTGCAGGAGTACGTGCAGCGGCTCTACCTCCCCGCGGCCGGGTACGAGGAGCGTCTGAGCGCCGACGGCTACGCCGCGGCACGCGGTCTCGCGGCGTGGAAGGACCGGGTCCGCGCGGCCTGGCCCGGTGTGAACGTGGCGCACGTGGACGCGGGCGGGGTCGACGCGGTGCCCCAGGTCGGCGACCAGCTGCACGTGCGCGCGCTCGTCCACCTGGGCGGACTGGCGCCGGAGGATGTGGAGGTGCAGGTCCTGTACGGCCGCAGCCATGAGGGCGACGACCTCACCGACGTGCAGCACCAGCGCCTGGAGCTCGACCACGGCGTGCCCGGCACGGACGACCCGGCGGTGGCGCGCGAGTACGTGGGCACCGTGACGCTGGGCCGGGCGGGCTCGTTCGGCTACACCGTCCGCGTGGTGCCGGTGAACGACCTCCTGCTCTCCCCGGCGGAGCTCGGACTGGTCGCCGTCGCCTCCTGACGCTACGTCGAGGTTCACGTCGTGGCGCCCATTCGGGAGGATTGAGCGCAACGACGTGAACCTCGGCAATGCGGGGGTCAGGCGAGGAGGGGGAGCGCCATGAGGGTGGTCGCCGCGGCGCCGAGTGCGGCCTCCGCGCGCGGCACCAACGGCAGCGGGCGGCGGAGCGCGACGACCGCCGAGGCCGCCGCGAACGCGAGTGCGGCGACGCCGAGCACGAGGAGGACCGGCAGGCCGTGGGAGGCGTGAGCCCCTCCCACGGCGCTGCCGGAGTGATGGGAGCCCGCGGTCGCGATCAGGCCCGCCATCAGCACGGCCTGGAGGGAGCGGTGCGCGGTCATCGTGCGGGACGGATGGGTCGGGCTCCCAGCCGGAGGCACGGCGCGCAGCCGGCCCTGCACGGCCGTCGCGAGCGCCACCAGCACGAGAGCCGCGGCCCAGACGATCGGTGCGAGCAGAGGCCGCGGCATCAGCATCGTGTCGGCCATCGCCGCGAGCATGGCCAGCATCCCGAGCCAGGCCAGCGGCGAGCGGCGGTCGGCTCCGCCGGCGACGCAGCATGCTCCCAGCGCCGCCGGGAGCATGCTGCCGAGGTGGAGCGCCTCGATCATCCGTGGTGCGCGTGGTCGCCGTGGCTGTGGTCGCCGTGCGTGTCGCCGCCGTGCGCGTGGTGTCCCGGGGCGCAGTGGGCCGGCTCCGCGGCGGGAACGTTGAGCGCGGGGTTGCGGCCGAAGAAGCCGTACGGCTTCAGGGTGAACTTCGCGTAGTCCACGGGCATGACCGGCCAGTCCTCGACGCGCGGGAAATGCGTGGGGCCGAACGTGTGCCAGAGCACGATGTCCTCGCCGTCGAGCGGGCGGTCCGCCGCCATGTACGCCGGGAGGCCGTCGCCGCCGGGGTTCTGGTTGACGAACTCGCCGGCGGGATAGCGCTCGTCGCTCGCGTACTGCGTCACCCACACCTGCTTGGTCGTGAACGCCGCCCGGGCGGTGACCGTCGCAGACGGGTCCGCCAGGAGGGTCGGGTTCTGCTCGGCGTGGAGCACGTACCCGGTGGGCTGCCCGAGGCGGTTCGTCTTCTCGGTGTTGACGATGTGCCAGGTGCGGCCGACGGAGGCGTCGGCGTCGCGGGCGCCTTCCGCCTCGCTGGCGATGCGCGTCGCTTTCTTCGTGAACGCGTTGCCGTACGGGTTCGTGGCGCTGATCGGCAGACGGACCGCGTCCACTTCATCGACCGCGTTGGCCAGGCCGTCCACCATCATGTCCAGGCGGGCCGAGAACAGGTGCTGGTGGTAGGGGGCCCCGAGGCCCGGGGCGACTTCGCTCGCCGTCGGCGACCCCTCGAGGTAGGCGGAGGTGAACAGGATGCCGGTGAGCTTCGCCTCGCACTCGATCGTGCCGTCGAGATAGAGGTACCAGTAGAAGCCGTAGTCGTAGTTGCCGACCGTGGTGAAGAACGAGATCACCAGGCGCCGCGACCGCCGCACCTCGTTGGCCGAGGTGAAGAGATCGGTGTGCTTCCACAGCGTCCCGTAGTCCTCCTCGTGCATGCAGATCGCGTTCTCGATGGTCTTGGGCCGCCCGAACTCGTCGGAGAGCACCGCGTCGAAGTACCGGATCTCGCCCAGGCAGTCGCATCCCAGCGTGAGGGAGTTCGCGAACCGTCCGAACAGGTATTCACCGGTGTCGAAGTAGTTCTGCCAGTACCGCGTGGGGGACGGATCGGCGTACGGCACGACCATCTCGGCGATCGAGGCGCGGTAGATCACGGGCCGCACCTCGCCGCCCTGGTCCGGGTCGGCGAAGGCGAGGTCGCGCAGGATGAGCCCCTCGCGGGCGTCGAAGCCGAGCGAGAACGACCAGTTCGCCCACGTGACGGTGTCGCCGTCGACGGAGAAGCTCGGCCCCTCCGGCTGCGTGATCGCGATCGGCTTCAGGGTGTCGAGCGGCGCGGGCCGCTCAGCCTCCAGGTGGAAGTTGCCCGGCTCGTCCGGAACCGGAAGCTCGACGGCGTCCACCACCTGGGTGACCTCGCGGGCGATCACATCGACGTAGGCGCAGAGGCCATCGACCGGGTGCGCCCACGGGTGGTCCTCCGCGTGGTCCATGCGGAAGGCGAAGACGCGGATGATCCGGCGCCCCTCCTCGCCCGGGATGTCGTACGAACCGGGGGAGAGCGGGGCGTAGACGACCTGCTCGGCGGTCAGGCCGCGCTTCTCGAGCGCCGCCAGCCAGGCGCCGTCGGCGACCAGGATCGCGCCGATCGCCTCGAACTCCTCCTCGAGGATCGGCACCTGGCCGCGGGATCCGTCGATGGGGACGAGGGCGACGACCTCCTCACGGGTCAGCGACACGGCCGCGTCGACGCCGGCACCGGTCGCCACGTCGAGCAGCAGGAGGCGGGCCTCGCGCTCGGGCGTCGGGGCCTCGCCGACGCGGGCGGCCAGCACGTCCGCCTTGTCGGGCTCCAGGAGGCCGACGTAGACGAAGCGCGTGGTGTCCGTCACCGCGCCGGCGTCGCGGAGGGTGCGCACGGCGGTCTCGATCTCGGGGGCGGTGAGGCTGGAGAGCGGGCCGGGCGCCGCCGTGTCGTCGGCGGGCAGAGTCAGGGGAAGCTCGGTGGTCATGGTACTCACGTCTCCTAGGCGCTGATGGTGTCGATGATGTTCTCGTAGGCGTCGCGTCTGCTGCGGCGCAGGACGAGGGCCTGCACCACGCCGATCACCGGGAAGGCGAGCATGGCGGCGAAGAAGACGATGGAGAGCGGGCCGAGCACCGGGGTGCCCTGCGCATCCACATCGCCGATGAGGAGGGGGAAGTTGTCGACGATGATGATCGTGACGCCGACGAGGCCGATCAGCCCGATCACGGGGGCGATCACCGTGCGCCAGAGGCCTGCGCCGGTCCTCTTCCGCGCGAAGTAGACGATCACCGCGAGGCAGGTCAGCGCCATCAGGACGACGATCGCCAGCGTCGCGATACCGCTGAACCAGGTGAACACCTGCAGCACCGGGTCGAGCCGGAAGAGCGCGAACACCACGAGCAGCACCGCCGCGGTCGCCGTCTGCACGAGCGACGAGACGTACGGAGACGCGTGCTTTCCGTGCACGCGGCCGATCCGGGCCGGGAACACCGCCGCATTCGACATCGAGTGCTGGTATCGCGTGACGACGTTGTGGAACGACAGGACGCAGGCGAACAGGCTCGTGATCAGCAGCACGTTGACGATCACGCCGCCCACCGAGCCGAGGTAGTGGATCGCGGTGTTGACGATGAAGCCGCCGGTGTCCTTCGCCACGACGTCGACGATCTGAGCGGGCCCCCACCCCATCACCAGCGACCACGACGCGAACGTGTAGAAGACACCGATCGCGATCACCGCGATGTACGTCGCCCGCGGGATGGTCTTCTCCGGCTCCTTCGCCTCGTCGCGGAAGATCGCCGTCGACTCGAACCCGATGAAGCCGGCCAGGGCGAACATCAGCCCGATGCCCGGCGAACCGGAGAGCACCGTGCTCGGCTCGAACGGCGCGAGCGACAGCCCGTCCGCTCCGCCGGTGCCGATGATCACCAGGCTCAGCACGACCACGATGCCGACCTCGGCGATGAGCAGCACCCCGAGCACACGGGAGCTCAGTTCGATGTGCCGGTATCCCAGTACGCCGACCAGAGCGACCATGGCCAGCGAGTAGACGTACCAGGGGATGTCCGGTCCGTGCAGCGCCACCACCGACGACTCGAGCGTCGCCCCGAGATAGCCGTACACCGCCACCTGCACCGTCGTGTAGGTCAGCAGCGCCAGATAGGCGGCCGCGAGACCGAGCGGCCGCCCCATCCCGTAGCCGACATAGGTGAAGAACGCGCCAGGGCGCGGGATGAACCGGCTCATCGCGC
Source organism: Leifsonia sp. ZF2019 (assembly GCF_019924635.1). Classification (NCBI taxonomy): domain Bacteria; kingdom Bacillati; phylum Actinomycetota; class Actinomycetes; order Micrococcales; family Microbacteriaceae; genus Leifsonia; species Leifsonia sp. ZF2019. Next base: position 1,911,200 of record NZ_CP065037.1, read on the forward strand.
TCAGCCCCACCGCGAAGAAGAGCAGGATGATCGCACCGATCGCGAACATGCTGGGCACCCCGGCGCCGTTGCCGAGCAGCACGGCGACGGGGAAACCGCCGCCGATCACGGTGAGGGGAGCCGCCGCCGCGACCACCATGAACACGATCGAACCGACACCGAGCCGGCCCGAGAGCTGACGAGACGCACCCGCGCCGCGCACCGCGACCGGACCGCCCAGCAGAGCCTGCGGCTCCTGCGCTGCCGTCATGAGTTCCTCCTAGGGGGAGAGGGGATGGGGTCCCGCCAGTCTCGTCAGCGGGTGTTGCACCGCCGTTCCGCACGCGTGAAGAGTCGGCGCTCGCCGAATGGGATTCCCGGTGTCGCATTCGACGGTCACGTCGCCGTGACCCCGCGGAAACGCCGTCGCAACACACGGGTCGTAGCCTCGCGGGAAGAGGAGCATCCCGTGACAGCACAGCCCCCCGTGACGGCCTTGAGCCGGGCGATCGCCGATCCGCGACCGGTCGACGGCCTCCCTGCGCGCTCGCCGATGGCGGGGCTCGACCGCCGCAGCCTCGGGTTCGTCGACGTGCTCGCCCAGTCGGTCGGGGCCGTCGCGCCGTCGGCCGCTGCGGCGACCTGCCCGGTGCTGGTGGCGGCACGAGCCGGCTCCGGGACGCTCACCGCGTTCCTGCTCGCCGCCGTGCTGATGGCGCTGGTGGCGTACGCCGTCAACCAGTTCACCCGGCGCATGGCGGCGACCGGCTCGCTCTACACGTTCGCCGCGCGCGGGCTGGGTGTGCGTGCCGGGTTCGCCACCGGTGCGGCGATGCTCGTCGGCTACGGTTTCGTCGCCATGTTCGCCCTGCTGGGAGCGGCGTACTACTCGCTCATGCTGCTCGCGCACGCGTCTCCCGGCGTGTCCGGGTCGCGCCCGCTCGTGCTCGTGCTGCTGGTCGCGTTCGGCGCGCTCTGCCTGCTGGTGCTGTGGCGAGGCATCCGCCTGTCGACACGGGTCACCCTGGTGATCGAGCTGCTGGCGATCGCGGGCATCCTTGTCCTCATCGCCGTGCTGCTCGTGCGGGTGCCGGGCTCGTCGTTCTGGAGCGTCGCCGTGCCGCACGACGTCGGCCTCCCGCAGCTCGCCGCCGGGACGACGGTGGCCGTGACCGCGTTCGTGGGCTTCGAGAGCGCGGCGACGCTCGGGGTGGAGTCGCGGCGGCCGTTCGCGACCATCCCGCGCACCATCCGGTGGACCGTCATCGCGGCCGGCGTTCTCTACCTGCTCTCCGCGTACACGCAGCTCGCGGGTTTCGACGCGTTCGGCGGAGAGCTCGCGGCGAGCGACAGTCCGGTGAACGATCTGGCCGGGCGTGCGGGCGTGGAGTGGATCGGGCTGCTGCTCGACGCGGCGCTCGCCTGCTCCTTCCTCGCCTGCGCGCTCGCCTCGACGACGGCGTTCGCCCGGGTGCTGTTCTCCCTCGGGCGCGAAGGCATCGCGCCCGCCGCGCTCGGGCGCACGCACCGCAGGTTCCGTACGCCGCACGTCGCCCTCACCGTGGGGCTGGCGCTCGAGGTGGCGGTGCCCGCGGTGCTGGTGCTGGCCGGACTCGGCGCCTGGGAGGCGATGGGCGTCGTCGTGGTGTGCGCGGCGGCGGGCTACATGACCGCGTACGCGCTCGTCTGTGTCGCCACACCGTTCTTCCTGCGCCGGATCGGCGAGCTGACGGTCGCGCCCGCCGTGGCCGCGGGGATCGCCGCGCTCGGGCTCGTCGCGGCTCTCGGCACGGACCTCTGGCTCGAGGTCACCGGCACACGGCCGCTGGCCGTGCTCCTCCTCGCCGCGGTGGCTGCGCTCGCGCTCGCCCTCTACGCGGTCTGCCGGCGCAGGAGGCGGGAGGCGCTCGGCCGCATCGGCCTCTACGACGAGCCGACGACGGGGGACGTGCTCGGCGGGTCGGCATGAGCGCCATCCCCGAGCTGAGCGGGCGGCAGCCCGGCGCGGTGCACAGCGCCCTCGCCGTGCTGGAGGAGGTCGCGCACTCCGGCCCGGGGATCACGGCCCAGCAGATCTCGGTCCGGCTCGGGCTGCCGCGGGCGACGGCGTATCGGCTGCTCAACCTCCTGGTGCAGGACGAGTACCTCGTGCGCATGCCCGACCTGCGCGGTTTCGCGCTCGGCCGCAAGGTGGCCGAGCTGGCGGACGTCGCCCAGGCCCAGGATGCGGCCGCTACGGCCCGCGCGGCCGTCACCGAGCTGCGCTCGCGCATCCGCGGCGGGGTCCACCTGGCGGTGTATCGCGAGGGGCGCGTCGTGCCCGTCGACGTCGACCCGGACTTCCCGCTCTCCGACCCGCGCCGCATCGGCGCCGACCTCAGCGTCTCCGCGCTCGGACGCCTGCTCCTGGCGGAGCAGGCGGCGCGCACCGTGCCGTCCCCGACCCGTTACACGACGCAGGAGGGGGAGCTCACCCCGGGATTCGGCTGTCTCGCGGTCCCGGTGCGCGGCGGCGACGAGCGCCTCATCGCCGGACTCGCGCTCGCGCTCCCCGCCGCCCGACTGGCCGACCGCGACGGGCTGGTGTCGCTGGTGGCCGACACCGCGGTGCGGCTGGGCCCGTTGCTGCAGCGGGTCTGAGAGCGGCGGGAGAAGGGATCAGGCGGTGCGCAGGAGGCGCACGACTTCGACAGCCGTCGCGCCGATCGTCTCGACCTTCGTCGAGCCGTCGGAACGGAATCCGTTGCGCGCATAGAACGTACGGGCGCGCGGGTTGTCGGCCATCACCCACAGGTAGGCGTCCGCGCTGCCGATCGCCGCGTCGAGAAGGCGCTGGCCGGCCCCGGATCCGTACACGCTCGCGAGGGTGTACAGCCCTTCGAGCTCGAGCGGCACCGGGGCGTCGGCGTCCCGCCCCGTTCCGGTGCTCGCCCAGCCGACGATCGCGCCGCCGGACTCCGCGACCTGAACGCCCGTCGTCCCGGACGCGATGAGGGTGGCCCAGGAGGTCGCACGGCGGTCCGTGTCGAGCGCTGCGAGGTACTCCGCGGGCACCTGCCGGGCGTACGCCTCCCGCCACGCGGTGACGTGCACGTGCGCGATCCCCGGCGCGTCGGCCACCGTCGCCGGGCGCACCTCGATCGTCCGCCCTGCCATCAGGCCTCCTTCGCGATCGCCGCGTAGGCGCCGTCCGTCGCCGTCAGCAGTGCGGCGGGGGTGAGCTCGATGTCGAGACCGCGTCGCCCGCCCGAGACGAACACGGTGTCGAACAGCTGCGCCGTCTCGTCGACGACCGTGACGTGCCGCGTCTTCTGGCCGATCGGGCTGATCCCGCCCACGACGTATCCGGTGCGGCGTTCGGCGACCGCCGGGTCCGCCATCGCCGCGCGTTTGGCTCCCACGGCCGCAGCCAGGGCCTTCAGGTCGAGCAATCCCGTGACCGGGACCACGCCGACGACGAGCCCGAGCTCGGTGTCGGCGAGGAGCGTCTTGAACACGCGCTCCGGTTCCACGCCCAGAGCCTCCGCCGCCTCCGACCCGTATGACGGAGCGGCCGGATCGTGGGTGTAAGGGTGCACCGCGAACGGCAGCCCGGCCGCGCCGAGCGCCACCGTGGCGGGAGTCCCGGCCGTCGCCGCCTTCGCCTTCGCCATCAGTCCGCCGGCCGATCGTCGCGCGGCCCGTTGGCACGGAACAGCTGCATCGAGGTCCCGCCGACGAGACGCTTCGACCCCGGCGGGAGGAGAGCCGGATCCTCCGGGATCGGCACCTCCGTCGCGCTGTCCCAGAGCAGCTGGTACGACTCGACGCCGGGGGCGACCGGGAGCGACACCTCCACGTCGTCCTCCACCCCGTGCACGATGAGCAGCACGCGGTTGAACTCCTCCTTGTCCGGCGTTGACGCCACCAGGTACTGCAGCGTGCGGTTCTCGGGGGAGTTCCAGTCCACGTCGTCCATCCCGCTGCCGGAGGCGTCGAACCAGTCCATGTGGCTGGCGTTCGGAGTGGTCTGGCCGTAGACGGCGTACCGGCTCGGGCGCAGCGCCGGGTTGCTGCGCCGCAGCTCCAGCAGACGCTTCGTGGTCTCCTCGAACTCACGCTGCTCGCGCGTGCGCAGCCAGCTCAACCAGGTGAGCTCGCTGTCGTGGCAGTAGGCGTTGTTGTTGCCGCGTTGGGTGCGGCCGTACTCGTCGCCGGCCGCGATCATCGGGACCCCGGCCGACAGCAGGAGCGTCCCCATCAGATTGCGCATGGCCTTGTGCCGGTCGAGCAGCACCTGCTCGTCGACGGTGGGCCCCTCGACGCCGTGGTTGAACGACCGGTTGTTGTCGGTGCCGTCACGGTTGTCCTCGCCGTTGCCGAGGTTGTGCTTGACGTCGTAGGCCGTCAGATCCGCCATCGTGAAGCCGTCGTGCGCCGTGACGAAGTTCACCGACGCGAGCGGTCCCCGCTCCGGGGAGAAGGTGTTCGACGACCCGGCGAGACGCGTCGCGAACCCGCCGATGCCGACGGGGGCCTGCCCGTTGCGTCGCGCCTCGGCGATATCGGCCAGCCAGAAATTGCGCACCCGATCGCGGTAGCGGTCGTTCCACTCCGACCATCCGTCCGGGAAGTTGCCCGTCTGCCAGCCGCCGAGCCCCACGTCCCACGGCTCCGCGATCAGCGTGACGCCCTGCAGAGCCGGATCGCTCAGCGCCGCCTGCAGCAGAGGATGCTCGCGTGAGTACGACGCATCCGCACCGCGTCCGAGAGTGGCGGCGAGATCGAACCGGAAACCGTCGATCTGCATCTCTTCCGCCCAGTACCGGAGCGAATCGAGCACCAGCCGCTGGGGGACCGGGTCGCCGAAGTCCACCGTGTTGCCGCAGCCCGTCACGTCGATGTACACACCCTGGTCGTCCTGCCGGTAGTACGTCGCGTTGTCGATGCCGCGGAAGCTCGTACGCGGACCGCCGATGCCCTCCTCGGCGGTGTGGTTGTACACGACATCGAGGATCACCTCGATCCCGGCCAGATGCAGCAGCTTGACCATGCCCTTGAACTCGGCCAGCACGGCCTCGGGCCCGGCCGCCTGCGCCGCACGGGAGGCGTACGCCGCGTGCGGACTGAAGAAGTTCAGGGTGTTGTACCCCCAGTAGTTCGTGAGCCCCTGCTGCTGCAGCCGCTGCTCCGACACGAACGCGTGCACGGGAAGCAGCTCGACCGCGGTCACCCCCAGGTCGCGCAGATAGCCGATGGACGACTCGTGCGCGAGCCCGGCATAGGTCCCCCGCAGCTCCTCGGGCACCGCCGGGTTGAGCTTGCTGAACCCGCGCACGTGCGTCTCGTAGACCACCGTGTGGTCCAGCGGCGTCCCCGGCTTGCGCGCCTCGCCCCAGTCGAATCCGTCCTCGATCACCACGCCGCGCCAGCTGTCCGATCCGGCGCGCACCAGCGACCGTGCATACGGGTCGAGCAGCAGCGTCTCCGGATTGAACACGTTCTGCGGAGACGCCGGCCCCGACACGCGCACGGCGTATCGGCTGCCGACCGTCAGCGACCTCGAGCGCACCGACCACACCCCGTGCGCATCCCTGGTCATCGGCCGCGTCTTCACCAGCCAGTTCGGGTCGCGCTCATCGAACAGGCACAGCTCCATCGCGTCGGCGTGCTCGGAGAACACACGCAGCTCGCCGCCGTGCGGCCCGACACGGACACCCAGATTGCGCAGGGGATCGGTGGAGGTCATGCGATCTAGAGTAGTGAGTGACGCGACGCGCACCCGCCCGCGCGTCGCCCCAGCGAACCGAGGAGGGCCCGGTGCCGGTCTATCTCGACCACGCCGCCACGACCCCCATGCGCCCCGAGGCCATCGCCGCCTACGCCGACGCGATGGGCGTCGTCGGCAACCCCTCCAGCATCCACAGCCAAGGCCAGCAGGCCAAACGGATGCTCGAGGAGGCGCGCGAGACCGTGGCGGCGACCCTCGGCTGCGACGCCATCGAGGTCGTCTTCACCTCCGGTGGCACCGAGTCCGTCAACCTCGCGATCAAAGGCCTCTATTGGGCACGCAACACGGGCCGGTCGCGCCCGCGCATCCTCGTCCCCGGAGGCGAGCACCACGCGACCACGGAAGCCGTCGAATGGCTGGAGCGCGCCGAAGGGGCCACGCCCTCCTGGCTCGGGCTCGACGACGAGGGCCGCATCCTCCCCGGCCCGATCGACGATCCGGACACGACGGCCCTCCTCACCTTCCTCGCCGTCAACAACGAGGTCGGCACCGTGCAGCCCGTGGCGGCGCTTGCCGCAGCGGCGCGGGAGGCGGGTGTGCCCGTCCACGTCGACGCCGTCGCCGCGTACGGGCATCTGCCGATCGACTTCGCCGGGCTCAGCATCGACGCGCTCAGCGTGTCCGCCCACAAGATCGGCGGCCCGGGCGGCATCGGAGCCCTGGTCCTGAGCCGGACCTCCACCGTCGTGCCGCTGATCCACGGCGGCGGCCAGCAGCGCCAGGTGCGCAGCGGAACGCAGGATGTCGCGGCCGCTGTCGCCTTCGCCGTCGCGGCCCGGGCGGTCGAGCGCGAGCGCGTCGCCGAGACCGCGCGGCTCGCGGCGTTGCGTGACCGCCTGATCGCGGGGGTGCGCGCCGCCGTGCCGGAGGCCGTCCTCAGCGGCCCGCGGCCGGAGTCGGGGGAGCGCGTGGCGGGCAACGCCCACTTCGTCTTCCCGGGGGCGCAGGGGGATTCGCTGCTGTTCCTGCTCGACATGGCCGGGCTCTCCGTCTCGACCGGGTCCGCGTGCACCGCGGGCATCCCCGAGCCCTCCCACGTGCTCCTGGCCATGGGGCGCGACGAGCGCGATGCCCGCAGCGCCCTGCGCTTCACGCTGGGTCGCACCTCGACGGACGCCGACGTCGACGCCCTGCTCGCGGCTCTGCCCGGCGCGTACGCCCAGGCCGCCCGTGCCGGCCACGCGACCCGCGCCCCCCGCCTCCCCTGAGCACGCCCCCTCCCTCCCTCCCTCCCTCCCTCCCTCCCTCCCTCCCTCCCTTCCGACAGGGGTCGCGTTCTGCCGGAATACGCCGGCCTTTCCGGCCGGATGAGACCCCTCTGCCTGCCTCGGGCGACGCGCAGGCCGGGCGGCGTAGACTCTTCGGGTGAAAGTTCTGGCAGCGATGAGCGGGGGAGTGGACTCCGCCGTGGCGGCGGCGCGCGCGGTGGAGGCCGGTCACGACGTGGTCGGTGTGCACCTGGCGCTCAGCCGGATGCCGGGGACACTCCGCACCGGCAGCCGCGGGTGCTGCACCATCGAGGACTCGATGGACGCGCAGCGCGCTGCGAACATCATCGGGATCCCGTACTACGTGTGGGACTTCTCCGAGCGCTTCAAGCTCGACGTCGTCGACGACTTCATCGCCGAGTACGCCGCGGGCCGCACGCCGAACCCCTGCATGCGCTGCAACGAGCGCATCAAGTTCGCCGCGCTGCTCGAGAAGGCGCTCGACCTCGGGTTCGACGCCGTGTGCACCGGGCACTACGCGGCCGTCGTCACCGACGAGCACGGCAATCGCGAGCTGCACCGCGCGAGCGCGTGGGCGAAGGACCAGTCGTACGTGCTCGGCGTGCTCACCGCCGACCAGCTGGCCCACGCGATGTTCCCCCTCGGAGCCACCCCGTCGAAGGCGGAGGTGCGCGCCGAGGCGGAGGCCCGCGGGCTCAGCGTCGCCAACAAGCCCGACTCGCACGACATCTGCTTCATCCCCGACGGCGACACGCGCGGCTGGCTCGCCGAGCGCGTGGGCGCCGAGCAGGGCGAGATTCTCGACCGCGACGGCAACAGGCTGGGCACGCACGAGGGAGCGCACGCGTTCACCGTGGGGCAGCGCAAGGGCCTGAACATCGGCTACCCGTCGCCGGACGGGCGACCCCGGTTCGTGCTCGAGGTGCGCCCGAAGGACAACACCGTCGTCGTCGGCCCGAAGGAGGCCCTCGACATCGCGGAGATCGCGGGATCGCGCTTCACCTGGGCGGGCCTCCCGCCCGCCGACCCCGGCACGCCCTTCGACTGCGACGTGCAGATCCGAGCCCACGCCGATCCCGTTCCGGCGCGTGCGTGGGTCGCCGGGGGCGAGTTCGTCGTGCGTCCGCTGATCCCGCTGGACGGCGTCGCGCCGGGCCAGACCGCCGTGGTCTACGTCGGCACGCGCGTGCTGGGCCAGACGACGATCGACCGCACGGTCTCCGCCGTCCCCGCTTGAGCGGGAGGCTCGATCGCTGTCGGCGGTCCTCTCTAGAATCGTCAGGGTGAGCGACACCTCTGAGACGAGTGACACCCCCGTCGACCGTGAGCCGGTCGAGTTCGATGGGCTCGATTTCGCTGCGGCGCGGGCCGAGGCGGAGCGGCTGGCCGAGCGCATCGAGGGGGCGCGCGTCGCGTACTACGGCGACGGCGATTCGGCGCTCTCCGACGCCGAGTACGACGCCGACTTCCACCGGCTCGAGGCCATCGAGCGCGCCTTCCCCGAGCTCGCCGGGCAGGACAGCCCCACACAGCAGGTCGGCGCGACCGTCGCCTCCGTCGGCTTCCCCGAGCACGAGCACGCCGAGCGGATGCTCAGCCTCGACAACGTCTTCTCGATCGACGAGTTCCGCGAGTGGGCCGCCAAGACCGCGGCTGCGGCCGGCCGGCCGGTGCGCTGGTTGACCGAGCTCAAGATCGACGGTCTCGCGATCAGCCTCGCCTACCGCGACGGGGTGCTCGAGACCGCGACGACCCGCGGTGACGGCCGGGTCGGCGAGGACATCACGGAGAACGTCGAGTGGATCCCCGCGATCCCGCGCCGCCTGACGGGCTCCGGCTTCCCGCCCTTCTTCGAGGTGCGGGGCGAGGTGTTCCTCGCGACGGCCGACTTCGAGGCGCTGAACGAGCGTCAGCGCGCCCTGCAGACCGCCTTCGAGGCCGAGGAGCGCGCCAAGGGCCGACCGGAGGACAGGATCAAGACGCGGTACCCGGAGTTCGCGAATGCGCGCAACACGGCGGCGGGCAGCCTCCGCCAACGTCGCGAGAACAAGAGCCCCTTCGAACTGGAGCTGATGCGCGAGCGCCTCGGCCGTCTCTCGCTCTACCTGCACGGGATCGGCGCCTGGCAGCATCCCGGCGTCGTCGCGCAGTCGGAGATCTACGACCTGATCGCCGGCTGGGGCCTCCCCGTCTCGCCGCACTCGCGCGTGTTCGACACCGTCGACGACGTCGCCGGGTACATCGCCGACCGCGGAGAGCACCGGCACGACGTCGAGCACGAGATCGACGGGATCGTGGTCAAGGTGGACGAGCTGGAGCTGCACGTCGAGCTCGGCGCGACCAGCCGGGCGCCGCGGTGGGCGATCGCGTACAAATACCCGCCCGAGGAGGTGCACACCACGCTGCTCGACATCGTCGTCGGCGTCGGCCGCACCGGTCGCGCGACGCCGTATGCCGTGATGGAGCCGGTCAAGGTCGCCGGCTCGACGGTGCGCCAGGCGACTCTCCACAACCAGCAGGTCGTGCGGGCGAAGGGCGTGATGATCGGCGACACCGTCGTGCTGCGCAAGGCGGGAGACGTCATCCCCGAGATCCTCGGCGCCGTCGAGCAGCTGCGCGACGGCACGCAGGTCGAGTGGCACATGCCGGAGGTCTGCCCGGAGTGCGGCACTCCGCTGCGGCCGATGAAGGAGGGCGACATCGACCTCCGCTGTCCGAACGCGCAGTCGTGCCCCGCCCAGGTGCGCGGTCGGGTCGAGCACATCGGGTCCCGGGGCGGCCTCGACATCGAGGCGCTGGGTGAGGTCACGGCGGCAGCGCTCACGCAGCCGGTCGTCCCGGCCACTCCGCCGCTGGTGACCGAGGCCCGGCTGTTCGATCTCGACATCGACGAACTCGTGCCCGTCGAGGTGCTCGTCCGTGACTCCGAGACCGGTGAGGTCAAGCTCGACGAAGCCACCGGCGAGCCGATCCGGCGGTCCCCCTTCCAGCGTCTCGGGGCGAAGACCTATCCGCCCGGCACGGAGGAGCTCGACCCGGCCGAGCGCCGTCGGCTCGGCATCCGCAAGGACTACCAGCCCGTTCTGCCGTCGGAGGCCGCGACGAAGCTGCTCGCCGAGCTCGAGCGCGCCAAGACCAAGCCGCTCTGGCGCCTCCTCGTCTCCCTCAACATCCGGCACGTCGGCCCGGTCGCCGCACGCGCGCTCGCCGACTACTTCGGCTCGCTCGACGCGATCCGCGCGGCGACGCGGGAGGAGCTGGCGCAGGTCGACGGAGTGGGCGGCATCATCGCCGACGCCGTCATCGACTGGTTCGGCGTCGACTGGCACGTCGATATCGTCGACCGGTGGACGCGCGCCGGTGTGCAGTTCGCCACCCCGGGCCACCCGGGGCCGGGCGCGGCGGCCGAGGCCGGTGGTGTGCTCGCCGGGCTCACGGTCGTCGCCACCGGCTCGCTCGACGGGTACACGCGCGAGGGGGCCCAGGAGGCGATCATCGCGGCGGGCGGCAAGGCGGCGTCGAGCGTCTCGAAGAAGACCGATTTCGTCGCCGCGGGGCCGGGAGCGGGGTCGAAACTCGCGAAGGCCGAGGAGCTCGGATTGCGCGTGCTCGACGCCGCGCAGTTCCGGATCCTCGTCGAAAAGGGTCCGGACGCGCTCGAAACCGTGTGAATCGGTCAGCCAAAGCGCGGACAGGATTTCAAGTCTCCCCCTGAATCGGGGGTAGAACGTCCTGCCGACGTCCATGTTTTCCCCGATAGCATCGAAGAGTGCGCTCACCCGGTGCGCACTGCAAGGGCTTAGCTCGCTCGCTCTCGGAGGGACCCGGACGGAGTGCTGGTCGGCTTTGCAGCTGTCTCTATCGTTACCTCGGCAGTCTCGGGACTGACCGGGGCCTTCGTCGTGCCCGCAGACAGCGCGCCCGTCTCCGCCGTCTCGACCGTTGCAGCCGTCTCCGCGGCCGGCGTCACCTCCGGTTCCTCCGCGTCGGGCCAGACCGCTGCCGCCGCGGCGGCGAGCACATTCGGCCGCCTCGCCGATGTCAGTGCATCCGCCCTCCCGGCCTACCTGTCCGGCCATCGGGCGGAGATCGACAAGCTCATCTCGGATCCTCCCGCCGCGAGCGACGTCAGCCGCGTCTGGTCCCTGCTCGACAGCAAGCAGCAGGCCGTGCTGCTCTCCGAGACGCCGCACCTCGTCGGCAACCTGGAGGGCGTGCCGTACAGCGTCCGCGGTAAGGCGAACGCGCTCGACCTCTCGCGCACGATCGCGACCGCCACAGCCGACCTCAAGACGGAGCGCGGCAAGACGGAGCGGCTGGCCCTGCAGCGTCAGCTGACCACGCTCGGCAATGTGAAGACGGCGCTGGCGAAGAAGGGCGGTGTGAAGCGCACGCTCGTCTCGCTGGACACCTCCGAGAACGCGAAGGCGGCGATCGTCGTCGGCGACCTCAGCACCGCGAAGTACGTCAGTGTCCTGGTTCCCGGGATGTACATGTCGGTCGGGGAGCAGATCGAGGCGTGGGCGGAGGTCGCGCAGGACCTCCACGATCAGGAGACCGGCTTCCTCAAGCGCCTCCAGGGCCCGCGGGCCGGGTCGACCGTCCCGGGTGTCGCGGTCGTCGCGTGGATCGGCTACCAGACGCCCGTGCTCACGAACATCGGCGGGCTGGAGCTCGCACAGCAGGGCGCCGACAGCCTGGAGCGCACGCTCGAGGGCATCACGAGCCTCCGGGCGGCCGACCCGCCGTACCTCAGCGTGTTCGCCCACTCGTACGGGTCGACGGCCGCGCTGCTCGCGCTCGAGCGCGGCACGGTCGAGGTGGACGCGCTGGCGCTGATGGGTTCGCCCGGGAGCGACGCGCAGTCCGTGAAGGATCTGTCGGTGCGCGACGGCAATGTCTTCGTCGGCGAGGCGCCGATGGACCCGATCGTCGACAGCGCGTTCTTCGGCAGCGACCCCGGATCGTCGTCGTACGGCGCGAAGCGGATGGGCGTCTCCGGTGCCGTCGACCCCCTGACGCATCGCACCCTGGCCGGATCCAGCGGTCACAACGAGTACTTCACGGCGGGGACGGAGTGCATGCGCAACCTCGCGATGATCGGGATCGATCAGGGCCGCCTCGTGCTCTGAGCGATCCGTGCCCGCATAATGGACGGGATGGGATCGGACGACGAGCAGCAGGAGAGGCGCGGGTCGTCGCGCCGCGACTTCCTCAAAGGTGCGGGGCTGGTGGCGGCGGGGGCCGTTGCCGGCGGCGCCGGGGGAGCGGCGGCCGGAGCAGCGTACGCGTCCCGCGCCGTGCCGGGCGAGGCGCCGCGTGCGGAGCCGGGCGAGGAGTTTCCACCGCTGCCGCCCCGGGCGAAGCCGGGCTTCGACCATCTCGTGGTGCTGATGTACGAGAACCGCTCGTTCGACAACCTCCTGGGCTGGCTCTACGACGAGAAGACCCTGCCGGAGGGCAAGCGCTTCGACGGGCTGGCGTTCGGCGAGTACAGCAACCCGGATCCGAACGGCGGTCCGGACATCCCGGTGCACGCCTACGACGGCACCACCGACTTCGTGATGCGGCAGCCGTCCCCGGACCCGGGCGAGGTCTATCCGCACGTCAACACCCAGCTGTTCGGCATCGTCGACCCGCCGTCGAACGCCGACGCGCTGGTGAAGGACATGCAGCCGCCCTACAACGCGCCGCAGCCGGGCCAGAGGCCGACGATGTCCGGCTTCGTGAAGGACTACATCGGAGTGCTGCGCAAAGACACCGGGCAGGAGCCGGGCGTCGACGACTACCGGCGCATCATGGGCGCTTTCACGCCCGACATGCTCCCCGTCTTCTCGACGCTCGCCCGGCAGTTCGCCGTGTACGACGACTGGCATTGCGCCGTGCCGTCGCAGACGTTCTGCAACCGCTCCTTCTTCCACGCCTCCACCTCCCACGGCTACGTCGACAACGGCGGCGACGGCGGGCTCCGCAAGTGGTTCGATCCCGCCAACGACGCGCCGACGATCTTCAACCGGCTGGAGGAGGCAGGGCGTACCTGGCGGGTCTACTACGACGACCGTCAGCTGATCTCGCTCACCGGCTTCATCCACGCCCCGGCGCTCGAGCCGTACTGGCGGACCAATTTCCGCACGATGTCCCACTTCTACAAGGACGTGGCGGAGGGCACCCTGCCCGACTACGCGTTCGTCGAGCCGCGGCTGCTGTACGACCACAACGACATGCATCCGCCGGGCGGCCCGATGACGGAGGAGGACGTCGCGGGCGGCATCGTCGTCGGCGGCGCCATCTCCGACGTGCGTGCGGGCGATCTGCTGCTGCACAACGTGTACTCGGCCATCCGTTCCTCGCGCAGTGCGAAAGGCTCCAACGCGCTCAACACGATGCTGCTGGTCACGTTCGACGAGCACGGCGGCACGTACGACCACGTTCCTCCCGGGCCGGCGACCCCGCCCGACCAGACCGGACCGGGCGAGAACGGCTTCATGTTCGACCGGCTCGGACTGCGCGTCCCCGCCATCGCGATCTCCGCGTACACCGAGCGCGGGTCCATCCTCCACGAGGAGATGCACCACGCGGCCGTGATCGCGACGCTGTGCGAGAAGTACGGGCTCGATAATCTGACCGAGCGCGACCGCGGCGCCCGCACGCTCCGCGACGCCGTCAATCTGTCGACTCCGCGCCAGCCCGGCACCTGGCCGGACACGCACCCGCAGTACCTGCCGTCGAATCCGGAGTCGGACGCCCCGCAGCCGGGTGACCAGGACCGTCCGCTGAGCCCGCCGGGGGTGGGGCTGGTCGGGCTGCTGACGGCGCGCTACGGTCAGCCGGGGGACGGCATCCCGGTCACCTACCAGGAGGCCTACGACGCCGTGCACCGTCTCGGCCTCGGGCTCTTCGGCGAGCAATAGAATCGATACGGGCCGCCGGGCGCACCCGCGGCACCTCACCACACCGATACTCACGGAGACGCATGTCTGAAATCAGCGCAGAACAAGTCGCGCACCTGGCGAACCTCGCCAGGATCGACCTCAGCCAGGAAGAGATCGAGAGCCTCACGAACGAGCTCGGCCAGATCGTGGAGTCGGTCGCCAAGGTGCAGGAGGTCGCCGGGCCGGACGTGCCCGCGACGAGTCACCCGCTGCCTCTGACCAACGTGTTCCGCCGCGACGAGGTCGCGCCCTCGCTGACGGTCGACCAGGCGCTCTCCGGCGCCCCCGCACGCGACGGCGACCGCTTCAAGGTCGCCGCCATCCTGGACGAGGAGTGACCGTGACGGATCTGACCCGGCTCAGCGCCGCCGCCCTGGCCGACCTGCTCACGGCGCGGGAGGTCTCGTCCGTCGAGGCGACGCGCGCGCACCTCGACCGCATCGAGGCCGTCGATGCGGACGTGCACGCCTACCTGCACGTCGCAGGGGAGAAAGCGCTCCGCACCGCCGCCGAGATCGATGGCCGTCGCGCGTCCGGCGACGCCCTCGGGCCGCTCGCCGGTGTGCCGGTCGCGATCAAGGATGTGCTCGCCACCAACGACATGCCGTCGACCTCCGGCTCGAAGATCCTCGAGGGCTGGCTGCCGCCGTACGACGCCACCGTGGTCCGCAAGCTGCGCGAGGCCGACCTGGTTCCGCTCGGCAAGACGAACATGGACGAGTTCGCGATGGGCTCCTCCACCGAGCACTCGGCGTACGGCCCGACCCGCAACCCCTGGGATCTCGAGCGGATCCCGGGCGGATCGGGTGGAGGCTCGGCCGCGGCCGTGGCCGCCTTCGAGGCGCCGTTCGCCCTGGGCTCCGACACGGGAGGCTCGATCCGCCAGCCCGCCGCGGTGACCGGCTCGGTGGGCGTCAAGCCGACCTATGGCGGCGTCAGCCGCTACGGCGCGATCGCGCTGGCGAGCTCGCTCGACCAGGTCGGCCCGGTCTCGCGCACCGTGCTCGACGCCGGTCTGCTGCACGACGTCATCGCCGGGCACGACCCGCTCGACTCCACGTCGCTCACCGACACCTGGCCGTCCATGGCCGCCGCAGCGCGCGCGGGCCTGGCGGACGGCGCCCTGCGCGGCGTGCGCGTCGGCGTCATCACGGAGCTCGCCGGCGAGGGCTTCCAGCCCGGCGTCAAGCAGCGCTTCGACGAGGCGGTCGCGCTCCTGGAGGGTGCCGGCGCCGAGGTCGTCGAGGTGAGCGCCCCGAGCTTCGAGTACGCCGTCGCCGCGTACTATCTCATCCTCCCGGCCGAGGCGTCCAGCAACCTGGCGCGCTTCGACTCCGTGCGCTTCGGCCTCCGTGTCGACCCGCAGGAGGGCCCGGTCACCGTCGAGCGCGTCATGTCCGCCACTCGCGAGGCCGGCTTCGGCCCCGAGGTCAAGCGCCGTATCATCCTCGGCACGTATGCCCTCAGCGCGGGATACTACGACGCCTACTACGGCAGCGCGCAGAAGGTCCGCACGCTGATCCAGCGCGACTTCTCCGCCGCGTTCGAGAAGGTCGACGTGCTCGTCAGCCCGAGCGCCCCGACGACGGCCTTCAAGCTGGGCGAGAAGCTGGCCGACCCGATGGCGATGTACCTCAACGACATCACCACCATCCCGGCCAACCTCGCCGGCGTCCCCGGGATGGGGCTGCCGATCGGTCTCGCGCCGGAGGACGGCCTCCCGGTGGGTATGCAGCTGATGGCGCCGGCCCGTGCCGATGCGCGGCTCTACACGATCGGAGCCGCGCTCGAGCGGCTGCTGGAGCAGAAGTGGGGGCGCACCCTGCTGAGCCAGGCGCCGGACCTGGCCGCCACCGAGATGTTCGCGAGCGAAGAGGGAGCCGTCTGATGGCCGGAACGGAACTGATGGACTTCGACAAAGCCCTCGAGCTGTTCGAGCCGGTGCTCGGCTTCGAGGTGCACGTCGAACTGAACACCAAGACGAAGATGTTCTGCGGCTGCGCGAACGAGTTCGGCTCGGGCGCCAACACCAACACCTGCCCGACGTGCCTCGGGTTGCCCGGCGGACTGCCGCAGGTGAACGAGAAGGCGATCGAGTCGAGCATCCGTCTCGGTCTCGCCCTCGGCTGCGACATCGCCGAGTCGAGCCGCTTCGCGCGCAAGAACTACTTCTACCCGGACACGGCGAAGAACTTCCAGACGTCGCAGTACGACGAGCCGATCGCCCATGACGGGTCGGTCACCATCGAGCTCGAGTCGGGCCGCGAGGTCACGGTGCTCATCGAGCGCGCGCACATGGAGGAGGACGCCGGCAAGCTCACGCACGTCGGCGGAGCCACCGGACGCATCCAGGGCGCCGACTATTCGCTGGTCGACTACAACCGCGGCGGAGTGCCGCTGGTCGAGATCGTCACGCGGATGATCGAGGGCGCCGAGCACGACGCCCCCGAGATCGGCCGCACCTACGTGCGGGCCATCCGCGACATCGTGAAGGCGCTCGGCGTCTCGAACGCGCGCATGGAGGAGGGCAACGTGCGCTGCGACGCCAATGTGTCGCTCCGCCGCCGCGGCTCCGACCAGCTGGGCACGCGCACCGAGACCAAGAACGTCAACTCCCTGCGTTCCGTCGAGCGCGCGGTGCGCTACGAGATCCAGCGCCAGGCGGCGATCCTGGAGGCCGGTGGCACGATCACGCAAGAGACGCGCCACTGGCACGAGGACACGGGCACCACCAGCGCCGGCCGCCCCAAGAGCGACGCCGACGACTACCGGTACTTCCCCGAGCCGGATCTGGTCCCCGTGGCTCCGAGCCGCGAGTGGGTCGAGGAGCTGCGCGGCACCCTGCCCGAGCAGCCTGCGGCCCGCCGCAAGCGTCTCGCGGCCGACTGGGGCTTCACCGCTCTGGAGTTCCAGGACGTGGAGAACGCCGACCTGCTCGACGAGGTCGAGGCGACCGTCGCCGCGGGTGCGACCGCGGCGGCTGCGCGCAAGTGGTGGACCGGCGAGATCGCCCGTCTGGCGAACGCGTCGAACGTCCCGGCGGGAACGCTGGTGAGCCCGGAGCACGTCGCCGAGCTGGCCGGCCTCGTCGAGGCGGGAACGCTCACCGACCGCCTCGCGCGCCAGGTGCTGGAGGGTGTGGTCGCCGGCGAGGGCCGGCCGCAGGAGGTCGTGGACGCCCGCGGACTCGCGGTCGTCTCCGACGACGGCGCGCTCATCGCGGCGATCGACGAGGCGCTGGCCGCTCAGCCGGACGTGCTCGCGAAGATCCGCGACGGCAAGGTGCAGGCCGCCGGCGCCGTCATCGGCGCGGTCATGAAGGCCATGAAAGGCCAGGCCGACGCCGCCCGCGTGCGTGAGCTCGTCCTGGAGCGCTCCGCGCAGTAGGAGGCACGGACCATACCGGCGGAGCCCCGCACGCGCCCAGGTGTGCGGGGCTCCGCCGTGCCCGGCTCAGGGACAGTGCGCAGGTTCGGGCGGCAGAGTGGGCGCATGGGCGTCTTCACTCTGGGTGGGTTGACCTCGGTCCCCGCCGCCTCACGCACCGACCTGCTCGCACCCGCCGTTCTCGACGCGCTGACGGTGCGCGGCCTGCTCGACGACGTGGGAGTGGTCGAGATCGACCCCGGCGTCTCCGACACCGCCGCCACCCGGGAGCGATTCGGCCTGGATGCGGCGACGCTCGCCAATTGCGTGGTCGTCGGCGGCAGACGCGAAGGGGCCGAGCGCATCGCGGCGTGCGTCGTCCTGTCGACGACCCGCGCCGACGTCAACGGCACGGTGAAGCGTCTGCTCGACGTGCGCAAGGCGTCCTTCCTGCCGATGGACCGCGCTGTCGAGCTGACCGGGATGGAGTACGGCGGGATCACCCCCATCGGGCTGCCGGCCGACTGGCCGGTGCTCGTCGACGCGCGCGTCGGGCGGGCGGATGTCGTGATCGTGGGGTCGGGCGTCCGCCGGTCGAAGATCCTCGTGCCCGGACGGCTGCTCGCCGCGCTGCCGCAGGCACGGATCGTCGACGGGCTCGGGACGGAGATCCCGGCAGCATGAGCGGCTTCCTCGCTCCGGTGCGATCGCGCCTGGTCGAGACGCTCGCGGGCCGTTCCGATGTCGTCCCTGAATGGATCCTCCGGCTGGAGGACGGCGACGACGCCGGCTACTTCGGTCCCGGCAGCGCCGCTTGGGTGGTGCACGGCGGGATGCCGACGCTGGTCGCCGGCATCCGCGCGTTGCTGCTGCAAGCCCTCCACCTCGGGGCGCTCGCGGGGGTGCGGGAGTTCTCCCGCTATCGCGAGGATCCGCTCGGCCGGCTGGCCGGGACGATCCGATGGATCCACACCGTGACCTACGGCAGCACCGGGCAGGCGATCGCCGGGTCCGAGATGGTGCGGTCGCTGCACCGCCGCGTGGCGGGCACCTTCGTCGACGGTCACGGCATCACGCGGCCCTATTCGGCCGAGGACCCCGAACTGGCCCGGTGGGTCCACCTGGCCTTCACCGACGCCTTCCTGACCGCGCACGAGAGGTGGGGCGGACCCATCCCGGGCGGCGCCGACGGCTATGTCGCAGAGTGGACGCGCGCCGCCCGGTTGATGGGCGTGGACGACGCGCCGGGCACGGCGGCCGGCCTGCGCTCGGCCATCGGCGCCGTGACGGAGGCGGGCGACCTGCGCGGAGGACCCGAGGTGGACGAGATCGTCCGCTTCATCCGCCGTCCTCCGGTGCGGCGCCTGCTCCGCCCGTCGTACCGGGTGCTGTTCCGTGCCGCCGTCTCGACGCTGGAGCCGCGTCACCGGCAGCTCCTCGGCTTCCCGGAGCGACCCTCCGAGCGCCTGCTCCCGCTCGATCGGGCGACGGCTGCGGTGCTGCGCGGGGCGGGCGGCCTCCTCGGTCCGCAGACCCAGGCGGAGCTCGCCGCCCGCCGCCGTCTGAGCAGACTGTCAGAAGATCGCGGCGACGCGTAGCGACCCGTCGGCTCCGAACGGAGTTACGCTGTCTCCTGCGCCCGCTCGGAGGTGAGCGGACCTCATGTACCGGAGGTGCACATGACCGCGACCGTTCCGCAGAGACCGGACGACATCGAGTCGAAGGGGTTGAAGGACGGCGCGCTCGGACTCGTGTCCAGCGTCGTCGTCGGTGTCGCATCCACGGCCCCGGCCTACAGCTTGGCCGCGAGCCTCGGATTCATCGTCGTCGGCGGCACGCTCGCCGCCGGGGTGAAGGCGCCCGGGATCGTCCTCCTGGCGTTCGTGCCGATGTACCTGATCGCCGTCGCCTACCAGGAGCTCAACAAGGCCGAGCCGGACTGCGGCACCACCTTCACCTGGGCCACCCGGGCGTTCGGACCGGTGACCGGCTGGATGGGCGGATGGGGGATCATCGTCGCGGACGTGATCGTCATGGCCAACCTGGCCCAGATCGCCGGCTCCTACTCGTTCACGTTCGTCGGCAGCTTCGGGCTGCCGGCGGTCTCGGCCCTGGCGTCCAACGTCGTCGCGACGACCATCGCCGGCCTGATCTGGATCGCGCTCATGACGTGGATCTGCTATCGCGGCATCGAGATCTCCGCCCGGCTGCAGTACGTGCTGCTGGGCTTCGAGGTCGTCATCCTGATCTTCTTCGCGGTGTTCGCGCTGGTTCGGGTGTACACGGGCACCGCCGAGCCGTACTCGCTCATCCCGCAATGGGACTGGTTCAATCCGTTCACGCTCGACTTCGCCAAGACCATCGCCCCGGCGATGCTGACGGCGATCTTCATCTACTGGGGCTGGGACACGGCGGTGTCGATCAACGAGGAGACGAAGGACCCGGGCAAGACCCCCGGCCGCGCAGCGGTGATCAGCACCCTGCTGCTGCTCGGCACCTACGCCGTCGTCACCGTCGCGACCGTGGCCTTCGCGGGCGTCGGGGACAAGGGCATCGGCCTCGCGAACCCCGCCAACTCCGGCGACGTCTTCTCGGCCATCGGCCCGACCCTGTTCGGCGGGGGAGTCGTCGGCTCGATCCTGATGGCTCTCCTGGGCTTCTCGATCCTGACCTCCGCCTCGGCGTCCACGCAGACCACGATCCTGCCGACCGCGCGCACCGCGCTCTCGATGGCGGCGTACAAGGCCATCCCGACGCAGTTCGCCCGCATCCACCCGAAGTTCCTCACCCCCACCTGGGCGACGATCGGGATGGGACTCGTCTCGGCGCTCTTCTACCTGATCTTCACCTTCATCAGCTCGTCGCTGCTGAACGCGCTGATCGGCTCCATCGGCTTGATGATCGCCTTCTACTACGGGCTCACCGGGTTCGCCTGCGTGTGGTTCTACCGCAAGACGCTCTTCACCTCCTTCCGCCATGTCGTCATGCGCGGCGTCTTCCCGTTCGTCGGAGGCGTCATGCTGCTGGCGGTGTTCGTCTACGGCCTCATCAGCTTCTCGGCGCCGGACTGGCTGACGGACGACAACGGCAAGAACGTCACGATCTTCGGCATCGGCGCCGAGGCCGTGGTCGGCGTCGGCGGCCTGCTGATCGGCCTCGTGCTGATGGCCATCTGGTGGTGGCGCAAGCCGGACTACTTCCGCGGCAAGACCCTTCCGAAGCGATCGCACGCCCTCGTGCTCGCGCCGGCGGGGGTGCCGACCTTCGGCCTCCCCGACTCGACGCCGGCCCGCACCGTCATCGCGCCCGACCGGTCGAATCTTCCCCCTGGGCAGATCCCGCTCAATGCTGAAACACTGGAGCCGATCGAGCCGACCGACGGCCCGGCGACCCCGCGAGAGGACGGCACGTGACGGAACGCCGGCGCATCGTCGAATGGGAGGACCCGGCGCCGGGAGTGGCGGTGATGCCCACGATGTCGGGGCTCGACTACCTCCGGGCGATGATCGCCGGCGAACTGCCCCCGCCGCCCATCGCGGCGCTGATGCGCATGACCCTCACGCAGGCGGACATCGGAACGGCCACGTTCGTCTGCGAGCCCGACGAGTCGCACTACAACCCCATCGGCACCGTGCACGGCGGCCTCGTGTGCACCCTCCTCGACTCGGTGCTCGGCTGCGCGGTCCAGTCGACGCTGGCCCCGGGGCAGGGCTACACGTCCATCGAGATCAACGTCAACTACCTGCGGCCCGTGCTGGCCGATTCCGGTCCCCTCACCTGCGTCGGCACCGTGACCAAACCCGGCAACCGTGTCGCCTTCGCCGACGGGGTCGTCACCGATCGGGCCGGCAAGGTGGTGGCCACGGCGACCGGCTCGCTGCTGGTGTTCCCGATCGGGTGACCGTGGACGACCCCGGCGCGGCCCCTACCCCAGCAGCTGCTCCCGCACCGCGCGGCGGATGACCTTGCCCACGATGGAGCGTGGGAGGTCGTCGACCTGGACGACGGACTTCGGCACCTTGTACGCGGTCAGAGTGTCGCGCGCGTAGGCGCGGATGGCCGCTTCGTCGAAGGAAGCACCGGGCTCCATGACGACGGCTGCGACGACCTTCTCGCCGCTGTGCGCGTCCGGGAGACCCACCACGGCCACGTCGGCGACGCCCTCGAACGAGCGGAGGGCGTCCTCCACCTCGGTGGGCGCGATATTGAAGCCGCCCGAGATGATGAGCTCCTTGATGCGGTCGACGATGCGGACGAAGCCGTCCTCGTCCATGGTGGCGATGTCCCCGGTGCGGAACCAGCCGTCCGCCGTGAGCACCTTGGCGGTCTCATCCGGCTTGCGCCAGTAGCCCGAGAACACCTGAGGTCCGCGGGCGAGCAGCTCGCCCTCCTCGCCGAACGCGCGATCGGTCTGCGGGTCCTCCGGATCCGCGATGCGCAGCTCGGTGCTGGAGAGAGGGAGCCCGACGGTGCCCGCCTTGCGCCCGTCGCTCACGGGGTTGGCCATGAGCACCGGCGAGCACTCCGAGAGGCCGTAGCCCTCCACGAGGTAGCCTCCGGTGCGCTTCTCCCACTCGCCGACCACATCCTGGGGCAGGGCCATGGCGCCGGAGATGGCGATGTCGATGCCCGCGAGCGAGACCTTCCGCTTGTCGGCGGCCTGGACGAGGCGGTCGTAGATCGGCGGGACGGCCGGGAGGAACGTGGCCGGGCGCTTCTTGACGACATCGAGCACCAGGTCCGGGTCGAACTTCGGGAAGAGCACCAGCCGGGCGCCCATGCTCATCGCGAAGGTGAGGCACAGGGTGAGCCCGTAGGCGTGGAACAGGGGGAGGACCGCGTACACCACGGATCGACCGCGCTCGACGGCGGGGACCCAGGCGCGGGCCTGCGCCGCGTTGACCGTGAGGTTGGCGTGCGAGAGCATCGCGCCCTTCGGCAGCCCGGTCGTCCCGCTGGTGTACTGGATGAGCGCGAGATCGTCCGCCTGCGGCCGCGGCGACGAGGCCTTCAGCTTGCGGCCGGAGAGCAGCTGCTCCCAGGTGACCGTGCCCGAGACCTTGGTCGTCAGAGCCTCCCGGGCCTCGCGGGCCTTACGGACGGGGAGACGCAGGGCGAACCGCTTGCCCGCCGGCATCGCCGTCGTCATGTCGACCGAGATCACGGTGCTGACGCCGAGGTCGGCGGGGAGGTCCTGCACCGTCGCGGCGACCTTGTCCCAGACGATGGCGACGGTCGCGCCGTGGTCCTCGAACTGGTGGCGGAGTTCGCGCGGAGTGTAGAGCGGGTTGTGCTCGATCACAACGGCGCCCAGCCGCAGCGCGGCGTAGAAGGCGACGACGTGCTGCGGGCAGTTCGGCAGCACGAGCGCTACGCGGTCGCCCTTGCGGACGCCGCGCTTGCGGAGACCCTCGGCGGCGCGCGCGATCTGCTCGCCGAGCTCGGCGTACGTCGTGGTCGCGCCGAAGAACTCGAGAGCCACGTGGCTGCCGTAGGTCTTCACGGACTCGTCGATCAGGTGGGCGAGGGAACCGGCGGGGACGTCGACGTCGGCCGGGACGCCGGGCGCGTAGCTCGCGACCCAGGGGCGTTCGCTGTAGATGCTCACGCGCGCAAGCCTACGCGGGCGCGGCGAGGGCCCGTACGGCATCGTCCAGCGGGGTGTCGCCCGAGACGACCTCCCACACCTTCCCGATCGTGCCGGGCTCGGCGAGGCAGGCGGCGATGAGCCGGGCGACGTCCTCGCGTGGGATGCTGCCGCGCTCGACGGACTCGCCGAGCGTCACCCGGCCCGTGCCCTCGTCGAACGTGAGCGCGCCGGGTCGCAGGATGGTCCACTCGAGCCCCGAGCGCCGCAGTGCGTCGTCCGCGTCGCGCTTCGCGTCCACGTAGGCGCGCCAGTCGGGCGCGGCGTCGTCGGCCACCGGGTTGTCGACGCCCCAGGCGGACACCTGGACGAAGCGGCGGATGCCCGCCCTCGCCGCGGCCTCCGCCGACTTCACGGAGCCGAGGTAGTCCACCGTGCGCTTGCGCTCGACGCCCGAGCCGCCTCCCGCGCCGGCCGAGAACACGACCGCGTCGCAGCCCTCGAAGGCCGCAGCGAGCGCGTCGACGTCGGCGGTCTCGATGTCGACCAGCACGCCGTTGCCCCCGAGTCGGTACACGTCCTCCGCGTGTTCGTCGTTGCGCACGACCCCGACGAAGTCGTCCCCCTGGTCGTAGAGCACCCGCATGAGCTGCTGGGCGACTTTTCCGTGGGCACCGACGATCGCTACTCGAGACATGACTCCATCTTGCTCCCTCTCCGGCGGGGTGCGCTCACGGCGAACGTGCACAGACATCCGCGCGGGATTTTGTTAGCGTCGTCACATGTCGGCCGTCCTGGAGCTCCTCGCGCATCTCGTCGCGTCGGCCCTGGGCGTCTCGTGGAGCGTGAGCGGCCCGGCGGGCATCATCGCCGCCGCCGGAGTGGCGGGCGCCATCGGCCTGGTCGCGGCCGTCGCCGCCACGTCGCTGCGTTCCGTCGCCGCCCTCGCCGCCTCGCTGCGCGGGCGCACGGTCTGGTCCCGGCCCGCCGAGCCCGAGGTGGCCGCGCGCGTCGAGAGCGCCTCCCACCCCGACACCGACGGGCGCCCGCGCCCGCGAGCGCCGGGATCCCTCCTGCCGGCCGTGTAGTCGGGGCGTGCTGCCCCTGCACTCGGCCAGACGACTCCACGTCCGTCCGACAGCAGGGAAACACACCCATGGACCTCTTCTCCTGGCCGCCCGTCGCGGCCCTCCTCGACGGGGCGTACCGCCTCGTCACCGGCGTCTCCGACGCCGTCGAACCCTTCGCCGGCACTGCGGCCGGCATCGTCGCGATCATCGTGCTCACGATGCTCGTCCGCGCGATCCTCCTCCCCGTCGGTGTCAGCCAGGTGCGCGCGGAGTATGTGCGCCGCCGGTTGGCGCCGCAGCTCGCCGCCCTCCAGAAGAAGCACGGGGCCGACCGCGAGAAGCTCGCACAGGCGACCGTGGAGCTCTATCGGAGGGAGCGCACGTCGCCCTTCGCCGGGATGCTCCCGCTGCTGGCGCAGATCCCGGTCATCTCCCTCGTGTACGCGGTCTTCACGCACGCGACCATCGCCGGACACCCGAACGAACTGCTGGGGGAACGCGCGTTCGGGGCCCCGCTCGGCACGAGCTTCCTGGGACTGACGGGAGCGGGACCGGTCTGGCCGGCGATGGGTGTCTACCTCGCCGTGCTGGCACTCATCGCGGTCGTGACGACAGTCTCCCGCCGCGTGCTCGCCCTCCCGCAGCCCGAAGGGAGCGCCGCGCCGTCGGGGATGGTGCGCGCGCTGTCCTTCCTGCCCTACGTCACGGTGGTCTTCGCGGCGTTCGTCCCGCTGGCGGCGGCCGTGTACATTCTGACCTCGACGGCGTGGACCGTCGCGGAACGCTGGCTGCTGCGTCGCCTTCTCGACCCCGCGCGCCGTCGACCGGAGGGGACGGCCACGCCATCGACGTCGCACTGACCCCTGTCCCCGAGTTGACGACGGAGCGTCTGCGCCTCGTCCCGCTCGGCCCCGAACACCTCGAGGGGACCTGGGTCGCGCTCCAGGATCCGGAGGTGCTCCGCCTCACGGGCACCCACGCCTCCTTCACCCGCGACGGCGTCGCCGCGTGGCTCGCCGGACTCTCCGCGCGCGACGACCGGGCGGACTGGGCGATCCTCCGCGCGGGCGACGACGAGCACATCGGCGAGGTCGTTCTCAACGATCCGGACGCCGACAACCGCTCCGCCGGATTCCGCATCGCTCTCGGCGCGCCGCGCTGGTTCGGAGCGGGCTACGGGACCGAGGCAACCCGCGCGGTGCTCGCGCACGCCTTCACCACGCTCGGCCTGCACCGGGTCGAGCTGGAGGTCTACGCCTTCAACCCCCGCGCGCAGCGGGCCTACGAGAAGGCCGGATTCGAGCTCGAGGGCCGGCGGCGCGACGCCCTCCGGTGGGACGGCGAATGGGTCGACACGCTCGTGATGGGATGCTTATCGAATGTGGAGACGCAGCAGGAGGACTGACGGTCGCGACGAGTCGGAGGGCGGCGCCGGGGGCGGTGCCGGCGCCCTCGGCGTCGGGGTGCAGGTCTACGTGCGCGAGAGCGATCCGCCCGCCGGCGACGACTGGGTCGGCGAGCCGACGGGCGTGATCGTCGCACCGGGGGAGCGGAGCCTGCGCAGCGTGTCCCTCCCCGCCGACCGCCTGACGACGTGGGTGGTCGCGTTCGGCGAGCCGCAGTATCGGCGCGACGGACGCGGCCCCGTGGAGACGGCGACGATGCCCGCCTCCCGCCTCGTCGCGGCCGAACCCGTCGGTGACTGATCTTCCGTCGACGCCATCTCTCATTGATATTGGATGTCGCCTATAGGATCCGTTATGATCCTGCATACGCAACATCGAAGGAGATGACGTGACGAACGACCACGCCACCGACACGCGCGAGGAGAGCCGCAACCTCCGCCGTACCGCCGTCGCCGGGATCATCGGCAGCACCGTGGAGTATTACGACTTCACCCTCTACGGGCTCGCGGCGGCCCTGGTCTTCGGGCCGCTGTTCTTCCCCGGGCAGGACCCGGCCACCCAGGTCATCAGCTCGCTCCTGACGTTCGCCGTCGGGTACCTCGGCCGCCCCGTCGGAGGCCTGCTCTTCAGCCACTTCGGCGATCGGTTCGGACGCAAGCCCATGCTCGTCGGCACCCTGATCCTCATGGGTGCCGCGACCGTCGCGATCGGTCTGCTGCCGACGTACGGTGCGATCGGGGTGTGGGCGCCGATCCTCCTCGGCGGCTGCCGGGTGCTGCAGGGGATGGGGGCCGGCGCCGAATACGTCGGCGCTCTGGTGATGATGGCGGAGAGCGGTGACCGCCGTCGCTACGGACTGCGCGTCTCGCTGCCCGGAATGGGCGTCTTCGCGGGCATCGTGCTGGCGACCGGAGTGTTCGCGGTCATCGCGACGCTGCCCGAGGAGTCGCTGCTGACGTGGGGCTGGCGGGTGCCGTTCCTGGCGAGCGTCGTCACCCTGGCGATCGGGATGTGGATCCGCGTCGGCATCCGCGAGACCGAGGAGTTCCAGCGGCTGGCGACGGAGAAGCGCACCACACGGCTCCCCGTCTGGGAGGCGATCCGCACCCAGTGGCGCGAGATCCTGATCGGGTTCGGCCTGAACGGACCGTATCTGGCGTTCTCGTCGTTGACGCAGGTGTACCTGCTCTCGTACCTCACCGGCCCGCTCGGGCTCCCCGCCGGGATCGGGCTCACGGCGAACCTCGTGTCGTCGGCGCTCGCGATCGGAACCGTTCCGCTGTTCGGCTGGCTCGGCGACCGCCTCGGCCGCGGCCGGGTCTGGCTCTTCGGGTCCGGTGTGTTCGTCCTGTTCGGGGTGGCGGTGTTCGGCCTCCTCGCCACCGGCGACCCGATCGTCATCATGGGGGTGATGGTCGTCGGGATCAGCCTCGGGCTGGCCTCGATGTATGCGGTGCAGGGCGCGATCCTGACCGCGTTGTTCGAGCCGCAGCACCGTCTGACCGGTGTGGTCCTGGTGCGCGAGCCCACTGCGGCCCTCGTCGCGGGGCCGGCGCCCGCCTTCGCAGCGTGGCTCGTGCTCGCAGCGGGCGGCGCGACGTGGCCGGTCGGTGCGCTCTACATCCTCAGCGCGCTCGTCGCGGCCGGTTCCCTGTTCGCGCTGCGCGGGCGCTCGGCCCACGCAGCGTCTGCGGCGGTGGGCGCGGCCTCCTGAGGCGACGTGCGATGCTGGAGGGACCGACGACGGTGAGGAGCACGATGCTGGGTGTGGGTCTGGTCCGGGGGATCAACGTCGGCGGCGCGGCGCGTGTGTCGAAGAGTGAGCTCTCGGGGGCTTTCGAGGACGCGGGGCTCGCCGACGTGACGACGCTCCTCCAGAGCGGCAACGTCGTGTTCTCGACGACGTCCGCGCCCTCCGCGGACACCGCCGCCGCCGTCGAGACGGCGCTGCATGCCCGTTCCGGAGTTCGGGCGCGCGTGCTCCTCCTGACCGAGCGGCGCTTCCGCGACGTTGCCGCCGCCAACCCGCTCACGCGCATCGCCGCCGACGACTCGCGGTTGGTGGTGACCTTCCTCGACCACGACCTCCCGGACGATCTCGAACTCCCGTCGGAGGAGGCGACGGCGCCGGAACGGATCGTCGCGGGTGACCGTGCGCTGTACCAGTGGTGTCCGCTCGGCGTGTCGAAGTCGGTCGTCCCCGCAGCCTTCTGGCGAGCGGTGGGCCCGCTGGCGACGACCCGCAACCAGCGCACGGTGGCTCGGCTCCTCGCCGAGCTCGATCGGCGGGCCTGAGACCGAGGCGGCCTCTGTTCCGGCGAGGCGGGCGATCCTACAATGACGGCATGTTCGTCGAGGGCACGCTTCGATGGCAGGTCACCGAGGACTGTCCCTGGGACCTGCTGATGGCCCTCGCCGTGCGCGATCTCGCCGGCCTCGGCGCGGCGGGGGATCCGGTGCTGCCGCGGCTGACCCCGGCCCTCGCGCCGGTTCTCCGGGCGAACACCGGCTCGCATCCCGTGCATCCGTCGCTCGGCGGCGGGCACGGCCGGAGCGCGCGCCGTGTACCGGGAGTGCCCGGAGAAGACCCGCTCGCCGAGCAGTGGCGCGCCTGGTTCGAGGTCGCCGTCGACCGCGAGCGGCGCCCGGCGGGCGGGATGCTCCGCCCGCCGCACTTCGAGGCCTTCGACCGCGCCCTCGAACTGCAGGACGTCGTCATCGAGCACTACGACGTCGCGTCGACGTGGGCTCACGAACGCCACGCCGAGTACGTGCAGGCGAGCCTGCTGAACCATGCTCGGCGGGCAGCCGACATCGTCGACGTGGTGCGCGAGCGCGAGCACGAGCTGCGGCGCCAGGCCGGGTACTTCCGGCTCGACATCGACGTGCTGCCCCTGTCGAGCTCCGGCGCCTGGATCGTCGGGCCGCACACGGTGGTCGTCAGCGCCAGCCTGCGCGATGACTCGGGCGCGTTCCGCGACTGGTTCCGGCCGCTGGTGTCCGCGCTCGTCTGAGGCGGGCACCGGCGGCCGGACCGGATCCGGTCGCCGGTCCGCTCAGGCGGGGCGCGTGGCCGGCGAGATCGTCTGCGCGGGGTCGGTCTCGGCCACGTCTCCGATCGCCTCGTCGATGCGGGCGAGCACGTCGCCCGACAGGCGGACGCCCGCGGCGGCCGCGTTCGAGGCGACCTGTTCCGGGCGGGATGCTCCCACGATCGCTCCCGCGACGTTGGGGTTCTGCAGCACCCAGGCCACGGCGAGCTGCGCCATCGTGATGCCGAGTTCGTCGGCGATCGGGCGGAGCCTCTGCACCGCCGTCAGCACGTCGTCGCGCAGGAAGCTCTTGATCGCGTTCGCCCCGCCCTTCTCGTCGGCGGCACGGCTGCCCGCGGGCGGCTGCTCGCCCGGCGTGTACTTGCCGGTGAGCACGCCCTGCGCGACCGGGGACCAGACGATCTGGGAGATGCCGAGCTCCGCCGAGGCCGGCACGACCTCCTTCTCGATGACGCGCCAGAGCATGGAGTACTGCGGCTGGTTCGAGATCAACGAGAAGCCCAGCTGCTTCGCCAGGGCGTGGCCGGCACGCAGCTGCTCCGCGGACCACTCGCTCACGCCGATGTAGAGCGCCTTGCCCGCGCGCACGATGTCGGCGAAGGCCTGCATCGTCTCCTCGAGCGGTGTCTCGTAGTCGTAGCGGTGAGCCTGGTAGAGGTCGACATAGTCGGTTCCGAGACGCTCGAGCGATCCGTCGATCGACTCCAGGATGTGCTTGCGCGAGAGGCCGACGTCGTTGGGCCCCTGGGGCCCGGTCGGCCAGTAGACCTTGGTGAAGATCTCGAGCGACGCGCGGCGCTCGCCCTTCAGCGCGTCGCCGAGCACCTTCTCCGCCGCGGTGTTCGCGTAGGCGTCGGCCGTGTCGAAGGTGGTGATGCCGGCGTCGAGAGCGGCGCGGACGCTGCGGGCGGCGGTGTCGTTCTCGACCTGGGAGGCGTGGGTCAGCCAGTTGCCGTAGATGATCTCCGAGATCTTGAGCCCGGAGTTGCCGAGGTATCTGAATTCCATGCGGATCACGCTACTCGTCGGCGGCGCTGTCGGCGGAAGGTGGCATCCTGGAGGGTGTGGGACGAGCGGATGGCAGCGACCGGCGGGTGACGACCGCGGCGGTCGACGACTCCACGGCCACCGTACTGCACGTCGACATGGACGCCTTCTTCGCCTCCGTCGAACTGCTCGACCGCCCGGACGCCCGCGGCAAGCCCGCGATCGTCGGCCACGCCGGGGGCCGAGGCGTGGTCA
This sequence comes from Leifsonia sp. ZF2019, assembly GCF_019924635.1. Lineage (NCBI taxonomy): Bacteria > Bacillati > Actinomycetota > Actinomycetes > Micrococcales > Microbacteriaceae > Leifsonia > Leifsonia sp. ZF2019. Next base: position 1,940,834 of record NZ_CP065037.1, read on the forward strand.
CGAGCGCGACCTACGAGGCCCGGCGCTTCGGCGTGCGCAGTGCGATGCCGATGTCCCAGGCGCTACGGCTGTGCCCGACGGCGATCATCCTGCCGCCGCACTACGAGAAGTACACCGAGTACTCGGCCCGGGTGATGGAGATCTTCCACGAGGTGACCCCGCTGGTGGAGCCCCTCAGCATCGACGAGGCGTTCCTCGACGTGGCCGGCGCACGGCGTCTGCTCGGCTCCCCGCGCCGCATCGCCGAGCTGATCCGGGCGCGGGTCCACGAGGAGACCGGCCTGACGTGCTCCGTCGGCGTCGCCGGTACCAAGTTCATGGCCAAGCTCGCCTCGGGTCGCGCCAAGCCCGACGGGCTCCTGGTCATCCCGCCCGCCGATACCCTTGCCTACCTGCGCCCGCTGCCGGTCGGCGCGCTCTGGGGCGTCGGCGCCAGCACTCAGGCCTCGCTCGAGCGGATGGGGATGCGCACGGTCGCCGACCTCGCCGACGCGCCGCTGAGCGTGCTCGAACGCGCCGTCGGGCAGGCCGGCGCTCGCCGCCTCCACGATCTCGCGAACGGCCGCGACGCCCGCCGCGTCATCACCGAGACCCGCGAGAAGAGCGTCGGCCACGAGAACACGTTCGGCGTCGACGTCGACGAGCCGGACGTCCTGCGCCGGGAGTTCCTCCGGCTCTCCGGGCGGGTGGGAGAGCGTCTGCGTCGCCACGGGCTGGTCGGCCGGACCGTCGCGATCAAGGTCCGCTTCTCCGACTTCCGCACCATCACCCGGTCCCGCACGCTCGCCGAACCCACCAACGTCGGCCGCCGACTCTTCGAGGAGGCCTGGCAGATCTTCGAGGCCCTCGACCTCGACGTGCACGCCACCCCGATCCGTCTCATCGGTGTCCGCGCCGAGCAGCTCCTCGACGCCGGCGGCGACGCGCTCGCCCTCTGGGACCCGGACGAGGAGTGGCGCGAGACCGAACGCGCCCTCGATGCCGTCAGCGCCCGCTTCGGACGCGGCACCATCGGCCCCGCCTCCCTCGTCCGCCGCTCCCGCGAGGCCGAGGACGAGTCGAAGGACGGCCGCAACCCGCGCTGGGTGAGCGACTGAGTCTCAGAGCGGCAGCACGAACAGTGTCACCACCGCGCTCACGGTGAAGAGCACACCGTTGACCGCAGCGAGTGCCAGCAGGAGCCCCGCTCTCCCTGTCGTCCGCAGCATCACCGCGTAGCGCACCACGTTGATGAGAGCGACGCTCGCGAGGATGGGGAACAGCATCGCGGGGACGACGAGCGCGGCCACGACGAGGAGCGTCACCGCCACGACCGCACCGATGCCTTCCGTGCGCGGATTCATCGTCGTGCGCGTCGGCCGGCGGTCATCGCTCACCCGATTCCACAGCGGGTGTCACCGTGCGCTGCGACGGATGTGCCGACGACGCGAGCGCAGTAGATCGGTTCTTGAAAACCGGCTACGAGAGCGAATCGGAACTTGTATGCGCCGTACGCGTATCCGCCACCACCGCTGACTCCCGCGGCGGAACTCGTACGTCCGACGTAGGACCATCCGATGAACGATGTCGACCCTCCTCCATCGACATAGCGCGCGCTCGTGACGGTTGCTCCGTTGTAACAGATCTGGCCCGTCGTCCACATGCTACCCAGGGTCTGACCGATCGAATTGTAGAAGGCGGATCGGGCAGTGTACGAGTAGCACCCTGAGGCCGCACGGGAACGAGCATCGCGCTCGCGCTCGAACTGATCGCTTGTCGTTGAGACAGTTGCGACCTCGCTCGCGGCGCGCACGAGCGCTTGCTCTCCGGAGGACATCGCGTCGAAGGTGGACTGCGGTTCGGGGCTGACTGCGAGCTGAGCGAGCAGTCGGCGGGCTTCTCCATCAGTGGCGATCATGGGGGAGGCGGCTGCTGGCAGTGTGGGACCCAGTGACAGGACGAAGGCGACCACGGCCGCTGCGGTCACAGTGACAGAGCATCTGAGTTTTGGCATGACGATTCCTTTCGGTCATCACCTTTGATGACGTGTGTCAAGAATGTCAGATCTGGAGGATTTAATCGACAGCGTCGACGTTCTACCGCAACCCCACCTCGATCCCGCGGTGGTCGCTCCCGTTCTCCGGGAGCACGACGCTGCTCACCGTGGCGAGGCCGCGGGTCAGGGCGTGGTCGAGGCGGGCGGCGGGGAAGGAGGCGGGCCAGGTGAAGCCGAGTCCGAGCTCGCTGTCCGGCTTCTCGCCGAGTTGGGTGAGGAGCGGCGCCAGCGTGCGGTCGGTGGTGGCGGTGTTGAAGTCGCCGATCACGAGCAGGCGGGTCGCGTCGTCGCCGGCGATCGTGCCGCTCAGCTCCTTCAGCATCTCGTCGCGGGTGGCGCTTTCGCCGGGGCGCACCGAGGCGAGGTGCACAGCGTAGACGCGGGTGATCCCTCCCGGGGTGTCGACGTCGACGCGGAGGGCGCGGTCCCAGCCGAGGCCGAGGTCGAGGCGCTGCTCGCCGGAGAGCGGGTGGGTGCTCCAGAGACCGACGGTGCCGACGATGGCCCGATACGGGTAAGCGGGGTCGAGCACGTCGGAGACGGCGGAGCGTGTGGTCGCGTCGAGTTCCTGGAGCGCGATCAGGTCGGGGGAGCGGGCGGCCAGATCGCGGGCGATGCTCGCTGCTTCGGGGTTGCCGGCGCGGATGTTCTCGCTCACGACGGTGAAGGCGGGGGCGCCGACCGAGGCGGCCGGCAGCATCGCGGTGCCGAACAACGACCACCAGACGGCCGCCGCGGTGGCGACGCCGAGACCGGCGAACAGGGACAGCCGGAACAGTGCGGAGAGGCCGAGCACGGCGATCAGCGCGGCCGCCCAGGGCAGGAACGACTCGACGAGGGAGGCGGCGCCGCCGATGTCGGGGAGCATCCCGTGCCAGAGCAGCAGTGCGGCGACCGCCAGTGCTGCGATCCCGGTGAGGACGCCTCGGGGGCGGCGGCGGGTACGGGACGATGGCACCCGATCGATTATTCCGGCCCCGTTGCTGAGAAGCCGCCGCGAACGCCGGGAAGAGGCTGCGAAGCGCCCTGGTCATCCTGGGAGGGCGGCGGGTACGGTGAGGGCATGACCAACATCTCGCTCAAACTCGCCGAGACCGTCAGCTCGTCGGGCGTCAAGTCCGTGTACGGCGAGCCCGTCGTCATCGACGGCACGACGATCGTGCCCGTCGCCGCCGTGCAGTTCGGATTCGGGGCCGGGGGCACCGACGACGAGGAAGGCCCGGGCGGGGGCGGTGGTGGGGGAGTCGCGATCCCGTTCGGCGCCTATGTGAGCGACGCGGCGGGCGTGCGTTTCCGGCCGAACCTCATCACGCTGCTGGCGGTGGCGATCCCGTTCGTGTGGGTCGCCGGTCACGCCTGGTCGCGCGTCATCCGCGCGCTGAAGAAGTAGACGCGGACGCGGTGACGTCACCGGCGGCGTGACGTCGCACTAGACTGATCGCGAACACGGGAGTCCGGTGAGCCGGGCTGAGAGGAAGCTTCTCCAAGCTTCGACCGTCGAACCTGATCTGGATCATGCCAGCGCAGGGAGGCCATCTCTGAATCCCGTGCCCTCTTTTCCACGAGCGAAAGGGCACGAACAGTGCACGCAACCATCACTCCGTCCGCGACGCGCTCCGCACGCGTCCTCCGCTGGCGTGTCGTCGACATCGTCGTCGCCAGCGTCGTGGCCGTCGCCGCCGGCGTCGTCTTCTGGGTTTGGGGGCAGGTGCAGAACCCGATCTCCGGACCGGTCAGCGCCGTGCTGCCGGGCTTCCAGGGTCTCCTCAACGGCCCCTGGCTGTTCGCCGGCGTTCTCACGGCGCTGATCGTCCGCAAGCCGGGCGCCGCACTGTACGGCGAGCTCGTCGCGGCCATCGTGTCGGCGCTGATCGGGACGCAGTGGGGCTTCGCGACGCTGCTCTCGGGCCTCGTGCAGGGCCTCGGTGCCGAGATCGTCTTCGCGATCCTCCTCTACGCGAACTGGAAGCTCGTCCCGGCCATCCTCGCCGGCGCCGGCGCCGGGCTCGCCGAGTCCGTCCTCGACCTCCTGTACTGGTACCCGGGCGCCAAGCCGGAGTTCGCGATCGTCTACACCATCACGACGACGCTCTCCGGAGCGCTCGTCGCCGGGCTGCTGTCGTGGCTGCTCGTCCGCGCGCTCGCCAGGACCGGGGCCCTGAGCCGGTTCGCGGCCGGGCGCGAAGTGACGGGGCGGGTCTGACCATCGCCTCCGTCACCCTGGGACAGCCGGTCCCGGCCGCCGTTCGGGTCGGCGGCTGGGGCTGGCGTTACTCCGGGCGGTCCGCGTGGGCCGTCCGCGACCTCGCGCTTACCATCGAGCCCGGTGAGCGGGTGCTCCTCCTCGGGGCCTCGGGCGCGGGCAAGAGCACGGTCCTCGCCGGACTCGCCGGTGTGCTCGGCGGGGACGACGATGGCGAGTCCGAAGGGCTGATGGAGGTCGACGGTCGCCAGCCTGCTCGGGCGCGCGGGACGACCGGCCTCCTGCTGCAGGATCCGGACGCGCAGGTGATCCTCGCGCGCGTCGGTGACGACGTCGCCTTCGCGTGCGAGAACCTCGGCGTCCCTCGGGAGCAGATCTGGCCGCGCGTGCGTGCCGCCCTGGCCGCCGTCGGACTCACGGTGCCGCTCGACCACCCCACGTCGCAGCTCTCGGGCGGTCAGAAGCAGCGTCTCGCCCTGGCCGGGCTGCTGGCGATGCGTCCCGGCCTCCTCCTGCTGGACGAGCCGACCGCGAACCTGGACCCCGACGGGGTGCACGAGGTGCGGGACGCCGTCGCCGCTGCGCTGGACGCGACGGGCGCGACCCTGGTGGTCGTCGAGCACCGCGTCGCGGTGTGGCGCGATCTCGTCGACCGCGTCATCGTCCTGGCGGCGGACGGCGGCGTGCTTGCGGACGGTCATCCCGACGCTGTGCTCGCGGACGCGGGGAGCACTCTGCGGAGCGCGGGCGTGTGGCTGCCGGACGACATCGTCCCGAAGGCGCCGACCGTGACCCTGGGCGAAGCCCTGCTCACCGCGCGCGAGCTGGCCTTCGGCCGCGGCCCGGCCGTCGCCCGTCGGCGACGGAGACGTCGATCCGAGCGTCGCTCTCCGTCGGTCGTCGCGCTTCCCGAGCGAGTGTCCGTCGATCTCGCCGAGGGCTCCGCGATCGCCCTCACCGGGCGCAACGGCGCGGGCAAGTCGACGCTGGCCTTGACCTTGGGCGGCCTCCTGCCGGTGCTCGGGGGCGCCCTGCGAGCCGAGCCGGCCCTCGCCGCCGGGGCGGGCGCGGCGCCGGAGGGCTGGCGCTCCCGCGACCTGCTGACCCGGATCGGCAGCGTGTTCCAGAACCCGGAGCACCAGCTGGTCGCCTCCACCGTGCGCGACGAGCTGGCGGCGGGGCCGCGAGCGCTCGGGCTCACCGAGCGGGAGATCCGCGACCGCGTCGACGACCTCCTGGACCGGCTGGCGTTGAGCGCTGTGGCGGACGCCAACCCGTTCACGCTCTCCGGCGGGCAGAAGCGACGGCTGTCGGTCGGCACAGCGCTGGCGACCCGGCCGCGGCTGCTCGTGCTCGACGAGCCGACGTTCGGGCAGGACGCGAACACGTGGCGCGGGCTGGTGCGCACCATCGCCGAGCTCCGCGGCTCCGGCCACTCGATCGTGACGGCGACGCACGACACCGAGTTCATCGCCGCGATCGGCGCCACGGACCTTCCGCTCGGGTCGGCACGGGAGGTGGCGGCGTGACCCTGCTCGAACCCGTCCGCAGCGGACCGCTCGCGACGCTCAACCCCGTCGCCAAGCTGGGTGCCGCCCTCATCGTCACCGCGGTGCTCCTGGTCTCCATCGATCCGGTCTCGGCCGCCGTCGCGCTCGCGCTGGAGCTGGTGCTCGTCGCGTTCTCCGGCATCCCGGCGCGTGTGCTGCTGCTGCGCACGGCACCGATCTGGATCGCGGCGCCCCTCGCCGGGCTGACGACCGCGCTCTACGGCCGCACAGCCGGCACCGTCTATCTGCAGTGGTGGGCTGTGGAGGTGAGCGACGGCTCGCTCCTGCTGGGGCTGGCGACGATGCTCCGCATCCTGGCCATCGGCCTGCCCGCCGTCCTGCTCTTCATCACGATCGATCCGACCGATCTCGCCGACGGGTTGGCGCAGCTGCTGCGACTTCCCGCGCGTTTCGTGCTCGGGGGGCTCGCCGGGCTCCGACTCGTGGGTCTCTTCGCCGAGGACTGGCGGGCGCTGACCCTCGCCCGGCGCGCCCGCGGGATCGCCGAGAGCGGTGCACTGCGGCGCATGCTCGGTCAATCGTTCGCGCTCTTCGTGCTCTCCATCCGTCGCGGCAGCAAACTGGCGACGGCGATGGAGGCGCGGGGATTCGGGTCCGCCTCGGCGCGCACGTGGGCGCGGCCGTCGGTGTTCCGCGGGCGGGACTGGGGGGCCCTCGTGGTTGCCGTTGCCGTCGCAGGAGCGGCGGTGGCGGTCGCCGTCGTCGTCGGGAGCTGGAATGTCCTGGGACGCTGAGCGGGAGCGGCTGGACGCCGCCGTGCGCGCAGCGGTCGCCGCGGCGGACGGTCGTGCGCCCGTCGTGCTGATCGACGGGCCGAGCGGAGCGGGCAAGAGCTCGCTCGCCGATGACCTCCTGCGCGCGTGGCCGGCTACCGGACGGCCCCGACTGGTGCGCATGGACGACCTCTATCCGGGATGGGACGGCCTGGACGCGGGAAGCGCCGCTCTCGGTCGCGACCTGCTCCTCCCGCTCCGCGCCACCGGTGCCGGCCACTGGCGGCGCTGGGACTGGGCGGGCGATCGGCCGGCGGAGCGGGTCGCGGTGCACGGCGCGGACCCGCTGATCGTGGAGGGGTGCGGGACGCTGGCCCGGGCGAACGTCTCCGCGGCGGACCTCGCCCTGTGGCTCGATGCCGACGACACGCTCCGCAAACGGAGGGCACTCGACCGCGACGGTGAGACCTTCGCCCAGAACTGGGACCGCTGGCAGGCCGAGTTCGAGGCGTACCTGCGGCGCGAGCGTCCCCGCGACTCCGCGACGCTGCGTCTGGATGTGACGGACTGGCCGCTCGGCGCGGCCCGCGTGCCGAGCGCGGAGGACTAACCTGGAGACCATGAGCGAATCACAGGCACACGATCCCGAGTACATCGTCGAGTACGCCGATGGTCCGCTGGTCGGCACCGCCGAGCGCCGGTACCTGGTCGACGGCAAGGTGGACGAGCGGATCGGCGCCGTCGCCGCGGTCGAGGGACTGGAGTCCCTGTTCTGGTACGTGGCCGGCGCGGAGCGGGAGGTCAACGGCGAGAAGCACGTGACGTACCACTTCGATGCACCCGACAGCGACCCGGTCGAGGCCGACAAGGACGAGGAGTCCCTCTAGAGTCCGTCGAGCGTCGTAGCGCGGCTCCGGTCGGGACGCGCTACGCCCAGCCCAGCTCGTGCAGGCGTTCGTCGTCGATGCCGTAGAAGTGCGCGATCTCGTGCACCAGCGTGACGTGGATCTCGTCCCGCAGCTCGTCGACCGTCTCGCAGATCGCGAGCAGCGGCTCCCGGTACAGGATGATGCGGTCGGGCATCTCGCCGAAGCCGTAGGAGTCGCGCTCGGTCAGGGCGACACCGTCGTAGAGGCCGAGGAGGTCGAGTGAGCCGTCCTCCGGGCGGTCCTCGACCACGAACACCACGTTGTCGAGGCCGTCGATCATTTCGTCCGGCAGCTGGTCGAGCTCCTCGGTGACGAGGGCCTCGAACGCGTCGGCGTCGAGCGGGAGGCCCACGGTCACCACGCGTCCGCGACGGCGGCGTGCAGGTCGAGCAGGCCGGTGGTGCGCTCGCTCGGTCCGCGCCCGAAGCCGCACTCGGTCGCGACGCCGAATCGTGCCTGCGCGGTGGACGCCGCCGCGATCCTCCGGCGGGCGCCCTCCTCGCCGTCCTCGTGGTGCAGCAGTCCGAGGTAGAGCTCGGTGGTCTCCGGAACGGCGACGTCGCGCAGGGGAGAGAAGAACTCCGTGTCGTCGCGATCGATCGGCACGGGCAGGTGGACCCAGCTGATGCGTCGGCCCGCGCCCTCGACGATGCCGCGGGTGACGGCGGCGAGCCAGCCCGCGTCGGCGGGCTGCACGAAGTGGTGCTCCTCGACGTCGCCGTAGCAGAGGTGGAAGCCCACCTCGACGTCGTCGGGGACGGCACGCGCTTGGCGGATCGACCGTTCGACGACGCCGTCGAGGACGTCGGTGAACCACGGCTCGATGCGACCCTCCAGCAGGGCGAACTCGACCGCCGTGTCCCACTGGATCGCGAGACGCTCGTGCGGGATGCCGTCGACGATGCGGGCGAGCTCACCGAGGAGTGCGCGCTCGTAGGCGGCCTCGAAGGCGGCCCGGTCCTCGGGGACGATGAAGGCGCCGGCGATCGCGGCCGGGGTCGGGAGGGAGACCTGGAATCGCGTCGCGGGCGCGAGCACCCCGTCGTCGACGAGGCGGGCGAAGGTCGCGAACGACTCGAGTGCGGCGGAGGCGTAGCCGAGGTCGGGGAAGACCAGATCGGCCGCCTGCACACCGGCGTCCACGCGGAACGGCCGTCCGTCGAAGGTGTCCCGCAAGAAGAACGGCTCGATCGGCAGGCGCGACAGGCCGGCCATGGTGTCGAAGCGGCGGGTCTGGAACTGGATCCAGTAGAACCGCTCGCCGACCTCGCCGTCCGGGATGCGGCGCATCCGGTCGCCGAGGTGCGCTCCGACGGTGCGGAGGACGGTCTCGGCATCGGGGAGGTTGACGCTGCCGACGAGGTGGGCGCCACGGACCTCCGCGGCGCCGACGGACGAGTGCGGGGGAACGGTGCTCACCCGCGCGAGTCTACCGACACCGCGCGGGCGCGCGCCCGCTCAGTACCAGTTGACGGACTGCGAGTGCGACCAGGCCGAGCACGGGGTGCCGTACGAGCGCGAGATGTAGTCGAGGCCCCACTTCACCTGGGTGGTGGCGTTGGTCGCCCAGTCGGTGCCGAAGCTGGCCATCTTGCTGCCGGGGAGTGCCTGCGGGATGCCGGTGGCGCCGCTGCTGCCGTTGGAGGCCTGGTAGTTCCAGCCGGACTCCTTCTGCCAGAGGCTGCTGAGGCACTGGAACTGGTCGTCGCCCCAGCCGTACTGCGAGGAGGCGATGCTGCGCGCGGCGGACTTGGCACCGTCCGGGGTGTTCGCGGCGGCGGCCGCGGCTGCGGCGGCCTCGGCGGCGACCCGGTCGGCCTCGGCGCCTGCGGCGGCCAGCGCGGTGGTGGCGGCTTTCGTGGCGTCGATGGTCGTGCGCAGCCTGCTGTCGTCGAGCTTCGCGTACGAGTCGAGGCCCGCGATCGCGGTCTTGGCCGCGGAAGCGTCGGTCTTTGTCTCGTTGGCCGCGACGGTGGTCTGTGCGCTGGCGAGCGTCTGCTTCGCCTCCGCCTCGAGGCGGTCGCGCACGATCTTGTCGTAGATGGAGAGCTGCTCGCGGTGCAGCCCGGTCGAGTCGGAGAGCTCCCGGGTCGAGCGTTCGCTCTGCTGCTGGGCGCTGAGCGCGGGGCCGATGAGACTGGCCGACATGAGGACGGCGGCGGCGCCGGTGACGATGCGGCCGAAGGGGATGTCGGTCTTCTGGATGGCGTTGCGAAGGGTGCTGAGCATTCGGTTCCTGGGTCGGGCTTCCCCGCCCTGGTGGCCTCCCCGGGCTCCGGGCAGGCGCGACCGTGCCGCGAGGGGGTGCGGCGGGCGGGCTGGAACCCGCGTCGGCACGCACGGAAGCGCCCGGTGGACCCGTGGTCCCGAGGGCGCGCGACGTGCGGCGCGGGGTGCGTCACGACGACGGAAAGGCGTCCGGGTTCGAGGGGGGTCGGGGAGGGCGCACGCGGCGTGACACGGACGGCGTTCGATGCCGTCGACCAGCTACGTTAGGCCGTCACTCTGGACGATCGGGGCATGATCCCTGGCAAAGTCGTGTACGTGTCACCGTTCTGCCGGTGGGTCGGCCGCCTCGACCGCGGCCCGTTCCGCCTCGTCCATGCGTCGATCCGTGACCCAGATCATCCCTGTGAGGAGGCACAGGACGATGACCCCGGCGCCGAGGAACACGGCCCTGAGGCCGAGCACTTCCGCGACGATCCCGCCCGCGGCGGTACCGAGCGGGATGGTTCCCCACGCGAGGAGCCGGTACGCGCTGTTGAGGCGGCCGAGCAGGCGGTGCGGGGTCACCCGCTGGCGCAGCGACACCGTGATCACGTTCCAGATGGAGACGGTCACGCCGCCGACGAAGAAGGCCGCGCCGATGATCCACGGGCTGGTCGTGAACGCCGGGGTCGCGACGGTGAGGACGGAGCCGGCGATCGTGAGGGCGAGCGCGCGCGAGCGACCGAGCAGGCGTTCAGCGCCCTCGGCGAGGAACGTGCCGAGCACGCTGCCGAGGGCCGAGGCGGTGAGCAGGGCGCCGTAGGCCGGATCGTCCAGCCGCATGGCGGACCTCGATCCGACGGCGTACACCACGAACACGCTGAACACCGCGCTGCTCGCGAAATTGAAGCCGCCCACCAGGAAGGCCAGCACGCGCAGGACGGTGTTGCTCCAGAGAAAGCGCAGACCCTCGCCGATGTCTGCTCGGATGGTCGTCGTTCCGGGGCGGTCGACGCGGAACGCCCCGCGCACCAGGAGCAGCAGCGCGATGGCTGCGACCCAGAGGGCGACCGGCGCTCCGAATGCCAGCCCCACCCCCGCGGCGACGAGAAAGCCGCCGAGGGGCGGCCCGATGAACTGGTTGGCGGCGAGTTCCGCCGCATACAGCCTCCCGTTCGCTCGGGAGAGGGCGTCACGGCCGACCAGCTGGGGGAGGATCGACTGCGAGGAGGTGTCGTACAGCGTCTCCGCCGTCCCGACACAGACCGCGGCGATGTACAGCAGCCAGATGGATCCGACACCGGCGACAGCCGCAGCCGTGAGCGCCGCCAGCAGGGTCGCTCGGGCGATGTTCGCGCCGATCATGATCGCGCGGCGGTCCAGCCGGTCGGCGAGGGCCCCGGCCGTGAGCGCGAACAGCAGCCAGGGGAGTGAGAAGGCGAAACCCAGTCCGGCGATCAGCAGGGGGGAATCGGTGAAGCGGACGGCCACGAGCGGCAGCGCCACCTTCATCACGCCATCGGCCAGGTTGGAGAACGCCGCCGACGTCCACAGCGTCCAGAAGGGAGCGCCCAGTCGTCTCGAGGTCACGAGTGCAGCATCGCACACTGATTGAGGAAACTCAATCGATAGGAGAAACCTCTATCACTTGCGTAGACTGGGCGCATGGACCGCGACCCGACCATCGACCCGGAGGCCAAGCGCCGTCCGGCGACGGTCAAGGAGATCAAAGCGATGTCGCATCCGCTGCGGGTGCGCATCCTGCGGCTGTGCGGGGATCGTGAGCTGACCAACAAGCAACTCGCCGACCGCCTCGGCGTCGACGCTGGCACAGTCCTCTACCACGTGCGGCAACTCGTCGACGTGGGCTTCCTGGAGCCGGTCGGGGTGCGCTCGGGGGAGAGCGGCGCGCTCGAGAAGCCGTATCGGTCCACCGGGCGCACCTGGTGGTTGTCCGTCGGCCTGGACGACCTCGACCTGGGTGAGGGCTTAGCACCGGTGGATGCGTTTCAGCAGGAACTCGCCGACGCCGGCCCGCGCTCGATCGCCACGTACGCCCGCTTCGCCCTGCACCTCTCCCCGGAGGATGTCGCCGAGCTGGACCGCCGCATCGTCGCCGTCATCGACGAGTTCGTGGAGACCGACGCCGAGCGCACGGGCCGGCCGCTGCACGGCGGCCTGTTCCTGCTGCACCGCTCCGCGGAGTAGCGGCCCACCTCGTCGCGCTTCGCGCGACGACTGCTGCGCTTCGGGACGACTGCGCCCTGGCGCCGCACCGCACACGTCCCGAGGCGCCGCGCTCGCCCGTCCCGGTCGCATGCGAAACGCGCCGGCGCATGCGAAACGCCCCGGCCATCTCTGACCGGGGCGTTCCTCTGGGGTGAGTAACGGGGCTTGAACCCGCGACCTCCTGGACCACAACCAGGCGCTCTACCAACTGAGCTATACCCACCATGTCCGCGACCGTTTCAGGTGACCCGGTCGAGGCAACTCATCGATTCTAGTACATTCGCGGCGCCCATTTTTCCACGACGGCCGCGGCGACCTCCTGGGTCTGCTCCGTGGTGGGTCCTGGCTCGCCGACGAAGGCCGCGCCGCGGTAGTAGTCGAGTTCGCGGATGGATTCGAGGATGTCGGCGAGGGCGCGGTGTCCGCCGTTCTTGCCGGGCGCGTTGAAGTAGACGCGGGGGAACCAGCGGCGCGAGAGCTCCTTGATCGAGGAGACGTCGACGTTGCGGTAGTGGAGGTGGTTGTCGAGGCGCGGCATGTACTTCGCGAGGAACATGCGGTCGGTGCCGATCGTGTTGCCGGCGAGCGGGGCGGTGCGGGCGTTGGGGACGAACTTCAGGACGTACTCGAGCACCTCGTATTCGGCTTCGCCGAGGCTCTTGCCGTTCGGGATCTCCTCGATGAGGCCGGAGGTCGTGTGCATGTCGCGGACGAAGTCGTTCATGTTCTCGAACGCCGAGGTGTCGGGCTTGATGACGATGCTGAGTCCGGGGTCGAGAACGTTCAGCTCGAAGTCGGTGATGACGACCGCGATCTCGACCAGTTCGTCGACCTCGAGGTCGAGTCCGGTCATCTCGCAGTCGATCCAGACCAGTCGATCCGAGGAGTTAGACATGCTCCCGAGTCTAGTGCGGCCCTCCGACGGCTCGCGGCACGGGGCGGGGGACGGGGTGTTTGGGGTCCATCCCGTCGCCGGCGGAGATGTGGCGGAGCCGGCGACCGGCCCAGGGGAGCGCGTACACGCGCAACCAGGTGCGGAACGGGATCTCGCCGGACGGGTGCTCCGCCGGGATGCCGCCCGTGTCGGATCCGGCGAGCGGCGCGGTCTCCGCATAGGGGACTCCGAGCGTGTGGGCGGCGAGGCTGGCGAGCGTGCGGTGGCCGCGCGAGCTCAGGTGCACGCGGTCGGAGGCCCACATCGCGGGCTCGCGGAACTCGCGCACGCCCCACACGTCGAGCACGGTGGCCTGCTGGTCCCGAGCGATGGTCCAGATGTTGGCGTTGAACACGGCGGCGCGTCCCCGGAACGGCTTGAGGAAGAACGCGAAGTGCGGGTCGAACAGGTTCGCGAGCAGCACGGTCGCGCCGGCGTCGCGCAGTGCTCGCACTCCGGTCTCGAGGCGGCTGGCGAGCGCATCCGGGTCGGCGGTGGGGCTCATGAGGTCGTTCCCGCCGATGAGGACGGAGACGAGGTCGGGGCGCATGGCGACCGCGTGCGGAACCTGATCGGTCACGACGTCGGAGATGCGGCGCCCCCGCACGGCGAGGTTGGCGAATTCGAGGGATCGTCCGGCGAGGTGCGCGTGCCCGTCCAGGATCCCGGCGAGCCGGTCCGCCCAGCCCAGCCACGATCCCGTCCGGTTCGGCACCGCGTCGCAGAGCCCTTCGGTGATCGAGTCTCCGAGGGCGACGTACCGAGAGAAGCTGGACCGGCTCACGCTGCGATTGTCGGCCGCGCGGGTGACGTGCGGGTGACATCGCGCCGAGACGGGCGGGATCGTCGTCGCCTGTTCGCCGGACGTACACTGACAGCGTGGATTCGTCACCGTCCGTTGCCCCGGACGTCACCGGGGGGATCGCCCTCACGCTGTACTCGTCAGCGTTCTGCGAACCATGCATGCAGACCCGGGCCGTGCTCGCGGAGGCTGTGCGTCTCGTGCCGGCGCTCTCCGTCACCGAGCTCGACGTCACTCGCGCCCTCGATCGCGCCGAGCGCGACGGCATCCGCTCCACGCCGACCGTCATCGTGAACGACGCCGCGGGCGCGGAGGTGTTCCGCGCCGAAGGGGTGCCGACGCTTCAGCAGGTGCTGGTGGCGGCGGCGAAGGCGGTCTGAGCGGACCGTCCGCCCACTCCGGGGCCGCATTCTGCCGCTTCGGCGCGGTCATTCCGGCGTTTCGCGACCCCTCGGTGGGATGGTTGCCTGGGTCCGACCGGGCATGGTCCTCACGCGCACGAACCGTCCTCGACCGCGATGCCGTCCTCGGTGGAATCCACGACGCGAGCGAGCAGATCATGCAGCGTGCGCCGTTCCTCGCTGGACAGCGGCGCGAGTAGCTCGTCCTCGATCTGGCCGAGCCGGATGTGCGCGGCCTCCACGGCGGCCTCGCCGTCGGTGGTGAGTTCGACGAGATGGCGGCGCCGGTCTGCGGGGTCCCGACGCCGCAGAATCAGCCCGCAGTCCTCGAGATGGGAAAGCAGCGCGACCAGGTTGCTGGCGTCCATGCCCAACGCGGCCCCGATGTCCTGCTGGCTGGCGTGCTCGCGTTCGTTCAGCACCGTCAGCACCAGAAGCTGCCGCTGGCGCAATCCGCCCGGCTCGGCCTCGCGTTCCAGCCTCCGCCGGCCCATCCGTGCCAGCCGGGTCACCAACGGCATCGTCGTGCCGTCGAAGGTCGCCCTCTCCTTGCGCATATCCCGATAATAGCTGCATACTGCAATCATTGGTAGTTTGAATGCATATGTTGCATCCATCGGGATCGAGGAGCTGGGATGTCGAAGTTGAAGATCATCGTGGGGAGCACGCGGCCCACGCGTATGGCGGACCGGGTGGCTCCGTGGGTCACCGCGGCCGCACGAGCCCACTCCGGGTTCGAGGTGGAGGTGCTCGACCTCATGGAATGGGATCTGCCGCTCTTCGCCGAGCATTTCGGCACGCTGGGCGATCCGGCGGACCCGACGTACTCGCAACCGTTGGTGAAGCGATGGAATCGGACGATCGCGGACGGCGATGCTTTCCTCATCATCACGCCGGAGTACAACCACAGCGTCCCGGCCGCGTTGAAGAACGCCATCGACACCGTGTGGGCATCCAACGCGTTCCGCAACAAGCCCGTCGCATTCGTCGGCTACAGTGCAGGCATCGGTGGAGGCATCCGCTCCATCGAGCACCTTGTGCAGATCGCCGTGGAAGCCGAAGCCGTCCCTCTGCGCTCCGCCGTCATCGTGCCGTTCGTCAACGACGCGTTCGGAGACGATGGCCTTCCCACGAACCCGATCACGACCGCGGGCCTCAGCCTGCTGCTCGAGGATCTGGCATGGTGGTCGACCGCCCTTGAACGGGCTCGCGCTGCGGGAGAGCTGCCCCCCGCCCGAGCCCGCCTGCGCCCCCTCCTCGCCGCTGCGGCCGGGAAAGCCTCCTGAACATGGCCCCCGACGAGCCCATCCGCGTCATCATCCGGCTCACCGCCGACCGGGAGCACATCGAGGATGCCGCACGACTCCTGGACAGCATCGTGGAACCTTCCCGGGCGAACCCGGACTGTCTCGAGTTCCGCGTTTTCCGTGACGCAGGCGACCCGGCCGT
The DNA here is from genome assembly GCF_019924635.1 of Leifsonia sp. ZF2019. Lineage (NCBI taxonomy): Bacteria > Bacillati > Actinomycetota > Actinomycetes > Micrococcales > Microbacteriaceae > Leifsonia > Leifsonia sp. ZF2019. Next base: position 1,956,308 of record NZ_CP065037.1, read on the forward strand.
GTTCACCCTCTATGAACACTGGACCAGCTTCGCCGCCAACCGCGTGCACGCGGGCATGGACTACATGGCCGAATTCGTCGCCACCAGCGACGAGATCTTCACTTCTGAAGCCACCTTCGTCCACGAGATCAACGCCATCGCCTGATCATTCGACGTCCAGCCGATCGATGCGAGGGCGGCGTTGGCGTTCGGCGTGGGGGTGCCCCCGGCAGGAATCGAACCTGCGACCGAGGGATGAGGAGCACCGGGAGGTCTGTTCCGGCGTGGGGGTGCCCCCGGCAGGAATCGAACCTGCGACCAAGAGATTAGAAGGCTCCTGCTCTATCCGCTGAGCTACGGGGGCGCGGCATCCACGATACCGCAGCGGATGCGCCTGCCCGCTCCACGCCGCTTGGCGAGGTGGGGTTCACAGGGTCGCGCCGGTCTTGCCCGCGCGGTTCACGATGGCGATGGTGGGGCGGCGGCCGCGGAGGCCGAAGCGGAGGCGGAGGCTGGCCTGGCGGGCGATGAGGACACCGATGACCACGGCCGCCGCTGCGGGGACTGCGCCGGAGATCATCATGGCGAGGTGCGGGCCGATGGCCTCGACGAGCCAGCCCATCACGGGGCCTCCGATAGCCTGGCCGCCGAGCAGGACGAGGATGTAGAGGGAGATGACACGGCCGCGGATCTGCACGTTGGACGACATCTGCACCAGCGAGTTCGCGGCGGTGATGAAGAGCAGGTTGCCGACGCCGATGCCGACCAGGAGCACGCTGAACGCGATCTCGCCGGGGGCGAAGCCGGCGAGTGCCTGGACGATGCCCAGCCCTGCCGCCGCTCCGACGACCATGGAGAGGCGCACGCTGGTGCGGCGGGTGGAGGCGAGAGCACCTGCCAGTGCGCCCGCGGCGACGAGGGCGTTGAACATCCCGTAGCCTTGCGCGCCGACGCCGTAGACGTCGTTGGCGTACGCGGCGAGGAACACGGGCATGTTGAACGCGAAGACGGCGATGATCGCGACCATGACGACGGTCCAGAAGATGACAGGCTTGCGCCGGACGTACCGTATCCCCTCGGCGAGCTGACCCTTCGTGCGCGGAGCTGCGGGGGAGTGGTGCAGCTGATCGCGGCGCAGCGTGCACAGGGCGCCGACGACGGCGAGGCAGGCGGCGGCGTTGATCACGAACGACCATCCCCCTCCGACGGCCGTGATGAGGAGGCCCGCCGCGGCAGGGCCGATCAGCCCGCCGAGCTGGAAGATCGACGAGTTGAGGCTGATGGCGTTGCGCAGGTAGGTCGGACCGACGAGCTCGTTGACGAAGACCTGTCTGGCCGGATTGTCGACCACCGTGACGAGGCCCAGCAGGAACGAGATCAGGTAGACGTGCCACACCTGCACGCTCCCGGTGAGTGTCAGCACGGCGAGTGTCGCGGCCAGGGCGGACGCCGTCGACTGGGTGATGATGAGCAGCTTCTGCTTGGAGTACCGGTCGGTGAGCACGCCGCCGTAGAGGCCGAGGACCAGCATCGGGGTGAACTGCATGAAGACCGTGATGCCGACGGCCGCGACGCTTCCGGAGAGCTGGAGCACCAGCCAGTCCATCGCGATGCGCTGCATCCAGACGGCGGTGTTGGCGACGAGGTTGCTCGTGGCGAAGATGCGGTAGTTGCGCACTCGCAGTGAGACGAAGGTCTCCCGCCACGGGGGGCGCGTGCTGAGCACGGGCATGGGGCCGGTCGGCGGGGCTGCTGCGGTGGAGGTCGCCACGTGTTTCCTTGGTGTCGTATCGAGAGTGTCTGGTTCCGTATGAGCGGGCTCCTTCGACTGTACGTCGCGGCGGGGTATTGTTCTGCCAAATCGAAGCTATAACTCCTATTGGCATTCCGAATGGATAGACGATGTTCGACCCCGTACTGCTCCGCACCTTCCTCGCCGTCGCCGACACCCGCAGCTTCACCCGTGCGGCGGGGGCGCTCGGCATCAGTCAGCCGACGGTGAGCCAGCACGTGCGGCGCCTCGAGGAGGCGGCGAAGCGCCAGCTCGTCGCGCGGGACACCCGCGAGGTGCGGCTGACCGACAACGGGGACGCGATGGCAGGGTTCGCGCGCACGATCCTCGCGGCGCACGCCGAGGCCGACCGCTACTTCAGCGGGTCGGCGATGCGCGGGCGCCTGCGGTTCGGTGCAGCGGACGATCTTGCCATCACGACTCTGCCTCGCATCCTGCGCCACTTCCGGCAGCAGCACCCGCAGATCAATCTCGAGCTCACGGTCGATCAGTCGGGGCCGCTGCACCGGCGGCTGAAGGCGGGTCATCTCGATCTCATCTTCATCAAGCAGAACCCGGGGACGACCGAGGGCACCGTCGTCGCGACGGACGAGCTGGTGTGGATGGGCCAGGAGAAGACCGCGGTCGATCCTGCGCAGCCGTTGCCGCTGATCGCCTATCAGGGCACGAGTCTCAGCCGTCAGGCGGCGATCGACGCGCTGGAGCAGGCGGGGCGGACCTGGCGCATCACCTGCAACACGCGCGAGGTGAACGGCGTGCTCGCCGCGGTTCGGGCCGGCATCGGGGTCGCCGTGTTCCCGCGGTCGCTCATCCCGACCGACCTGGTGAAGGTCACCAACCGCTTCTCGCTCCCGGAGCTCGGGCACGTCGACTTCACGCTGTTGTCGAATCCGGCGGCCGCGCGCGAGCCCGTCGAGGCGCTGACCACGGCGATCCTGGCCCGGGCGGTCACGCGGGTCCCCTGATCCGGTCAGCGCTCACCCGACAATGGGCACTTCGTCGTGGTCGGCGGGCCGGGCCCCTCCGTCCGACGAGCCCCGCCGCAGCAGGAGCGCGAGCAGCGGGAACAGCAGGACGGACAGCATCCCTGCGCCCACGAGCGCGGTGGCCGTGCCGGACGGGACGTCGCCGTCCTCCACGCCGATCGACATGACGGCCACGATGATCGGCAGACCGGTCGCGCTGAACAGGGTGAGGGAGGCGCGGTCGGCGAGGGTGGAGCCGCGGGGAGCGGCGAGGGAGCCAGGCAGGCCCCGGACGATCAGCAGCAGCACCAGGAAGATCGGCAGCAGGAGGAGGGACCGCGGGTCGGCGAGGAGGGCGCCGAGGTCGAAACCGACGCCCGTGTTGATGAAGAAGATCGGCACGAAGACGCCGAACGCGACGGCCTCCAGCTTGCCGTCGACGAGCTTCCTGTCCGGTTCGTCGGCGCCGGACAGGAGGATGCGGCAGACGACCCCGGCGGCGAACGCCCCGAGCAGCATGTCGAGGCCCAGCGCCAGGCTGAGGCCGATCAGCGCGGCGATCACCAGCACGACGAACCGCACGGCGAACTGCCCGCTGGTGTGCAGCGTGGCCCGCACGAGGCGGTGGAAGCCGCGGTGGCCTCCCCGCGAGGCGAACCAGATGGCCGCGGCCGAGACGACCGCGAACCCCACCAGGACGAGCGCGGCGGTCACCGGGCGCCGCCCGCTGAGGAAGAGGGAGATCGCCAGCAGCGGGCCGAACTCGCCGACGGCGCCGACGGCGGTCACGGCGAGGCCGAACGGGGTGCGCAGCTCACCGGCGTCGCGGAGGACGGGCATGAGCGTTCCGAGGGCGGTGGAGGTCAGCGCGATGCCGATGTAGACCGCCGCGATGAACGAGGGCGCCAGCACGGCGGCGAGGAGCACGCCGGCGACCAGGGAGACCAGCCATCCCAGCGACGCGCGGCGCAACGGGCGCCCGCGGATCGCCGAGAAGTCGATCTCATTGCCCGCCATGAAGAACAGGAACGCCAGACCGATGTTCGCGAAGGCGGCCAGCCCTCCGCTCTCGGGCACCCAGCCGAGCAGGCTCGGGCCGACCAGGAGGCCGAGCACGATCTCGAAGACGACGAGCGGGATGGCGGCGACGCGGCCGACGATGCGGGCGAGCACGGGCGCCACGACCGCGAGCACGGGCACGATCACGATCGTCGCGATGGAGGCGTTCATGGGCCGATGATAACGGCGGCCCTCCGCGGTCCGGAAGGACCGTTCACACAGCGGAAACGCGGCGGGGATATCGTTGGCGCATGCGCGAATTGCAGGCACGGATCATCGAAGAGCTCAATGTCAGCCCCGTCATCGACGCCGCGGCGGAGGTCGAGAGACGGGTCGACTTCCTCGTCCGCTACCTCACGGAGACCGGCGCCGCCGGGTTCGTGCTCGGCATCAGCGGCGGCCAGGACTCCTCCCTCGCCGGACGGCTCAGCCAGCTGGCTGTCGAGCGGCTCGCCGAGCGCGGCGTCGACGCCGAGTTCATCGCCGTACGCCTGCCCTACGCGGTGCAGCACGACGAGGACGACGCGCAGCTCGCCCTCTCCTTCATCCGCCCGCAGCGAACGGTGACGTTCAACATCCAGCGCGGTACCGACGGCATCGAGGACGAGTACGCGGACGCGGTCGGCGACGAGCTGACCGACTTCAACAAGGGCAACGTGAAGGCCCGCATGCGCATGGTCGCGCAGTACGCCATCGCGGGTCAGCGACGCCTGCTGGTCGTCGGGACGGACCACGCGGCGGAGGCGGTGACGGGCTTCTTCACGAAGTACGGAGACGGCGGGACCGACGTGCTGCCGCTGACCGGCCTGTCGAAGCGGCAGGGCAAGGCGCTCCTCCAGCACCTGGAGGCCCCGGCCCGCCTGTACGAGAAGGCGCCTACGGCCGACCTGCTCGATCAGAACCCGGGCCAGACGGACGAGGACAACCTCGGTCTCAGCTACGCGACCATCGACGACTTCCTCGAGGGGAAGGACGTGCCGGAGGAGGCGGCAGCCGCCATCGAGGCGCGGTACCTCGCGACCGAGCACAAGCGGCGGGTGCCCGCGAGCATGTTCGATGACTGGTGGCACCGCCGCGGCGACTACAGCGTCTGAGACGCGCGTCTCAGACGCGCGAAAAAGGGGCGCCGACTGGGAAGTCGGCGCCCCTCTTTCGCGCGAGGTGGTCGTGTGCTCCGGAACTCCGGAAGGATCAGACGGGCTGGCCCAGGCGCGTGGTCGGGGCGGTGTCGTTCCCGGCCTCCGAGTCGCTCGGCGTCGTGAGCACGCCGAGCGGGCCGCTGTCGGCGGTGGTCTCGGCGTTCGCCGGTGCGGGGACGAACTGCTCGTGGTGCTGCTGGGCGACCCACGCATCCTGCTGCTGCAGGAGGCTGCGGTCGGTGTCGGTGTTCTCGAAGCGCCAGCGCTCGAGGTCGCTCTGGAAGATCTTGCGGGCGCGCCGCGGGTTGTTCTGCCACTCGATGAGGCGATCCCGGAACTCGGCGACGGCCGGATCGAGCTGGTATCCGAAGGTGGCCGAGGCGCGCTTCATCTCCGCGAGCTGGTGGCCCGCCCAGTTGGCGGCGATGCCGGCACCCTTGATGGGGAGCAGGCGCACGAGGATGTCGGCCTGGCCGACGGCCCGGTCAGAGAGCACCTGCTCGCCCGGGGTGAGGGAGTTCCAGACGGAGGCCTCGGTCGCGGCGTCGACGAGTGCGGCGATCGCGGAGGCCTTCTGCTGCCGGTCGGTGCGCCGCAGCAGCCCGCGCAGGGCGCCGCGCGCGATCCATGCGGCGAGCAGGCCGGACACGATGACGGCGACGGCGAGGACCGCGCCGGAGAAGATCACCGGGCGTGTGGCCGGTGCGAGGAGCCAATCGACGAAATCATTCCACCACTGCATGCGCCGATGCTAACCGCGCGGGGGGCCGGGGGAGCGCAGCCGCCGCGCTGTGTCGCGCATCCGTCCACAGACCGGCCCGGGCGGGAGTTCTCCACGGATTCGCGGGTCGGCGCCGCTCGGTCCGGCGCACCCGCGAGGCTGGAGGAACGGTCGACACGATGTCGGTGCGAAGGGAGGCGGGATGGACGGATCGATCACCGTGCGCGGGGTGGTGACCACGAGGCCTCGGCACCTGAGGACGGCGGACGGGTTGGCGGTGGCGTCCTTCCGCATCCTGTCGGTGCGCTCGGCGGGGTCGAGCCACCGCAGCTGGTTCACGGTCACCGCCCTGCGGCGCCTGGCGGATGCCGTGGAACGCTCCCTCGCTCCCGGCGACGCGGTCCTCGTGACGGGGAGGCTGCGCGTGCGCGAGTGGACCGGTACCGCTCGCGGATCGACGGCCGAGGTCGAGGCGGAGGCGATCGGGCTCGAAGTCGGTGCCGGGCGCTTCTCGCCTGCGTCGGCGGCTCCCGACGCTTCCCCAGCGAATGATCGATAACGTGGACCCTATGACGCGACGCCCCGTTGCCCCTGCTCTCGCCGCCCTCGCTCTGGCGTTCTCGGCCGCTCTCGCGCTGACGGGCTGCGTCCCGGGCGCCACGCCCTCCTCCACCCCGACGGCGAGCGCGACACCGACCGCGACCTCGACGGCGGCGGCCGAGGCGAAGCTGATCCCGGGTGGCACGGCAGCGCAGAACCTGCCGTTCTTCGACCAGGTCAATAAGGCGACGCTCGCGGCCAACCCGGAGGCGAAGGGGCGCGACTTCATCGACGCCCTGGTCGCGGCCGGGTTCACGAAGGCGGACATGCAGGTGACCGTCGACACGACCACCATCGGGCTGAAAGCGAACAGCATCCAGTTCTCGGTCAAGATGGGCGACACCTGCCTCATCGGCCAGAACGGCGCCGATGCGGGCGGCTACAACAGCATGGTGACACCGGTGCTCTCCACCGGAGCCTGCCTCATCGGGCAGACGCGCGCCATCGACTGGTGACCTCGGGGCTCCGGCGCGCCTCAGCCGGTATCCTCGTACAGGGCGACGGTCGGACGGACTCCGACGTGCGCCAGCGGACGACAGGGAGTTAGAGAAGAAACGTGGCCGAATACATTTACTCGATGGTGCGCGCCCGCAAGGCGGTCGGCGACAAGGTCATCCTGGACGACGTCACCATGGCGTTCCTCCCGGGCGCCAAGATCGGTGTGGTCGGCCCGAACGGCGCCGGTAAGTCCACGATCCTGAAGATCATGGCCGGGCTCGACACCCCCTCCAACGGCGAGGCGAAGCTGACCCCCGGCTACACCGTGGGCATCCTCATGCAGGAGCCGCTGCTCGACGAGAGCAAGACCGTGCTCGAGAACGTCCAGGAGGGCGTCGGCGAGATCAAGGGCAAGGTCGACCGGTTCAACGAGATCTCCGGTCTGCTGGCCGACCCGGACGCCGACTTCGACACGCTCCTGGCCGAGATGGGCACGCTGCAGGAGCAGATCGACGCCGCAGACGCGTGGGACCTCGACTCGCAGCTCGAGCAGGCGATGGACGCCCTGCGCTGCCCGCCGGGGGATTGGCCGGTCAACACCCTCTCAGGCGGTGAGAAGCGCCGCGTCGCGCTCTGCAAGCTCCTCCTCCAGAAGCCCGACCTCCTGCTCCTCGACGAGCCCACCAACCACCTCGACGCCGAGAGCGTGCTCTGGCTCGAGCAGCACCTGGCCAAGTACCACGGCGCCGTGCTCGCCGTGACCCACGACCGGTACTTCCTCGACCACGTGGCCGAGTGGATCGCCGAGGTCGACCGCGGCCACCTCTACCCGTACGAAGGCAACTACTCCACGTATCTGGAGAAGAAGCGCGAGCGTCTCGCGGTGCAGGGCAAGAAAGACGCCAAGCTCGCCAAGCGCCTCTCGGAGGAGCTGGACTGGGTGCGCAGCAATGCGAAGGGCCGGCAGGCCAAGTCGAAGGCGCGTCTGGCCCGCTACGAGGAGATGGCGGCGGAGGCGGAGCGGACCCGCAAGCTCGACTTCGAGGAGATCCAGATCCCGCCGGGCCCGCGCCTGGGCCAGATCGTGATCGACGCGAAGAACCTGGAGAAGGGCTTCGGCGACCGCAAGCTCATCGACGGCCTCACGTTCACGCTCCCGCGCAACGGCATCGTCGGCGTGATCGGCCCGAACGGCGTCGGCAAGACCACGCTGTTCAAGACCATCGTCGGGCTCGAGCCCCTGGACGGCGGCGACCTGAAGGTCGGCGAGACCGTGCAGATCTCGTACGTCGACCAGACCCGCGGCGGCATCGACCCGAACAAGAACGTCTGGGAGGTCGTGTCCGACGGCCTGGACTACATCCAGGTCGGCAAGACGGAGGTGCCGTCGCGCGCCTACGTCTCCACCTTCGGGTTCAAGGGGCCGGACCAGCAGAAGAAGTCGGGCGTGCTGTCGGGCGGTGAGCGCAACCGCCTCAACCTCGCGCTGACGCTCAAGCAGGGCGGCAACCTCCTCCTGCTCGACGAGCCGACCAACGACCTCGACGTGGAGACCCTGTCGAGCCTGGAGAACGCGCTGCTCGAGTTCCCCGGCTGCGCCGTGGTCATCACCCACGACCGGTGGTTCCTCGACCGCATCGCGACCCACATCCTCGCCTACGAGGGGACCGAGGAGGACCCGGCCAACTGGTACTGGTTCGAGGGCAACTTCGAGGCGTACGAGGAGAACAAGCTCGAACGTCTCGGCCCCGACGCCGCGAAGCCCAACCGCTCCGCGTACCGCAAGCTGACGCGCGACTAGTCGCGACCGGAGGAGACCCATGCGACTGCACGTGCCGATCAAGCTCCGCTGGAGCGACCTGGATGCGTACGGGCACGTCAACAACGCCGAGATGCTGCGCCTCCTCGAAGAGGCGCGCATCGAGGCGTTCTGGGTCACGGACGACGCCGAGGCGGCGGTCGGAGGGTCGACCGCCGTCCTCGACGGGCGACCCGGCGCCGACACGCTCACCCTGATCGCCCGTCAGGAGATCGAGTACCTCGCGCCCATCCCGTACCTGCGGCCGCCGGTCGACGTGCAGCTCTGGATCGGCCGCCTGGGCGGCGCGAGTCTCGAGGTCTGCTACGAGGTGTGGTCGCCGGAAGGCATGGAGCCGCGCACGCTGTTCTCGCGGGCGGCGACGACGATCGTGCTGGTGGACGCCGTGAGCCAGCGCCCGCGGCGCATCAGCGACACCGAGCGCGCGGCCTGGGAGCCCTACCTGGACGAGCCGGTGCAGTTCGCCAAGCGCGGCTGAGCATCCCACTCGTCTCGACGCCCGGTCGCCGCGGGCTCAGGGCGACGGTGTCGGTGTCGGCGCTGTCGGCAGCGGCGTCGGGGAGAACGAGTTCTCCCAGATCGCCCGCGAGCCGGCTTCGCCGATGAGAACGACGTCGACGACGGTGCCCGCGGCCAGCACCGCCGCGACGACCGCCAGCGCGACCACGACGACGATGCGCACCGTGCGCGACGGCCGCCGCTCACGGCCGGGCCGATCGACGAAGAAGAACCACGCCCACTGCAGCGCGCTGAACACGAACAGGGCGATCACCCACGGGTACAGCGTCTGACCGAGCGCGGCGTGCTCCCGGATCAGCGGGGTGGACGGCACCCGCGCCTCCAGCCACTCGCCCGCGTCCGTCACGATCGGCACGAGCACGACGTTGGCCAGTGCGAGCAGGGGCGTCACGATCCCGAGCCGGCGGCGTGCGGCGGGCCAGAGCGGCACCACCAGCGCGCACAGGGCCGTCAGCGGCACGAGCACGACCACGACGTGCACCAGCAGCACGTGGAGCGGGAGACCGTTGACCTCCATGAACGGCTCGCCTCCCGGCCCGCTAGTTCGTCACCGTGACCGTGTCGCCGCTCACGGTCGCCGTGAGCTTGGGGAGGGGGTCGCGCGCCGGCCCGTTGATCACGTCGCCCGTCGCGGCGTCGAACGTCGAACCGTGGCACGGGCAGTCGAACTCCTTGCCCTGCGGCGCGACGGTGCAGCCCTGGTGCGTGCAGACCGCGCTGAAGGCGACGACGGTGCCGGCGGTGGGTTGCGCGACCACGACGGGTGCCGAGCCGATCGACGCGGAGACCGCTCCGCCGACCGGGATGGACGAGAGCGCGACCGTGGTGGAGCCTCCCGACCCGCCCGAGCCGCCCGTTCCGCCCGTGCCTCCCGACCCGCCCGCCCCGGCGGAGGTGCAGGCGGCGAGCAGCAGGGTCCCGGCCCCGGCGGCGGTTGCCCCGCCGAGCTGGACGAGGGTGCGACGGGTGAGCGGGGTGGAGTCGGTCATGACAGGATCCTCTCGGTCGGCGTAGCGTCTTCCTCACCGTATGCACGGAGGAGCGCCTCGTTCGGTTCATCCTGCGCCGGATTCCGATGAACTTTCCGAGTGTCCGCATCGTGTATCACGTGACCAGGAGCGGAGGTGGGCATGCCCAACGACGACGCGCGTCTGCTGCGGGAACTGCACGAACAGCACTCGCAGGCCGTGTGGCGCTACGTCGTGCACCTCACCGGCGATCGCGCCCTCGCCGACGACGTCGTGCAGGAGACCCTGCTGCGCGCGTGGAGACGGCCGGCAGTGCTCGACCAATCGCAGCACTCGGCCCGCGCCTGGCTGTTCACGGTGGCGCGCAATCTGGTGATCGACACGAAGCGCAGCGCGCACGACCAGCACGAGATCGGCACGGACGTCCTGCCCGAGAGGGCGACGGCCTCCGATGAGGCCGATGCGGTGCTGGACGCGTGGCTCGTGTCCGACGCCCTGGCGGAGCTCTCCGCCGAGCACCGGTCGGTGATCGTCCACGCCTACTACGGCGGCAGATCGATCGCCGAGATCGCGCGCGAGCTGGAGGTGCCGGAGGGAACCGTCAAATCGCGCCTCCACTACGGTCTGCGAGCGCTCCGGCTCGCGTTGCAGGAGAGAGGGGTGACGGAGCGATGACGACGCACGACGAGTTCGCGACGTGGGACGCGTCCTACGTCCTGGGCGCGCTGTCGCCGGCGGACCGGAGGGCCTTCGAGGAGCACCTGCGGGCGTGCGACAGCTGTTCTGCCGCCGTGGCCGAGCTCGCCGGTGTTCCCGGACTCCTCGGACTGCTGCCGCGTGAGCAGGGGATGGCGGCGCTGTCCGCCGACGCGCCTGAGCCGGGCGGAGTCGGTGCAGAGGTGCTGCCGCTCCTGGTGAAGCGAGCCCGGCGCCAGCGGCTGCGCACGCGCTGGCTCACCGCCGGGGTGGCGGCCGCGGCCGCGGTCCTGCTGGTGGGGGTGCTCTCCGTCGTGCTGCCGTCCGTGATCGGCACCTCCGCTCCCGAGGCGAAGCCGATCGCGATGGAGCAGGTCGAGCCGAGCGCGCTGAGCGCCGACCTGCGCCTGACCTCCGAGCCGTGGGGGACCCGTATCGACTCGCGCTGCAGCTATGCGGACGTGGGTGGCGGCCACGGCACGCGCTCCTGGACGTACGCGATGGTCGTGACCGATCGGGAGGGACGGCAGACGCAGGTGTCCACCTGGACGGCCCAGGAGGGGACGACCGTCGTCCCGACCGCGACGACGAGTGTCGCCCTGGCCGACATCGCGGCCATCGACATCCGCGCCGCCGGCGACGGAACGGTGCTCCTGCGCAGCACCTTCGGCTGATCGGCCGCGCGTTCAGCCCCGGCCGTCGGGGACGCGCAGCATCGCCTCCTGCGCGACGCTCGCCACCAGGCGCCCGTCGCGGCTGAAGATGCGGCCGAGGGCGAGACCGCGGCCGCCGCTCGCGCTGGGGGACTCCTGCACGTAGAGCAGCCACTCGTCGACCCGTGCAGGGCGGTGCCACCACATCGCGTGGTCGAGGCTGGCGGCCTTGAGCCCGGGGGTCGCCCAGGCGACGCCGTGGCGGCGCATGATCGACTCCATGATCGTGTAGTCGCTCGCGTAGGCGAGCGCCGCCCGGTGCAACGACGGGTCGTCGGGGAGGTCGCCGATCGTGCGGAACCAGACCGCTTGGTGTGCGACGTGCTCGCCCTCGACGCTCAGATAGACCGGCGACGTCACGTGGCGCATGTCGAACGGGCGCTGGCTCGCCCAGTACTGCGCGACGGGATGCTGGACGTCCTCCAGGCTGTCCGCCGACGACGGGAGCGACTCGGGCTCCGGCAGCCCCTGGGGCATCGGCACCTGGTGCTCGAGCCCCTCGTCCTCGTCCTGGAACGACGCGATCATCGAGAGGATCGGGAGGCCGTTCTGATACGCCTGCGTGCGGCGCGTGGAGAACGAGCGGCCGTCGTGGATGCGGTCGACGGAGAAGGTGATGGGCAGGTTCACGTCTCCCGGCCGGAGGAAGTAGCCGTGCATCGAGTGGATGCTGCGGTCGTCGGCGACGGTGCGGGTGGCCGCGACGATCGACTGGGCGAGCACCTGGCCGCCGAAGACGCGGCCCAGCGGCATCCACTGCGACGGGCCCGTGAAGATGTCCTCGCTGGTGCGGGCGCCGGTGTCGGTGAGATCGAGTGCCGTCAGAAGGGATGCCAGGGGCTCGCTCACAGTGTCTCCGTCCGATGTCTCTAGTAGTTTAGAGGTCCGATGAACCAGTCGTTTTCCCTCGTTGACAGCCTCGCCGTCGCCGACCTCCAGACCTATCTGTCGAGGGCGGCCCGTGTGGAGGAGGGCTCCGTGCGCCTGATCGCAGGATCGGGCGTGCTGGCGGTCTACACCGCCATCCTGTATCCGCGGGGGCTGCTCGATCAGACGCCGACCGTGCTGGGACTCCGGACGTTCGCGACCGGGGACGACGTGGAGTTCGACGCCGTCGTCCCGATCCGCTCGCTGCTCGACCGGCTCGCGCGGGCGCGGGAGGCCGCCGGATCCGACGGCGAAGCGGTGGGGCCGATCGAGTTGCGGCTCCCGCTCGAGGTCTCGACCGTCACCTGGGCGGGAATCTCGCCGCCGCGCGGCGGCTGGCGGCCCGTCGGGGAGGCGAGCTACGAGCTCCTGGAGGCGACCGCGAAGGCGGGGATCGCCGAGGTGGCGGACGCTGTGCCGACCGGAACCGGGGAGCAGTTGGTGCAGCGGGTGCGCGCCGAGGTGTGGGGGCGCCCCATCGACGGCCTCGAGTACGTGCCGGCCGGGGCGGCGTTCGCGGCGGAGAGCCTGGGCTTCCTCGACGCTGCGGAGCCGGTGTCGGTGCTCGAGACCGGCACCTGGACGCGCCTGACGACCGAGCGCGGCCACACGCTGATCCGCCGGCAGGCCTGGTCGCTGCGGATGTGACCGGCGCGGCCCGCGGTCCGGTCGCTCAGACCGCCCGTGCCGCCGCCCGCCCGGCCGTCCGCCCCGAGAAGAGGCAGCCGCCGAGGAAGGTCCCCTCCAGCGCGCGGTAGCCGTGCACCCCGCCACCGCCGAAACCGCTGGCCTCGCCCGCCGCGTACAGGCCGGGCACCGGCTCTCCGTCGGCCCCCAGCACTCGTGCGTCGAGGTCCGTCTCGATCCCGCCCAGGCTCTTCCGGGTCAGAATGTGCAGCTTCACCGCGATCAGGGGGCCGGCCTTCGGATCCTGCAGCCGGTGCGGGCTCGCCACGCGGATGAGCTTGTCGCCGCGGTAGGCACGGGCGGATCGGATCGCCGCGAGCTGCAGATCCTTGCCGAAGTCGTTGTCCAGTTCACGGTCGCGCTCCTGCACGTGCCGCGTCACCAGCCCGGTGTCGAGCGGCACGTCGCTCAGCCGTCGCATCCCCACGAGCAGCTCGTCGAGGGTGTCGGCGACGACGAAGTCGGCACCCTTCTCTTTGAAGGCCTCGATCGGACCGGGTGCCCCTGGCCCGACACGCGAAGCGAGCAGGCGGAGGTCCTTGCCGGTCAGATCGGGGTTCTGCTCGCTGCCCGAGAGCGCGAACTCCTTCTCGATGATCTTCTGGGTGAGGACGAACCAGCTGTAGTCCGAGCCGATCCTGCGCAGGTGCTCCAGCGTCCCGAGCGTGTCGAAGCCGGGGAACAGGGGAGCGGGCAGCCGGTCGCCGCGCGCGTCGAGCCAGAGGGACGACGGACCGGGGAGGATGCGGATGCCGTGTCGCTGCCACACCGGGTCCCAGTTCTGGATGCCCTCGGTGTAGTGCCACATCCGGTCGCCGTTGATGAGGTGTGCACCGGCCGCCTCCGCGATGCCGAGCATGCGGCCGTCGACGTGCGCCGGCACGCCCGACAGCATCACCTCCGGGGGAGGGCCCAGGCGCTCCGGCCAGGCGGCCCGCACCAGGTCGTGATTGCCGCCGATGCCGCCACTGGCGACGATGACGGCGGGCGCGCGGAGTTCGAACTCCCCCGCCACGTCGCGGTTGCTCGCGGCACCCCGCGCGGCCGTGTCGGGCTCAAGGACCGCGCCGCGCACGCCGGTCACCCGCCCATCCTCGACGATGAGCTCATCGACGCGGTGCCGGTGCAGGAGCCGCGCTCGACCCGAGGCGACGCCCGCCTGCACGCGCTTCACGAACGGGTCGACGACGCCCGGCCCGGTTCCCCAGGTGATGTGGAACCGGGGGACGGAGTTGCCGTGTCCGCCGGCTGCGCCGCTGCCGCGCTCCGCCCACCCGACGATCGGGAAGAAGCGGACGCCCTTCTCGTGCAGCCAGGCGCGTTTCTCACCCGCGGCGAACTGCAGGTACGCCTCGGCCCAGCGCTTCGGCCAGTGGTCCTCGTCGCGGTCGAATCCGGCCGAGCCGAACCAGTCCTGCCGCGCGAGGGCCAGCGAGTCGTGCACGCCCATCCGCCGCTGCTCGGGCGAGTCGATCAGGAAGAGGCCGCCGAACGACCACCACGCCTGTCCGCCGAGGGAGGCCGGTGGCTCCTGGTCGACGATCGTCACCCGCTTCCCGGCGTCGAGCAGCTCACCGGCGGCGACGAGACCGGCCAGACCGGCTCCCACGACGAGGGCATCGGGTTCGTTCGTCAAGGCGTGTCTCCTTCGGCACGTCGGGATCGAGGGCTACTCCTCGAATGTGTTGACCATAGCGAACGCGGCCCGCTCCAGGTAGCTCCAGAGCGTCTCCTCCTGCAGCGGCGGGAGGTCCAGCTCGTCGACGGCCGTGCGCATGTGGGTGAGCCAGCGGTCGCGCGCGTCGGGGTTGACCCGGAACGGCAGGTGCCGCATACGCAGCCGCGGGTGGCCGCGCTCTTGGCTGTAGGTGCCGGGGCCGCCCCAGTACTGCTCGAGGAACAGGGTGAGCCGTTCCGCGGCCGGACCGAGGTCTTCCTCGGGGTACATCGGCTTCAGCACCGGGTCGTCGGCGACGCCGCGGTAGAAGGCGTCCACGAGGCGGCGGAAGGTCTCATGGCCGCCCACCTGCTCGTAGAAGGACGGACCGGAGGGCGGTCCGACGGGGATGCTCGTCATGTCACTCCGCGGGAGGCTCGGTGGGAGGCTGGGGGGAGGTGCTCGGTGCGGGCTTCTCGGGGGGTGTCGCTTTCGGGGCAGGCCCGGTCTTCGGCTTCGAGACGGGCTTCTCGGCCGGCGCGGCCTTCTCGGCGTGCGGCTGCGTCGGCGTGCGCGGTATCGTCGCCGCAGACGCGCCCGGCGTGATGCGGATCGCGTTCGGGTTCGCCGCTGCGCGCTTCGCGGCGGCCCGCGCTTTGCGGCCGGTGAGCGGCTTCTCCGGGAGGGTCTGCACGGGCCGGGTGCGCGGGGGCTTCGCTCCGCTCACACTGCCGGCGCTGTCGAACCCGCTCAGCACGACGGCCGAGAGCGACGGCAGCGTCACGCCCATCTCGTCGAGCGCGTGCTTGAGCTGCGCACGCAACTCGCGCGAGACGTCGTCCTTGGCGGTCGTGCGCGTCTTCAGCACGATGCGGATGACGATGGCGTCGGCCGAGATCGACTCCAGACCCCACAGCTCGGGTTTTTCGAGGATGCGCGAACGCCACTTGGGGTTCGTCGCGAGCGCCGTCGCGGTGGCGAGCATCTTCTCCTGCACGGCCTCGATGTCGGTGTCGTACGGCACGGCGAGGTCGATGATGACCCGCGACCAGCCCTGCGACATGTTGCCGACGCGCACGATCTCGCCGTTGCGGACGAACCAGAGCGTGCCGTTCACGTCCCGCACCTGCGTGATCCGGATGCCGACCGCCTCCACGACTCCCGTCGCCGAGCCCAGGTCGACGACGTCGCCGACGCCGAGCTGGTCCTCCATGACCATGAAGAGGCCGTTCAGCACGTCTTTGACGATGTTCTGCGCGCCGAAACCGAGGCCGGCGCCGATCGCGGCGGTGAGGAGGGCGAACGAGCCCAGCACCTCGGACGCGAACACGTTGAGTACCAGGATGATCGCGATCACGCCGACGGTGACGTTGACGATGTTGCTGAGCACGGAGCCGAGGGTGCGGGTGCGCTGCACGACACGGACCGCCGCCAAGGGGGACGCGACGAGCGCCTGCGTGTCGGTGACGTTCTGGCCCTTCTTCACCCCGCTGACGATCTGCTTGACGACGCGGCGGATGAGCACTCGCAGCAACCAGCTCAGGACGAAGGCGCCCGCGATGATCAGGGCGGCCGTGAGCACTTTCCACCCGGCCGCGACGGCCCAGCCGCCCAGGTCGACCCAGAAGTCGGTCTTCATGATTCCCATACGTGTCAGAGCCTACCGAGCCTCGCCTTGGCGCGGCCTGGGTTCAGCGCTCGACGAGGCCGTTGTCGTAGGCGAAGATCACCGCGTGCACCCGGTCGCGCAGGTGCAGTTTGGCGAGCACGCGCCCCACATGGGTCTTAACGGTCGACTCGGTGAGGAAGAACTTCGCGCCGATCTCGCCGTTGGTGAGGCCGTCCGCCATCGCGAGCAGGATCTCCCGCTCGCGCGGGGTCAGGGCCGCCGTCACGTCGACTCCCGCCGCCGTGTCCGTCGCCGACGCCGGGAGGCGGTCGGCGAACAGCTCGAGCATCGACCGCGTCACCCGGCCGGTGACGGCGGCATCTCCGGCCGCGACCGCGCGGATCGCCGCGATCAGCTCGGCGGGGCGGGCATCCTTCAGCAGGAACCCGCTCGCGCCCGCTCGGAGCCCGCCGAACGCGTACTCGTCGAGGTCGAACGTGGTGAGGATGATGATGCGCGCGTCGGGGTTGGCGGCGACGATGCGCCTGGTCGCCTCGATCCCGTCCATCGCCGGCATGCGCACGTCCATCAGGATCACGTCGGGGCGCGTCTCGACCGCGAGCCGCACGGCCTCGGCGCCGTCGGCGGCCTCTCCGACGACCCGGAAGTCGTCCTCCGCGTCGAGCACCATGCGGAAGCCCAGGCGCACGAGCGACTGGTCGTCGACGAGCAGGATGCGGAGGGGGAGCGGGTCGGTCACGGTTTCTCCTCGAGGTCGGTTGCGGTGGCGGGGGCGTCGGTGGTGGCGGCCGGCCGGATGGCGTCGAACTCGGCGTGCAGTCGCCAGCCCGCGGGGTTCTTGGGGCCGGCGTCGAGCGTGCCGCCGTACAGCGCGACGCGCTCGCGCAGCCCGATCAGGCCGCGACCGGAGCCCTCGACGGCGTCGGTGTGCACGGCGGCGTCGTCCTCGACGGTGATCGCGATGCGCTCCGGGCGGAAGCGGATGGTCACCTCGACGGTGTCGGCCAGCGGACCGTACCGGAGGGCGTTGGTGAGGCCCTCCTGCACCACCCGGTAGACGGTGAGCTGTTGGCCGATGTCGGCGGGCGGCTCGCCGGTGATGGTGATGCGCACGGACATGCCGGCGGCGCGGAACCGCTCCACGAGCTCGCCGAGGTCGCCGACGCCCGGCTGGGGCTGGTGGGCGGCGCCCTCGAGTTCGTCGGAGCGCAGGACGCCCAGCAGGCGGCGCATGTCTCCGAGCGCGGTCCGCCCCGTCTCCGCGACCATCCGCATGGTCTCCGCGGAGCGGTCCGGTGCGGTCTGAGCGAGGCGGGCCGATCCCTCCGAGAGAGTGATCATGACCGTGAGGCTGTGCGACACGATGTCGTGCATCTCGCGCGCGATGCGGCTGCGCTCGGCGGACGCCGCGATGACCGCTTGCTGGTCGCGTTCCCGAGCCAGCTGGCGGGCACGGTCGATGAGGGCCGTCAGGTAGCGGCGGCGGCCGCCGATGTTGTTGCCGATCAGCACGGCGACCAGCGAGAACGCGAGGACCGTGAACCCGGTGCTCGTCGGGTCCTCCGGCTGGGCCGCGTAGACACCCGTGCGGCGGAGCAGCTGGGTGATTCCGAGCGAGCCGAGCGACGCGCCCGCGGTGATCGCGAAGCCGATCCAGGCGGAGGACGTGGAGCGGTAGACCGCGAGGGCATAGAGGGCGAACAGCGCGGGGACGAAGTCCACGAGGTGGCCGAGCAGGGTGCTGACGACGAGCACCGCCATGGCGACCGCGAAGACCACCCGTGGGTGCTGCCGCCTGACGTAGAGCGAGCCGCCGGCGGCGATCACGAGGGCGACCTCGATCGCTCCGGCGACGGACGGCGTCATGATCAGGGTGACGACGGTCAGCAGGATGGACGGGACGAAGTAGACGGTGACGACCGCCGTGTCGACGAGGAGCGGATGATCCGCCAGGAAGCGGCGGATGACCCCGGGCGGTCTGGGGAGTTCCAGAGCGCCCGGGGCCGGATCCGCCGCGGGGAGGGACGGGGTCATGCGTCCCGTCGCTGGAGCAGGAGGGCGCCCACGACGAACGAGACCACGGCCCAGGCGATCGCCGTGAGGATGTTCGCCCACGGCTCGAGCGTCCCGTTGGTCACCCCGGCGAGTCCGGTTCCCGCGCTGCTCAGGAGGTAGTGCCCGGCATCCTGCACCCACTGGGTCTTGGTCAGGCTCGAGACGAGGTTGGCGATGATCGGCAGCACCAGCAGCACGCCGAGGGCCGCAGCGATGCCGCCGGCGGTCGACTTGAGGATGGCGCCCACGCCCAGGGCGAAGACCGCGACCAGCCCGAGGTAGGCGCCGGCGCCGACGATCGCCCAGAGCGTGTCGGAGGCGAGCAGGTCGCCGGGGTAGCCCTTGCCGTTCAGGATGGGCAGCGCGACCGCCCAGGAGGCCGCCGAGGAGACCAGCCCGACGACGAAGGAGACGCCGAACAGGACCAGGGCCTTCGCCAGGAAGACCGGGAAGCGGCGCGGCACGGCGGCGAACGACGAACGGATCATCCCGGTGGAGAACTCCCCGCTGATGACCAGCACGCCGAGGACGGCGATCACGAGGGCGGCGAACGTCAGTCCGGCCGTCGAGGCGCTGGTGGCGAACTGCGCCGCCTGGGCCTCGATCCCGGCACGCTGGGACTGCGGCACCTCGCCGAACAGGACCGACTTCTCCGGGATCGCCGTCGCGACGAGGGCGGCGATGCCGATGACGAGCACGATGACGCTCGCGAGCGTCCAGAACGTGGAACGCAGGGTGCGCAGCTTGATCCACTCGGAGCGGACGACGCGCGGGAAGCTGAGCCGGCCGAGCGTCGAGTGCTCGTGCGGGCGGGCGGGGGCTGTCGTGGTCACTTCTCGACCTCCGTGCGGTATTCGACCTCGTCGTGGGTGAGCTCGAGGTAGGCCTCCTCGAGCGAAGCGCTCAGCGGCGTGAGCTCGTGGAGCACCACGCCGGAGCGGGCGGCGGCCTCGCCGACCTGGGCGGCCGTGAGTCCGGTGACTTCGATGAGCTGGTTCTCCACGCCGGTCACGGTGACGTCGGCGGAGGAGATCGCGCGGGCGAGCTCGTCGACCTGCGGCGTGCGCACCCGCACGGCGTTGCGGGTGGCGCCGGCGAGGATCTGGTCGACGGGGGCGTCGGCCAGGATGCGCCCGCGGCCGAGCACGATGATGTGGTCGGCGGTCTGGGCCATCTCGCTCATCAGGTGCGAGGAGAGGAAGACGGTCCGGCCCTGTGCGGCCAGGTGACGGGCGAACTGCCGCACCCAGAGCACGCCCTCCGGGTCGAGGCCGTTGACCGGCTCGTCCAGGATGAGGGTGGCGGGGTCGCCGAGCATGGCGGCGGCGATGCCGAGCCGCTGGCCCATGCCGAGCGAGAACCCGCCGACGCGCTTGCCCGCGACGGAGTCGAGCCCGGTGAGCCCGATGACCTCGTGGACGCGGCGCTTCGGGATGCCGTGGGTGGCCGCCATCGCGAGCAGGTGTCCGTAGGCGGTGCGGCCGGTGTGCACGGCCTTGGCGTCGAGCAGGGCGCCGACCTCGGTGAGCGGCGAACTCAGCTCGGCGTAGCGTTTGCCGTTGACGGTCGCACCTCCCGAGGTCGGGCGGTCGAGGCCCATGATCATGCGCATGGTCGTCGACTTGCCCGCGCCGTTCGGCCCGAGGAAGCCGGTGACCTTGCCGGGCTGGACGGTGGCGGTGATGCCGTCGACGGCCGTCTTGGGGCCGAACCTCTTCGTGAGGCGGTCGAGTTGAATCATGGTTCCAACGTAGAGGGAGGGGCCCTCGTCCGCCATCGGCCCCTGGTACCAGGCCGGTCGGACGAGGGTCCCCTCCTCAGCTTGTTCGCGTGATGCGCGCGGTGCGTCAGCTCTGCGCGTCGCGCTCCTGGGCGGCGAGCGCGCGCTCCACGCCCGCGAGGTTCTCCACCACGAGGCGGCGGAGCGCCGCCGGCTCCGGATGGGCGTCGAGCCAGGCGCGCGTCGCGTCGCGCAGCTCGGCGTTCGCCAGCGCCGCCGGGTACATGCCCGCGACGAGGTACTCCGCGATCTTGTACGAGCGCGACTCCCACACGTCCTGCAGGGCGGCGAAGTACGGCGAGACGAAGCCTGCGAGCACCGACGTGTCCGCCGCGCGCTGGAAGCCGATCCCGGTGAAGCGCACGATGGTGTTCGGGAGGTCGTCGGAGCCGAACACCGAGTCCCATGCCGCCTGCTTGCCCGCGGCGGTCGGGATGCTCGCCCGCGCCTGCGCGGCGAACTGGCCGCCGTTGGCGGTGTTGTCCGCCGCGAGGGCCGCGTCGATCTCGGCGGTGCCGGCCGCACCACCGGCGACGAGGGCGATCAGCAGCTCCCAGGCCAGGTCGGTGTCGACCGTGAGACCGTCGAGCGTCTGCGAGCCGTCGCGCAGCGCGGCGATCTCGGCCAGGTGCTCGTCGGTCGACGCGTAGGCGGCGAAGAACTTGACGAACTGGAACTGCGCGTCGCTGCCGGCCTCGGCCTGCTTCGCCAGCTCCCAGAGCGCGGTCGCGACCGCCTGCATCGTCTCCTTCTGACGCTCGGGCGCGACGTAGCTTCCCGCGGCCAGGCCGAGCTGGGTGAGGGTCGTGCGGAGCGTGGTCGACTCCGTCTCGGCGGCGATGTTGCCGAGCACGAGGCGCACGTAGTCGCTCGCGCTGCTCTCGGCATCGCGCGTGGCATCCCAGGCGGCGCCCCAGACGAGCGAGCGCGCGAGCGGGCTCTCGATCTGGCCGAGGTGCTCGATCGCGACGGCCAGCGACGCGTCGTCCAGACGGATCTTGGCGTAGGCCAGGTCGTCGTCGTTGAGCAGCACGAGCGCCGGGCGGGTGCGGCCGACGAGTTCGGCGACCTCGGTGCGCTCCCCGTCGACGTCGAGCTCGACACGGTGGTCGCGTACGAGCGCGCCGTCACGCAGCTCGTAGAAGCCGATCGCGAGGCGGTGCGGGCGGATGGTCGGGTAGTCGGCCGCGGCGGTCTGCAGCACGGCGAACGACGTGATGACGCCGTCCGCGTCGACCTCGATCTCGGGGCGAAGCGTGTTGACGCCCGCGGTCTCGAGCCACTTCGCCGACCAGTCGGTGAGGTCGCGGCCGCTGGTGGCCTCCAGCTCGACGAGGAGGTCCTTCAGCTCGGTGTTGCCGTGGGCGTGCTTCGTGAAGTACTCGGAGACGCCTGCGAGGAAGTCGTCCTGGCCGACCCACGCCACCAGCTGCTTGAGCACCGAGGCGCCCTTGGCGTAGGTGATGCCGTCGAAGTTGACCTGCACGTCCTCCAGGTCGTTGATCGTGGCGACGATGGGGTGGGTCGACGGCAGCTGGTCCTGCTTGTACGCCCAGCTCTTCTCCATCGCGGCGAAGGTCGTCCACGCCTCGTGCCACTCGGTCGCCTCGGCCGTCGCGAGAGTCGAGGCGTACTCGGCGAACGACTCGTTCAGCCACAGGTCGTTCCACCACTTCATGGTGACCAGGTCGCCGAACCACATGTGCGCGAGCTCGTGCAGGATCGTGACGACGCGGCGCTCCTTGATGGCGTCGGTCACCTTGGAGCGGAACACGTAGGTCTCGGTGAATGTCACCGCGCCGGCGTTCTCCATCGCGCCGGCGTTGAACTCCGGCACGAACAGCTGGTCGTACTTCTCGAACGGGTACGGGACGTCGAACCGCTCCTCGTAGAAGGCGAAGCCCTCGCGGGTCTTCTCGAAGATGTAATCGGCGTCGAGGAACCCGGCCAGGCTCTTGCGCGCGTAGACGCCGAGCGGGATGGTCCGGCCGTCGCTGCTCGTCAGCTCGCTGTGCACCGACTCGTACGGTCCGGCGATGAGTGCGGTGATGTACGACGAGATGACAGAGGTCGGGGCGAACGTCCACGTCGCGACGCCCTCGCCCGCGGGCACGGGCTCGGGGGTGGGGGAGTTGCTCACCACGGCCCAGTTCGCGGGAGCGGTGAGCGTGAACGCGAACGTCGCCTTCAGATCGGGCTGCTCGAAGACCGCGAACATGCGGCGGGAGTCGGGCACCTCGAACTGGCTGTAGAGGTACACCTCGCCGTCGACCGGGTCGACGAAGCGGTGCAGACCCTCACCGGTGTTCGTGTAGATCGCGTCGGCGTCGACGGTCAGCACGTTCTCGGCCTGCAGGCCGTCCAACCGGATGCGCACGCCGTCGGCGACCTCCGCCGGGTCGAGCTCGACGCCGTTGAGGACCACTGAGTGCACGGTGCGGGTGATCGCATCGATGAACGTCGACGCGCCCGCGGTCGCGGAGAAGCGCACGGTCGTCGTGCTGCGGAAGGTCTCCGGACCGGTCGTCAGGTCGAGCGCGACCTCGTAGGCGTGGGTGCTGACGAGCGACGCGCGCTCCTGTGCTTCGATGCGGGTGAGGTTTTCTCCGGGCAACGGTGACTCCTTGAAGACGAGATTCGCGTGGATCGTGTCCACCCGATCCACCTTAGTGACCCGCGCGCCGCCGTCGGCGGCCTTCCCTAGACTTGCCTCATGCGCATCCACATCGCCACCGACCATGCCGGCCTCGACTTCAGCACGCACCTCCAGGAGCACCTGAGCGCCGCGGGCCACGAGGTCGTGGACCACGGTCCGGCCGCGTACGACCCGATCGACGACTACCCGGCGTTCTGCATCAACGCCGCGAAGGCCGTGGTGCGCGATCAGCAGGCCGGCGTGCAGGCGCTCGGGGTCGTCTTCGGCGGATCGGGCAACGGCGAGCAGATCGCCGCCAACAAGGTGCTCGGCGTGCGTGCGGCGCTGGTCTGGAACGAGAGCACCGCGCAGCTCGCCCGGCAGCACAACGATGCCAACGTGATCTCGATCGGCGCGCGGCAGCACACCGTGGAGGAGGCCACGCGCTTCATCGACCTCTTCATCGCGGAGCCGTTCTCGTTCGAGGAGCGGCACGTGCGCCGGATCGCACAGCTGGCCGAGTTCGAGGCCACCGGCGACATCGCGGGCAAGAACGTGGACCGCTGATGCCCGAGGGCCACTCCGTCCATCGCATCGCCCGGCAGTTCGCGACCAACTTCGTCGGTCACCGGGTGGCCGTCTCGTCGCCCCAGGGGCGGTTCGCCGAGGGCGCCGCGCGCATCGACGGCCAGGTCATGACCGCGGCGAAGGCCGTGGGTAAGCAGATGTTCCTCGAGTTCGAGAACGGGCTGTGGCTGCGCATCCACCTCGGCATCTACGGTGCGTGGGACTTCGCGGGCGAGATCAGCGTCGATCCGACGATCGCCTCGGCCAACGGGCGTATGGGGCAGACCAACCAGCGCGGCACCGTGGCCGACGACGCCCGGGTCTTCGACGACGCGGGTGAGAACTCCCTCCATTCGATCGGCGCACCGCGCCGCACCCGCTTGCGCATGGCCGAGTCGGAGAAGCTGGAGGCCGAGATCACGACGTTCCCGCCCGAGCCGGTCGGCCAGGTGCGTGTGCGCCTGCTGACGGACACCGCAGTGGCGGACCTCCGAGGCCCCACGGCCTGCGAGGTGCTGGACCCGGCGCAGGTGGATGCGGTCATCGCCAAGCTCGGGCCCGACCCGATGCTCGACGACGGGCCGGATGCCGAGGAGCGTTTTGTCGCGACGGTGCGGCGCAAGCCCACCGCGATCGCGCTCCTGCTCATGGACCAGAGCGTCGTGAGCGGCATCGGCAACGTCTATCGCGCCGAGCTGCTGTTCCGCGCGCGCCAGAACCCGCACACGCCCGGCAAGCTGGTCCCGGAGGACACCGTGCGCGCACTCTGGCGCGACTGGGTGAAGCTGCTGCGCATCGGCGTCGCGACCGGCCAGATGATGACGATGGACGACCTCGACGACGCGGCGTACCGCAAAGCGATGGCGAGCCGCGACGACCGCCACTGGGTCTACAAGCGGGAAGGTCTGCCCTGCCGTGTCTGCGGGACGCACATCGTGATGGAGGAGCTGGGCGGCCGCAAGCTGTACTGGTGCCCGAAGGATCAGGCCTAGGAGGCGGCATGCGCCAGAACCCGAGTTTCACCCTCACCGACGCCGAAGAACTGGCGCGGCTCGTCCGCGAGAACCCGTGGGCGACGTTCGTCAGCAACACCGAGGCCGGACTGGTGGCGTCGCACTACCCGGTGATCCTCGACGACACCCGGGACGGGATCAGCCTCCTGAGTCATGTCGGCCGCCCCGACGAGCAGTTGCACGAGCTGGGCGAGCACGAGCTCATGATCATCGTGCAGGGCCCGCACGGCTACATCTCGTCGGGCTGGTACGACGACAAGCCCGCCGTCCCGACCTGGAACTTCATCTCCGCGCACTTCTCCGGAGTGCCGGAGATCCTGAGCGACGAGGAGAACCTCGACGTGCTCGCGCGCCTGGTCGACCACTTCGAGCGCGAGCTTCCGGAGCCGCGGCGGATGGCGGGCACCGAGGCCGACGCCGCGTACGCCCAGCGGATCGCGTCGGGCACCGTCGGTCTGCGCCTCACACCGACCCGGATCACCGCCAAGCAGAAGATGAGCCAGAACCGGCCGGACCACATCGTCGACCGCATCCTCCGGGAGCTCGCCGGCGACGGGCCGTACGCGAGCGACGGGCTGCTCCGCGAGATGACGATCGTGCACGACCGCCGTCGCGCCGCCCGATGAGCCTGCTGCTGGCCGGGGCGCGGCTCCCCGGATCGGACGGCGTGCTGGACCTGCGGATCGTCGATGGCCGGATCGACGCCGTCGACCTCGCCGGACGTCTCGACCCGCGCGGGGCGGAACGGCTGGACCTGGGCGGTCGCTGGCTGGTGCCCGGGCTCTGGGACAACCACGTGCACTTCACCCAGTGGGCGCAGACCGCGCGCCGCCTGGACGTCTCGCGCGCGGCCTCCGCAGCGGAGGCGGCGGACCTGGTGCGCCGTCGCGTCGCGGCCGAGCCGGGGAAGGAGCTGCTGGTGGGGTTCGGCTTCCACGACGCACTCTGGCCCGACCTCCCGACCCGTGCCCTCTTGGACGCCGCGGCGGGGCAGCGGCCGGTGGTACTGATGGCGGGCGACCTGCACTGCTCCTGGCTGAACTCTGCTGCGGCGCGGCGGTTCGCCCCGGCATCCGACGACGCGGTGCTGCGAGAGGACGCGAGTTTCGCGGTCACGAGCGAACTCAGCGCAGCCGACGAGGCGACGTCGGACCGCTGGGCGGCCGAGGCCGCTGCGGCCGCGGCGCGCCGCGGCGTCGTCGGGATCGTCGACCTGGAGTACGGCTGGAACCTCGACACGTGGGTCCGCCGGATGGCGCCGTCCGATCCCCTCCTGCGCGTGGAGTTCGGCGTCTACGGCGACGATCTCGAACGCGCCGCCGGCCTGGGCCTGCGCACGGGCGCACCGGTGGAGGGCACCGACGGGCTGCTGACCGTCGGCCCGTTCAAGGTCATCTCCGACGGATCGCTCAACACGCGCACCGCGCTCTGCACTCACGCCTATCCCGACGGCAGCCACGGTGTCGCCAACCTGAGCGGGGACGAGCTGGTCGCCGCGATGCGGTTCGCCGTCCGCAACGGCATCGAGCCCGCCGTCCACGCCATCGGCGACGAGGCGAACCGGCGGGCGCTGGACGCCTTCGAGCGCATCGGCGTTCGGGGCCGCATCGAGCATGCGCAGCTGGTCGCCCCGGACGACGTGGCGCGTTTCGCGCGGCTCGGGGTGACCGCGAGCGTGCAGCCCGAGCACGCGATGCACGATCGGGATGTCGCCGAGCGACTGTGGGAGGGGCGCACCGACCGCGCCTTCCCGCTCGCGGACTTCCTCCGCCACGGCGTGCGGCTGGCCTTCGGGTCGGATGCGCCGGTCGCGCCGCTCGATCCGTGGGTCGCGATCGGCGCCGCGGTGGATCGGTCGCGTGCCGGGCGCGAGCCGTGGCATCCCGAGCAGCGCATCCCGTTCTCCGCGGCGCTCGACGCCTCGGTGCGCAGCCGTGTGGCCACAGGGGAGCCTGCCGACCTCGTGGTCCTCGATGCCGACCCGTCGACGCTCGCGGGGGAGGCGCTGCGCGCCGCGCCCGTCGCCGCGACTCTGCTGGGCGGCCGGTTCACCCACGACACGCTCCGCTGAGCCGCAGACGACAAGTGCGGCTCCCCGGGACGAGTGCTGCTCGGCGCAGCACCGCATTCGTCCCGAAGAGCCGCACTCGTGCGGCGGACGCTACTCGCTGATGTGGGCGAACAGGAACCAGCGGTCCTTGTCGAGACCGCGCGCGATCTCGATCGCGACGTCCTGGCTGGTCTGATCGAGCTCGTCGAGCTCCTTCACCGCGGTGTTGACGGCCGCCAGGGCGGCGTCGATCTGAGCGATGACCTCGGCGATCGTGTCGTTGGCGGGGCGGAAGCCCGCGGTCAGCTCCGGGGTCGTGGTCTTGGCGGCCACGGTCCCGAGGCGGCCGTCGACGGGCAGGCCCAGGGCGACGATGCGCTCGGCGGCCAGGTCGGCCCACTCCTGCGCGTGGTCGACGATCGTGTCGAGCAGCTCGTGGACGCCGATGAAGTTGGCGCCGCGCACATGCCAGTGCGCCTGCTTTCCGTTGACGACGAGCGCGGTGAGGTCGACGACCACCGGGCTCAGGAACTGGGCGACCCCGGCGGCGACGTCCGGGTTGGAAACACTCTGGCTTGCGGCGATGTCCGTCATGGTTGTGGCGTCCTTTCTCGTGCCTGCTTCAACGCTACCCGGGCGCGGGAATTCCGCAACGAAGCTGAGCCTCGGCTTACTCAGCTGAGCCTTGCCTGGGCGACGGCCGAACGTGGGCAGGAGGCCGCCCGGGGGATAACCCCCGCTGGGATCGGGAGGCTCGCGGGATGGGTTCGGCCGCAGGCGCCCGCGAGGCTGGAGGCATCCTCACCGACTGGAGAAGAACCATGACCGCCGTCCCGTCCGCCATGCTGGATCCTGTGAACGCACGTCCCGCTCCGCCCACCGACCGCACGACCTACGGCGCGCTGTGGCGGGGCGTCCCGCGCGAGCTCGGGTTCCTGCTCCTCACCATGCCGATCGCGATCGTCGGCCTCTCGGTGCTGCAGTCGCTCTTCTGGACGGGTGTCGGCACGATCGTCATCTACGTCGGCCTGTTCATCCTCATCGGCGCGTTCTACACCGCCCGCGGGTTCGGCACCCTCGAGCTCGTGCGCCTGCGCTGGGCGCGCCGACCCGAGATCGCGCGGCCGACGTGGGAGCCACGGGGCACGCCGCGCACGTTCTGGCGGGTCGCGTTCGGGCCGTTCGTCAACGGCCACTACTGGCTCTACCTGCTGCACGGCATCCTGATCAACCCGATCGTCAGCATCGTCACCTGGACCGTCACGATGGTGTGGACGCTCGTGGCGCTCGGCGGACTCACCGATTGGATCTGGGACGGATTCATTCCGCGCGAAGGGCAGAACGTCCATCTCTCCCACGTGATTGTGGACTGGGCCTTCCGCACGAGCTCCACCTTCGATCCGGTGCTCGGCGACCGCATCCTGTACTTCATCCTCGGGGTGGTGTTCGCCGCGACGCTGCCGTTCGTCACCCGCGGGTTGACGCTTGCCCATGACGCCATCGCGCGCGGGCTGCTCGGTGCGTGGCGTTCCGAGGCGCTGCAGCGGGAGGTCGCCGACCTGTCGGCCTCGCGCGGTGCTGCCGTCGCCGCCGAGGACCAGGCGCTGCGCCGCCTGGAGCGCGATCTGCACGACGGCCCGCAGCAGCGGCTCATCCGGCTGCAGATGGACATCGCCGCCGCCGAGCGCAAGCTCGCCGACGATCCGGACGCCGCGGCCGCCCTCCTGGCCGAGGCCCGGCAGCAGGCGGGGGACACCCTGGAGGAACTCCGGGCGCTCTCCCGTGGCTTCGCACCGCCGCTCCTTCAGGACCGAGGACTCGCCGCCGCCGCCGAGTCGCTCGCCGCGCGCAGCACCGTGGCGATGCGGGTGGAGTCGTCGCTCGCGACCGGCGAACGCTTCAGCCCGGAGACCGAGCGCAACGCCTACTACGTGCTCGCCGAGCTGGCGGCGAACGTCGCGAAGCACTCGGGTGCGACGGAGTCACGGCTGTTCCTGGACCGCACTGTCGACCCGTCGGGTGCTGTGTGGCTGAGCGTGTGGGTGACCGACAACGGCACCGGGGGTGCGGCCGCGGTCGACGGTCACGGCCTCAGCGGGCTGGCCGAGCGCGTGCGCGGCCTGCGCGGCGAGTTCGTCGTGGACAGCCCGGCCGGGGGCCCGTCGCGGATCGGGGCGCGTCTCCCGCTCTCCTGAGCGCGGAGACGACCAAGGGCGGGGGAGGGCTGTACCCTCGCCCGCCCTTCGTCGAGCGATCGCCGCTACTCGGTGCCGATGGCCTTGTCCGCGGCATCGCGAGCGCCGTCGATCTGGCTCTCGAACTTGCCACCGGTGACCTTGTTGGCCGCGTCGGCGACCCCGTCGAGCAGCTTGTCGCTGATGTCCTCGGCCTGCTCGGATTTCAGCGCGTTCTTCACGGTGTCGCTGTCGAGGAATTCCTTGGCTTTGTTGGTGATGTCGTCCAGTCCTGCCACGGTGCACCTGCTTTCGTCGTCGATGAGCGGTTCACGCGCCATTCTGTCCTCACCGCTGCAGGAACGCCAGTACCGCGAGCACCCTGCGGTGGTCGTCGCCGGAGTCCTCCAGTGTCAGCTTCTGGAAGATCGACGTCACGTTCTTCTCGACGGCGCCCACCCCGATCACCAGTTGCGCGGCGATCGCCGAGTTCGTGCGCCCCTCCGCCATCAGCCCCAGGACCTCCCGCTCACGCGGCGTCAGCGTCGCCAGCGGATCCGTGCGCCGCGTCAACAGCTCGCGCACGACCTCCGGGTCGAGCACCGTACCGCCCTGTGCGACCCGCGTCACGGCGTCCCGCAGCTCGTCGAGCGACGCGATGCGATCCTTCAGCAGGTAACCCGTGCCGCCCTCCCCGCTGGCGAGCAGCTCCTGCGCGTAGGTCCCCTCGACGTACTGGCTGAGCAGCAGCACGGCGACGCCCGGATGCTCGGCCCGGATCCGCAGCGCCGCCCGCACCCCCTCGTCGCGGAACGTCGGCGGCATCCGCACGTCGAGCACCGCCACATCCGGCCCCACCGCGCCGATCTCCGCCAGCAGAGACTCCGCGTCCCCGTACGCCCCGACCGTCTCGAACCCGGCCTCGTCGAACAGCCGGATCAGCCCCTCCCGCAACAGGACGGAGTCGTCGGCGACGACCAGGCGGAGCGGAGCAGAGGTGGGGTTCAGTGGCACGGGAGCCAGCCTATTCGGGCACAGCGGCGACGTCCCGCCGCACACATTTGGACCGAATGTCGAGAATCACGCTGGTGGTTTCTGGTGGTGAGTGCAACACCCTTTGTTGATGTGGAGGGTTGGGATGGGGTTGCATTCGTCGTTGGAGACGCGGGTTGAGGCGTTGGGGTTGTTGTTGGCTGGTGCTTCGGCTGTGAGTGTGGCGGTGGTGGTGGGGGTGCCGCGTGGTCGGGTGCAGCGGTGGGCCAGGCTTGCGGGCATGAGGTTTGAGCCGGGGAGTCGTGCTGGTTTGTTGCGTGTCGGGCTGTCGGGTGCGGGTGGCGCGGCGGGGGGTCATGGGCGCAGGTTGTCGTTGGCGGATCGGGCGTTGATCCAGGCAGGGTTGGCGCAGGGGTTCTCGTTGCGCCGGATCGCGGGTCTGGTCGGGGTGGCACCGTCGACGGTGTCGCGGGAGGTTGCCCGTTCCAGGTGGTCGTATCGGGGGCGGTGGCAATATGAGGCGGGGGTGGCGCATCAGGTCGCCGGTCAGCGGCGGGCCCGGCCCAAGCCGCGCAAACTCGATCAGGATCCGTGGTTGCGGGCCGCGGTGGTCGAACAGTTGAACGCCCGGTTCTCCCCGCAGCAGGTCGCGGGTCGGCTGCCGCTGCTGTTCCCGGGGCGAGAGGATATGCGGGTGACGGCTGAGACGATCTACCAGGCCCTCTATGTTCAGGGCAAAGGCGGGTTGCGGCACGAGCTGACCGTGGTCAAAGCGTTGCGGACCGGTCGGGCGGGACGCATCCCGCAGTCGAAACTGCCGCGGCGCAGCAACCGGCCCTGGCTGGACGGTGCCCGGCTCAGCGACCGGCCAGCCCAGGTCACCGACCGCGCCGTCCCGGGACATTGGGAAGGCGACCTCGTCGTCGGACCCGCAGGCTCCGGGATCATCACCCTGGTCGAACGCTCCACCCGGTTCGCCCTCCTGGGCCGGCTGCCCGGAACCCGGGACTCCGCCACGGTCATCGACCGGCTCACCGAGATGATCGGCCACCTGCCGTCCGCACTGTTCTCGACCCTGACCTGGGATCAGGGCACCGAGATGGCAGAACACGCCCGCTTCACTATCGCAACCGGTTGCCCGGTGTTCTTCGCCGACCCTCACTCACCCTGGCAGCGCGGCAGCAACGAGAACCTCAACGGGCTGATCCGAGACTTCTACCCCAAGGGCACCAACTTCAACACCATCCCCGACGCCGACCTCGCCGAAACCCAACGCCTCCTCAACATCCGCCCCCGACAAACCTTGAACTTCCACACCCCAGCCGAGAAACTCGACCAATACCTACAAGGTGTTGCACTCACCAGCTGAAACCGCCGCTCTGTAACCACACTTTTAGTCCAAATGTGTGTACGGCGGGATGCGAACGGAGGGGATGACGGGAATCGAACCCGCGTAATCAGTTTGGAAGACCCTCCAGGTGCGTAAACCGAGCCGAACCAATTTGCTCCGACCCAGACCGCCGTCACCCGTCTTGCCCAGTGTTTAAATGGGGAGATCGCGGGTTCTAGCCCCGTTACTCACCAGCCTCGGAGTGCGCCGGAGTGCCTCGGCGGGGCACGGTGACGGGGTTTTTCGGGGATTGGACGGGGATCGCGCCATCAGTTCCCGACGGGGTTAACCGGGGATGACGTAAGAGTTGAGGCCAGCGGCGAGGTTGTCATAGCGATCAAGCATCCACGAGACGCTGATGTGTTCACGCTTCGGTCGCGGCAGGTATCCGAAGCCTCCTGCGCGCATCTCTCCAGTTGGATGCTTCTTCGTCCACAAGAGTTGCGCGAGGTTGGGGAACATCTCGCGCGCGACCGGCTCGCGACCGTTGCCACCTGCCGTATTCGCGCAGTATCTGAACGCGCCGAGGGAGATGTCCGCGGCGCTACTGAGATGTGAAGCGTTGTCGCTGGTCATGCCGAACAACCGAATCCGATCATCGACTCGAACGTGGCTGCCTGTATGCATCTTGAGGCCGTGCTGATGAAGATACTCAAGATGGTCGTAACGGTCGTTGTCGCGGTCCATCAGCATGATGCCGGTCTGACGTTCATCCACGAGCAGCTTCCTGTACGAGCCAGCTAGCGTGTTCAGCGCCCATTCCATCCGCGTGTCGTAGCTCTGATCTCGGCACAGGTCGTGCAGGACGAGTGACACGATCATCCGGACGCCGATGTCTTTGAGGTCTGCGATCAGGTCGCGTTTAGCAGTCCTATGTTGCTCGATACTGACGGACGCAGGACGTGAATTCGTATCGAACTTGAAGCTTTGGCCATGTCGGTAACCAGCGATTCGACGCTGCTTTGCCACCGCGGAGTGAACGAGGGCGATCTGAGCCTCGTCGAACACCAGCCCGCCTACGATGAAGAACTCGCCCTGCGATGCATCCTTGTTTGTCTCATCTACGAGAAACGTGTACACGGAGCCCCCTTCTCTTCCTTGAAGCTACCCGAGGGAGCACTGCGGTGTGGTGCAAGGCGCAGCGCGTCGCTAGCGCTCATCCGCCCCAGAGAGATGCAGCATTCTCAGTTTCTCGACGGGGTTTGCCCACCGCAACGCCAGCCGAGCCGATCGCGGCCGATGCCGCCGAGCAGATGGGCTGGGCCGACCGATGAGCAAGGTCATCGTCCGTCGCCGTGTCAGCGCTCAAGCGTGGCCACGTCGTCCTGGAGGACTACGAGTTGCCGGCCGTCATCACGCGGATCGTGCCGAGCCGAGGACGCTTAACAGTCTGGGCGCGCTACCCGTGGCAGGCGTCAAGAGAGCCGGAGTGGCGGCTCGGCCGCTTCAACCGAGCCGACGTCCTGCCCAAGGTCGTGGAGAGGGGCTACTGATGGCACACGTTCGAGAATTTGAACGGAAGACCGGCATCGCGTACGAGGTGCGATGGAAGGCGGACGGTCGAGAGCGGCAGAAGACCTTCACCGTGAAGCGTGAGGCCGAGCGGTACGCCCTCACCGTTGAGAACGCCAAAGCCACCGGAGCGCCGACAGCCGAGCTCGCAGGACGATCCGAGAAGTTCGAGGCGGTCGTGGCAGCGTCCCTCGACGCGAGCCGTCCGCGGCTCAAGGCAGGGACCATCGTGCAGTACGAGAACCTCTACGCGACCCGCATCTTGCCGACGTTCGGCGCCCAAGCGCATCTCCGCAATCACGAGCCAGGATGTGCAGCGGTGGGTGAGTGCTCTCGTCGCTGCGGGCAAGGCACCGAACACCGTCCACAACCACTACGTCGCCCTGAACAAGGTCTTCCGCTACGCGGCCAAGCACCGGCTGATCTCGCATAACCCTTGCGACGCCGTCGAGCTACCGAAGAACGTTCACACCAAGGGGTTCGCGCCGGTGTTCCTCACCAAAGCGCAGGTGGACGAACTCGCGTCTGCTCTCGACGTAACGGAGCCGTACGGATTGCTTGCGCGTTTCTGTGCGCTGACGAGGCTGCGAGCGGCAGAGGTACAGGGTCTGCGAATTCGAGATGTAGCCCTCGCCGCCACCGAGACGACCGGCGCGCACGTCGAGGTTCGGCAGACGATAAAGCGGGTCGGCGGAGTGTGGACTGTTGGCACGCCCAAGTCCGCCCGGAGTCGCCGCGACGTGCCGTTGCTCGACCGATCGCTGATTGCGGAGCTGAAGTTGTTCCTCCTGACGCACCCGAACTCAGGCGACCCCGACGCGCTCTTCTGGCCGGCTCGGAGCAACGGCTCTCGTCGCCTCGACTTCTCCCGCAACATCGACTGCGGGTCTGTCCTGCAGTACTACATGCGCCCGCTGCTGCCCGCTCTAGCGTTGCCACCGAAGATGCGCTGGCACGACCTCCGCCACACGTACGCATCGCTGATGCTCGCCGCGGGCATCCCGCCGTACAAGCTCAGCCGGTGGACGGGCCACGCCTCGCTCGTCACAACGGACACCATCTACTCGCACCTGTACCCGAGCGACTACAGCGCCGAGATCGCGCAGTTCGAGGCGTTCACATCCAGCAGAGCGGTAGTGATCGCTGACCGGCTTGCACTCGAGCGCTGACATGGGGGAGCCCCGACGCGCATGTCGATTCGGGCGACACGTGCGCCGGGGCTCTGCGCAGACTAGAAGGTCGGCAGCGACAGCAGGTTGTTGTTCCACTTGCCGTCGGCGTACGTCCGCAGGTACGGGCGTCCGGCGTCCGGGTGCACGGTGCCGACGTCTACGCGACTTGCGCCACTGCCGACGTAGGCATCGCCCTTCTTGTTGTCGATCCACTCGACCATCGTCGGCTTATCGCTGA
Source organism: Leifsonia sp. ZF2019 (assembly GCF_019924635.1). NCBI lineage: Bacteria > Bacillati > Actinomycetota > Actinomycetes > Micrococcales > Microbacteriaceae > Leifsonia > Leifsonia sp. ZF2019. The sequence continues at coordinate 1,990,196 of NZ_CP065037.1, forward strand.
CGCCCGTCTCGGTGCTGCTCGTGTTCTTCCACTTGTAGCTGACGATGGACTCGTGCGTCTTCGAGTAGCCCTCGTAACGCACGTGTGTTATTTGAACTGCCATTGCTTCTAACTCCCTTGGTAAGCGAGCCGCGGGTGCGACTGACACATACCAGTCTGTCTCTGTCCACCGACACCGAGGCCGGGCACACTCGGAGGCTGGGTAGCGGCCAAACCTGCTCCTCCCGCGCACTTTGATCCTCCTAGCTGCCGCGAGAGCCACCCGAATAGGGGTGAAAAATGGCCGATGGTGACGACGGCGTTTCGCTAAGGTCTTGCCAAAGAGGGGGACTGTCCAAGATGACGCTCGATCAGGGGAACAATTCTGCGGCCGCTGCTTCAGAGCCGTGGTTCTCCAAGCCCAACGTCGATGTGCTGTTCTATCGCGTAAATCGCAGGCCGATTGGGGGCGATCCGTCGCTGTTTGATCCGCCCCCAGACCTCCTGGATCATCTCCGACGCGTTCTTGCGGTTTCGGCGCCCGGGCACAGTGGCAGAAAGTATCGCAGGACCTGGCAGCTCGGCAGCCTGGAGTTCGATGAGCAAGCCGGGACCTTCACCGGGCGCTTGGGGTGGGCCAGATCGGCCAGTGTTCTCGGGCAGGTCTGGGACAGCGAGACTCACGAGTGGAGGGACCGGCTCGTCCCCAAGGATGACAGCGCTGTGGCGCCTGTCGCGTTCAGCTTGAACGGTCGCATCCTCGGCGTACTGAAGCATCCCTCCTTCACGACCGAGGCAGTGCTCGACGACGTGCTGACGGAGATTCTCAATGGCGGCGAACGCCAGATGGAGTTCCCGACTACGTCCTGGGGCGTCGAACCCCTGGGCGACCAAGGAGACTTCTACGCATGGCTAGATTCCGTCGATCAGTTGTTGCTACTACGCCTTGTCTTCGAGCGCCCGAACCCCGACGGCGAGCCTGAGTTCGATGCGTTGTTCGCTCGTCTCGATCGGTATGAGGCGGATCAGATCAAGGAAGAAATCCGGGCGCGCGACCAAACATCGGGGCTTCAGAAAGAGGCAGTCAAAAACGATCCAACCACCAAGGGGTTCCTGGTTGCGGCCCTCGACCATGCATTTGGACGGATCTGGGCTAAGGGAAAGCGCAATGGTCGCGCTGCAACTTATGATCAACGCCAGAGGGTCCAACGGCTGTCTATCGACGATGTCGGGAGCGACTGGAATACTGCGACCGAGGCCGTCCTAGACGCGGTCTCCAAACGAGGACTGGAGCATGGGAAAACTTCGAAGCGAGGTGAGCTTTTGGACGGCAGTGGGACGACTTCGCCTCTCTGACGTTTTCTCGTTCGAAACGCTTTCGAGCATCGTTCTTGGGGTCGGCCTTGCGTGGTACCTCGCCGCGTTCGGCGCGCTTGCTCAGCGCACGTCGCTGGCCTCGTCTTTCCTAGCCGTTGTGGCTGCGCTCGTAGCAATTGTGTTCGCCGGGCTGGCCTTGGTGGCCTCTCTCCTGTCGGACACATACTTGCGCCTGCTCCGAACAAACGAATCTGGTGTGCTGGGGTTCTTTCGCCCATTCCTTCTCGCGGTCGGCGTCCAGGTAGCGACATTAATTGGTACGGCCTTTTATCTAGCGCTGTCTCCGACGCTTCCTCGGCCTGTTGAGGAGTACTTCTTTGGCCTAGTTGCAACGTTCTTCTTCGCTTCTTGCTTTGAGATCGTTGTCTTGACGCGATCAGTTCTGATGCACGCACTGCTAAGAAGCCGGCTCGGCGAATTGATCGAGCTTGAGACCGAGAAAGAACGCAAACGCAAGCCTGGCGCTTGACTCGTTCTCAATGGAGTCGGTCGTCCTCTTCCCACACAGAAATAGATCGCACGTCGGCGACCTCCCGCGACGTCGCGGTCTCGAAAGGATCACCCCGCAACACCACGCTCTCCTCGGGATCAAGTTTGCGCGGCGAGTTCTTGTCGAGGCGTAGTTTCTCGACCTCTTCCACATACTTGGGCGGCTGCAAGCTTGCATAGAGAGCACTCACACCCCCGCCAGCAGAGCCCCCAACATTGACTCTGCGAGTGCGGAAAGTGCGGGCCAATGTGAGTTTCGGGGCAACCTCCACAGCGCGCACCGTGATTTTCACTACTCGAATTCCGCCAAGCTGTTCTCCCGTGTCGGGGTCTGTGATTCCCACTGTGTCCGGGTTCAGAACCGCGAAGTACATTCCTTCACGAACTCCGTCATCGCTGCCCTTGTTGAGGATGATCTCGCGGTCGCTGACGACCTCCGCGACTTTTCCCCTGATGCGAGTGAGATGTTCGACCCGGTCAACTACCTCCTCAAGCCGCTCGCTATTCGTGATGTCGTTGTCCTCAGACATCAGTTCCCTTTCTCTGAAGCATCTTCAGGGCATCGCGACCCGCGTTGTTGAGCTTGTCGACCTCGGCCAGGGCGCCCGGTGCGATGTTGTCCCACTCTGCCATCGAGACGTAGAGCGAGCTGATTACTTCCTCTAGCCGGTTCTGGGTGTCGACGAGTCCGACCTTCACGCGGTTGGGGTCAGACTCCACCTCGCTAACGAGACTGGTCGTTTGGACCCGTACATTTTCCAGGTCTTGGGCTGCGCCGAGAAGTCCCCGCACCGCGCTTGCACCGTTGGTCGTGTAGTCGACGGGGAGAGGCGTCGCTTGCAGCAATACTCCGAGGAGCGCGCCGAGCACCCCACATGCGCCGGTGCCCAATCCGACCCAGGGCTGGTGCAGCGAGATCAGCACGCTGACCACAACGATGACCACAATGAAGACGACAGCCAGCCAAAACTTGAAGTCCAGCTTCAACTCAGACTTGCGGAATCGCAGCGTCGGCGCCGAACGCTCCTCAGTCGAATCCACCGTCACGGAACAATAGAGTATTGCGAAACCGAGAGAGCGCGGGGTTTTGACGGGGATCGCGTTCCGGAGCGTTTCGCTCGACGGGCGGCTCGCCCAGTGTTTCCAGCGGAGGGGATGACGGGAATCGAACCCGCGTAATCAGTTTGGAAGACTGAGGCTCTACCATTGAGCTACATCCCCGAAGCCGCGCGTCTGCGGCGGCCGGAGACCATCGTAGTACACGCGGGGGTCATCTCGTGTGCAGTAGACTTGCGCGTGGTCTTTCGCACCGTTGTAGCCGGGGCGTAGCTCAGCTTGGCTAGAGCGCCCGCTTTGGGAGCGGGAGGTCGCAGGTTCGAATCCTGTCGCCCCGACGAGGACCTCGTTCCTTGCGAGAAGACCATCGTTCGAACATTCAGGAGAACCCAGACATCGTGAAGACCACGGTCGAGAAGCTCAGCCCCACCCGCGCCAAGCTCACCATCTCGGTGACGCCGGAGGAGCTGAAGCCTTCCATCACCCACGCGTACGAGCACATCGCCGAGCAGGTCAGCATCCCCGGCTTCCGCAAGGGCAAGGTCCCGCCGGCGATCATCGACCAGCGGGTCGGCAAGGCTGCCGTCCTCGAGCACGCCGTCAACGAGGGCCTGGACGGTTTCTACCGTGCGGCCGTCGAGGAGAACGACGTGCGCCCGCTCGGCCGCCCGCAGGCCGACATCACCGAGTGGCCGGCCGAGAAGGACTTCTCCGGTGACCTGCTGCTCACCATCGAGGTCGACGTGCGCCCGGAGATCACCCTCCCGAAGCTCGACGACATCACCATCACGGTCGACGCCGCCGAGATCGCGGAGAGCGACATCGACGAGGAGCTCGACACCCTGCGCAGCCGCTTCGGCACGCTCGTGACGGTCGACCGTCCGGCCAAGAAGGGCGACTTCGCCCAGATCGATCTGACCGCCGAGATCGGCGGCGAGGAGGTCGACACCGCCGCGAACATCTCCTACGAGATCGGCTCCGGCGAGCTGATCGACGGCATCGACGAGGCGCTCGACACGCTGACCGCGGGAGAGACCACGACCTTCGAGGCTCCGCTCATGGGCGGCGACCACGAGGGCGAGAACGCGCAGATCACCGTCACGCTCAACGCCGTGAAGGAGCGGGAGCTGCCGGAGGCGGACGACGACTTCGCCCAGATCGCGAGCGAGTTCGACACCATCGCCGAGCTGCGGGACAGCCTGCGCAGCCAGGTGGAGCGCTCGAAGGCGTTCGGCCAGGGCACCTCCGCCCGTGACCAGCTCGTCGACACGCTCCTCGAGCTCGTCGAGATCCCGGTCCCGGAGCAGCTCGTCGAGGACGAGGTGCACCGCCACCTCGAGCAGGAGAACCGCCTCGAGGACGACGTGCACCGCGCCGAGGTGAAGGAGTCGAGCGAGAAGACCTTCCGCACGCAGATCCTGCTGGACGAGGTCTCGACGGCCGAGGACGTCAAGGTCAGCCAGGACGAGCTCACCCAGTACCTCATCCAGGGTGCGGCGCAGTACGGCATGGACCCGAACGAGTTCGTCAAGATCCTCAGCGAGAACGGCCAGATCCCGTCGATGGTCGGCGAGGTCGCCCGCAACAAGGCGCTCGCGATCGTGCTCGGCAAGGTGAAGGTCGTCGACAGCAACGGCAAGCCTGTCGACCTCAGCGAGTTCACGGCCGTCGCCTCGGGCGACGACGAGGACGCGGAGGCCCAGGACGCGGAGGCCCCCGCGGAGGAGGCCGCCGAGGCCCCCGCCGCCGAGGAGAAGCCGAAGAAGAAGGCTCCCGCCAAGAAGCCGGCCGCCAAGAAGAAGGCCGCGGACGCGGAGTAACACGACACGACGACGAAGGCCGGGTGCGCACGCGCCCGGCCTTCGTCGTATCCGGCACGAGGGAGACGGAATGGACGACTGGCAGCGGCGTGTCGACGCGGCGTGGGACGCGGCGGACGACCGGGGTGAGGCGGCGACCGTCGCCGCGATCCTCGCCCTCGCAGCCGAGCGGCCCGCGGGGGACGCCGCCGCGCTGTACGAGAGCGCGGGCGCGTACGACTACGCCGGAAGGGAGGCGGAGGCGGAGCCGCTCTACCGGGCGGCACTCGACGCGGGCCTGGCCGAACCGGAGCGCTCGCGGGCGACGATCCAGCTCGCAAGCACGCTCCGCAATCTGGATCGTCCTGAGGAGGCGGTCGAGCTGCTCCGCGACCTGCTCGCCGCCCAGCCGGCCGGCGCTCCGCTCGCCGGTGACGCGCACGCGTTCGCCGCGCTCGCGCTCTTCGATCTCGGCCTGAAGGCGGAGGCCCTTCGCGAAGCCCTGACCGCTCTCGCACCGCACGCCTCCCGCTACGGCCGTGCGATCTCCGCATACGCGGCCGAGCTCGACGACGCCTGACCCCGCCGTCATGTGCACGGCGCGACACCACTCTGCCCAGGGCGAACAGCGCCGAAATGGCCGCACCGCTCCGATAGATTCGATCCCAAGCGATAAGGAAACGGAGCGAACATGGCCGACCTGGGTATCCAGCCCAATGTTTTCGACAGACTGCTGAAGGACCGCATCATCTGGCTCGGTTCCGAGGTCCGGGACGAGAACGCGAACGAGATCGCCGCGAAGCTGCTGCTCCTGGCCGCCGAGGACCCGAAGCGCGACATCTATCTCTACATCAACTCTCCCGGCGGTTCGATCACGGCCGGCATGGCGATCTACGACACCATGCAGTTCGTCCCGAACGACATCGTCACCGTCGGCATCGGCATGGCGGCCTCGATGGGCCAGCTCCTGCTGACCGCCGGCACCAAGGGAAAGCGGTACATCACCCCGAACGCCCGCGTGCTGCTCCACCAGCCGCACGGCGGGTTCGGTGGAACCGCGAGCGACATCCAGACCCAGGCCCAGCTCATCCTGGACATGAAGAAGCGACTCGCCGAGATCACGGCGTCGGCCACGGGCAAGTCCGTCGAGCAGATCAACGCGGACGGCGACCGCGACCGCTGGTTCACCGCGCAGGAGGCACTCGAGTACGGCTTCGTGGACCACATCCGCGAGTCGGCCCTCGATGTCGCCGGCGGCGGCGGCACCGACCAGGAATCCAAGTAGCGGACGCCGGAAGGACGAAGGACACCACTATGAACACCCCCATGCTCGGCGGAGCCGCCCACAACGGCCAGCCTCTCGGCGGCCAGGCCCTCGGCGGCGTGCAGGCGCCCGGCTCCCGCTACATCCTCCCCAGCTTCGAGGAGCGCACGGCCTACGGCTACAAGCGCCAGGACCCGTACGCGAAGCTCTTCGAGGACCGCATCATCTTCCTCGGCGTGCAGGTCGACGACGCCTCGGCGGACGACATCATGGCCCAGCTCCTCGTGCTCGAGAGCCAGGACCCCGACCGCGACATCGTCATGTACATCAACTCGCCCGGTGGCTCGTTCACCGCGATGACGGCGATCTACGACACGATGCAGTACATCCGCCCGCACATCCAGACGGTCGTGCTCGGCCAGGCGGCCTCCGCCGCGGCCGTGCTGACCGCTGCGGGCACCCCCGGCAAGCGTCTCGCGCTGCCGAACGCCCGCATCCTCATCCACCAGCCGGCCGTCGGCCAGGCGGGTCAGGGTCAGGCGTCCGACATCGAGATCCAGGCCAACGAGATCATGCGCATGCGCAGCTGGCTGGAGGAGACGCTCGCGAAGCACTCCAACCGGTCGGTCGAGCAGGTCAACAAGGACATCGACCGCGACAAGATCCTCGGTGCGCAGGAGGCTCTGGAGTACGGTCTGATCGACCAGGTGCTCACCAGTCGCAAGACGCTGCCGGCGCTCGTCAAGTAGCAGCAGCGGTAGAAGGGGAGGACGCGGTCGATGCGATCGCGTCCTCCTCGCACGTCCGGCGGTCATCTGCTGTCGGCATAACGGCGGATGACGCGTTCGACCCGCCGGTGCGCGCCATTGTCGCTCGCACAGGTTAGGCTCGGACGAAGACACCCGTGTTGTAGGAGGGGATGAGGGATGGCTCGAATCGGGGAGAGCGCCGATCTGCTCAAGTGTTCCTTCTGCGGCAAGAGCCAGAAGCAGGTCCAGCAGCTGATCGCCGGGCCGGGCGTGTACATCTGCGACGAGTGCGTCGAGCTGTGCAACGAGATCATCGAAGAGCGTCTCGCCGAGGCCGGCGAGGAGGCCGCGAGCGAGTTCGACCTGCCGAAGCCGAAGGAGATCTTCGGGTTCCTCGAGGAGTACGTGATCGGCCAGGAGCAGGCCAAGCGCTCGCTCGCCGTGGCCGTCTACAACCACTACAAGCGGGTGCGCGCCAAGCAGACCATCACGGCGGCCGACGCCATGGACGACGTCGAGATCGCCAAGAGCAACATCCTGCTGATCGGCCCCACCGGCTGCGGCAAGACCTATCTGGCGCAGACGCTCGCCCGCCGCCTCAACGTTCCGTTCGCCGTCGCGGACGCCACCGCCCTCACCGAGGCGGGCTACGTCGGCGAAGACGTCGAGAACATCCTGCTCAAGCTGATCCAGGCCGCCGACTACGACGTCAAGCGCGCCGAGACCGGCATCATCTACATCGACGAGGTCGACAAGATCGCCCGCAAGGCCGAGAACCCGTCGATCACCCGCGACGTCTCCGGCGAGGGCGTGCAGCAGGCGCTGCTCAAGATCCTCGAGGGCACGGTCGCCTCGGTCCCCCCGCAGGGCGGTCGCAAGCACCCGCATCAGGAGTTCATCCAGATCGATACGACGAACGTCCTGTTCATCGTGGCCGGCGCCTTCGCCGGGCTGGAGGAGATCATCTCGTCCCGCGCGGGCAAGAAGGGCATCGGCTTCGGCGCCCCGCTGCACTCCAAGGGCGACGACATCAACCTCTTCAGCGAGGTGCTCCCGGAGGACCTCCACAAGTTCGGGCTCATCCCGGAGTTCATCGGCCGTCTGCCCGTCGTCACGACCGTGACGCAGCTCGACCAGAGCGCCCTGATGCAGATCCTCACCGAGCCGAAGAACGCCCTGGTGCGTCAGTACCAGCGCATGTTCGAGCTCGACGGCGTACAGCTCGAGTTCGAGCACACCGCGCTCGAGGCCATCGCCGATCTCGCCGTGCTCCGCAAGACAGGTGCCCGCGGCCTTCGCGCGATCATGGAGGAGGTGCTCGGGCCGATCATGTTCGAGGTGCCGTCCAGCTCCGAGGTCGCCCGCGTCGTCGTCACCCGGGAGGCCGTGCTCGAGAACGCCGCGCCCACCATCGTCCCGCATCGCCCACGCCGCGAGGAGAAGTCGGCCTGACGGCCGGCGGCGGGCGGCGACCGAGACGGCCTCCGCCCGCCGGCGGTCAGCCGGTCAGCCCGCGCCGTTCCAGCAGCGGCTCGATCACGGCGTCGCGCCCGCGGAAGTCGCGGTACGCCTCCAGCGGGTCCTTCGAGCCTCCCACGCCGAGCAGGCGGGAGCGGAACCGGTCGCCGTTCTCGCGGGTGAGGCCGCCGTTCTCCCGGAACCACTCGACGGTATCGGCGTCGAGCACCTCGCTCCAGATGTAGGAGTAGTAGCCCGCGTCATAGCCGCCGGAGAACGTGTGCGCGAAGTAGGTGCTCGCGTAGCGCGGAGGGACCGCCGGGTTGTCGAGGCCGACCGCGGCCAGAGCCTCCGCCTCGAACGCCGCGACGTCCTCGACGGTGTCGTCGGCCGTGATGGCGTGCCAGGCCTGGTCGAGGAGCGCGGCGGCGAGGTACTCGCTCGTCGCGAAGCCCTCGTTGAACGACTCCGAGGCGTGGAGGCGGTCGATGAGATCCTGCGGCATCCGCTCGCCGGTGACGTGGTGCACCGCGTAGTTCTCGACGATCTCCGGCCACAGCATCCACATCTCGTTCACCTGGCTCGGGAACTCGACGAAGTCGCGGAAGACGTTGGTTCCCGCGAACTTGGGGTAGGTGACGCGGGCGAACAGTCCGTGCAGCGCGTGCCCGAACTCGTGGAACAGTGTGTTCGTCTCGTCGTAGGTGAGCAGCGTCGGCTCGCCCGCCGCGGGCTTCGGGACGTTGAGATTGTTCACGACGACCGTCGGGGTGGCGAGGAGCTCGGACTGGGAGATGAGCGGGTTCATCCAGGCGCCGCCGCGCTTCGAGTCGCGGGTGTAGAGGTCGAGGATGTAGAGGCCGAGTTCGCTGCCGTCCTCGTTGCGGACCTCGAAGACGCGGGCTTCCGGGTGGTAGGCGACCAGGTCGGGGCGCTCCTCGAACGTGATGCCGTAGAGACGGGTCGCGGCGTGGAAGACGCCGTCGCGCAGCACCCGCTCGGCCTCGAAGTACGGGCGCATGCCGGCGAAGTCGACGTCGTACTTCTGCTGCCGCACCTTCTCGGTCAGCAGCGGCCAGTCCCAGCTCTGCACGGTGTCGCCATCGGGGAGCTGCTGCTGGAGGTCCTCCTGTTCGGCGCGCGCGTTGCGGGCCGCGGGAGGGGCGAGCCGGCCGAGCATGTCGGCCACGGCCTGCGGGGTGCGTGCGGTCTGGTCGGCCGTCACGAAGGCCGCGTGCGTGTCGAAGCCGAGCAGACGGGCGCGTTCGGCGCGCAGGCGGGTGATCTCGAGCACCAGCTCACGGTTGTCGTGCTCGCCACCGCGGATGCCGCGCGAGCGGGAAGCCGTCATGATCCGCTCGCGCACGTCGCGGCGGGTGAGGGAGGACAGCCACGGGTGGCCGGTGGGGAGCACCAGAGTCACCACGTACGTGCCGTCGAGTCCGCGCTCCCGCGCCGCCTCGGCCGCGGCGGAGATCTCTCCGTCGCCCAGTCCCGCGAGCTCGTCAGCCGAGTCGAGCACGACCGCGAGGTCGTTCGTGTCGGCGAGGAGGTTCTTCTCGAAGCGGGTGGTGAGGGTCGAGAGCCGCTGGTTGTACTCCCGCAGCCGCTCCTTGTCCGCCTCGTCGAGGCCGGCACCCGCCAGGGTGAATTCGGTGTGGTACCGCTCCACCAGGTAGCGGGACTCGGCGTCGAGGTCCAGCTCGTCGAGTGCGGCGTGGACCGCGGCGATCCGGGCGTAGAGCTCCGGGTTCAGGAGGATCGCATCCTGGTGCGCGGCGAGCCGCGGCGCGATCTCCTCCTCCAGCGCATTGGTGAAGTCCGTGCTGTCGGAGGAGCTCTTGTTGAAGAAGACCTCGGCGACGCGCTGGAGCACCTGTCCGGAGCGCTCGAGCGGCAGGAACGTGTTCTCGAACGTCGCCGGTCCGGGGGAGGCCGTGATCGCGTCGATCTCGGCGAGCTGCTCCGCGAACCCGCGCTCGAAGGCCGGACGATAGTGCTCGTCCCGGATCTCGGCGAACGGCGGCAACTGGTAGGGGAGGGTGCTGGGGGAGAAGAACGGATTCGCGGTGTCTGCCATTCGTCCAGCCTACGGCCCCATTCACACTCGCAAAGGGTGCGCTGCAAAGAAATGATTGCAAACGAATCAGTGCAAAGAAACAATTGCAAAGAATCCTTTGCATTGCTACGCTCGATACATGGCCCACGAAGACCCCCGCGAGACGGACGCCCCGCAGAAGCCGGCGCCGATCTCCCACCCCATGGACGACGCCCTCGGCATGGAGGCGCTCCGCGCGCTGGCGCACCCGTTGCGCGTTGAGATCATGAACGAGCTCTCCGACTTCGGGCCGGCGACCGCGAGCGGACTGGCGGAACGGCTGGGGGAGTCGAGCGGCTCCACGAGCTACCACCTGCGCCAGCTCGCCAAGCACAACATCATCGTCGAGGACGCCGAGCGCGGCTCGGGGCGCGAGCGCTGGTGGCGCATGGCGCCGGGCGGCGTGACGATCGGCTCGCCCGAGACGCTGGCCACTCCGGCCGGCCGTGAGGCCAACGAGCTCATCTCGCGCGAATGGCAGCAGAACAACGAGCGCCGCCTCACCGCGTTCGTCCGCCGCGGACTCGACGTCTTCGGTACGGAGTGGATGCAGGCGAGCACACTCTCGACCTCCCACCTCGAGCTCACGATCGACCAGCTGGCCGAACTCGGGCGCGAGTACTACCGCCTCCTGGACCGGCTGCGTGAGCAGTGGAAGTCCGACGATGTCGAGGGCAAGCTGCGGGCCCAGGTGCAGTTCAACGCCTTCCCGCTGGTCGAACAGGAAGACCGATGACGACGCCGCTCGGCGCCGGGTTCGCGCGCCTCTGGACCGCCGCGATCGCGAGCAACCTCGCGGACGGCATCGGCCGCACGGCGGTGCCGCTGATCGCGACGACGCTGACCCGCGACCCGGCTCTCATCGCCGGGCTCACGGCGGTCACCTTCCTCCCGTGGCTGCTCTTCGGCATCCCGGCCGGGATGCTGCTCGACCGTGTCGACCGGCGCGTCGCGATGGCCGTGGCCAACAGCCTCCGGTTCGCCGTCGCAGCGCTGCTCGCCGGACTCATCGCGGCGGACGCGCTCACCATCTGGTGGCTCTACGGCTGCGTGCTCCTGTTCGGGCTGGGCGAGACCGTCTTCGACAACGCCACGACCACGGTCGTGCCGAGCCTGGTCGGCCGCACCCAGCTCGACCGCGCGAACGGCCGTATGCAATCCGCCGAGATCGTCGTGCAGAACTTCATCGCGACGCCCATCGCGGGCTTCCTGTTCGCGGTCGCCCTCGTGCTGCCGGTCTGGCTCACGGGGTCCGGATTCCTTGTCGCCGGTCTGCTGGCGCTGAGCATCCCGGCGGCGGCCGCGCGTGCCCACGCGCGGGGCGCAGACACGGACGGGGAGGCGGCCGCCCGCCCGGGGATGGGCGCCGTCGTGCGCTTCCTGGTCGGGCACCGGTTCCTGCGCAAGATGATCGTGCTGACATCGCTCACCGCGTCGGCCCTGGCCTTCGCACAGGGAAGCGTGGTGCTCCTCCTGCTGCAGACCTTCGCGGTGCCGGAGGCGCTTGTCGGTGTGGTGACGGCGGGTGTCGGGGTGGGGGCGCTCGTGGGCGCCCTGATCTCCAGTTCGCTCGTCGCCCGATTCGGTCGCGGCCGGGTGATGTTCTGGTCGATCCTCGTGAGTGGCGTCGGTCTCGCCGGTGTCGGACTCACCGCGAACGTCGCGGTCGCCGTGCTCAGCTACGCCGTCGGCGCCTTCGGTGTGGCGGTCTGGAACGTGCCGTGGGGTGCGCTCCGCCAGGCGCTCATCCCGGGCGACATGCTCGGCCGTGCGATGGGCATCGTCCGCACCATCGGGTGGGGACTGACTCCGATCGCGACCGTGCTCGGCGGGTTCGTCGCCCGCATCGACCTGCGCCTGCCGTTCGTCATCGGCGGCGGCGTCGTGGTCGTCCTGACCTTCGTCTGCACGCGCCTGCTGCTCAGCGCGCGCAGCTACGACGCCGGCTCTCCCGAGCCGGCACTCCAGCCCATCTCGGAAGGATCCGCCTCATGACCGCCTACGCCCTCTCGGCCCGCCGGCCGTGGACCCACCGCACCGCCGTCCGTCTCGGCCACGCGCTCACCGCGTGGGGGGACCGCCCCGTTCGCCGGTCCGCTGAGCACGCCGACCTCGTCGACCAGCTGGAGGCGACGCGGGATCGCGCCGCGCGCCAGCTGCCGCAGCTCCCGCGGTAGAGCCGATCAGGCCTCGTCGTAGTCGGTGGGCTGCTGCTCCACCGGCTGCGTGATCGTGGCGGAGTCCTCCTGCGGGTTGTACCGCACCACGGTGCCGTCGTCGAGCTCCACGACGGGGCGCCCCTCCAGCCAGGTGAGGGTCCAGCGCCATCCATCGGTCTCGACGTCGGTGGCGACCAGCTCCTCCTCGACGGTCGAGAGCGCGAACGCGACGACCTCGGGGAGGTTCTCCGGAGGAGTCGCGCCGACGGCCCAGCGGGTGCCGAGCTGCATCAGCCCCGGCCCGACAGATCGATCTCGTACGTCACCCAGGAGGTGCGTTCGGCCACGGCATCGTAGACGCGCTGGGCCGTTGCATTGTCCTGGGCGGTGATCCACTGCACGACGCCGAGACCGCGCTCCTGAGCGAGCGAGCGGACATGCTCGATGAGCGTGCGCCCCACTCCGGCGCCGCGAGAGTCCTCCGCGACGAACAGATCGTCGAGGAATAGGCCGCGGTCGCCCTCGAGCGGCCGGGCGAACTCGCGCACGTGGGCGAGGCCGACGATGCGCTCCCCGTCCACCGCGACGAAGCCGAGCTCCTCGTGCTCCGGAGCCGTGAGCCACGACCACAGCAGCAGGGCGCGCTGGTCGGTGAGCTCCGTCTCGTAGAATTCCGCGTACTTCGTGTACAAGTCGAGCCAGGCGAAGAAATCGCCGTCCCTGACCGGTCGGACCTCGATCGTCATGGGTTACTCCGTTCGCCTTCCCCATACGGCCGTGCGGGCCGCGTGCGTGTTCTGACCATATCCCGATCCGGTTCAGGGGACGAGATCGTAGGTCACCCACTTCGTCTTCTGTGCGACGGCGTCGTAGAGCCGCCGCGCCGTGTCGTTGTCCTTCGCCGTGATCCAGCGCACCACGGAGAGACCGCGCTCGCGGGCGGCGTCGCGCAGGAACTCGAGCAGCTGCGTGCCCGCTCCCGCGCCGCGCGCGTCCGGAGACACGAACAGGTCATCGAGGTAGAGGCCCTTGCTGCCGTCGAGCGGGCGCACGAACTCGCGCACGTGGGCGACGCCGATGGGCGCCCCCTCGTCGTCGATGGCGAAGTAGGCCTCGAGCTCGTTCTCGGGGTCAGTGATCCAACTCCAGACGAGAAGGGCCTTCTCGTCCGTGACGGGGCTCTCGTAGAACTCCCCGTAGCCGACATAGAGGTCGAGCCAGGTGAAGAACTCGTTGTCCTCCACCTTCCGGACGGTCGCCGTCATCGTTCCTCCTCGGTCGGTGCCTGAGCAAGCAGAATATCGGTGACGGCCAGCTCCTCCGCGGCTGCGAAACGCAGTTCGGCGATTCTGCCCACCGAGCGCAGATCGGCGGCCGCCGACTCGATCGCGGCGATCTCGTCCGCGGGGCCCGAGATCACGGCGGAGTCGACAGGTGTGCGCTGCGAGACCTTCGCCGCCGTCTTCGCTCCGCGGATGCCCGTGAGAGCGCGGCCGACGACGGCCAAGACAGGACGCTGGTCGGCGCCCTCGGGGGCGACATCGGAGGCCGTCGGCCAGGGCGCGACGTGCACGGAGTCCTCCGCGGACCAGCTCCAGGCCTCCTCCGCCGCGAACGGCAGCACAGGCGCGAGCAGTCGCAGGAACGCCGAGAGGGCGACACGGAGGGCGACGACGGCCGAGACCTGCTCGGCGTTCGCCTCGCCGTAGGCGCGCTCCTTGACGAGCTCGAGATAGTCGTCGCAGAAGGTCCAGAAGAACGTCTCGACGATCTCGAGCGCCCGCGCGTGATCGTAGCCGTCGAGCTCGGCGGTCGCGTCGGCGATCACCTCGGCGAGGTTCTGCAGCATCCCGATGTCGAGCGGGCTGGTGACCTGGGCGAGGTCGAGGGAGGCGGGCGCCTCGAAGCCCAGGATGAACTTCGCCGCGTTGAGCAGCTTGATGGCCAGGCGGCGGCCGATCTTGATCTGCGTCGGGTTCTGCGGGTCGAAGGCGGCATCCGTGCCGAGGCGCGATGAGGCGGCCCAGTAGCGAACGGCATCCGAGCCGTGCCGCTCCAGGATGTCGGCGGGCGTGACGACGTTGCCCTTCGACTTCGACATCTTCTTGCGGTCGGGGTCGACGATGAAGCCGGAGATCGCAGCGTTGCGCCAGGGAACGACGTCGCTCTCGAGCTGCGAGCGCAGGAGGGTCGAGAACAGCCAGGTGCGGATGATGTCCTGTCCCTGCGGACGCAGGTCGAACGGGTAGACGGCGTCGAACAGGGCGCCGTCGCGCTCCCAGCCGCCCGCGAGCTGCGGGGTGAGGGAGGAGGTCATCCAGGTGTCCATGACGTCGAGCTCGCCGATGAAACCGCCCGCCTGGCCGCGCTGCGACTCATCGTGACCGGGGGCCGGATCGGACGACGGGTCGACGGGGAGCTGCTCCTCGGTCGGCAGGATCGGCTGGTCGAACACCGGGTTGCCCTCCGCGTCGAGCGGGTACCAGACGGGGATGGGAACGCCGAAGAAGCGCTGGCGTGAGATCAGCCAGTCGCCGGTGAGGCCGTTCACCCAGTTCTCGTAGCGCACCCGCATGAACTCGGGGTGCCAGTCGATCTGGCGCCCGAGCTCGATGAGTCGCTGCCGCAGCTGCTCGTCGCGCGCTCCGTTCTTCACGTACCACTGCCGGGTGGACACGATCTCGAGCGGCTTGTCGCCCTTCTCGAAGAACTTCACCGGGTGCTGGATGGGCTTCGGATCGCCGATCAGGTCGCCCGAGGCGCGCAGCAGCTCCACCACCGCCTGCTTGGCCGAGAAGGTGGTCTTGCCGGCGAGCTCGGCGTACGCCGCCCGACCCTCGGCGCTCTCGATCGCCGCGGGCGGCTCGCTGACGATGCGGCCGTCGAAGCCGATGATGGCGCGGTTCGGCAGGTCGAGCTCGCGCCACCAGACCACGTCGGTGATGTCGCCGAACGTGCAGATCATCGCGATACCGCTGCCCTTGTCGGGCTGGGCGAGGTGGTGGGCGACGACGGGGACCTCCACGCCGAAGACCGGGGTGCGGACGGTGGTGCCGAACAGAGGCTGATAGCGCTCGTCGTCCGGGTGGGCGACCAGGGCGACACAGGCCGGCAGGAGCTCCGGGCGAGTGGTCTCGATGTACACGGGTCCGTCGGCGCCGTGGAACGCGACGCGATGGTACGCGCTCGGCTGCTCGCGGTCCTCGAGCTCGGCCTGGGCGACCGCGGTGCGGAACGTGATGTCCCACAGCGTCGGCGCGAGGGCCTGGTACGCCTCACCGCGGTGGATGTTGCGGAGGAACGCGAGCTGGGAGGTCTTGAGCGACTCGTGGCCGATCGTGCGGTAGGTCTGCGACCAGTCGACCGAGAGACCGAGCGAGCGCCAGAGCGCCTCGAACTGCTTCTCGTCCTCGACGGTGAGGCGCTCGCACAGTTCGATGAAGTTGCGGCGCGAGATCGGCTTCTGGTCGGCCGCCTTGGTGCTCTTGTTGTCCCCGCCCTCGAACGGCGGCACGAAGTCCGCCTCGTAGGGGAGGGTGGGGTCGCAGCGCACGCCGTAGTAGTTCTGCACGCGGCGCTCGGTGGGCAGGCCGTTGTCGTCCCAGCCCATCGGGTAGAAGACGTGCTTGCCGCGCATGCGCTGGTAGCGCGCGACGACATCCGTGTGGGTGTAGCTGAAGACGTGGCCGATGTGCAGGGAGCCGGACGCGGTCGGCGGCGGGGTGTCGATCGAGTACACGCCGTCGCGGCCGGCGGCGAGGGCGGAGTCGCGATCGAAGCGGAAGGTGCCCTGCTGCTGCCAGCGGTCGCCCCATTTGGCTTCCAGGCCCTCCAGTGCGGGCTTCTCGGGCACGGGGTTCGCGGCGCTCATGGTCCTCCGGTTCGATATGTGCGGCACCGTGTCATCGGGGTGCCTGAGTGTGCGACCGTACAAGCGTACCGGAGGACCGCACCGCCGTTCAGACCTCGTCGACGATCGGGGTCCGTCGGGAGGCGATCAGCGCGGCGACCAGGGTGATGACGCTCATCAGGCCGAGGACGATGCCGGGGTGCCACCAGGCGTTGCCCGTCGCGCCGCCGAGGAGCAGTGTGAGCGCCGGGACGAACGCGGTCAGGAGCGCCGCGAGGCTGTACGCGACCGAGAGCCCGCTGTAGCGCACCTCGCTCGGGAACAGGTCGGACATCAGGCTGCCGAGACCCGCCCAGGCGAGCGTCGGGAGGATGCCGCCGACGATCATGCTGCCGACGAGGATCGGGAACGTCGCATACTGCAGGAGGAAGTACATCGGGAAGGCGATGATCAGCGTCCCGATCGCACCGATCATGACGACCCTGGCCGACCCGATCCGTGTCGCCCAGACTCCGAACAAGGGGATGGTGACGAGCTGGAGGAGGCCGCCGACGGTAGTCGCGATCAGCAGGTCCTGGAAGCTGAAGCCGAGCGTCGTGGTGCCGTAGTCGACCATGTAAGTGTTCATCAGCGAGTACGAGCCGATGCCCAGCACGGCCGCGCCGATCGCGATGACGAACCCGGAGGGCGCCTTGCGGAAGACGTCGAGCACGGGGAAGCGGTCCCGCGTCCCCGTCTCGAGCAGCTGTCGGAAGACAGGGGTCTCGTCGATCGACCAGCGGAGGTACAGGGAGACCAGCAGGAGCGGGATGGCGGTCAGGAAGGGCAGGCGCCAGCCCCACGCCGCGATCTGGTCGGTCGGTATCAGCGCGGTCGTCGCGATGAACACCACGGCGCTCAGGATGGAGCCGACCGGGGAGCCGAGCTGGGGGAGCGCGGCGTAGAAGCCGCGGCGCTTCGGGTTCGCGTACTCCGTCGCGAGAAGGATCGAGCCTCCCCATTCGCCGCCGAGCGACAGCCCCTGCACCAGACGCAGGATCACGAGCGCGACGGCGCCGAACCAGCCGGCCTGCGCGTAGGTGGGCAGGACGCCGACCAGGCCCGTCCCGATCCCCATCATCGCGATGGTGATCAGGAGGGTCGGGCGCCGGCCGATGCGGTCGCCCAGATGGCCGAAGACGATCGCGCCGATCGGGCGGATGACGAATCCGGCCGCGATGGTCAGGAAGCCGGCGAGGACACCCCCGAACGCGCCGAGCGGCTGGAAGAACAGCGGTCCGACGAAGAACGCGCTGAAGTACGCGAAGAGGTAGAAGTCGTACGATTCGAGGGCGGTCCCGACGAACGAGGCGATCGTGACGCGGCGTGCCGTGCCGGGCGTGATGCCGGGCCGATCCGTCTCGCTGCGCACGGCGGTGGGGGTGGTTGTCACGGGCGTCCTTCGCAATCGTTGATAAGTGGACCGGGTCCAATAATAGGCGTCAGGGAGAACACGAGATGGCCAGAGCGCATTCCGCATCGGGCAGGCCCCGCGCGTCCTCCCGGCAGATGATCGCCGAGGCGGCGGGCGAACTGTTCCTGGAGCAGACCTACGCGGGCACGACGATCGACGACATCGCGCGCCGCGCCGGTGTGAGCCGCGGCACGTTCTTCAACTACTTCGGATCCAAGAGCGACCTGCTGTGGCTGGAGGTCGATCAGTCGCTCGCCGGATTCGCGGACGCGCTCGCCGCCGTCGACGACGGCGTCGCACCGATGGATGCGGTCCTCGCCGCCGTGGTCGCGCTCGCCGACGGGTTCGGTCCGTCGCGCCTGCCTCTCGCGGTCACGCAGGTGGAGCTGATGGGCACCGACGCCGAGCTGCAGGCGTCCGGCCTCCCGCGCTTCCTGGCCCTGGTGCGCGCGGTCGCCGGCGCCGTCGCCGCGCGCACCGGTCTCGACCCCGACGACCTGCTGCCACGCAGTGCGGCGACCGCCGTCGTCGGCGCCATGGTCTCGGCCGCGACGGTGTGGGCGCGTGCGGGAGTCGCGCGCGGGCCGCTCTCCCCGCTCGTGCGGGCAGCGGTCGAGCCCGTCTGCCGGGGCTACGCGGCCGCGTTCGTGAACGGGTAGAATCGACGCATCGACTACGACCCGGCCATCACCGGCGAGTCTTCGGAAGAACCGTGCGGCCCGTCCGTGCGCAGTAGAACCGAACGGGGTCGGCCCGTCACAGCCGCAGAATGAGAGGCCGTACCCGGCGCAGCCGGCGGGTGGGGCAAGCGGGGTGGTACCGCGACGGGCGCGCGAGCGGCCGGCGTCCTCGTGCAGACCAGTGAACCTGCCAGGAGAGAGATGCCGTACCCCAAGCCCTCATCGGACGGAGCCTCGGCCGACGCCGCTCAGCGCTCGGACGTGCCCGCCAGCCCGGTCCTGCCCGAGATCGAGACCGGCATCCTCGCCTTCTGGAAGAAGGACGACACCTTCCGCGCCTCCGTCGCCAACCGCGAGGGCGCGCCGGAGTGGGTGTTCTACGACGGACCGCCCTTCGCCAACGGCCTCCCGCACTACGGCCACCTGCTGACCGGCTACGCCAAGGACGTCTTCCCTCGCTTCCAGACCATGCGCGGCAAGCAGGTGCACCGCCGCTTCGGCTGGGACACGCACGGCCTGCCGGCGGAGCTGGAGGCGGAGCGCCAGCTCGGGCTGACCGACAAGAGCCAGATCGAGGAGATGGGCATCGCCGCCTTCAACCAGGCGGCGAAGGACTCCGTCCTCCGCTACACGAAGGAGTGGCAGGAGTACGTCACCCGCCAGGCGCGCTGGGTCGACTTCGACAACGACTACAAGACGCTCGACGTCACGTACATGGAGTCCGTGATCTGGGCGTTCAAGCAGCTGCACGAGAAGGGCCTCGCCTACGAGGGATACCGCGTCCTCCCGTACTGCTGGCGCGACCAGACGCCGCTCTCCAACCATGAGCTGCGGATGGACGACGACGTCTACAAGATGCGACAGGACCAGACGGTCACGGTCACCTTCCCGCTGGTCGGCGCGAAGGCCGAGGCGCTCGGCCTCACGGGTGTGCGGGCGCTGGCGTGGACGACGACGCCGTGGACGCTTCCCACGAACCTGGCGCTCGCCGTCGGCCCCGCGATCACCTATGCGGTGGTGCCCGCCGGCCCCCACGGCGCCGCCGACACGCACGGCGCGACAGACGACGAGGTGCTGAGCGGCGAGTACCTGATCGCGATCGACCTGCTCGGCAACTATGCGAAGGACCTCGGCTACGAATCCGCGGCCGACGCCCAGGCCGCGGTCTCGCGCACCCTGCTCGGCGCCGAGCTGGAGGATGTGCACTACGACCGCCTCTGGGACTACTACGCCGACGCGGAGACGTATGGCACGCAGGACGCCTGGCGCATCCTGGTCGACGACTACGTCACCACCGAGGACGGCACCGGCATCGTCCACCAGGCCCCTGCCTACGGCGAGGACGACCAGCGGGTGACCGAGGCTGCCGGAATTCCCATGATCATCTCCGTCGACGACGGCGCCCGCTTCCTGCCTGCGGTCTCCGACGTCGCGGGTCTGCAGGTTTTCGACGCGAACAAGCCGCTCACGGCCCTCCTGAAGCAGCAGGGCCGACTGCTGCGCCAGGCGAGCTACGAGCACTCGTACCCGCACTGCTGGCGGTGCCGGAACCCGCTGATCTACAAGGCCGTCTCGAGCTGGTTCGTGCGCGTCACGGAGTTCCGCGACCGGATGAGCGAGCTCAACCAGGAGATCAACTGGGTGCCGGAGAACGTGAAGGACGGCCAGTTCGGCAAGTGGGTCGCGGGGGCGCGCGACTGGTCGATCTCCCGCAACCGCTACTTCGGCTCGCCGATCCCGGTGTGGAAGAGCGACGACCCCGCCTACCCGCGCACCGATGTGTACGGGTCGCTGGAGGAGCTCGAGCGCGACTTCGGCCGGCTGCCGCTCAACGCGGCGGGCGAGCCCGACCTGCACCGCCCGTTCATCGACGACCTCACCCGCCCGAACCCGGACGACCCGACCGGCCGCTCGACGATGCGCCGCATCTCCGACGTGCTCGACGTGTGGTTCGACTCCGGCTCGATGCCGTTCGCCCAGGTGCACTACCCGTTCGAGAACCGGGAGTGGTTCGACTCGCACCACCCGGCCGACTTCATCGTCGAGTACATCGGCCAGACACGTGGCTGGTTCTACCTGCTGCACACCCTCTCGACGGCGCTCTTCGACCGGCAGGCGTTCTCGAACGTCATCAGCCACGGCATCGTGCTGGGCAGCGACGGGCAGAAGATGTCGAAGTCGCTGCGCAACTACCCCGACGTCAACGAGGTCTTCGACCGCGACGGCTCGGACGCGATGCGCTGGTTCCTGATGTCGAGCCCGGTCCTGCGCGGCGGCAACCTCGTCGTGACCGAGGAAGGCATCCGCGAGGGCGTCCGCCAGGTGCTGCTGCCGCTGTGGAGCACCTGGTACTTCTTCTCCCTGTACGCGAACGCGACGGGCTACGAGGCGAAGCGCTCGGTGCAGTCGACCGACGTGCTCGACCGCTACCTGCTGGCGAAGACGCGCGACCTCGTGGAGGCCGTGACCGATGACCTGGAGGGGCTCGACTCGACGCTCGCGGCGGCGAAGCTGCGCGACTTCGCCGACGTGCTCACCAACTGGTACGTCCGACGATCCCGCGATCGGTTCTGGACGGGCGTCGGAGAGGACGGCTCCGGCGCCGAGGCGTTCGACACCCTCTACACCGTGCTCGAGACGCTGACGCGCGTCGCGGCGCCCCTCCTGCCGCTCGTCACCGAACGGATCTGGAAGGGCCTCACCGGAGGCCGCAGCGTGCACCTCACCGACTGGCCGGAGGCCGCCGAGTTCCCGGCGGACGACGCGCTGGTCGATGCGATGGACCGAATCCGCGCGATCAGCTCGACCACGCTGTCGCTGCGCAAGCAGGCCGGACTCCGCGTCCGCCTCCCGCTCGCGTCGCTCACCGTGGTCGTCGAGAACTCCGCGGCCCTGCAGCCGTTCGAGGCGATCCTGCGCGACGAGCTCAATGTGAAGGCGGTGGAGCTGGTCGAGCTGCACGACGACAGCGCGACCGCATACGGCATCACCCGCAGGCTGACGGTCAACGCACGCGCGGCCGGGCCCCGTCTCGGCAAGCAGGTGCAGCAGGTGATCGGCGCCGCTCGAGCCGGCGACTGGAGCGAGCAGGACGGCGTAGTCACGGTCGGTGGCATCCTGCTGGTCGAGGGGGAGTACGAACTGGTGCTCGAGACGGCCCAGACCGACGGCGACGCTACGAGCGCCCTCGCCCTCCTGCCCGGCGGCGGCTTCGTGCTGCTCGACACGCGCACCACCCCGGAGCTGGAGGCCGAAGGGCTCGCGCGCGATGTCATCCGCGCCGTGCAGGACACCCGCAAAGCGGCCGGTCTCGATGTGAGCGACCGCATCCGGCTGGTGCTCACCTTCGATCACGAGGGCGACGTCCGCGCGCTCGACCTCGCCGCCGATGTGGACATCGCGACCGAGACGCTGGCGCTCGAGCTCGTGGTGGGCTCCGCGTCGTCCGCGTTCGAGAAGGGCTTCACCGCCGGGCAGTTCGCGAACGCCGGCGCGTTCACCGTCGGCGTGACGAAGATGGAGGAATCGTGAGCGACGAGATCTCGGCCGAGGACTGGCACGAGCAGGCGGAGGCCGTCTACCAGGCGCTGCTGGCGCGGGTCGGTGAGGGCGCCCCGGAGCGCCGGCTCGACGCGACCCGCCGGGCGGTCGAACTGCTGGGCGACCCGCAGCGCGCCTACCCGATCGTGCACATCACCGGCACCAACGGCAAGACCTCGACGAGCCGCATCATCGAGAGCCTCCTGCGCGCCTACGGGCTGCGTACCGGGCTGCTGACCAGTCCGCACCTGGTGTCGTTCACCGAACGCATCGTCATCGACGGGCAGCCGGTCTCCGATGAGGAGCTGGTGCGCAACTGGGAGGACATCCGGCCCTACCTCGAGATCGTCGACGCTGAGCTGGAGGAGCAGGGCAAGGCGCCGCTCACGTTCTTCGAGGCGCTCACGGCGCTCGCCTACGCGATCTTCGCCGACTCACCGGTCGACGTCGCAGTGATCGAGGTCGGCATGGGCGGCGAGTGGGACTCGACCAACGTCGGGGACGGCCAGGTGGCCGTCTTCACGCCGATCTCCCTCGACCACACCAAGGCGCTCGGCGACACGGTCGAGGAGATTGCGCGCACGAAGTCCGGCATCATCAAGCCATCGGCCGACGTGGTCAGCTCGGCACAGGTGCCCGAGGCGCTCGACGTACTGCGGGAGGCCGCGGCTCTCACCGAGTCGAGCCTCGCCGTGCAGCCGCGCGACTTCGACGTCGCGTCGACCAAGGTCGCGGTCGGCGGCCAGCTCGTGACCGTGCGCGGCCGCGCGGCGACCTACGAGGACGTCTTCTTGCCGCTCTACGGCGATCACCAGGCGCAGAACGCCGCCGTGGCGGTGGCCGCCGTCGAGACCTTCCTCGGCCGCGGTTCGCAGCCGTTGAAGGCCGACCTGGTCGAGGAGGGCTTCGCGACGGCGACGTCGCCCGGCCGCCTGCAGCTCATCGGCATCGAGCCGACCATCCTGGTCGACGCCGCGCACAACCCGGCGGGCGCCTCCACCCTCGCCGAGGCCCTGCGCCGGTACTTCGACTTCGACGAGCTGACGTTCGTGATCGGCAGCCTCGCCGACAAGGACGCCCGTGGGGTGGTGCGCGCTCTGGCGCCCGTCGCCACCCAGTTCTTCGTCACCGCGCCCGCCAGCGAGCGCGCGCTCGACGCGGAGGACCTCGGCGACATCGTGCGGGACGAGGTCGGTGACGAGGCGACGATCGTCTACAGCGATGCGATCGACGCGCTCGAGTCCGCCCGCGACTGGGCCGGCGAGTCGGGCCGGCGCGCCGTGGTCGTCACCGGGTCGATCGTCCTGGTGGGCGCCGCCATCGCCTACGCGGGCGACCAGGAGTGGAAGGGGAACGGCGCGTGAGCGACGCCCCTCCGGAGTCCACCGCGGCCGGCGGGCCGCCGCCCCGCGCCCGCCGCACGCGCAGCCTCCGCGAGAGCCTCGGCTCGATCGTGCTCGCCTTCGAGCTCGTGATCGTGTTCCTCGGCGCCCTCGTGCTGTTCGGGCTGGGCGCCCTGCCGCCCGCGGTCGCCCTGGGCGGGGGAGCGGCGGTGATCGTGCTCATGATCCTCGCGGTCGGCACCCTCCGCTGGCCGGTGGGCGTCGTGCTCGGCTGGATCGTGCAGCTCACCGTCGTCGCCGCCGGATTCCTGGTGCCCGCCTTCTTCATCGTCGGGGCGATCTTCACCGCCATGTGGACCTACTGCATGATCGCGGCCGCCCGCATCGACCGCAACCAACGGGCCGCCTCGGCCCACAACGGAACGGAGAACACATGACCACCGCCGTCGAAGAGACCCTCGTCCTCGTGAAGCCCGACGGGGTCGCCCGCAGCCTGACGGGTGAGATCCTGCGACGCATCGAGGCGAAGGGATACTCGCTCGTCGACCTCCGGATGCTGCAGGCCGACCGCGAGCTGCTGGCGAAGCACTACGCCGAGCACGAGGGCAAGCCGTTCTACGAGCCGCTCGTCGAGTTCATGGAGTCCGGCCCGATCGTGGCCCTCCGCGTCGCGGGCAACCGCGTGATCGAGGGCTTCCGCTCGCTCGCCGGCACCACCGACCCGACCACCGCGGCTCCCGGTACCATCCGCGGCGACCTCGCTCGCGACTGGGGCCTCGCGGTGCAGCAGAACCTCGTGCACGGCTCTGACTCGCCCGAGTCCGCGCAGCGCGAGCTCGCGCTCTGGTTCGGCTGAGCCGGCGGGTCGGCTGCACGGGCCGACGACGAACGAAGGGCCGCGGCATGCCGCGGCCCTTCGCCGTGCGACAAGCGGGTGCTCAGACGAACGCGCGGTGGATCCAATCGAGCTGGATCTGCGCCAGGATGGCGACGGTCGCATAGCAGACGATCGTGATGAGCGGCACCCAGGAGTAGGCGGCCGTGAAGAAGCGCCGGGCGCGCTCCGGGACGGGGATGTTCCCCTCTTTGAGGTTGTAGAGGGTCACCGCCCAGAAGGTCGGGATGGTGACCGCCCAGGTGACCATGCACCACGGGCACAGCACGTTCAACACGGTGAGCGACTGGGTGATCAGGAAGACGACCAGCGCCAGCGCGAGCACGACGCCCACGTTGAAGGCGATCCAGTACCAGCGCGCGAACCGACCGCGGACCGCGAACAATCCGACGCCGACAGCGATCGTGGCCGTCCAGCCGCCGAGTCCGAGCACCGGGTTCGGGAAGCCGAGGAGCGAACCCTGCCAGGAGTTGAGGTTTTTCGAGCAGCCCACCAGCACGCTGAAGTTGCAGGACAACTGGGCGTCCGGGTTCTCGAGGAGGTGGAACTTGTCCACGGTCAGCATGAAAGCGGCCCACAGGCCGATGACTCCGGCGGCGATCAGGAAGACCGCAAGAACGGTGGGGCGCCGGTAGGGGGCCGCGACGACAGGTTCAGACACCCTCGGATTATGGCATGCGCCACGCGCGTCGTCCTGGGAGCTACGGTCATCGGCGCGCGCGTCATGCGATAATCGTCTGTGGACGTCGAACCGGCCCGGCCGGAGACGTGCGAAGAAGGCTTGAGGGCGCCCCCGGCGCCCGGTGAGGGTCGGCCGAAGAGGTCGGCGGAGACAGAGCCGGATGCGCGCCGCGCCACGAGCCGGCGGTGTCCGAGCAAGGATTACGGGGCAGGCCGAGTGTCAGTTCCGACGGAGAGTACCCGGTGAGCGGGGAACCGCACCGGTCGAGGAGTGCACCAGCGATGGTGGAAAACGAGAATATCGACAGCAATGGCAACGACACGGAGACGGGAGGGCGCAAGCGCAAGGGGCTCTTCGGAGCGCGGCGCGCGGTGAAGCGCACCACCGATTCCCCCGTGCAGCAGGCCTCGGTACAGCAGGACACCGTGGCGGAAGCCCGCGCAGCGCGGCCGACCTCCGCGACGGTGCAGGACGACGTGGTGACCGCCTCAGCGACGACGGTGACGCAGCCGGAGACCATCGCGGAGGCGGCGACGCCGACGCAGGCTCAGACTTCGACGGGGGCGAAGACCGACGCGGTGGTCGAGCGCGGTGCGCACGAGCCGCCGGCGCTCCCGGCGCCGCACGGCGACGAGGAGGCGCCCGTCGCCGCCGCCGTCCCGGGCCTCCCGCCCACGACGCTGCTGTTCCAGGCGCCGGACATCGTCCCCCTCCCGCCGCTCCCGGGCGACGATGAGGAGCAGGCGGGCTCCGTGCGCCGCCGGTCGCGCCGACGCGCCGGCGAGTCGGGCCGTGAGGGCGCGAACGACCCGGCGAACACCGTCGTCAAGGTGCGCACGCCGCGCGAGCCGGAGCTCATCACCGAGCCGCAGAAAGTCAAGGGATCGACCCGTCTCGAGGCCAAGAAGCAGCGTCGCCGCGACGGTCGCGACGCCGGTCGCCGCCGCCCGGTCATCACCGAGGCCGAGTTCCTCGCCCGCCGCGAGTCCGTCGACCGCCAGATGATCGTGCGCTCGAAGGGCGGCCGCATCCAGATCGGCGTGTTGGAGGACAAGGTGCTCGTGGAGCACTACGTCGCCCGCTCGCAGGAGGCGTCGCTGATCGGCAATGTCTACCTGGGTCGTGTGCAGAACGTCCTTCCCAGCATGGAGGCGGCGTTCGTCGACATCGGTCGCGGCCGCAACGCGGTGCTGTACTCGGGCGAGGTCGACTGGGACGCCGTGGAGACCGGCAATCAGCCGCGCCGCATCGAGCTGGCGCTGAAGCCGGGCGACCGCGTTCTCGTCCAGGTGACCAAGGACCCGGTCGGCCATAAGGGCGCTCGACTGACCAGCCAGATCTCGCTTCCCGGCCGCTACCTCGTCTACGTGCCCAACGGCTCGATGAACGGCATCAGCCGCAAGCTCCCGGACACCGAGCGCTCGCGCCTCAAGAAGATCCTCAAGGAGGTGCTCCCCGAGAGCGCGGGTGTGATCGTGCGCACCGCCGCGGAGGGGGCCACCGAGGAGCAGCTGACGCTCGACGTCAACCGCCTCACCGCGCAGTGGGCCGACATCAGTGCGCAGGTCGAGAGGCAGCAGGCTCCCGCCCTGCTCCACAGTGAGCCCGACCTGCTGATCAAGATCATCCGTGACGTCTTCAACGAGGACTTCCAGAAGCTCGTGATCGCGGGGGACGACGCGCGCCAGACGATCGAGAACTACCTGCGCCAGGTCGCCCCGGACCTCCTCGACCGGGTCGAGGCCTACACGGGAGAGCGCGACGCGTTCGACGAGTTCCGCATCACGGAGCAGATCGAGAAGGCGCTCGAGCGCAAGGTGTGGCTGCCCTCCGGTGGCTCGCTCGTCATCGACCGCACCGAGGCGATGACGGTGGTGGACGTCAACACCGGCAAGTTCGTGGGCTCCGGCGGCAACCTGGAGGAGACGGTCACCAAGAACAACCTGGAGGCCGCGGAGGAGATCGTGCGCCAGCTGCGGCTGCGCGACATCGGCGGCATCATCGTCGTCGACTTCATCGACATGGTGCTCGAGTCGAACCGCGATCTCGTGCTGCGGCGCCTGATCGAGTGCCTCAGCCGCGACCGCACCAAGCACCAGGTGGCCGAGGTCACCTCGCTCGGCCTGGTCCAGATGACCCGCAAGAAGCTCGGCCTCGGTCTGCTGGAGACGTTCAGCGAGGCGTGCGAGGTCTGCGCGGGCCGTGGCGTCGTCGTGCACCACGACCCGGTCGTGAAGCACCGCCAGCCCCAGCAGCAGGCACCCCAGGGCGAGCGCCGCCGAGGCCGCGGCAACGGGGGCGGGTCCGGATCGCAGACGGTGTCCGGCGTGACCCAGAACGGCACCGGGAACGGCGGCACGCACGCCATCACGGACGACGCGAAGAACGCGCTCGCGCAGATCGCCGCCTCCACCATCCACGCCCACCCGCACGACGAGGAGGCGGCACCGGCGGAGGCCGCTCCGGCGGAGGCCG
Organism: Leifsonia sp. ZF2019; assembly: GCF_019924635.1. Taxonomy (NCBI): domain Bacteria; kingdom Bacillati; phylum Actinomycetota; class Actinomycetes; order Micrococcales; family Microbacteriaceae; genus Leifsonia; species Leifsonia sp. ZF2019. The sequence goes on from NZ_CP065037.1 coordinate 2,017,542, forward strand.
CTCCGGCGCCGAAGAAGCGCCGCCGCAAGGGAAAGGGCGGCGCGTCGGGCGAGCAGGCTCCTGTTGCAGAGGCTTCCGCTGCAGAGGCTCCCGCTGCAGAGGCTCCGGACGCCGAGGCTCCGGCCGACGTCCGCGCGGGAGAGGCACCGGCCGTCCCGGACCTCGAGCCGGCTCCCGCCGCGGAGGACGACGGCACGCTGGTGCCGCTGATCGACCTGCCCGAGCCGCACGATGCGCCCGCGCCCGCCGAGCGCCCCTCCGCCCAGGAGGCCGCGTTGCTGCTCGACTCGGTGCTCGACGCTCTTCCGGCGCCGAAGGAGCCGGGCCAGGGCCGCAGCCGCAGCCGGCGCGCCAGCACGGCGGTCATCGCCGGCGGGGAGATCGCCCACCCGGGCGAGTAGCGCGCGACGCAGACACGCGACCGCGTCCGGAGGCGCTGACCGGCTCAGTGCCTCCGGACGCGGTCGCGTGCTTTGACGCGCAGTCCGCTCGCGATGAGCCGGGTGACGAGCTCTTTGCCGGGGACGGCGAGGGCGCCGGCGGCCACCAGCTCGTCGTGACGGCGGTCGGGGACGTCGTAGTGGTCGCGGTCGAAGGCGCGCGCGGGGATGTCGTTGGCGGCGGCGAAGGCGTGGAGTTCCTCGAGCGACGCGTCGCTGACCAGATGCGACCACAACATGCCGTGGGCGGGCCATGCCGGGGGATCGATCAAGACCGTCATAGAATGATTGTAGGAACGGCGCCATCGACGGTGCTGCACGGCCCCGGAGCCCCCTCGCTGAATTGACGAGAAGAGTGGCCTCGGGTAAAGTTGACCGCTGGTGTGTGTTGGGCGTCGCCCTGATCGACACCATGGTTTTCTGAGAGCCGCCCCCGATCCACGGGGCGCCGGACTCGCCAGTGACTTCCGAGAACAGTAAGAGTAGGACCAGGTCCGGGCCGTCAGGTCGCCGGGAGCTGTTCCCCGACGAAAAGGTACTGAAAGTGGTTTACGCAGTTGTGCGCGCCGGTGGCCGGCAGGAGAAGGTCGAGGTCGGCACCATCGTCACGATGGACCGCATCAAGGCCGACAAGGACGGCAACGTCGAGCTGGCTGCGGTCCTGCTTGTCGACGGTGACAAGATCACCTCGGACGCCAAGTCCCTCGCCAAGGTGAAGGTCACGGCGGAGGTCCTCGGCGACCTGCGCGGTCCGAAGATCGTCATCCAGAAGTTCAAGAACAAGACCGGCTACAAGAAGCGCCAGGGCCACCGCCAGGAGCTCACGCGCGTCAAGATCACCGGCATCAAGTAGTCGACCCGGACCTCCCGAGGAGAAGAAGACATGGCACACAAAAAGGGAGCGAGCTCCACTCGCAACGGCCGCGACTCGAACGCGCAGCGCCTCGGCGTCAAGCGCTTCGGCGGCCAGACCGTCAGCGCGGGTGAGATCCTGGTCCGCCAGCGCGGCACCCACTTCCACCCCGGCGTGAACGTCGGCCGTGGCGGCGACGACACGCTGTTCGCCCTGGCGGCAGGCTCGGTCGAGTTCGGCAGCAAGGGCGGCCGCAAGGTCGTCAACATCGTGGCGGTCGAGGCGTAGCCTCCACCACCAGCACCACTTTCCGGATGGGCGGGCTTCGGCCCGCCCATCCGTCGTTGAGGACAGAACAAGGGAGCACCACATGGCGACGTTCGTTGATCGCGTGACGTTGCATCTGCGCGCCGGCAACGGCGGCAACGGGTGCGTCTCGGTCCGGCGGGAGAAGTTCAAGCCGCTGGCCGGCCCGGACGGCGGCAACGGCGGCAACGGCGGCGACATCGTGCTGGTCGCCGACCCGCAGGTCACCACGCTGCTCGGGTTCCACCGCGCGCCGCACCGCTCGAGCGAGAACGGCGGCTTCGGGATGGGCGACCATCGCAGCGGCCACCAGGGCGAGGACCTCGAGCTGGCCGTGCCGGTCGGCACGGTGGTCAAGAGCGCCGACGGCGAGGAGCTGATCGACCTCACCGAGCCGGGCACCCGGTACGTGGTGGCGCCCGGCGGCATCGGCGGACTGGGCAACGCCGCCCTCGCGAACCCGAAGCGCAAGGCGCCCGGCTTCGCCCTGCTCGGCACGCCCGGGTGGGAGGGCGACATCCTCCTCGAGCTGAAGACCGTCGCCGACGTCGCGCTGGTCGGGTTCCCCTCGGCGGGCAAGTCGAGCCTCGTGGCGGCGCTGTCGGCCGCCAAGCCGAAGATCGCCGACTATCCCTTCACCACCCTGCACCCGAACCTCGGGGTCGTGCAGGCGGGTGACGTGCGCTACACCATCGCCGACGTCCCCGGCCTCATCGAGGGCGCGAGCGAGGGCAAGGGCCTGGGGCTCGAGTTCCTCCGCCACGTCGAGCGGTGCTCGGCGCTGCTGCACGTGCTCGACTGCGCCACGCTCGACCCCGGGCGGGACCCGCTGAGCGATCTCGACGTCATCCTCGGCGAGCTCGCCGCGTATCCGGTGCGCGACGGGCAGCTGCCGCTGCTCGAGCGCCCCCAGCTGGTCGCCCTCAACAAGATCGACGTCCCCGACGGCCGCGAGCTGGCCGACTTCGTGAAGCCGGAGCTCGAAGCGCGTGGCTACCGGGTCTTCGAGATCTCCTCCGTCAGCCACGAGGGCCTGCGCCCCCTCTCGTTCGCCCTCGCCGAGCTCGTCGAGCACGCACGACGCGAGCAGGCGCAGCTCGAGGCCGAGCGCCCGCGCATCGTCATCCGCCCGCGCGCCGTCGACGAGATGCCGTTCACCGTCAAGGTCGAGGGCGGGTCCGACGGTCCCGTCTTCCGCGTGCTCGGCGGCAAGCCGGAGCGCTGGGTGCAGCAGACCGACTTCGCCAACGACGAAGCGGTCGGCTTCCTGGCCGACCGGCTGGCGAAGGTGGGCGTCGAGGAGGCTCTGTTCAAGGCGGGCGCGGTGGCGGGCTCGACCGTCGTCATCGGCCGCGACAACGGCGTGGTGTTCGACTGGGAACCGACGCTGACCTCCACGGCCGAACTCATCACATCCCCGCGCGGCACGGACGCCCGCCTCGACGGGAACGCGCGCCCCACGCGCAACCAGCGCCGCGAAGACTATTTCGACCGGATGGACGCCAAGGCCGAGGCGCGCGCCGAGCTGATCCGCGAGCGCGAAGCGGGCCTCTGGCAGGACGACGACTACGACGACGCCGCGGAGGGCGGCAGCGAGGAGACGGGCCGCGAATGATCATCGACGACCGCAGCCGGATCCGCACGGCCAGACGCATCGTCGTCAAGGTCGGTTCGTCCTCGATCAGCGGCGACAACGCCGGGCAGATCCAGCCGCTCGTCGACGCCCTGGCCGAGGCGCACGGGCGCGGCACGCAGGTCGTCCTGGTCTCCTCCGGCGCCATCGCGACGGGCATCCCGTACCTGTCGCTCGCCGAGCGCCCCACCGATCTCGCCACGCAGCAGGCGGCGGCGGCGGTCGGGCAGAACGTCCTCATCTACCGGTACCAGGACAGCCTGGACCGCTACGGGATCGTCGCGGGACAGGTGCTGCTGACGGCGGGGGACATGGAGACCCCGACCCACCGCACCAACGCCAAGCGGGCGATGGAGCGGCTCCTCGACCTCCGCATCCTGCCCATCGTGAACGAGAACGACACCGTCGCGACCCACGAGATCCGCTTCGGGGACAACGACCGGCTCGCCGCGCTCGTCGCGCTGCTGGTAGAGGCGGACGTGCTCGTCCTGCTGTCCGATGTCGACGCGCTCTACACGAAGCCCCCGCAGGAGCCCGGCGCCGAGCGGATCGACCGGGTCGACTACGACGACGAGCTGGCCGGTGTCGAGATCGGCGCCACGGGCACGTCCGGTGTCGGCACCGGGGGAGCTCTCACGAAGGTGTCCGCCGCGCGTCAGGCCGCGGAACGGGGAACCGCCGTCGTGCTCACCTCCACGGCCCTCGTGGCGGAGGCGCTGCGCGGCGAACCCGTCGGCACCTGGTTCGCCCCCGCGCCGGACGGCGTGCCGAGCGTCACGGGAGCCCTCTCGGCCGTCACTCCCGGGACCGTCGCGTCCTAGACTGAGAGCATGTCTCAGACCACCGCCGCACCCGTCGCGCTCATCGACAAGCTCGCCGCGGCCAAGCACGCCTCACTCGCGCTCTCGACGGCGAACACGCTGCAGAAGAACGCCGCCCTGACGGCGATCGCGGAGGGCGTGCTCTCCTCGTCCGCCGACATCCTGGCGGCCAACGAGCTCGACCTCGCGAACGGCCGGGAGAACGGTCTCTCGACGGGACTGCTCGACCGTCTGACGCTCTCTCCCGCCCGCCTGCAGGGGCTCGCGGACGCGGTGCTCGAGGTGGTCGGCCTGACCGACCCCGTCGGACAGGCCGTGCGCGGCAGCACCCTGCCGAACGGCGTCGCGATCTCCCAGGTCCGCGTGCCCTTCGGCGTGGTCGGTGCGATCTACGAGGCGCGCCCCAACGTCACCGTCGACATCGCGGCGCTCGCGATCAAGAGCGGCAACGCCGTCGTGCTGCGCGGCGGGAGTGCGGCCATCGAGACCAACCGCGTGCTGGTGGAGGTCATCCAGTCGGCCCTTGCGACCGCCGGGCTGCCTGCCGCCGCGGTCCAGACCGTCGACGAGTTCGGCCGAGCGGGCGCGGGCGAGCTGATGCGGGCGCGCGGCTACGTCGACGTGCTCATCCCGCGGGGCAGTGCCGATCTCATCCGCACCGTGGTGACCGAGTCCACCGTGCCCGTCATCGAGACCGGGGCCGGCGTCGTGCACATCGTGCTCGACGAGAGCGCGCGAGAGGACTGGGCGGTCGACATCGTCCTCAACGCCAAAGTGCAGCGGCCGAGCGTCTGCAACGCCGTCGAGACACTGCTCGTGCACCGAGGGGCCGCCGAACGGCTGCTCCCTCCCGTGCTCACCGCCCTCGCGGAGTCCGGGGTCACCGTGCACGCCGACGAGCGGGCGCTTCCGTACGCGGTCGCCGGCGTCCCCGTCACGGAGGAGGACTGGGCGACCGAGCACATGAGCCTCGACATCTCCGTGAAGGTCGTCGACGACCTCGACGAGGCGATCGACCACATCCGTCGCTACTCGACGCAGCACACGGAATCGATCATCACGAACGACCTCGCGAACGCCGAGCGGTTCCTGGGCGAGGTGGACTCCGCCGTCGTGATGGTGAACGCCTCCACCCGCTTCACCGATGGCGGGGAGTTCGGCTTCGGCGCCGAGGTCGGCATCTCGACCCAGAAGCTGCACGCCCGCGGCCCCATGGGTCTCCCGGAGCTGACGAGCACCAAGTGGATCGTCCGCGGGTCCGGGCAGATCCGCGGCTGACCGCCCGCTAGACTGATCGGCGGGCCAGCGCCCACCGGAAAGGAAGAACCCCGATGTCATTTCTGACGACCGTCCTCGCGGAGGCCGAGACCCACGTCGAGCTGCCGATGCCCACCTGGGCTTATGGCGCCATCGCCCTCGCCGTCTTCGCGGTGCTCGCGATCGTGGTGTTCAGCTACAAGGACGTCGCCAATCGGCACAGCCACAAGGCCGCTCCCGACGCCGCGTCGCACGCGGGCGCCCCGGGCGCGACGCACCACGGCAGCGGGCACCCGAACCAGGGACACTGACCCTTCCGGGCATGGAGCTCTCGGAGAACAGCCGGCCGCGCATCGGCGTGATGGGCGGGACGTTCGACCCGATCCACCACGGCCACCTGGTCGCCGCCAGCGAGGTGGCGCAGTCGTTCGACCTCGACGAGGTCGTGTTCGTCCCCACCGGGCAGCCCTGGCAGAAGGGCGCAGTCACGGAGGCGGAGCACCGCTACCTGATGACGGTGATCGCGACGGCCTCCAATCCGCGGTTCACCGTGAGCCGCGTGGACGTGGACCGCGCCGGCCCGACCTACACGATCGACACCCTCCGCGATCTGCACGAGCAGCGGCCGGACGCCGAGCTGTTCTTCATCACGGGCGCCGACGCGGTCGCCCAGATCCTCAGCTGGCGCGACGTCGAGGAGCTCTGGAAGCTGGCCCACTTCGTCGCTGTGAGTCGCCCGGGACATGACTTGAGTATTTCTGGATTGCCGTCGAGCGACGTAAGCTTGTTGGAAGTTCCGGCCCTGGCGATCTCGTCCACCGATTGCCGGAGCCGGGTGAGCAGGGGATTCCCGGTCTGGTACCTCGTGCCGGACGGTGTCGTCCAGTACATCTCGAAACACCACTTGTATCGGAGTGTTGCATGACTTCGTGGCCTGACCAGCCAGCGGGAGGCCAGCCGCCCCAGACTCGGCGACAGGCCCGCGAGAGCGAGCGCGCCGCAGGGCGTCGGGACGCCCGCCGCGCAGGAACGACCGAGCCGACGCCGGGCGGGGAGATCCCCGACCTGACCGCGACGGCGGCATCCGCTGCCGGCCGGCCGGCAGACACCGCGTCCGACCGCCCGACCATCCCGGCGACGGCGTTCGCCGAGCCGGGTGTGCTGCCGCCGACGCGTCCGCACACGGCGGGCGGCGACGACTTCGACGCGCTCCTCTTCGCGGGCGCCCCGGCGTCGCAGGAGAGCCCCGCCGATGCCGGCGACGACGCCTCCGGGCTCTTCCGCCAGGCGGCCGACCCCGCGAAGCCGCAGGCGGTCACCCAGCCCCTCGCCGTGGTGGACGGGCCGCCCGCGCCTGCAGGCACGTCCGGATCCGCCACGCCCGGATCCGTCGCAGCCACGCCCGCGTCGGTCGCCGTGCCCGGGTCCGCCGCCGGGTCCATCCCGGCGGATCCGTCCGCTCCGGCCGGCGTCGCCCCCGAGCGCACTCTCACGCGTCGTGAACTGCGGGCCATGATGCAGGCGCAGGAGGCGAACCAGCAGGCGAACCACACGCCGCAGCCCGCCGAGCCGATCGTCCCCGTCACGTTCACGCCTCCGGCCGCTCCGGCCGACGCGAAGCCGCCGGCCGCGGAGGAGACCCCGGCAGACGGCGCCAAGACGGCCTGGCCGTTCGCACCGCTGACGCCGTCGAGCGGTGCGCAGGCGGAGGCGCCGGAGGCCCACGGTTCGTCGGCCACCGCGGTTCCGCCCGTCCGCACGTCCGCGGCGGCGTCCCCCTTCGCCTCGCTCGGTCTGGCGCCGGCGCCGGGCGCGACGGCCGGGGCGCAAACGCCCGCGCCGGCTGCGGATCCCGCCGAGACCGCACAGGAGCGACGCCCCTTCACCCCGCCGACCGGGCACTGGTCGACGGCAGCCGACGTCGAAGACGAGAGCGAGCCGATCATCTCACGCAACGTCGGCCAGTCGACGGCCGCGACGACGACGAACGCGCTCATCCTCCCGGCCATCCCACGTCCTGACGCCACGGCGCCGCTGACCAGCACGGGGGAGATCCTCGTGACCGGGTCGATCGACCTGCCGCGAGGCGTCGGGGCGACCGGACTCAACCCGGAGCACCTCGACTCGTCCGACATCGACAACCTGCTCGACGGCGAGGAGAACGAGTTCAACACCTCGGAGGTGGCGCCTGTGCGTGCCTCCCGTGCGATCAGCACCCACACGTCCACGCGCGGCGTCATCACTCCGCCGAAGAAGCGCGGCAACGCCCTGCCGACCGTGCTGATCATCACGGCGGGCGTCCTCGCCGTGGGCGTCATCGGACTGCTCGTCGCGGCGTACTGGCTGAAGGTGTTCTGATCCTCCGCTCCGCCATCTCGACACCCGCCATCGTCACCGCACCGGAGGCACGACAGTGACCGCATCCCCGCACGCCCGAGAGATCCTGCAGATCGCGGCGGCCGCCGCCGACGCGAAGGGCGGGGAGGACCTCGTCGCCCTCGACGTCTCCGGTCCGCTGCCGCTGACCGACGCGTTCCTGCTGGCGACCGGGCGCGTCGAGCGCAACGTGCTGGCCATCGCCGGCGAGGTCGAGGACCGCCTGAACGAGGCCGGGGTGAAGACCCTGCGCCGCGAAGGCCGTGCCGAAGGCCGCTGGGTGCTGCTCGACTTCGGCGACCTCGTGGTGCACGTCTTCCACGAGGAGGACCGGATGTACTACTCGCTCGAGCGCCTCTGGAAGGACTGCCCCGTCCTCCCGATCGAACTGCCGGTCCACGACACCGCGCAGTAGGCCGCCTGCGCCGTCACGGCGTTTTCCCGGCTTCGCCTGAGAGTTCTCTCATGCGCGCAGGTTCTACTGTGGACATGAAGTGTCCTACCGACAGTGCGACCCTGGTCATGAGCGAGCGCAGCGGCATCGAGATCGACTACTGCCCCGAGTGCCGCGGCGTCTGGCTCGATCGCGGGGAGCTCGACAAGATCATCGAGCGGGCAGGTGCGAGCGCGTCCCCGAGGCCGGCGGCGCCGCCAGCGCCGGCATACCAGGAGGCGCAGTTTCGCGAGCCGCAGTACCGGCAGCCGTCGTACCCGCAGCAGGGCTACGAGCAGCAGCGCCCGTACAGGAAGAAGCGCGAGAACTGGCTCAGCGAGCTGTTCGACTGAGCCTGCGACGACGACGCGCCCGGGGAGGCTCGGATTTTTTCCTGGGCGAGTCGGTGTAGTACGCTGGATGAGTTGTCGCGGGAGACCGAGACAGCAACGAGAAGTGAACAACGGGTCTGTGGCGCAGCTGGTAGCGCACCTGCATGGCATGCAGGGGGTCAGGGGTTCGAGTCCCCTCAGATCCACCATGTCTTGAGTCGCGACATAGGTCTCACCTGAGTCGTGTCTTAGGTCTCACGTGAAGAAGCCCTCGGCCATCGGCCGGGGGTTTTCTCGTTGTTGCGCCAGTAGCTGCGGGTGGGGTCGATGGTGTGGGTGGAGAGGATTTCGCCGGTGTTCAGGGCGATGACGGTGACGGTGGTGTCGTCGGCGAGGGCGAGGATGCGGGTTCCGCGGTGGTGGTAGCCGATGCCGAGGTGGTGCATTCGGCCGGCGCGGCGGAGGCTGACTTTGCCGCCTGTTCCGACGAGGTCGTAGCGGATGCGGTAGTGGCCGGGGGTGCGGGCCTGGGCGGGGAGCGCTTTCGGGGTGGCGCGGAATGCTTGCCCGGGTGTCTGCCGGTTCAGGGCGCGGTGGGGGCGGTGCTCGTTGTAGTGCTCCCGGAACGCGTCGAGCTGAGTCTGGAGCTCGGTCAGGGTGTCGGCGGCGGGCCGTGCGGTGAGCCAGCGTTTGAGGGTTTGGTGGAAGCGTTCGATCTTGCCTTGAGTTTGCGGGTGGCTGGGTGAGCCGTTCTTCTGGGTGACGCCGAGCAGGGGGAGCAGGTATTCGAAGGCGTTGCGGCCGCCGCCGAACCGGGCGGTGTAGACCCTGCCGTTATCGGTCAGGGTGGAGGCAGGGATGCCGTGCCGTTCGGTCGCGGTCAGGAAGCTGGTGACCACGTCGTCGCCGGTGACCGGGCGGTGTGCGGTGCAGGAGAGCAGGTAGCGGGAGTGGTCGTCCAGCCAGTTCAGGATCTCGATATCGGTGCCATCGGCCAGGCGCCAGTGGGTGAAGTCGGACTGCCAGGTCTCGTTCGGTTGCGCGGCCTGAAACCGGAGGTAGGAGGAGCGGGGCCGTTTCCGGGGTTCCGGGGTGATGAGCCCGGCGGTGTGGAGGGTCCGGCGGATCGTCGAGGTCGACGGAGCCTGCAGGTTCTCCTGTTCGAGGTGCCAGGCGATGGTGACCGGGCCGGCATCCAACCCGTTCCCGATCAGCTCAGCTCGCAATTGCAGGATCCGTTCCCGGACTTCGTCCGCGGTTCGCTGCGGGCTGGTGTGCGGGGCTCGGGAGCGCGGTTCGACCGCGTCCAGGCCGCCGTCTCGGTAGCGTGCGAGCAGCCGATGCAGGTGCCGGCGGGAGAACCCGTACTCGGCAGCTGCCGCCGTCACGGTGAGCTGTTTGGACACGATCTTCATCACGGCGACCCGAGCCTTCGACATGCCACCGACTGTGACGCATGTCCCGACTCACCAGGGACCTATCAACTGAGACCTATGTCGTGAACCCAGACACCCTCAGATCCACCACGGGAAGCCCGGCTTCCGCGAGAACTCGCGGAGCCGGGCTTCTTTCGTTCATGGATGCGACTGTCCCCGACGGATGGGTCGGGCGGGTCCGGCACAGCTCGCCGTTCGGTTCTCAGTCGCGCCGCAACTGCGAGCGCACGGCCGTCAGCGCACGCACGGCGGCGACGGCCCGGCGAAGCCGGGACGGCGGGCGGACGGTGCCGAGGGCGTCGGCGGGGAGCGATGTCGAAGCGAGCCTGCGTTGCAGTTCGCGGAACCCGTCGATCTGCAGCGCGAGGGTCTCCAGGTCCACTGTGGGCGCATCCAGCTCTGCGAGGAGGTACTCGGGCGCGGTGACGAGGGCGACGGCCGGGATGCGGTGCTCCAAGAGCGGCTCTCCCTCGCCGAAGTGGATGAGTGGCGCCGGTTTGGCGACCGTGGCGGAAGCCCCGTCGCGCTCCGGCCAGACCAGCCGGACGAGGCTGGCGAGCTCGCGCGTCGTGGCGTACAGCAGCTCGGGCTCTGCCGCACCTGTCGGGCCGTAAGCGCCGGTGGCGGGGTCGACGGCGAATGCACGTGCCCCCAGGTGCTCGATCGCGAGTCCGGCGACGGCGCGCAGATGTCCGATGCGGCCGTCCCAGAGCTCGGGGTGGTCGCGCAGCCAGGCGGTGGTGGCCTGGCCGTGGTCGGTCATGGCCGGGATCCGCAGGTGACCCGTGACCGCGGCGAAGACGATCGTACGGTCGTGCGCGGTCCCCGCTGCGTCTCTGGCGAGCGCGAGGAGGCCGATGTGTCCGTTCTCCTCGACCTCGTTGGAGCCGTCCGTGTGGGTGATCACGAGGACGGACTCGCCGCGCACGGCGCCAGGGGAGACGGCCCAGACGGTGTCGGTGGGGGCAGCGGGCGTGAGCGCGGCGACGAGGCGGAGGCGTGCGGTCGCCCCGCGGCTCGCACCGGCGCGGAGCCGATCGGAGACGCTCTCGGGCGCCCACACCGCCGGTAGGTCGTGGTAAGGCTGGGTGAACGGGACGTACTGGCCGGCGGCGATCGCGTCGGGGAGGCCGCGCCAGACGGCGACGACGCCGAGCACCCCCGCGGCTCGCGCGGCGGCGAGGTCGAGACCGCCGAGTTCGGCACTCAGGACCGGGTTGCTCACGGTCGGTCCCAGCGCCGTCGAGCCGTCCCAGCTGTCGACGAGGAAACGCGAGGGGACGCGGAGGTGGGGCACCTCGACGACGGCGATGGCTCCCGCCGCGTCGGCCCAGCGCGGCCGGCGACCGCCCAGACGGACGAGGCGTCCCGTGACGCCGTCGGCGGGGGTGGCTCCGGAGTACGGCCACGCGGACGCGAGTGGGATCCGCTCGCCGCCCACCTCCAGCGAGACCGCGGACTCGGGGGCCTCCCACCGGTCGAGGACGTGCCCGTCGCGGTGCACCTCGAGCCCGAGCGCGGCCAGTTCGTCGGCGATCGTGTCGACGAGCTCGCTGTGTGCGGCGGAACCGGTGGAGCGCATCCCGAGCAGGGTGAGCTGCTCCAGCTGGGCGGCGTATCGCGGCTTCGGGTTCTGCATGCCCCCATTCTGGCGCGCAGCGATGACCCCAGGACCGGGGGTGGCCCGCGTGGCCAGGCAGGCGCGTCTCGCAGCACTCGGAAAGGAAACGTCGGTAGGCTTTCCCGCATCCCACCGCTCCCGATCCCGGAAAGGCACGCCATGACGGACCTGCCGCGCCGCCACCAGCGCGCCCGTGGCCCGCAGCCCGTGCGCCACGGCCGACTCCGCCGCCGCGGCGCCGTCGGGTACGTGTTCGGGCTGCTCGCCGCGGCGATGGCGGTCGTGCTCGTGAGCGTCGGCGGTGTCGCGGCGTATGCGGTGTGGGACGTCGCCCGTTCGGTGAAGACCGGGGTGAAGCTCGTCTCGCTCCCCGGCCACACCCAGCAGGCCATCCCGGATGTCGCCGCGATGGAGGGTGGCATCAACCTCCTCATCGCCGGCACCGACAGCCGTTCCGGTCTCGGCGGGATCTACGAGTCGGCGGACGAGCAGGACGCGAGCAGCGGCGAGGGCAACAACGACGTCACGATGCTGCTGCACATCGCACAGGACCACAAGAGCATGATGGTGGTCAGCTTCCCGCGCGACCTGATGATCGCCATCCCGGACTGCCCGGCCCAGAACGGCGACGGGACCATCGACGGGAGCTCGTACGCACAGTTCAACACGGCGCTCTCCCGCGGCGGCCTTCCGTGCGTCGTCCTGACGGTCGAGAAGCTGACGGGGTTGACCATCCCGTTCGGCGCGATCATCAACTTCGCGGGCGTGAGCGCGATGTCGACCGCTGTCGGCGGCGTCTCCGTGTGCCTCGCGACGCCGGTGGAGGACAAGTACACGAACCCGCCGCTGGACCTCCCGGCCGGGGACAACGAGCTCGTCGGCGACGAGGCGCTCTCGTTCCTCCGCAGCAGGCACGGCGTCGGCGACGGCAGCGACCTCGGCCGCATCTCGAACCAGCAGGTGTTCCTCTCGGCTCTGGCGCGGAAGGTCGTCAGCGGCGGCGTGCTCTCCAACCCGGTGCAGCTCTACGGGCTCGCCAAGGCCGCCGTGCAGAACGTCACGCCCTCGGAGTCGCTGAGCAACCCCACGACGCTCGTGCAGATCGCCCTCGCCGTCAAGGACACGGGTCTCGAGAACATGGTGTTCGTGCAGTACCCGACGGTGACGGACCCGGACAACGTCAACCGGGTCATCCCGCAGTCCTCGGCGGCGAAGGCCCTCAACGAGGCGCTCGTCAACGACGTCCCGGTGAAGCTCACCGGGACGACGGGCCGGGCGGCGGAGGACCCGAGCGCGACATCGACGCCCGCCCCGACGGACACGGGTGCGGCGACCGATCCGGGCGCCGCGACGGACGCGGGGTCGCCCCCGGCGGATGCCCCGGCTGCGCCCGCGCCGACGGACACGGGAGCGGCGGTCGAGCTGCCCTCCAGCATCACCGGGCAGACCGCCGCGCAGGTCACGTGCACCAAGGGCAACAACTAGCCGCGCGGGAGAGCGCTTGCACCGGCGGCCCGGTGGCCGTTGAATGAGTCCATGGCGTCCGAACGCATGACTTCGCTGCAGCTGCGCGTGCTGATCATCGCGATCCTCGCCAGCTTCGTGGCCTTCCTCGACGGCGCGGTCATCAACGTCGCCCTTCCTGCGATCGACAAGGAGCTCGGCGGGGGATTGCCGCTGCAGCAGTGGGTGGTCGACGGGTATCTCGTGACCCTCGGGTCGTTCATCCTGCTGGCAGGCTCGCTGTCCGACGTCTTCGGCCGCAAGCGCGTGCTCTACATCGGGCTCATCGGCTTCGGGATCACCTCCCTGCTCTGCGCCTTCGCCCCCGACGGCGTCTTCCTCGTGATCGCGCGCGCCCTGCAGGGGATCGCGGGCGCGCTCCTGGTCCCGAGCTCGCTGGCGATCATCATCTCCCGCTTCGACGGCGCCGCGCAGGCGAAGGCGATCGGCCGGTGGACGGCGTGGACGGGAATCGCGATGATCGCCGGGCCGGTGATCGGCGGGGTCTTCGTGGACACTCTCTCCTGGCGGTGGGTGTTCGTGATCAACGTCGTGCCGATCGCGATCACCCTGGTGCTGATGCTCACCCTCGGCGAGACGGACCACGGCACCGGGGGCCGGGTCGACGTGCTCGGCGCGGTCTTCGGATCGGTCGGGCTGGCGGGCACCGTCTTCGCGCTGATCGAGCAGGGCGCCTACGGCTGGGTGAGTCCGCGGGTCTGGATACCGCTGGCCGTCGGTCTGCTCTCGCTCGCGTCCTTCTTCATCGTGGAGACGCGGGTGAAGCAGCCGATGCTGCCGCTCGCACTGTTCCGCGTGCACAACTTCTGGGTCGGCAACATCGCTACCGCGTTCGTGTACGGCGCACTCTCCTTCGGCCCGCTGATCGTCACACTGTTCCTCCAGCAGGTCGCCGGCTTCTCGGCGATCGCGGCCGGGTTTGTCTTCATCCCCTCGACGCTCTGCATGCTGCTGTTGTCGGGATTCTTCGGCGGCCTGGCGGGGCGGTACGGCCCGCGGCTGTTCATGGCGGTCGGGCCGATGGTGGCGTCGGTCGGCTTCCTGTGGCTGCTCCTGGCGGACGCGCACGTCGACTATTGGATCAGCCTGCTGCCGGCGGTGCTGCTCTTCGGCATCGGACTCTCGATGACGGTCGCGCCGCTCACCAGCGCCATCCTCGGCGCGATCCATCCGGCGGAGGCGGGGATCGCGTCGGCGGTCAACAACGCCGTGTCCCGTATCGCCGGGTTGATCACGGTCGCGATGGCGGGCCTCGTGATCGGGCAGCAGCTGGATGTCGACGGCCTCCACCGGGCGATGATCACGACCGCCGCACTCCTGCTCGCGGGCGGCATCGTCTCGGCCATCGGCATCCGCAACAAGGCGCCGGTGGCGGAGCCGGTTCAGGCCGCGACGACAGACTGACCCGCGATCGCCAGCATCAGCACATCGATCAGTGCGCACGTCATGATGAGCTGCATGAGCAGTCGGGTGGGACTGCTGCGCAGCAGGAGCACGACGCCGAGCGCGGCCGCGGCGAGTCCGAGCACCAGACCGACGGTGAGCGCGGGACGCATCGGCCACCCCGGTCCCAGCGCGACGAGCGCGGTCGCCACGGCAAGGCAGCCGAACGCGAGGAGACCGCTGACCATGGCACCCAGACGGTGCGGGAGGCCACGGATGCCGGTGCGCTCATCGTCCGCCAGGTCGGGCAGCACGTTCGTGATGTGGGCGGCAACGCCGAGCAGCGCCCCTGCGAGAAGCACCCAGGCCGCCGGGACCACCGGGCGCTCCTGCCCGAGTGTCGCGATCGCCGGCAGGAGGCCGAAGCTGATGGCGAACGGCACGAACGACAGGACGGTCGACTTCAGGCCGAGGTTGTAGGCCCAGCCTCCGGCGATGGCGACCGCGTGCGCAGCCAGTGCGCCGGGGCCCAGCGGAGCGGTCGCGACCAGAGCGAGCCCGAGGGCAGAGAAGGCGGCCGCCCGGACCGCGGTGGGGGAGATGTCACCGCGAGCGGCCGGCTTGTCCGCCCGGTCGACGGCGCGGTCGCGGGCGGCGTCCAGCCAGTCGTTCGACCACCCGATGGAGAGCTGGCCGAGCAGGATGGCCAGCGCGAGCAGGGCGAGGCGTCCGGGGGAGTATCCCAGACCGATTCCGAGACCGGCCGCGACGGCGGTGACCACGAGCGTCGGCCCGGGATGCGAGGCGAGCAGCAGGGAGGTCACGCGCGTCGCCATGCCCGCCATGCTAGACCTGGGCGCGCGCAATGCAAGAGACTTGCGTGATTCTGCAAGCACTTGCGTACACTGTCCGGTATGTCGAAACGTCTCGCCGAGGTCGCGCGTAAGGTCGGAGTCAGCGAAGCGACCGTCAGCCGAGTGCTGAACGATAAGCCGGGAGTGTCCGCGGCGACCAGGGAGGCTGTCCTGACCGCCCTCGACGTCCTCGGCTACGAGCGCCCCACCAAGCTGCGCGGGGAGCGCGCGCGCCTGGTCGGCCTCGTCCTCCCCGAACTGCAGAATCCGATCTTCCCGGCCTTCGCCGAGATCATCGGCGGCGCCCTCGCGCAGAACGGATACACCCCTGTGCTGTGCACCCAGACGGCCGGCGGGATCTCGGAGGCCGACTACGTCGAGCTGCTCCTGCAGCAGCAGGTGTCGGGCGTCGTCTTCGTCGGGGGTGCCTACGCCCAGGTCGACGCGTCGCACGAGCACTACGACCGGTTGCGCGACCTCAACCTCCCCACGGTCCTGGTGAACGCGCCGGTCGACGAGCTGCACTTCGCTACCGTCTCGTGCGACGACTCCGTCGCGACGGGGCAGGCGCTCGGCCACCTCCGCTCCCTCGGGCACGAACGGATCGGACTGCTCCTGGGGCCGCGCGACCACGTCCCCTCGATGCGGAAGCTGGAGGCGGCGCGCCGGATCAGTGCCGAGTGGGGCACGCCACTGTACGAGGGGCTCGTCGTCCATTCGCTGTATTCGTTGGAGGCGGGGCAGGCGGCGGCGGCCCGCCTGCTCGCCGCCGGTGTCAGCGCCATCGTCTGCGCGAGCGACCCCATGGCGCTGGGCGCCATCCGTGCGGCGCGCAGGGCGGGGCTGTCCGTCCCGCGCGACGTCTCGATCGTGGGTTACGACGACTCCGCGCTGATGAACTGCACCGAGCCGCCGTTGACGACCATCCGTCAGCCCATCGAGCCCATGGGGCGCACCGTGATCGAGCTGCTGCTGCGCCAGATCTCGAGCGACTCCGCCATCCGGGACGAGCTGTTCTTCGAGCCGGAGCTGGTGGTGCGGGGGTCCACCGGGCCCGCCTGAGGCGGCGGCGGAGCGCAATTCGGCGCAAATGTACGCAAGTGAATTGCGTATTGTTGAGTTCTTGCATCATCTTGTCGCGTTAGCTACATTTCGGTAGCAGCGACGGCGCCGAGAGCGCGTCGCGACAGCCGCGGCCCGCTCCGAAGGGCCGCCCGATGCGATGGGCTCACCGTGGATCTCTCCCTGCTGACCGGCGACACCGCCGGGCACGACACCGTCGCGGCGGCCGCCCCCGGCGCCGCCGCGCACCCGACCGGCGCGACTCCGAGGGACGACGACTCCGCCTGGTGGCGCAGCGCGGTCATCTACCAGATCTACCCGCGGAGCTTCGCGGACGGCGACGGTGACGGGGTGGGCGATCTCGCGGGTGTGCGGCAGCACCTGGACCACCTGAAGGCGCTCGGCGTCGACGCGATCTGGTTCACGCCCTGGTACGACTCCCCGCTCGCGGACGGCGGCTACGACGTCGCCGACTACCGCCGCATCCATCCCGCTTTCGGCGATCTGGCCGAAGCGGAGGCCCTCATCGCGGAGGCGCTCGCCCTCGGCATCCGGACCATCGTCGACATCGTCCCCAACCACGTCTCCGACCGGCACCCCTGGTTCCGGGCGGCGCTGGCGGCCGGCCCCGGCTCGCCCGAGCGGGAGCGGTTCTGGTTCCGCCCCGGACGCGGCGAGCACGGGGACACGATGCCCACGAACTGGGAGTCCAACTTCTCCGGGGACACCTGGACGCGCACGAGCGAGGCCGACGGCACGCCCGGCGAGTGGTACCTCCACCTCTTCAGCCCGGAGCAGCCCGATCTCAACTGGAACCACCCCGACGTGCGCCGCGAGCACGAGGACATCCTGCGGTTCTGGTTCGACCGCGGTGTGGCCGGGGTGCGCATCGACTCCGCCGCGCTCCTCGTGAAGGACCCGGCCTTGCCTGAGGTCCCGGAGGCGCCGGGCGCGGGCGAACACCCCACCCAGGACCGCGACGAACTCCACGACATCTACCGCTCGTGGCGGGCGATCGCCGACTCCTACCCGGGCACCCGGGTGCTGGTGGGGGAGATCTGGCTGCCCGACATCGACCGGTTCGCCCTGTACCTCCGCCCCGACGAGCTGCACACGGCGTTCAATTTCGACTTCCTCGCGCGGCCGTGGGATGCCCGCGAACTGCGCACCTCCATCGACGAGACGCTCGCGGCGCACGCTCCGGTCGGCGCGCCGAGCACCTGGGTGCTCTCGAACCACGACGTCACCCGGCCCGTCACGCGCTACGGGCGGGAGGACTCCTCGTTCGCCTTCGCGAAGAAGCGGTCGGGCACGCCGACCGATCTGGAGCTGGGGCGACGCCGCGCCCGCGCCGCCGCGCTGCTCACGGCGGCCCTGCCGGGATCACTGTATCTGTACCAGGGCGACGAGCTCGGGCTGCCGGAGGTCGAGGACCTGCCGCCCGACCGCCTCGAGGACCCGATGCACTTCCGCTCGGGCGGTGTGGACCCGGGGCGCGACGGCTGCCGGGTACCTCTGCCCTGGCGCGGCGCGACCGCCCCGTTCGGATTCAGCCCGGCCGGAGCGACCTCCGAGCCGTGGCTGCCCCAGCCGTCGGCCTGGGCGGCGCTCACCGTCGAGGCGCAGCAGAGCGACCCGGCGTCGATGCTCTGGCTCTATCGCCAGGCGCTGCGCATCCGGCATGAGGAGGCCGGTCTCGGCGACGGCCCCTTCGCCTGGCTGGACGCCCCTGACGGCGTGCTGGCGTTCGCGCGCGGCGACCGTTTCGCCTCCGTCACGAACCTCTCTCCGGATGCCGTCCCCCTGCCGGACAGCACCGCCATCCTGCTCAGCAGCAGCCCGCTGGTCGACGGCCTGCTGCCCTCCGACGCGACGGCCTGGCTGCGCACGCAGCCCTGACCGCCGCCGACCGCCACACCCGCACCACACTGAGTGACCCTCACCACATCACGGAAGGAAACACCGACAATGAAGTCACCACGCACGATCGCGGCCGTCACCGCGGTCGCCCTCGCCGGAGCAGGCATCCTCGCCGGCTGCTCGTCATCCGGAGGCGACGCCAACGACGGCAAGGTCCACATCACCGTCGCCAGCCTCATCCCGGGCAGCGACAAGGCCGCCTTCAAGGCGTTCGACGACCGGGTCAAGGAGTTCGAGAAGGCCAACCCCGACATCGTCGTGAAGTCGGAGGAGTACCAGTGGACGGGCCCGACGTTCGCGACGCAGCTCGCGGGCGGCACCCTCCCCGACGTCTTCAACGTGCCGTTCACCGACTCCCAGTCGCTCATCCAGGCGGGTCAGCTGGCCGACATCACGGCCGAGGTGAACAAGCTGCCCTACGCGTCGAAGTTCAACGAGAACGTGCTCGCGGTCGCCAAAGACGGCGACAAGATCTACGGGATCCCGTACGGCCCGTACGCGATGGGGCTCTCGTACAACCGCGAGATCTTCACCAAGGCAGGGCTCGACCCCGACAAGCCGCCGACGACCTGGGACGAGGTCCGCGCCGACGCCAAGACCATCTCCGAGAAGGTCCCCGGCGTCGCGGGCTACATGCAGATGACGCAGGGCAACACCGGCGGCTGGGAGCTCACCACCACCGTCTACGCGCGGGGCGGCCGCGTGGAGACCACCGAGGGCGGGAAGACGAAGGTCACGACCAACAACCCCGTCACCAAGGAAGCCCTGCAGTGGCTGAAGGACCTGCGGTGGAAGGACAACTCGGTCGGGAGCAACTTCCTGCTGGACTGGTCCGGCATCAACCAGGCGTTCGGCGCCGGGCAGATCGCGATGTACCCGTCCGGCTCCGACGTGCTCACCTCCCTTGTGCAGCAGAACGCGGTCGACCCGAAGAACTACGGGCTGACCATGCTGCCGATCGACCACAGCAACACGGACGCCGGCGTGCTCGCCGGCGGCAACGTCGCGGCCGTCAGCCCGAAGTCGACCCAGGAGCAGAAGGACGCCGCGGTCAAGTGGATCGACTTCTACTACATGCAGAAGCTGCTGAACCAGGACCAGGCCGTGGCTGACGCGAAGGTGCTGGTGAAGTCGGGCCAGCCGGTCGGTGTCCCCACCCTGCCGGTCTTCGATAAGGCGACGTACGACCAGAACATGGAGTGGATCACGGACGAGATCAACGTGCCGCAGCAGAACGTGGCTCCGTTCACGGACAAGATTTTCGACGCGAACCTGGTGCCCGAGCCGAACAAGCACACCCAGGAGCTGTACGGAGCGCTCGACACCGTCGTGCAGGCCGTGTTGACGGACCAGAACGCAGACATCGATCAGCTGCTGACGAAGGTCGACTCCGACATCCAGAAGCTCGTCGACGCCGACAAGTGACCACCCGGCCGGCCGGCGGCGCCACGTGCGTCGCCGGCCGGCCGGCTCGATCCGAGAGGGTGATCCGCGCATGACCGCGATCGACCGCACCCGCCCGGCCGCGCGCCGGGCCCGACGCACGCCCCTGACCTGGCTGCGCGGCGGCGGACTCAGCAACCTGCTGTTCCTGCTGCCGATGCTCCTGATCTTCGGCGTCTTCTCCTGGTGGCCCATCGTGCGCAGCGTGGTGATGAGCTTCCAGCACACCAATCTGGTGAGTCCGCCCGTCTGGGTGGGCTGGGACAACTTCGTCCAGGTGGTCAATGACCCGCTGTTCTGGACGGCCGTGGGGAACACCGCCTGGTTCGCGCTGCTCGCGCTCGTCCTGGGCTACCCCATCCCCTTGATCGCAGCGGTGCTGATGAGCGAGGTGAAGCGCGCGAAGGGACTCTACAGCGCGCTGGCCTACTTGCCGGTGGTCGTTCCGCCGGTCGTCGCCGTGCTGCTCTGGAAGTTCTTCTACGACGCGCGTCCCACGGGTGTCTTCAACACCATCCTGGGCTGGGTGGGCATCCCGCCGCAGCCGTGGATCCAGGATGCGACGCAGGCGATGCCGTCGCTGGTCGTCGAGGCGACCTGGGCGGCCGCCGGCGGCACGATCATCATCTATCTCGCCGCCATCACCGGTGTCGCTCCCGAGCTGTACGACGCCGCCGAGGTCGACGGCGCGAGCATCTGGCGCAAGATCTGGCACGTGACGCTGCCCCAGCTCCGGGGCGTGCTGCTGATCACCCTGATCCTGCAGATCATCGGCACGGCCCAGGTCTTCCTGGAGCCGTTCCTGTTCACCAGCGGCGGCCCGGTCAACTCGACCGTGACGATCCTGCTGCTGATCTACCGCTACGCGTTCCAGAACTCCCTCGGCGGCGACTACGGCGCCGCGACGGCGCTCAGCCTCATGCTCGCCGCGTTCCTGGCCGTCCTGTCCCTCGTGTACTTCCGCCTCACCAAGTCCTGGAGCCAGAATTGAGCACGTCCACCCAGCTTCCGCCCGAGGTCACGACGGTCGTGACCGCCGTCGTCGAGGAAGGCGCGAGCCCGGAGGCGCCCCGGCGTCGTCGGCGCCGAGGTCGGCCGCAGGAGGAGGGCGACCGCGGCATCCTCTCGATCTCCGACCGCCGTCGCCCCGGCGTGCGATGGACGTCGCGAGTCGTCAACGCCGTGCTCCTCGTGCTCCTGATCGTGGTCGGTCTCGGGCCGCTGCTCTGGCTCGCCAAGTCGGCCATCACCCCCACGGCGGACACCCTCAAGACCCCGATGGCGCTGTTCCCGAACGGCGTCGACTGGGCCAACCTGTCGACCGCGTGGTCCACCGTGCACATCGATGTCCAGTTCGTGAACACGATCTGGGTCGCTGCCGGGTCGTGGGCCGCGCAGATCCTCGTCGCCACCACCGCCGGCTACGCGCTGAGCGTGCTGCGGCCGAGGTACGGGAAAGTGCTCTACGGCCTCATCCTCACGACGCTGTTCGTGCCGTCGGTCGTGCTGCTGGTGCCGCTGTACCTGACCATCCTGAACCCGCCGCTGCTCGGCCAGTCGCTCATCAACACCTTCTGGGCGGTCTGGCTCCCGGCGGGGGCGAGCGCGTTCAACGTGGTCCTCGTGAAGCGGTTCTTCGACAACCTGCCGCGCGAGGTGTTCGAGGCGGCGCGGACCGACGGGGCGGGGCCGTTCCGCCTGTTCTGGTCGATCGTGCTGCCGATGTCCAAGCCGATCCTCGGCGTGGTCTCGGTGTTCGCGATCATCGCGGCGTGGAAGGACTACCTCTGGCCCCTCCTCGTGCTGCGCGATCCGGCCCTCCAGCCCCTCTCGGTGCGCCTGCCCACCCTGCAGGCGGCGATCCAGCTGGACGTGTACCTCGCGGCGCTCGCGATCTCGACCCTCATCCCGATCGTGCTGTTCCTGGTGTTCCAGGGACTCTTCCTGCGCAGCGCCGGGCTCGGAGGCGCCGTCAAGGGGTGAGGGCTAGCATCGTCTGATGCGGACGACGAGGCGGTGGGCGACGGCAGGCGTCGCGGCCGCGCTCGCGGTGACGGCCGCCGGCCTCGTGGGCTGCACCGCACCTGGTCCCGCTCGCCCTGCCGCCTCCGCTCCGCATGCTCCGGTCCGTGACTCGGCGACGCCGTCGCCGGCCCCGACCCGCGATCCCGCGGAGGCGTTCGCGGACCAGCGGCTGGCGAACATGACGCTCCGCCAGAAGGTCGCCAGCCTCTTCATGCTCCACGCTGGAGGGACGGACGGTGCGGCGCTGCGTGGCTTCTCCGATCGGTACGGGCTGGGCGGGCTGATCCTGATGGGCGACAACATCCCGGCGTCGCCGGAGGCGCTGGCCGGCCAGACGGCTGCGATGCGGGCATCCGACCCGACGATGCCGCCGCTCATCGGCATCGATGAGGAGGGCGGCGACGTCACGCGGCTCCCGTGGGACGGCCAGCCCGGCGGGGAGGAGCTGCGCGGCGGGAGCCCGGACGCGACACGTGCTGCGTTCTCCGCCCGGGCGGCCCTGCTGAAGCAGGCGGGCGTGAGCCTCAACTTCGGTGTGGTCGCGGACATGACGGCCGATCCGTCCTCGTTCATCTCCGACCGCGTGCTCGGGACCGACCCGGCCGGCGCGGCCGACCGCGTCGCGGCGGCGGTGGCGGGGGAGCGCGGCAGCGTGCTGAGCACCCTCAAGCACTTCCCGGGCCACGGGGAGACCGACGCCGACTCGCATCTCACCGTTCCGACGACCACGGTCTCGCGGGCGCAGTGGGAGGCCAGGGATCTGCCGCCGTTCCGCGCGGGGGTGGATGCGGGGGCCGAGGTCGTGATGTTCGGACATCTCGTCTACAGCCAGGTCGACGCCGCTCCCGCGTCCCTCTCGCCGACCTGGCACCGCATCCTGCGAGACGAGGTGGGGTTCCACGGCATCACGATCACCGACGATCTGCGGATGCTGCAGGACACGGGACTCCCGCAGTACCAGGACGCCGGGGCGAACGCGGTCGCGGCGATCGCCGCGGGCAACACGATGGTGCTCATGGTGCAGGGCGCCGACACCGATCCCGCTGCTCTGATCGACGCGGTCGTCGCCGCGGTCGGGGACGGTCGGATCCCGGTCGAGCAGATCGACGCGGACGCACGCGCGCTGATCGTCCTGCGTCATTCGATGACGAAGGAAGAGTGACGCGTCAACTTTTTTGGCAGAATCGGAATAGACCGACGATACATACGCTTGCATGTACTCGAGCGGGGCGAAGCATCGTCCGCCCGCTCCGCAAGCGAGACCACCGATTCTCAAGGAGATCACCGCATGACCATCGACATCCCCGGCTACAAGGCGGGCACCTGGACCATCGACCCCGTGCACAGCGAAGTCGGCTTCAGCATCCGTCACCTCATGATCAGCAAGGTCAAGGGCACGTTCGAGAACTTCGACGCGACCTTCGTGACCGCCGAGAACCCGCTCGAGTCGACCGTCACGGCGAAGGCCGAGGTCGCGTCCGTCAACACCAAGAACCCCGACCGCGACGCGCACCTGCGCACCGGCGACTTCTTCCTCGCCGAGGAGTACCCGACCATCGACTTCGTGTCGACCGGTGTGCGCCACGAGGACGGCGACTTCCTCGTCGACGGCGACCTGACGATCAAGGGCGTGACCAAGCCGGTCACGTTCGAGTTCGACTTCGGCGGCTTCGGCCAGGACCCGTACGGCAACTACAAGGCCGGCGCGACCGCGAAGACGAAGATCAACCGCGAGGACTTCGGCCTCACCTACAACGCGGCGCTCGAGACCGGTGGCGTGCTCCTCGGAGAGGACGTCACCATCACGCTCGAGCTGCAGGCGGTCCTCCAGCAGGCCTGACCTCTCCCGCGCGGAACGGAACCGCCGAGCACGCAGATCCTCTGCGTCCTCGGCGGTTCTTCGTGTTTCGGGGAGGCGAAGACTCGGCACGAATGCGGGGAACCCGCCCGTCGCTCTCGCGACGTTCGTGACGAATCGCGCGGTGTCAGTGGCCGATGAGGGGGCCGAGCGCGCGGGCGATGAGGGAGGCGCGGCCGGTGAGGGACTCCTCCAGGTCGGCGCCCTCCATCGCCAGGAGGCCGGCGTTGGCGCCCGCGAAACGGAGCGGCTCGGGCTCCCAGGGTCGTGAGCGGTGGCCCACCCAGGGAAGGCCTGTCAGGGCGGTGGCCCGCCCGGCGATGAGGTCGGCGAGTGTGCGGCCCGCGAGATTGGTGGTGCTCAGTCCGTCGCCGACATAGCCGCCCGCCCAGGCCTCCTTGCGCGCGGCGTCGAGGCCGACGCCGGCGTGCCAGTCACGCGGGACGCCGAGCGGACCGCCCCAGTGGTGGGTGATGCGCGCGCCCGCGGCATCGGGAAAGAGGTCGAAGAGGGTGCGCACCAGGTGGTCGCGCACCGTCTGCGAGCGGTCGTACGCCGGATGGACGGCGCTGCCCAGGTGGTAGCGTGCCCCGCGCCCGCCGAACGCGAACCGATCGTCCGCGGTGCGCTGTCCGTAGACGATGAGGTTACGGAAGTCGGTGAACGTCTGCCCGTGCGCGATCCCGATGCGGTCCCACGTCTCCTCGGAGAGCGGCTCGGTGGCGATCATGAGCGAGTAGAGCGGAAGGATGCGGCGGCCGACCTGCGGCACCTGGGAGCCGTAGCCCTCCGTCGCGTTCACGACGACTCCCGCCCGGACCGTGCGCTCCGCGCCGCCCGAGCGGGTCTGGACGACGCCGTCGCGCCACGAGAGCACTTCGGTTCCCTCGGCGATGGTCGCCCCCGCCTCCTCCACGACACGCGCCAGCCCCCGGACGAGCTTGCCGGGGTGGACGCGCGCGCAGTCGGGCGTGTACGTGGCGGCGACCGCGTCGGGGACACCGAATCGCTCGCGCACGGTCGCCGTGCCCCACAGCGCCACCCGGTCGACGCCGAAGCGCTCCGATTCGGCGAACTCCGCGCGCGCGGCGTCCAGTTGCGGACGGGAGCGGGCGAAGGTCACCGTGCCGCCGCGGCGGTAGTCGCAGTCGATGCCCTCGACGTCGGTCACGCGACCGACCTCGTGCACCGTGTCGATCATCGCGCGGCGCTGCGCGACGGCGGCGTCGAAGCCGTAACGCGCCTCCAGTTTCGTCGCCGACCACGGGAAGAGTGCCGAGCACCATCCGCCGTTGCGGCCGGATGCGCCGAACCCGGCGACCTCCTTCTCGAGCAGGACCACCCGCAGGGCCGGGTCGGAGCGCAGCAGGTAGTACGCGGTCCAGAGCCCGGTCAGCCCGGCGCCGACGATGGCGACGTCCGCCTCCACGTCCGCGGTGAGACCGGGCCGGGGCGCGAAACCTCCCTCGGTGTCGGCGATGGAGTCGAACCAGAAGCCGGTGCTGCGATAGTCCATGGGATCTCCGGGTGTCGGGGGAGGTGCGGATACGGAAGGCGGGCCCGGTCGCCGCTCGCGCGGAGGCCGGACCCGCCTCGTGCAGTCGGGTACTGCGGTCTTACAGGTGGTTGCTCGCCTCGGTCAGCACGGACTCGAGGATCTGGCGGATCTCGACGAACTCGTCGGGACCGATGGTCAGCGGCGGTGCGAGCTGGACGACGGGGTCTCCGCGGTCGTCGGCGCGGCAGTACAGGCCCGCGTCGTACAGCGCCTTGGAGAGGAACCCGCGCAGGAGCCGCTCGGACTCGTCGTCGTCGAAGGTCTCCTTCGTGGCCTTGTCCTTCACCAGCTCGATGCCGAAGAAGTAGCCGTCGCCGCGCACGTCGCCGACGATCGGGAGAGCGAGCAGCTTCTCGAGCTCGGCGCGGAAGAGCGGCGAGTTCTCGCGCACGCGGTCGTTCAGACCCTCCTCCTCGAAGATGTCGAGGTTCTCCATCGCGACCGCGGCCGAGACCGGGTGCCCGCCGAACGTGTAGCCGTGGTAGAACGACGTGTTGCCGTGCTTGAACGGCTCGTAGATCTTGTCGCTGATGATGGTCGCGCCGATCGGGGAGTACCCGGAGGTCATCGCCTTGGCACAGGTGATCATGTCGGGCACGTAGCCGTACTGGTCGCAGGCGAACATGTGGCCGATGCGGCCGAAGGCGCAGATGACCTCGTCGCTGACCAGCAGCACGTCGTACTTGTCGCAGATCTCGCGCACGCGCTGGAAGTACCCGGGAGGCGGCGGGAAGCAGCCGCCGGAGTTCTGCACCGGCTCGAGGAAGATCGCTGCGACGGTCTCAGGGCCCTCGAACTGGATCATCTCCTCGATGCGATTGGCCGCCCACACCCCGAAGTCCTCGATGTTGTCGGTCGGGGCCCCCATCTCGCCCGCGCGATAGAAGTTCGTGTTCGGGACGCGGAACCCGCCGGGGGTGAGCGGCTCGAACATCTCCTTCATAGCCGGGATGCCGGTGATCGCGAGCGCACCCTGCGGGGTGCCGTGGTAAGCGACGGAGCGCGAGAGCACCTTGTGCTTGGTCGGGCGCCCCTGCAGCTTCCAGTAGTACTTGGCCAGCTTGAAGGCGGTCTCGACGGCCTCGCCGCCGCCGGTGGAGAAGAAGACGCGGTTGAGGTCGCCGGGCGCGTAGTGCGCGAGCCGGTCAGCGAGCTCGATGGCGTTCGGGTGGGCGTACGACCAGATCGGGAAGAACGCGAGCTGCTCGGCCTGCTTGGCGGCGGCCTCGGCGAGACGCCTGCGACCGTGGCCGGCGTTGACCACGAACAGCCCGGAGAGCCCGTCGATGTAGCGCTTGCCGTGCGAGTCCCAGATGTGATGGCCTTCGCCGCGGGTGATGATCGGCACGCCTGCGCCGTCCTCCATCACCGACTGGCGCGCGAAGTGCATCCAGAGGTGGTCCTTGGCCTTGGCCTGGAGCGTCGCCTCGTCGGAGGTGATCGGCTCGCCGAACGTTTCTACGGTTGTCATGGTTATCGTGTTCCCCAGTTGTAGAACTGTTTGTGGAGTTTGAGATAGACGAACGTCTCGGTCGACAGCACGCCGTCGAGGGATCGGATCTCGGAGTTGAGCATCGTGATGAGGTCGAGGTCGTTCTCGCACACCACCTCGGCCAGGATGTCGTAAGTCCCGGCCGTGAGGACGACGTAGTCGACGGCCGGCATCGCAGCCAGCTTGTCGGCGACCACGCGGGTGTCCCCGGTGACGCGGATCCCGATCATCGCCTGGCGATAGAACCCGAGTTGCATCGGGTCGGTCACGGCTACGATCTGCATCACGCCCGACTCGGTCAGCTTCTGCACGCGCTGGCGGACCGCAGCTTCGCTCAGACCGACGGCCTTGCCGATCTCGGCGTACGACTTGCGGCCGTCCACCTGGAGCTGCTCGATGATCGCCTTGGAGACGTCATCGATCTGCGGAGCCTTCGCGCCGTTCGTTGCCCGAGGGGTACTCATGGAGCGATTCTGTCAGTGGAAGTGCTCTCTGGCAAGCGATTCCGCACGTTCCTGGTGCATTCGGTGACGGAATCAGTAGACTCCCGGCCATGACCGAGCTCAGGAACTTCGTGAACGGCACCCACGTCGAGGCGCGCGGGGACGCGACCCTCACTCTGATCGACCCGGCGACGGAGGAGGTCTACGCGAACGCGCCGATCTCCACCGCCGACGACGTCGCCGACGCCTACCGTGCCGCGCAGACCGCGTTCGAGACGTGGGGGGACACGACTCCCGCGGAACGCCAGCTGGCGCTCTTCCGGATCGCGGACGCGATGGAGGAGCGCGCCGAGGAGTTCGCCGACGCGGAGTCGCAGGACACCGGCAAGCCGCGCTCGACCCTGGTCGACGACGAGATCCTGCTCTCGATCGACCAGATCCGTTTCTTCGCCGGTGCAGCGCGCAACCTGGAGGGCCGCTCGGCCGGCGAGTATCTGCGCGATCACACGTCGTTCATCCGGCGTGAGCCGATCGGCGTCGTCGGGCAGGTGACGCCGTGGAACTACCCGCTCAACATGGCGGTGTGGAAGTTCGCCCCCGCGCTGGCGGCCGGCAACACGACGGTGCTGAAACCGTCGGACACGACGCCCCTGTCGACCCTGCTGCTGGCGGAGGTCGCCGCCGAGTTCCTCCCGGCCGGAGTGCTCAACGTCGTGCTGGGGGACCGCACCACGGGGGCGGCGATGACGGCCGACCCCATCCCGCAGCTCATCTCGATCACCGGGTCGGTGCGCGCCGGAATGGAGGTCGCGCGGGCAGCCTCGTTCGATCTCAAGCGTGTGCACCTGGAGCTCGGCGGCAAGGCGCCGGTGATCGTGTTCGACGACGCCGACATCCCGAAGGCCGTCGAGGGGATCGTCGCCGCGGGCTACTTCAACGCCGGCCAGGACTGCACCGCCGCGACGCGGCTCCTCGTGCAGACGGGCATCCACGACGAGTTCGTCGCGGCGCTGACCGAGTACGCCCGCGCCAACGCCGTGACCGGCGGGCCCCGGGAGGACGGCGTGCTCTACGGCCCGCTCAACAACGCGAACCAGCTGGCGCAGGTCAGCGGCTTCGTGGACCGGCTCCCGGACCACGCGACGGTCGAGACGGGCGGACGACGCCAGGGCGACCGCGGCTATTTCTGGGAGGCGACCATCGTGTCGGGCCTGCGGCAGGACGACGAGGCGGTGCAGAACGAGATCTTCGGCCCCGTGCAGACCGTGCAGCGCTTCGCCGACGAGGCGGAGGCCCTGCGCTGGGCGAACGGCGTGCAGTACGGGCTCGCCTCCTCCGTCTGGACGAAGGATCACGGCCGCGCCATGCGGTTCGCCAAGGGGCTCGACTTCGGCTGCGTGTGGATCAACACCCACATCCCGATCGTCGCGGAGATGCCGCACGGCGGCTTCAAGCACTCCGGCTACGGCAAGGATCTCTCGCAGTACGGCTTCGACGACTACACGCGCATCAAGCACGTCATGAGCTACATCGGGGAGTGACGCCGGAGCCCGACGTCCACCGGGGTCGCATCCTGCCGTTCCGCGCTTGCGGTGGCGGCAGGATGCGACCCCTGCGCCTCCGGGCGGATCAGGACTCGCGGCGCGGGATGCCGAGCGGGTTGCCGTCGCGCAGCTCGGGAGGGAGGACCTCCTGCGGTGCATCCTGATAGGCGATCGGGGTCAGCCAGCGGCGGATCGCGGTCGCGCCGACGGACGTGTGCACGGACGCCGTGGTGGCGGGCCACGCACCGCCGTGATGCTGCGCCCAGCCGATGGCGACCCCGGTGGGCCAGCCGTCGAAGAGCAGCCGCCCGGCGATCTCCGCGAGCCGGGCGGACAGGGCGGTGACGTCCTCGCCCGCCGCGCGATGGATCGTCGCCGTGAGGGATGGCTCGAGAGCGCCGAGCAGGGTATCGAGCTGCCCGGCGCGGTAGCGCACGAGCACGCTGACCGGCCCGAAGCACTCGGTGAGCAGGGCCTCCCGATGCGCGAGGAAGGCCGCGCCGTCCACCAGCGCGAGCGTCGGTGCGGACAGGCTGTCCTCGCCCGGGGCGGCTCGCACGAGCTCGACGCCGGGGAGGGCCCCATAGCCCGCGACCCCGGCCGCGAACGCCGTGCTCATGCCGGCGGTGAGCTGGCGTGACGCGGGGGCGGTGCCGAGCGCCTCCTGCGCCGCGCGCTCGACCTCGCCGCCCTCCGGGAGGAACACCAGCCCGGGCTTGGTGCAGTACTGCCCGGCGTCGCGGGTGAAGGAGGCGACGAGGCCCGCGCCGATCTCCGCCCCGCGCGCCTCGGCCGCGGCCTCGGTCACGACCACCGGATTGATGCTGCCCAGCTCGCCGTAGAACGGGATCGGCGCCAGCCGGGCGGCTGCGAGGTCGAACAGTGCGCGCCCGCCGCGCGTGGAGCCGGTGAAGCCGGCGGCGGCGATGGCAGGATGACGGACCAGCTCAACGCCGGCATCGAGCCCCTCGACGAGCGAGAGCATCCCGGCGGGGAGCACGGACAGCGCGAGCTCCGTCGTCCGGCGCGAGAGGCGGGGGTGGCCGGGATGGGCTTTCACCACGACCGCGCAGCCGGCCGCCAGGGCCGAAGCGGTGTCGTTGCCGAGAACAGAGAAGGCGAACGGGAAGTTCGACGCGGTGTAGACCGCCACCGGGCCGATCGGGCGCAGCATGCGGCGCAGATCGGGGCGCGGCGGGATCAGCTCGGGGTCGGGGGAGTCGAGCGTGGCCTCGAGGTAGGAGCCCTCGCGTGCGACCCCGGCGAAGAACCGGAGCTGCGCAGCGGTGCGGCTCACCTCGCCGTCGAGGCGGGAGGAGGCGAGCGCGGTCTCCTCGGCGGCGAGGGCGACGAGCCCCTCCCTGTCGGCCTCGAGAGCGTCCGCGAGGGCATCGAGCCATCCCGCGCGCTCGTCGCGGGTGCTGCCGGTGCGCATCGCGGCGGCCGCGGCAACGGCGGCCGTGTCGACGACGCCGCTCACGCGAACGCCGCCAGCCCGGTGAGGGCGCGGCCGAGCACGAGCGTGTGGATCTCGTCGGTGCCCTCATAGGTGCGTACCGACTCGAGGTTGGCCATGTGGCGCATCACCGGGAACGCACTGGTGATGCCGTCTCCGCCGAGGATGGTGCGCGCCTCCCGTGCGATCGCCAGGGCCTCCCGCACGCTGTTGAGCTTGCCGACGCTGATCTGTGTCGGCGTGAGGCGACCTGCCTCTTTCAGCCGCCCCAGGTGCAGGGCGAGCAGCATCCCCTTCTCGTACTCGACCAGCATGTTCGCCAGCTTCTCCTGGATGAGCTGGGTCGCTCCGATCGGCCGGCCGAACACCTCCCGGGTGGTCGCGCGGGCGATCGAGACCTCGAGACAGTCGCGCGCCGCGCCCATCGCGCCCCACACGATCCCGTAGCGGGCCTCGTTGAGGCACGAGAAGGGGCCTGACAGCCCGCGCGCCCCGGGAAGCTGCGCCGTCGCGGGCACGCGAACCTCGTCGAGCACGACGTCGCACTGCACGGAGGCCCTCATCGAGAGCTTGCCGTCGATCGCGACCGCCGAGAACCCCGGAGTCGCGGTGGGGACGAGGAAGCCGCGTACGCCGTCATCGGTCGCGGCCCAGACCACGGCGACGTCGGCGAGGACGGCGAGACCGATCCAGCGCTTGGTGCCGGTGATGACCCAGTCTCCGCCGTCGCGCCGTGCCCGGGTGCTCATCGCGGCGGGGTCGCTGCCGCCGTCCGGCTCGGTCAGGGCGAAGCAGCCGATGCGCTCGCCCCGCGCCATCGGGGGCAGCCACTCCGCCTTCTGCTCGGCGGAGCCGAACTTCGAGATGGCGCTCATGGCGAGCGAGCCCTGCACCGAGACGAAGGTGCGCCAGCCGCTGTCGGCGGCCTCGAGCTCGTGGCAGACGAGACCGTAGCTGACGGCCCCGGCTCCCGCGCACCCGTCGTCGGTCAAGTGCATGCCCAGGAAGCCGAGGGCGCCCAGCTCGGCGACGAGCTCCCGCCGGAAGTGCTTGTCCTCGAAGTCCTGCTCGATGACCGGGCGGATGCGGTCGGCCGCGAAGGCACGCGCCTTCGCGGCCCAGGAGCGCTCCTCGTCGGAGAGCAGGTGGTCGATGCTGAAGGCCTCGTCGAGGGGGGATACTGTCACGGTCGGTCCTTGTCGTCGATTGCGGATGCGGGTGTCGTGGCTACGGGAGGCTGCTCGTCGCGCCAGCGGGGCTCGTCGGCGCCGAGGAGGGGCGGCGGCGTGCGGTGGGCCGCCGGCGCGGTGTCGAGCCGGATCGGAGTCGCGGGCTGCCGGTTCGTGCGCCCGGTCGCGGGATCCCGCGTCTCGACGACGGGGGCGAGCCCGAGCTCCTCGGCGAAGGCGAACGCCTCCGCCACCGAGTTGACGAGCCCGGCCGGAACCCGGGCGCGGGCGAGAGCATCGACCCAGTCGGCGGCGGGCCGGGTGGCCAGCGCGGGTTCGAGCAGTGCCCGGAGCGCCGCCCGTTCGCCCACTCTGGCCTCGTTGGTGGCGAAGCGGTCGTCCGCGGCGAGAGCGGGCAGCCCGACGACCTCCGCGAACGCCGCGAACTGTCGGTCCGTGCCGACCGCCACGACGAGCGCTCGGTCGCGCGCGTGGAAGAGCTCGTACGGGGCGATGCTGGGATGCGCGTTGCCGAGTCGCGCGGGCGCGCGCCCGGTCGCCAGGGTGCTGGAGGCCTGATTGCTGAGGGCGGCCAGCAGCGAGCCGAGCAGGTCCACGTCCACGCGTGACCCCCGGCCGGTCTCGTCGCGCGAGCGGAGGGCGAGCAGGATCCCCGCGAGGGCGTTCTGGCCGGTCAGGATGTCGACCAGGGCGACGCCGACCTTGCTCGGCTCACCCTCCGGCGCGCCGGTGATCGACATCAGCCCGCCGACGGCCTGCACCAGCAGGTCGTAGCCCGGGAGGGCGGCACCCGCCTCGCGACCGAATCCCGTGATGGAGCAGTAGACGAGCCTCGGGTTGTCTGCGCGGAGGGAGGCCTCGTCGAGCCCGAAGGCCTCCATCACCCCCGGCCGGAAGTTCTCGACCACGACGTCGGCGGTCGAGGCGAGCCGGCGCGCGTCGGCGAGGCCGCCCTCGGTGCGCAGGTCGCAGACGACCGACCGCTTGTTGCGGTTGACCGACGCGAAGTAGGTGGACTCGCCGGCGTCGTCGACGGGCGGCCGCCAGCCGCGTGTGTCGTCGCCGGCGGGGCTCTCGATCTTCACGACGTCCGCCCCGAAGTCGGCGAGCATCATCGTGGCGTACGGGCCGGCGAGAACGCGGGAGAAGTCCGCGACACGCAGCCCGGCGAGGACTCCGTCGGCCATCAGCGCTCCGTTCCCTCCGGGCGCCTCCGCGCGCCACGATCGTGGATTCATTCTATACCGGATGATTCGATCGGGATATCGTGGGCGGATGACCAGCACCACCGGACCGGCCGCGGCACCCGCCCGCGTCTCGCCCGGGGCACGGGACGCGGTCTTCGCCCAGCTGGCGGATGTCGGGCGCGCCGAGCAGGTGTCTCGGCGCATCGCGGACGCGATCGTGCTGGGCGTGCTCGTGCCGGGGGAGCGCCTCCCGAGCGAGGCCGAACTGGCCAGGCGGTTCGGGGTCGCCCTCGTCACGGCGCGCGAGGGTCTCGGGATGCTGCGGGAGGCGGGGCTGGTCGCCACCCGGCGCGGCCGGGACGGCGGGAGCTTCGTGGTCGCACCCCGCGGCGGCGAGGACGTCCTGCTCGCGTCCCGCCTGCGCGGCCTCTCGCAAGTGGAGCTGGCGGATCTGGGTGTGTACATCATGACGATCGCGGCGGGCTGCGCAGACCGCGCGGCCGAACGCGCGACCTCGGCGGATGGGGAGCGCCTGGTCGCGTGGATCGACGCCGCGCCCTTCGATACCGCCGCCGACGCGCGCCGGAACGCCGGAGGCTTCCTGCTGGAGCTGGCGGTGCTCAGCCAGTCGGCGCGGCTCGTGCGCGAGCAGATCCGCCTCCAGGCCGAGTACGGCCCGCTGCTCTGGATCGGGCTGCAGGACACCGCGCTCCGATCGCGCGTGGTCGGCAGCCTTCGTGCGGCGGCGGAGGCCGTGGCGAGCCGCGAGCGCTCCCGCGCGCGCGAGGCCGTGACGGACCTCATCGGAGCGGTGACGGAGTGGCTCCTCGGCGCCAAGGCGCGCCTGGAGCGGGGCGGGGAGCTCGATGGCTGAGCCGACGCTCACCCCGGGCGAAGCGGCCGAGCGCGTCGGCGCCCTTTTCTCCCGCATCCAGGTGACCCTCGCGGGCTGGCGCGATGCGGTGCTCGCCGTCACTCCCGACCGGCCGACGACGACCGCCCTGGACGCCGCGATCGGAGCGCTCGTGCTTCCGGAACTGGACGCGGCCGACGCTCTCTTCGTCGGCGCAGGATTCATCGCCGCACCCGAGTTGACAGGAACTGACTCCGTCCACTTCTCCTGGTGGCTCGGCCCGCTGGAGGAGAACCCGGTGTACGGCGCCACGATGGGCCCGACCCGTCTGGATCTCACCACACGCTCCTACACCGATTACCTGCGCGACTTCCGGTCCCTCGAGTGGTACCGCGTCCCTCAGTCGACGCATCGGACGCATGTCACCGGTCCGTACGTCGACCACCTCTGCACGTGCGACTACATCGTCACCGTCACCGCCCCGGTCGAGCGGGACGGACGCATGATCGGGGTCGTCGGCGTCGACGTGTTCGTCAAGCGCCTCGAGCGCGACCTGCTGCCGGCCCTCCTCGCCACCGGCGTCCCTCTCGTCTTGGTGAACGCCGACGGGCGCGTCCTCGTCTCGACCGAGCCGTCGGTGCTCGCCGGGGCCGCCGTCGCTACGGAACCTGCGGGCGCCACCACTGCGGTCTGCCCCGGGACCCCGTTCCGGCTCCTCCCGGCGGCTACACTCGGATAGGTCGCCGCGGCAGCGGGCCGTCGCGACGACGAAGAAGGGGGCCACGCGTGAGTCCGGATCCGACGTCGGCCGACGCCCGCGGTGCCGACGCCCCCACCGGGTACGTCCGCTACGCGCCCACCGCCGGTCCCTCGCGCTGGCTGCTGATCGCCGGCCGCCGCTTCGTCGCCGCGGTCGAGAGCACCGTCTCGGACGCCATCGTCGACGCCATCTGGTGGCTGGCCGGGTCCGAGCTCGCCACCATCGAGTCCGTCGTCGGCGCCTTCCCGCTCGCCGGACCCGACAGCGTCCGGTCGTTCGCCGTCGCGGAGATCGGCCGGCCCGGATCGACCGGCGACGTCGTCGTCACGGCGGTCGTGCGCGGGTCCGCCGCGATCGACGTCTTCTCGGTCGGCGGATCCCGCCGGTTCTCGGCCGCCGGGGTGCAGCCGTGGGTCCTCGCCGAGTTCCGCAGTGTCACCGGGCTCGTCCTGCTGGGCGACGACGCCCCCACCGGTCCGGTCGCGCGGCTGTCGATCGGCTCCCTGCCGGTCGGGCTCGGGGTCGTGGACGGCGAGCTGCTCACCTGGTCGCTCTCGCCGATCGAACGGGTCGAACGCAGCGCCGCTCCCGAGCGGAGCGTGACGCCCGGCGGAGCAGGCACCGCCGGCGGCGAAGCCGACCCCGCCGACGGCGAGACGATCATTCCGCAGCGCGGCGCGGGTCTCTTCGGGCATGCGGCGGCGCCCGTGCTCGCGCCCGCGATGCCGTTCGCGGCCACCGGCGGCGAGATCCCGCCGGCCGCCGAGCGGCCCGTCGCACACGAGCTCCCGGGTGCCGTCGACATCGACGAGCCCGGAGTCGCCCTCGACACGCCAGATCTGCTCACCGTGCCCGTGGGGGAGGACGCCCAGCCTCTCACTGGGCCGCTGCTGGTCCCGCCTGCGCCGCCGACCTTCGCCGTCCGGCTGGGGGCGGGGGAAACGCTGGCGCTGGACACCCCGATCGTGTTCGGCAGGCACCCGGCGGCTCCCCGCGTGGGGAGTGGCGTCCCTCCGCGGCTCGTCGCCGTCGTGTCGGCCACTCAGGAGGTCTCCGGGACGCACGTGCGCATCGAGCAGTCCGGCGGCGCAGTGGTCGTCACCGACCTGCGCTCGACGAACGGCACGCGGGTCACCGCCCCCGGCGGCGCCCGTCTGCGTCTGCGGCCCGGCGAGTCGACGGTGGCGCTGGCAGGGGCGACCGTCGAGATCGGCGACGGTAATATCATCGAGATCACCGCCGCGCCGGGCGGCACCGGGGAGACGGACCGGCACCGAGACGAAGAAGGACGCGAGTGACCCAGATCGGTCGCAGCAACAGGCGCCACACCGTGGCCGTGCCCGGCACGCCGGACGCGCGGATCAGCCTCGCCTGGGCGGCGCTCAGCGACAAGGGATACCGGAGGAGCGTCAACGAGGACAGCCTCCTCGCTCGGTCGCCGATCTTCGCCGTGGCCGACGGGATGGGCGGCCACACCGCGGGGGACTTCGCCTCGACGGCGGTGGTGACGCGGCTCGCCGAGCAGGTGTCCACCGCGTTCGTGGGCGAGGCCGCGCTCACCGGCGCGCTCCGATCGGCCGTGGACGACATGGGCCGCGGCGTGGGGCACACCGATCTGGGCACCGGTACGACCGTCACCGGGGTCGCCCTCACCCTGGTCGACGGAGCACCCTACTGGCTTGTCTTCAACATCGGCGACTCGCGCGTGTACAGCTACCGTGACGGCACGCTGGAGCAGCTCACCGTCGACCACTCCATCGTGCAGGAGCTGCTCGACGCGGGAGCGATCACGCCCGCGGAGGCCGAGGTCCACCCGCACAGCAACGTCATCACGCGGGCGGTCGGCTTCAACGAGGACCCGGTTCCCGACTTCTTCCTCTTCCCGATCGTCGCGGGCTCCCGGCTGCTGGTGTGCTCCGACGGGCTCACGAAAGAGCTCACCGAGCACGGGATCCGGTACTTCCTCGGCGAGGGCTCGTCGCCGCTCGATGCGGCCCAGCAGCTCATGGACGCGGCACTGGGCAACGGGGGCCGCGACAACGTGACGGTGGTCGTCGTCGACGTGCTGGCCACCCCCGAGAGCGGCGCGCACCGCGAGGGCGTGTCGCGCCGCGCCGCCCGTCGGCACTGAGCCCGGCGGGCACCCCCGCCATCCGGCCGCCACGTGCGCGCTGGCATGACCCCCGGAGTGGGGGTGCCTGCGGCGCCCGCGGCGTCGTTCGAGGCCCGTAGACGGCCCTGTCCCGCTGCCTACAATTGGGAAACGCTCGCGCGCGGCGGGCGCAGTCGACGCGGAACGGAGGAGCCTCGTGGCCCGGCGCTTGCCGTCCCAGCCGCCGAACCTCCCCGGCTTCTCTTACGTCCGGGTGCTCGGGTCCGGCGGTTTCGCGGACGTGTTCATGTACGAGCAGAACCTTCCGCGCCGCCAGGTCGCCGCGAAGGTCATGCTCGCCGAGGTCGTCACCAGCCAGGTCAAGCAGATGTTCCAGGCCGAGGCGAATCTGATGGCGCAGCTCAGCACCCACCCGTCCATCCTGACCGTGTACCAGGCCGGGGTGTCGGGGGACGGCCGCCCGTACCTGGTGATGGAGCTCTGCTCGTCGGCCATCGGCCAGCGATACCGCATGGAGCCGCTGCCCGTGGCGGAAGCGCTGAGCGTCGGCGTACGCATCGCGAGCGCGGTCGAGACGGCACACCGTGCCGGAGTGCTGCACCGCGACATCAAGCCGTCGAACATCCTGACGACGGCGTACGGCCATCCCGTGCTGAGCGACTTCGGGATCGCCGCGACGCTCAGCGAGGCCGACGTCACCGAGGCCGTCGGTCTCTCGGTCCCGTGGTCGGCGCCCGAGGTGCTGCTCGACGAGACCAGCGGCACGATCGCGAGCGAGGTCTGGTCACTCGGGGCGACCGTGTACTCGTTGATCGCCGGGCGGTCCCCGTTCGAGGTGGCAGGCAAGGAGAACACCTCCGCCGAGCTGATCCACCGCATCACCAAGGGCCGCCCTCAGCCCCTCGAGCGAGCCGACATCCCGCCCCGGCTGGAGCAGGTCCTCCTCCGCTCGATGGCGCGGCGGCCGTCACAGCGCCAGCGGTCGGTGCTCGAGTTCGTCCGCGAGCTGCAGGCGGTGGAGGCGGAGCTCGCGCTCCCGCAGACGCCGATCGAGGTCGCGACGGACGAGTGGGCGGTCGCGGCCGCCGCCGACCCGGAGGATCGCACTCGCGTGACGGGCGTCCTCGCCGTCGATCCGGCCGGGTCGATGCGCCGCAGGCGCCGCGTCCCCGCTCCACCCGCTCCGGGCCGTGCCCCGACGCGCACGATCGTGCGCGAGAGCGGGAGCGCGCCCGGGACCGTCCCCGTGGCGCCCGCGCGCGCCCCGCGCGCACTCGTCTACTCCCTGGTCGCGTGCGCGGTGCTCGTCGTCGTTCTGGGCGTGACGGCCTCGATCGTCCTCGTGCGGGCCGGTGCGCCGGACGACATCCCGGTGGTGCGCGATCTCAGCGGCCAGGTCGCCGGGAGCACGATCGTCTTCCGTTGGTCGGACCCGGGCGTTCAGTCCGGTGACGTCTATCAGGTGGCGGTCGACGACGCGCCGCCGGCGAGCCAGCGCTCGACCGAGTTCCGGGTGGATGCGCGCGCCGGCCAGACCGTGTGCGCCACGGTGACCGTGAACCGCGACGGAAAGACCGGAGCGCCGAGCGGCCGTAAGTGCGTCGAGCGGAGCGACGGTCCGTGAGCAGGCTCGGGGCCGTCTGGGCGTGGGTCGCGACCCACAAGTCGATCGCCGCGACCGCGGTGAGCGGCACAGCGGTCGCCGCGCTCGTCACCACCCTCGCCGTCGTCTCCGGCGGGTACAGCGCACAGCAGCTGCGGCTCGACGACGCGTCGGTGTGGGTCGCGAGCGACGCGAAGAAGTCGATCGGGCGCGCGAACACCGAGATCGACAAGCTCAACTCGGTCGTGGCCGGCACGGGCGAGGCGCTGGAGGTGGTGCAGGACGGCGAGAACGTGCTCCTCATCGACCGCGAGGCCAACACGGTCGCGGTCGTCGACCCCGCGACCGCGGAGGCCGGCAAGTCGGTCGCGCTGCCGCCGCGAGCCCCCGCGGTCTTCCTCGTCGGAGACCGGGTGGCGCTCCTCTCGCAGACCACCGGCCAGCTGTGGCTGACGACGGTCGGGCAGCTGGACCAGTTCAATTCGGGATCGGCGGCGACGGTCGACTTGGGCGGCCGGACCGTCGCCGCGATGGACCCCGACGGCGCGCTCGTGACCTACCAGCCGTCGACGCGCTCCGTGGTGCGGATCGCGCTGAGCGGCAGCGAGCCCTCGACCACCACGGCGAAGGTCGCCACGCGCGGGGACGGGGCGAACGTCTCTCTGACGACGGTGGCCGGGCACTGGGCGCTGCTGGACCCGGACGAGCGCCGCCTGTGGCTCGACGGGCGGTCCGTCGATCTGTCGCCGGAGCTCGGCGACGGCTCCGACCCCGTGCTGCAGCAGCCGTCGTCGAGCGGGACCGCCGCATGGATCGGGACGACCAGCGGCGTCGTCCGGGTGCCGCTCGACGGAAGCGCGACGACGACGCCGTTCCGGACCGCCTCGGGCGCGGCCGCCGCGCCGGTGACCGTCGCGGGCTGCACGTACGCGGGCTGGAACAGCGGCATCGCCTGGCGCTCCTGCGATGCGGCGGGTTCGGGCGAGCGGTCGTCGCTGGCGACGGTTCCGGCGGGCGCGACCCTGGCCTTCCGCGCCAACCGCGACCGCGTCGTCCTGAACGACACACGGTCCGGCGTCTCGTGGGCGGTGCAGAGCGGCAACACCCGCATCGACAACTGGGACGAGCTGGTCGCCACGAAGACCACGAAGGAGCTCGTCGATCAGTCGAAGCAGGACACGACCCCCCAGTACGAGAAGCAGGAGCAGCCTCCCGTCGCGGTCGACGACCAGTTCGGCGCGCGCCCGGGCCGGGTGACGTCGCTGCCGGTGCTGCTCAACGACTACGACCCCAACGGCGACGTGCTGACGATCGACTCCTTCACGGCCATCCCGGACGAGCAGGGCACCATCGAGCTGACCAACGCCGACCAGCAGCTGCAGATCTCGTTGCCCGAGACGGCGACCGGGTCGATCGCCTTCGACTACACGATCTCGGACGGTCGCGGAGGCACGGCGACGGCCCATGTCGTGGTGGCGGTGCGTCAACCGCAGGAGAACTCGCCGCCGGTGTGCGTGCGCACGGCGAAGGCCGTGGTGCAGAGCGGAGGCCGCGTGACGACGGCCGTCCTGGGCGACTGCTACGACCCCGACGGCGACTCGTTCTATCTCGCCGGGGCCGCCGTGCCCCTGCCCGATACGGTCACGTTCACCCCGCAGGGCCAGGTGGCCTTCTCCGACCACGGCGAGGGCGGGGACCTCACGGACGTCGCCCTGACCCTCTCCGACGGCCGGTCCGAGGGATCCGGCCTGCTCGCGGTGACCGTGCGCCCACCCGGGCAGGTGCCCATCATCGCCGACCCCTTCGCCGTGCTGACCTACGAAGGCCAGGAGGTCGCCATCCGGCCGCTCGACCACGTGCGCGGGGGCAACGGCACCGTCCGGCTCGCCACGGTGCCGACGAAGGCCGACGCGACCATCACGCCGGACTACCAGGGCGGGACTTTCCGCTTCGAGTCCGATCAGCCGGGTACGCACAACATCGAGTATTCGGTGACGGACGGCGTGGTCACCACGACCGGCGTCGTGCGCGTCGAGGTCAAGGCGCCCCCCGGCGCGAAGACGGCGCCCATCGCCGTACCGCACACCGCGTTCATCCGGGAGCAGTCGACCCAGGATGTGGACGTGCTGTCCACCGACATCGACCCGTCCGGCGGCGTGCTGCTCGTCACGGGCGTCACGGAGCCGGACGCCTCCACGGGCGTGCACGTGCAGGTGCTGCAGCAGCGGACCCTGCGGGTCACCCTCGGGCGGCCGCTGGGCGGCCCCGTGGACTTCCACTACCGACTGAGCAACGGCCTCGCCGAGACGTCGGGGACGGTCACCGTCGTGCAGCTCCCGCCGCTCA
The DNA here is from genome assembly GCF_019924635.1 of Leifsonia sp. ZF2019. Lineage (NCBI taxonomy): Bacteria > Bacillati > Actinomycetota > Actinomycetes > Micrococcales > Microbacteriaceae > Leifsonia > Leifsonia sp. ZF2019. Next base: position 2,057,664 of record NZ_CP065037.1, read on the forward strand.
CGGTCCACCAGCCGCCGATCGCCGCGCCCGACTCCGTCTCGGTGCGCGTCGGGGACGTGGTGGACATCCCGGTGCTCGCGAACGACGTGCAGCCGGACGGGGACAAGCTGACCCTCGATCCTGCGCTCGCCTTGCCACTGCCTGCGGGCGCCGGTCTGCTGTTCGCGAGCGGCGACCACCTGCGCTACCTGGCTCCGACGCGTCCCGGCAACTACACCGCCGCGTACAAAGTGGTCGGCGAAGACGGCCAGTGGGCGACGGCCGACGTCACGATCGCGGTGCGCGAGCGCGATGCCGCGACCAACAACCCACCCGTGCCCAAGACGGTCACGGCCCGGGTGCTCGCGGGGGACGTGGTGCGCATCACCATCCCGCTCTCGGGGATCGACCCCGACGGCGACTCTGTGCAGTTCGTGGGGCAGGAGACGAACCCGCAGAAGGGCGCGGTGATCGCCTCCGGCGCCGACTGGATGGACTTCCAGGCGGGGGACTATGCGGCCGGGACCGACACCTTCACGTATGCCGTCGTCGATGCGCTCGGCGCGCGGGCGACGGGCACGGTCCGCGTCGGTATCGCCGCGCGGGCCGAGGGCGCGCGCAACCCCGTGGCCGTCGAGGACGACGTCACGACCCGACCGGGGAAGACGCTCAGCGTGCAGGTCCTCGCGAACGACAGCGACCCGGACGGCAGCCCGCTCTCCGTCACGGGGGTCTCGTCCCTCGACGGCGGCGCCAAGGCGAGAGTCAGCGGAGACATCGTCGTCGTGACCGCACCGCAGAAGCAAGGCGTGTACGGCTTCCTCTACACGATCCAGAACGAGCGCGGCGGTACGAGCCAGGCCTTCCTGCGGGTCACCGTCGATGCGAACGCGCCGCCCGCCCGTCCGATCGTCGAGGACACGACGCTCGGCCTGTCCGACATCCTCGGCAAAGACCACGTCGACGTGAACGTGCTCGCCAACGTCTTCTTCGCCGACGGAGCCGTCTCCAGTCTCCGGCTGTCCGTGGTTCCCGGATACGGCGACAGCGCTCAGATAACGGCGGCGAAGCGGGTCCGGGTGACGATCGGCGCGAAGAGCCAGGTCGTGCCGTTCGCGGTCGCGAACCCGGAGGACCCCTCCATCGTGGCCTACGGCTTCGTGCACGTGCCGGGCTACGACGACGCCCTGCCGCAGGTGAAGCGCGGCGCGGCGAAGCTCTCGGTGGTCAGCGAGAAGACGCTCACCATCCACCTCAACGACTACATCGTCGCGGTCGGCGGCCGGAAGGTCCGTCTGACGGACGCCGCGACCGTCCGCGCCACTCACGCCAACGGCGATGACCTGGTCGTGAGCGGGGACACGCTGCAGTACGCATCGACGTCGCGCTACTTCGGGCCCGCCTCCATCTCGTTCCAGGTGACGGACGGGTCGAGCGCCACCGATCCGTCGGGCAACGTCGCCACCATCGTGCTCCCGATGGAGGTGACACCGCGCGAGAACCAGCCGCCGGTCTTCACCGGCGCGCTCATCGACTTCGAGCCCGGCCAGAGCAAGACGATCGACCTCACCAAGCTCACCAGATATCCCTACGCGAAGGACCAGGGCGAGCTCGTCTACCGGGTGCAGGATCCTCAGCCCGCCGGGGTCTCGACGTCGCTCTCGGGCCAGAAGCTCACGATCACCGTCTCGGCGGGGACGCAGAAGGGAGCGACCCCCTCGCTCGCCATCGGAGTCAAGGACGCGGTGAATGCCGGCCAGGCGGGCAGGGTCGACATCAACGTCGTGCCGTCGACGCGCCCGCTCGCGAGCCCGCAGGCCGATCGCGTCGTCGCCCCGCGCGGGCAGACCACGCAGGTCGACGTGCTGGCCAACGACGCCGCGACCAACCCGTTCCCAGGCAAGCCGCTGCGTGTGCTCGCCGTTCGCGGACTCGGGGGGAGCCTGCCCGACGGCGTGAGCATCACACCGAGCGCCGACAGCTCGACCCTCTCCGTCAGCGTCTCGGCGACGGCGGCCCCGGCGGACACGACCCTCCAGTACGAGGTCGCGGACGCGACGGGCGATCCCGATCGGTACACCTGGGGAACCATCACGATCTCGGTGCAGGACCGCCCCGCGCCGGTGGCGAACGTGCAGATCTCGGCGATCGGTGATCGCAGCCTCACGCTGAGCTGGATCCCGGGAGCGTTCAACAACTCGCCGATCACCGGATTCGACGTCGCGATGACATCGGCCGCGAGCGGGACGACGCTCTCCACGACGAGCTGCACCACGACCTCCTGCGCGATCCAGACCCCGGGCAACGGCCCGGACAATGCGGTGCGGCTCAGCGTCAGGGCGCGCAACGCGCTCGGTCTCTCCGACCCGACACCGTACGCGGAGGCGACCTGGTCGGACGTCGTCCCGAATGCGCCGGCCTCCGTCGCATCGACCCCGCTCGACAGAGGGCTCCGCGTCACCTGGACCAAGCCGGCGAACGCCGCGGGGGCGAGTCCGATCACGTCGTATCTGGTGACCGTCGGGGGAGTCACGAGCTCGCTGCTCGTCGCCGGCGCCGACCCGGTCGGCACCGCGTACTCGATCAACGTCTCGGACGCGACGCTCGCGAACGGCGTCTCCGTCGGCTTCACCGTGGCGTCGCGCAACGAGTTCTACCAGGGCCGCACCACCTGGAATCAGACACAGTCGAGCGGTGTGCCCGCCGGCGCGCCGGTGACCACCGGAACGGCGCCCGTGGCCTCCCCGGACACCTCGGACGGTCGCACCGCGACGCTGAGCTGGCCGAGCGTGTTCGGGGACAACGGCAAAGCCATCACGTCGTACTTCGCGGGGGTGTTCCAGGGCGGAGCCCAGCCGTCGTGCTCCGTCAGCGGCGTGGAGAACGGCAACCCGGTCCTGAAGACCGATCCGCTCTCCGGATCCTTCCAGCGGGTGCAGGGGGGCAGCGCGACCTTCTCCAACCTGCAGCCGAACCAGCCATACGACTTCGTCGTGTACGCGTACAACGGACAGGGCTGCACGGCGAGCGCGGTCGTCTCCGCGACCCCGCGGCGCGCGCCGGGGCAGGTCTCGGGGGTCTCGGTGGATGCGACGCTCCAGCCGAGCGCGCAGGGCCTCTTCGATTTCTCGGTGAACGGCGTCTCCTACAGCGCGGGAAGCGGATCGACTTCGTCGGTGACGTACACGCTGACGTCGGGCGGGAGCGCCGTCGACAGCGGGACACTGAGCGGCTCGAACCCGACGAGCGGCATCGTCGCGGGCGGCAACGGACAGCATTACGGCATGGATCTCGCGATCACCATCACACGGATCTGCGAGACGTACCCGGACGGCTCCCAGCTCTGCACCGCCCAGGATCCGAACAGCTTCCCGCTCGGCGTCGCCGTGAGCACGGTGATCGGCGGCCAGCGCTACGACGCCACGACCCGCACGTTCACCTGGACCTCCTGGCCGACAGGCCCCGGCTACGCGGCGGTGCGGTACAGCTGCGGAGGGGCCGCCACCGACATGCCGGCGGCCGGCCAGACGGCGAGCTGCGTCGCACCGGGAGCCGACCCCGATCCGCAGCTCGTGATCTCGGTCACCCGCACGGCAGGAGACACGTACAGCACGCCCTATCGGTCTTCGGGGATGCAATGAGCTGCGACAGGCATACTGATCTCCGGACCGCGTGGCTGCGGCCGACCCGCCGAATCCCATCCTGAGAGGCCCGCGCATGACGATGACCCCTGAGCAGGCGACCTGGTTCTCCAGCGTGTTCGACCGCCTCGTGGCGAACATCGATCGCGTCCTGCTGGGCAAGTCTCACGTCATCCGGCTCGCGCTCACCGCGATGCTCAGCGAGGGCCACCTGCTGCTCGAGGACTACCCGGGGACGGGCAAGACGTCCCTCGCCCGGGCGATCGCCGAAAGCGTGCGCGGGTCGACCAACCGCGTCCAGTTCACCCCCGATCTGCTGCCCGGCGACATCACCGGCGTGAACATCTACGACCAGCGCACCGGCGCGTTCGAGTTCCATCGGGGGCCCATCTTCGCCAACATCGTCCTCGCTGACGAGATCAACCGTGCGAGTCCGAAGACCCAGTCGGCGCTGCTGGAGGTGATGGAGGAGCAGCAGGTGACGGTGGACGGCGTGCGCCACGCCGTGGGTGCGCCCTTCATGGTCATCGCGACGCAGAACCCGATCGAGCAGGCCGGGACCTACCGGCTGCCGGAGGCACAGCTCGACCGCTTTCTGATGAAGGCGTCCATCGGCTACCCCGATCACGAGGCGACGCTGCGCATCCTCGAAGGGGCGGAGCACCGCGCCCACGAGGTCGTGGTGCCCGAGGTGGTGTCGGCGGCGACCGTCGTCGAGATGGCGACGATGGCGCGCGGCGTGCACGTGGATGCGACGATCAGTGATTACGTGGCACGACTCGTCGACGCGACGCGGTCGGCGGAGGAGATCCGGCTCGGGGTCAGCGTCCGCGGCGCGCTCGCCCTGCTGCGGACCGCGAAGACGCTGGCGGCCTCGGCCGGACGCTACTACGTGACACCGGACGACGTGAAGGCACTGGCCGAGCCCGTCCTCGCCCACCGTCTCGTACTCGACCCGGAGGCGGAGTTCGAGGGCGTGTCCGCCTCGAGCGTGGTCGGGCAGCTGCTCATCGAGGTGCCGCCTCCCAGTGACCGGGCCATCGTGTGACCGGCACCGTCACCCGTACGCCGGCCGAGCTCACCAACGCCCGCTCCCGTATCGTCGGCGAACGCGAGGGGATGCTGGCGGATGCGATCGTCTGGATCGTCCGCTCGACGGCGACCGGGCGTCAGGCGGTCGCCCGGCTGGCCCGCCGTGCGGGCTCGGTCGTGACCCCGCTGGGGTGGTCGCTGGCGGCGGTCGTGGTCGTCGCGCTGGTGTCGGGCTATGTGCTCGGCTGGACCGAGGCGGTCGTGGCCGGGTGGACGGTGCTGGCCCTCCTCGTGATCGCGACAGGATACCTCGCCGGACGGATCGCGTTCGATGTCGGGATCTCGCTGCCGTCGAACCGCGTCGTCGTCGGCGACCGCGCCCCGGGCGAGGTCGTGGTTCGCAATCCGGGTCGCCGCCGGCTGTCGGGGGTGCACATCGAGGTCCCGATCGGAGCGGGGCTGGCGGAGTTCGCGTCGCCGGCGCTCGCGGCCGGTGAGGAGCACTCGGACGTGTTCGTGGTGCCCACCGCCCGGCGCGGGATCGTGCCGATCGGACCGGTCCGCACCGTACGCGCCGACCCGCTCGGTCTGCTGCGCCGCGAGGTGGTCCGGGCGGAAGCGCTCGACTTGTTCGTGCATCCCCGCACCGTCGCGATACCGAGCATGAGCACGGGCTTCGTGCGCGGTCTGGAGGGCGCTCCGACGCGCGACCTGACGTCGAGCGACATCGCATTCCACGCCCTCCGCGAGTATCAGCCGGGCGACGAGCGCCGCTACATCCACTGGAAGAGCACCGCCAAGACCGGCGACTACATGGTGAGGCAGTTCGAGGAGACGCGCCGCAGTCACCTGCTGGTCGCGCTCAGCCTCGCCGCGGCCGACTACGCCTCGGACGAGGAGTTCGAGCTCGCGGTCGGCGCGACCGGATCGCTGGGGGTCCGCGCCATGCTCGACTCCCGCACGGTGTCCGTCGTCGCGAGCGCGGAGACGCCCGAGTTCGCGAGGCGGATGGTGCTGAGCGCACGGCACCTGAGCACGGTCAACCGCGGCCGGCTCCTGGACGACCTCGCGGGCGTCGAGACGGCGGCAGCCACCCTCCGGCTCCCCGAGCTCGCCCGGGTGGCGGCGGATGACGCGGGCGGGACCTCGATCGCCTTCCTCGTGGCGGGGTCTCCGCCGACGGCGGCGCAGTTGCGGGCTGCGGCCGCGCACTTCCCGCTGGGGGTGGATGTCGTGGCCATCGTATGCGACGCCGGCGCTGTCCCCTCCCTCCGCCGCGTCGCCGACCTCACCGTGCTCACCATCGGTTTCCTCGAAGACCTGCAGCGCAGCCTCGCGAAACGGCTCGCGACATGACAGCGCGTGTGCGCGCGAGCAGTGCCGCCGTCGACACCGCGTTCGCGCTGGCGGCCGTCGCTCTCGCGGCCTGGTCGTTCTGGCCGGTGTACCAGTCGGGGCCGTTCGTCGTCCTGCTCATCGCGACGCTGGTGCTCGGCGGGGCGATCGGCGTGCTCGGAGCGGTGTTCCGCTGGCCGAGCATCGTGATCGCGGGCGCGGCGGCGCTGGTCTACCTCGGCGCCGGTGTGCAGCTCGCCGTGCCGACGGCCGCCACCGCGGGAGGCCTCCTGCCGAGCGGCGCGGGCTTCGTCGACCTGATCCGGGCCACCTGGCTCAGCTGGAAGCAGCTCGTGACGATCTCGGTTCCGGTCGGCTCCTACCAGGCGCTCCTCGTCCCGGCCTTCGTCCTGATCCTGCTGGCGGCGGTGGTCACCGTGAGTGTCGCGCTGCGTGCCCGTGTTCCCGAGTCGGCGGCCCTCCCTCCCGCCGTGCTGCTGGTGTGCGGCATCGCGCTCGGTCCCGGCACGACCGCGGTCCCGCTCTGGGTCGTACTCGGGCTGCTCGCGCTCCTGCTCGTCTGGCTGATCCGGTTCCGGCTCCGGCGTCGATCGGCCGCCTTGCGCGCGCTGGGGCAGCAGAGCGGGCTCTCCGTGGAGACGCCGCGGGAGCGCCGGTCGACGGCGCTGCTGACCGGGGTGGGCGCTCTCGTCATGCTCCTGGGAGCCTCGGTGGTCGGCATCGCCGCCGCGGCGGTCGTGCCGCCCGCGCCGTCGCGCCAGGTCGTCCGCACGGCGGTGGAGCAGCCCTTCGAACCGCGCGCCTATCCGAGCCCGCTCAGCGCCTTCCGTTCGTACCAGGAGGCCCCGCGCGCCGATGAGCCGATGCTGACCGTCCAGGGGCTGCCCCAGGATGGACGGCTGCGGATCGCCACCCTGGACACGTACGACGGCGTGACCTACTCGGTCGGGAGCGACGGAGTGACGAGCGCGTCCGGTTCGTTCACCCGCGTGCCCTATCGTCTCGACCAATCGCGAGTGCGTGGAGAGGAGCACGCCATCTCGGTCACGGTGCGAGCCTACCGGGGTCCGTGGGTGCCCGGCTCCGGACAGCTCCAGCAGATCGACTTCACCGGGACCGACTCCGCCACCCTGGCCGGAGCCTTCTTCTACAACGACGTGACCGGGACGGGCGCTGTGACGACAGGACTGCGCTCGGGAGACTCGTACACGGCCGACTCGGTCGTGGTGCCGACGCTCACGGCGGCGGCGATCGAGAAGGTGGAGCCCGGATCCGACGTCGTCCCGAAGCCGACCGTGGTGCCGGACGAGTTGACCTCCGTGCTGCAGAAGTACACCGCGGGCGTCTCCGGTGCCGGTCCCAAGCTCGCCGCCGCGCTGCGCGGTCTCGCCACAGACGGCTACATCAGCCACGGCGTGGGTCCCGACGAGCCCGCCAGCCGCTCCGGCCACGGCGCCGACCGCATCACCGAACTGCTGACGGACGTCCCGATGCTCGGGGACCAGGAGCAGTACGCCGTCACGGCCGCCCTGATGGCGCGGCAGCTCGGGTTCCCCGCCCGCGTCGTGTTCGGCTTCGCCGTTCCCGCGGGCACAGCCTCCTCCGGCACCGTCACGCTGAAGGGCGCAGACGTCTCGGCCTGGATCGAGGTCCAGACCACCGAGGGCTGGGTGACGGTCGACCCGACGCCGCCGCTGCGCCCGGTGCCGCCGAAGCAGCCCGACCAGCCGACGGAGATCTCGCGCCCCCAGACGAACGTCCAGCCGCCCGTCGACGAGAGCCCGCAGCGGAACGACGAGCCGCCGCAGGCCCAGGTCGACAGCACCGACCAGCGCCCGCCGGACCCGGTCGTGGAGACCCTCCTCGCCATCCTCGTCGCGGTGGGCTGGACCCTCCTGGTGCTCGCCGTCCTCGCCGCGCCGTTCCTCGCGGTGGTCGCGGCCAAGTGGAGGCGGCGCACGCTGCGGCGATCGGCGTCGACGGCGGTGGACCGGATCGTGGGCGGTTGGCGCGAGTTCGCCGATGCCGCCGTGGACCACGGGTACGAACCTCCGCCGGCCGCCACCCGCGTCGAGTTCGCGCAGACCATCGGAGGCGCCCGGGCTGCGGCGCTCGCGAAGGTCGCGGATCGTGCCGTCTACAGCCCCACCGCACCGACGCCGGCCGAGGCGGATTCCGTCTGGAAGACCGTCGACGAACTGCGCGGCCAGCTCGATCGGCGCGACACGCGCTGGAAGAGGCTGCTCGCGGCCGTGTCGCTGCGATCCCTCGGATACCGTGGAGGGAGGCGTGAGAGGAGAGACGGGCGATGAACTGTCGGGTGTGCGGTGCTGAGCTGAGCGAGGGGACGCTGTTCTGCGGCCGGTGCGGGAGCTCGGTGACTGCGGCGCGGGTCCGCGAGCCCGAGGTCGCCGACCCGCGGCCGTCGGACACCACCATCGTCGAACGTCTCCCGAGGCCGGCGGTCGCCGGCCCATTCGTCGATGAGGACGGCCTGCCGCCGACGGAAGCGGTCGCGGTGCTCCCGCTCGAGGCGGCGCCACGCATCCCGTCGGCCGCCCACGCGTACACCCTGAGCTTTTCGACCGGGGAGAGCGTCGTGGTGACGGGTTCCGGACTCATCGGCCGCCGGCCCATCACCCAGCCGGGCGAAGAGGTGGACCAGCTGGTGGTCGTCTCAGATCCGGCGCGCAGCGTGTCGAAGACCCACCTCGAGTTCGGGCTCGAAGGCGACGACCTCTGGATCTGCGACCGCTACTCCGGCAACGGGACGGTCGCCCGGCCGCTCGGGTCGGATGCGCGCCAGTGCGAGGCGGGTCGTCGCTATCGCGTCACGCGCGGCACGCGCGTGGAGATCGGCGACCAGTGGTTCGACGTCAGCTGACCCGCCTCGCCCGCTGTGGATGTAGTCAGACGAGCGCCTCCGCGATCTCGCCCGCCTGGAGGCCGTGCGCCTCGGCGACGCCGGCGTTGACGACCCGCCCGGCGTGCACGTTGAGGCCGAGACCCAGCGAGGCATCGGCCCGGAGAGCGTCTTGCCAGCCGCGGTTCGCGATCGCGCGGGCGTAGGGGAGGGTCGCGTTGGTCAGCGCGTAGGTCGAGGTGTGCGGCACCGCACCCGGCATGTTCGCCACACAGTAGAACAGCGACTGGTGCACCGTGAAGGTCGGGTCGGCGTGCGTGGTCGGGTGGGAGTCGGCGAAGCAGCCGCCCTGGTCGACCGCGATGTCCACGAGCACGCTGCCGGACTTCATGCGCGAGACCAGGTCGTTGCTGACCAGCTTCGGAGCCTTCGCGCCCGGCACGAGCACCGAGCCGATGACGAGGTCGGAGGCGATGACCGCCTTCTCGATCTCGAAGCTGTTGGAGGCGATCGTCTTGATGCGGCCGGCGTAGAGCGCGTCGAGCTCGCGGAGCCGGGCGATGTTCGTGTCGAGCACCGTCACCTCGGCGCCGAGGCCGACCGCGACCGAGATGGCGTTGGTGCCGGCGACGCCGCCGCCGAGCACGGTGACGACGGCGGGGTGCGTGCCGGGGACGCCGGGGACGAGGAGGCCCGGGCCGCCGTTGGGCTTGAGCATGGTGTTCGCGCCCACGATGGGGGCGAGCCGGCCCGCGACCTCGCTCATCGGCGCGAGAAGCGGAAGGGACCGGTTGGGCAGCTGCACCGTCTCATACGCGATGGCGGTCACACCCGCGTCGATGAGCGCTCGGGTGAGGGCCTCGTCGGCGGCGAGGTGCAGGTAGGTGAAGAGCACGAGGCCGTCGCGGAAGTAGCCGTACTCGGAGGCGATGGGCTCCTTGACCTTGAGGATCAGATCGCCGGCGGCCCAGGTCGCGGCGGCGTCGGGGACGATCGTCGCGCCCGCGCCTGCGTAGAGCTCGTCCGGGATGGAGGAGCCGACGCCCGCCCCGGCCTCGACGAACACCTCGTGCCCGGCGCCGACCAGGTCGTGCACGCCGGCCGGAGTGATCGCCACCCGGAACTCGTTGTTCTTGATCTCGCGGGGGATCGCGACCTTCATGGGATTCCTCTCACTTCGACGTGGTGTTCGCTCTCACCATAGTCGTCTCGACGGAGGATTTCGACATAAATCTCGGAGGCAGGACGCTGATTCCGTACAGGCATGGCATTCATTGAGTGGATTTCGTCTGTGCGCGGCGACAGTGATGACGTGGGGAGCCGCGGACGACGGTTTCCCGGGCGAATCGACCGGATCGAAACGGATTTCGTAAAGTTTGTGTTTCCGATCCGACGATTCGGCCCCTTTCTGGTGCGGATCGCTGCGTCCTGTGCCAGTATCGACCCCACCGCGACGGCACGCCGATGTGACTCGTCTCAGGCGTCGCCCAGTGGTCCGTGTTCGAGCCCCGAAGGAGCACCCGCAGTGAATCCCGGGCCCCTCCCGCAAGACCCGATGATCCGTCAGCTCGTGCAGTCCGCCCGCGCGTCGCAGCTCTCGCGCCGCGGACTCCTCGCCGGGCTCGGCGCCGGCGCCGCCACTCTGGCCCTCGCGGCCTGCTCGACCGGCGGAGCCTCCAGCAAGCCGACCGCGGCGAAGGACCAGTCGTCGTCGGACAAGACGATGACGTGGGCCAACTGGCAGGCCTACCTCGACCAGGACGAGAACGGCGGGTACCCGACCCTTCAGGCGTTCGAGAAGCAGAGCGGGCTGAAGGTCAAGTACGACGTCGCCGTCGACGACAACAACACGTACTACGCCAAGGTCAAGGACCAGCTCGCGCTCGGGAAGGACATCGGTGCCGACACCGTCTGCCTCACGGACTGGATGATCGCGCGCTGGATCCGGCTCGGCTACGTGCAGACGTTCGACGAGAGCGCCATCCCGAACAAGAAGAACCTCGTCAGCAATCTGCAGGACATCGACTTCGACCCGGGACGCAAGAAGTCTCTCCCGTGGCAGAGCGGTTTCGCCGGCATCTGCTGGAACAAGGAGAAGCTCCCGCAGGGCCTGAAGTCAGTGGACGACCTGTGGAAGCCGGAGCTCAAGGGCAAGGTCGGCGTCCTCAGCGAGATGCGCGACACCGTCGGCCTGATCCTCCTGCAGCAAGGGGTGGACATCTCCAAGGACTTCTCGGACACGGAGTTCGAGAAGGCGATCGACACGCTCACCACGAAGGTGAGCGACGGCCAGATCCGCAACATCAAGGGCAATTCCTACCTGAACGACCTCAAGAGCGGCGACACGCTGGCCGCGATCTGCTGGTCGGGCGACATCACGCAGCTGAACGCCGAGGCGGGGGACAACTGGGAGTTCGTGCTCCCGGAGGCGGGCGGCACTCTCTGGAGCGACAACTTCGTCATCCCGATCGGATCGCCCCGCAAGGCGAACGCCGAGAAGCTGATCGACTACTACTACCAGCCGGAGGTCGCCGCCGAGGTGGCCGCGTGGGTCAACTACATCACCCCGGTCGAGGGCGCCAAGGAGGCCGCGGTCGCCATCGACCCCGACCTGGCCGACAACCAGCTGATCTTCCCGGACGCCTCCACGCTGTCGAAGGCGCACATCTTCCGCTCGCTCAGCACGGCGGAGGAGCAGAAGTACCAGGCGGCGTTCCAGAAAGTGATCCTGGGGGCCTGATGCCGAAGGGAGTCTTCGCCGAGTCGGGAGCCGACCTGCGCCTCGCCGGCATCACCAAGCGCTTCCCGGGCTTCACCGCCATCGAGGAGCTCGACCTCACCATCCCTGCCGGGTCGTTCTTCGCCCTCCTGGGACCGAGCGGCTGCGGCAAGACCACGACACTCCGCCTGGTCGCGGGCCTGGAGGAGCCGACGGCGGGTCAGATCCTGATCGGCGGAAAGGACGTCACCACGACCAAGCCGTTCCAGCGGCCGGTCAACACGGTGTTCCAGAGCTACGCCCTCTTCCCGCACATGACCATCCTCGAGAACGTGGCGTTCGGGCTGCGCCGCCGCAAGATCGGCGACCCGGTCGCGAAGGCGCACGAAGCCCTGCGGCTGGTGGAGCTCGACCACCTCGCCGCGCGTCGGCCCGCGCAGCTCTCGGGAGGTCAGCAGCAGCGTGTCGCCCTGGCCCGCGCCGTGGTCAACCGACCGGCGCTCCTCCTGCTCGACGAACCGCTCGGCGCGCTGGACCTCAAGCTGCGCCGGCAGATGCAGCTGGAGTTGAAGTCCATCCAGACCGAGGTGGGCCTGACGTTCGTTCACGTGACCCACGACCAGGAGGAGGCCATGACCATGGCCGACACCGTCGCCGTGATGAACAAGGGTCGCATCGAGCAGATGGGTGCGCCGGAAGTGCTCTACGAGCTGCCCGCGACGGTCTTCGTCGCCAACTTCCTCGGGCAGTCGAACCTGTTCGTCGGGCGGGTGCAGGAGTCGACGGCCGACGCGGTCGGCGTGGAGGTCGGCGGTCATCGCGTGCGCGTCCCGCGGTCGCGGGCCCAGCGGGAGAGCGGCCTGGTCACCGTGGGGGTGCGGCCGGAGAAGCTCACCCTGCACGAGACCCCGGACACCATCCCCTCCGGCGCGAACGCCCTCGGGCCGGGTCGCGTCACGGACGTCTCGTTCAGCGGCGTCAGCACGCAGTATCTGGTCGACATCCCGGGCCTCGGCACGGTGATCGTGTTCGCGCAGAACATGCACGCCGGCCCGGTCGCCGCGCTCGGCGCCACCGCCTGGGTCGCCTGGGACGCGGCGCACACCTTCGTCCTCGGCGACGAGCCGCCGGCCGACGGCCGTTTCGTGGACGACACGGACACGCAGGCGATGGCCGCCCAGGCGCGCGAGCGGATGCTCACGGAGCTGGAGGAGGCGTAGATGGCCCTCGCCGCCTTCACCGGGCCGCCGCCCACCCAGGACGCCGAGCCCGCCGTCCGCCGGCGCAGCGGCATCGCACTCGTGCTGCTGCTGCCGGGCGTGCTGTACCTCGTGCTGTTCTTCCTGACGCCGCTCGTGTCGCTCATCATCACCTCCTTCCAGGCCCCGGTGCCCGACGGCGACATCGGGCAATACCAGGCCGCGTTCCAGTGGAGCAACTACACGGACGCGATCTCGGAGTACTGGCCGCAGATCATCCGCTCATTCGTCTACGCGCTCATCGCGACGGCGGCGGCGCTGGTGATCAGCTACCCGCTCGCCTACTTCATCGGAGTGAAGATGCGGGGGAGGGCGGTGCTGCAGAACCTCCTGATGACGCTCGTGATCGCCCCCTTCTTCATCAGCTTCCTGCTGCGGACGTTGGCGTGGAAGTCGATCCTGAGTGACGACGCGTGGATCGCGAGCTCGCTGAAGGCCCTCTCGATCCTCCCGCCGGACGCGCACATCACGGGGACGCCGTTCTCGGTCATCTTCGGTCTGACGTACAACTTCATCCCGTTCATGACGCTGCCGCTCTACTCCACGCTGGAGCGCCTCGATGTCCGGCTGCTGGAGGCGGGGCAGGACCTCTACGCGAACGCGTGGACGACGTTCCGGAAGGTGACCGTGCCGCTCTCGATGCCGGGCATCGTCTCGGGCACGCTCCTGACGTTCATCCCGGCGGCGGGCGATTACATCAACGCGTCGCAGGACTTCCTCGGCGCGGCGGACACCTCGATGATGGGCAACGTCATCGAGAGCAACTTCCTCGTGCTGCAGAACTACCCCGCCGCTGCCGCGATGTCGGTCATCCTCATGGCCGTCATCCTCGTCATCGTCGGCGTCTACGTGCGGCGGAGCGGAACGGAGGACCTGCTGTGACGACGACCGCACCGACGGCGCCCGCCGCGGGCGACCCCACTGCCGGGCAGAGGGTATCCCGCGCGCGTCGGTTCCGCTTCCAGGGCCTCGGGCTCGGAGTATACGCCTTCCTCGCGCTCGCTTTCCTGCTCATCCCGATCGTGTACACGTTCGTCTTCTCCTTCAACGACGCGATCAAGAACAACATCGCGTGGCGCGGATTCACCCTCCGCAACTGGACCAACGTGTGCGACGCCGCCGGCATCTGCGACGCGTTCATGGCGAGCATCGTCATCGGTCTCGTCTCGACGGTGATCGCCACGGCGCTCGGCACCATGATCGCGATCGCGCTCATGCGCTACCGGTTCCGGTTCCGGTCGCAGACCAGTCTGCTGCTGTTCCTGCCGATGGCGAGTCCGGAGGTCGTGCTCGGCGCGGGGCTGGCAGCCCAGTTCCTCAGCCTCGGCGTGAACAAGGGCTTCGGCACGATCATCATCGCCCACGTGATGTTCTGCATCAGTTTCGTGGTCGTGACGGTGAAGGCGCGCGTCGCGAGCCTGGACCCGGCGCTGGAGGAGGCGGGGCGCGACCTCTACGGTTCGCCCAACGCCGTGTTCTGGCGGATCACCTTCCCGCTGCTCCTGCCGGGCATCCTCTCCGCCGCGCTGCTCTCGTTCTCCTTGAGCTTCGATGACTTCATCATCACGAACTTCAACGCGGGCGCGGTGACGACGTTCCCGATGTACATCTACATCGCCGCATCCCGGGGCATCCCGGCCCAGGCGAACGTGATCGCGTCGGCCGTGTTCATCATCACGATCCTGGTGGTGCTGATCTCGCAGCTGAGCGCGGCCGCCCGGGCGCGGCGCCTGGCGCGCGCGACGCAGTAGACGCGGACGCGACCCCTACAGCCGTTCGGGCCCGACAGCGGACGCTGCCGGGCCCGGACAGTGCGTGCGTGTGGTCAGACGTAGGCGGCGCGGATCTCGCCGACCGGCTCGCCGCGGCCGAGGACGGCCAGGTCGAGCTTCGGGGCGAGCGCGTCGACCGCGGCTCGGTCGATCGCTCCGGCGTCGGCCAGGAGGGAGAGCGCCACGATGGTCGCCGCGCGGAGGCTGCCGTCCAGCATCTTGAGTGTGACGGTCGTGCCGTCGGGGGTCGCCATGACCATGACGCCCTCCGCCCCGCCCTTCGCGAAGACGCCGAGCTCGTCGATGACCACGGTGTTCGACCGTCCGGGGCCGTCTATCGCCCAGCCGTCCGCGAGCACGGCGTTCGTGAGGAGCGCGGCGTTGCGGTAGAGCGCGAACGGTGAGCCGTCGGAGGCCGTGGCGATGCGCTGGATGCCGCGCGCGAGGGCCACGAGCGACATGGCGTGCACCGGGGCGCCGCAGCCGTCCACGCCCGTCGCCACGACTTTCTCCCCGGTGAGGCGCTCGACGGTGTCGCGGATGCGGTGCTGCAGCGGGTGCTGCGGGTCGAGGTAGCTCTCGAGCGGCCAGCCGTTGACCCGGCACGCGACGAGCATCGCGGCGTGCTTGCCGGAGCAGTTCATGAACAGCGGCTGCTTCTGCTCGCCGGCGCGGATGGCGTCGTCGCGCGCAGCGGAGTCGAGCGGCCAGTCCGGCGGGCAGAGCAGGGCGTCCTCGGTGAGCTGGGCCTGCGCGAGGATGCTGCGCACGACGGAGAGGTGCGCGGGGGTCCCCGCGTGGCTGGCGGTCGCGAGCACCGCCCGCGCGCCCTCCAGCGGCACTCCCGCGCCGAGGATGGCGACGGCCTGGAACGGCTTCATCGTCGAGCGCGGGAAGACCGGCCTCTCCGGGGCCCCGAGCCGACGGGCCACAGCGCCGTCAGGCCCGAGAACGACGGCCGAGCCGACGTGCCGCGACTCGACGAACCCGCTCCGCTCGACCACGGCGAGCTCGACGGCCTCGGCCCCCGAGAAGACGGCGGCGTCCACGACGGGGCTCACAGGGCGGCGAAGGCGTCGTCGATCACGGAGATCGCGTCGGCGATGAGTTCGTCGGACACGGCGAGGCTCGGCAGGAAGCGAAGCACGTTGCCATAGGTGCCCGCATTGAGCAGGAGCACGCCCTGCTGCGCGGCGTACGCCACGATCTTCGAGACCGCGTCCGCGTTGGGCAGCTTCGTGGTCTGGGCCGTCCCGGGCTGGACGAGCTCGATCGCGATCATCGCGCCGATGCCGCGTACCTCGCCGATGATGTCGTACTTCTCCTGCAGGCCGCGCAGGCCCGCGGTGAGGGAGGCCTCGATGCGGCGCCCCTCGGCGAGGAGGTCGTTCTTCTCGATCTCGTCGAAGACGGCGACGGCGGCGGCAGCGGCGACCGGGTTGCCGCCGAACGTGCCCCCGAGCCCGCCGGGCTGGGCGGAGTCCATGATCTCGGCGCGGCCCGTGACGGCGGCGAGAGGGAGGCCTCCCGCGATGCCCTTGGCGCTGAGCACGAGGTCAGGCACGAGGCCGAAGTGCTCGCTCGCGAAGTACGCGCCGGTGCGCGCCATTCCGCTCTGGATCTCGTCGGCGATGAAGACGACGCCGTTGGCCGTGCACCACTCCTGCAGCGCCGGGAGGTAGCCGTCCGCCGGGACCATGAAGCCGCCCTCGCCCTGGATCGGCTCCGCCACGAGGCAGGCGAGGTCCGACGCGCCGACGACCTTCTCCAGGTAGGCGATGGTGCGGGCCGCGGCCTCCGCGCCGGTCAGACCGTCGTGGTAGGGGTAGGAGTTCGGGGCGTGGTAGACGTCGCCCGCGAACGGGCCGAAGCCGGTGGCGTAAGGTGCGGCCTTGTAGTTCATGGCCATCGTGAGGTTGGTGCGGCCGTGGTACGCGTGGTCGAGCACGGCGACGGCCCGGCGGCCCGTGTGCTTGCGGGCGATCTTGACGCCGTTCTCCACGGCCTCCGCGCCGGAGTTGACGAGCACGGTCTTCTTGGCGTGGTCGCCGGGCGTGTGCGCCGCGAGCAGCTCCGCCACCCGCACGTACTCCTCGTACGGCGTGATCGTGAAGAGCGTGTGGATCACGTCCTGCAGCTGCTCGGCAGCGGCGGACACGACGGCCGTCTCGGTGTGACCGACCGTGGTGACGCCGATACCCGCGCCGAAGTCGACGAACTGATTGCCGTCGACATCGACCAGGATGGCGCCGTTGGCGCGGGCGATGTACACAGGCAGCGCAGAGGAGACACCCGTCGGCACCACGGCGAGACGTCGCTCGTGCAGCGCCACGGAGGCGGGGCCGGGCACGGCTGTGACGATGCGGCGTTCCTGCGGAACGGTGAAGACGGGCGCGTTCAGAGTGTCAGTCATGATGCTCCGATTCTAGCCGCGGTGCCAGAATCGAACCATGAGACTCGAGCACAGCTACGCGATCGACCTGCAGTGGACGGGCAACCGGGGGAGCGGCACCAGCGGCTACAAGGACTACGGCCGCGACCACGTGATCAGCGCCGAAGGCAAGCACCCGCTCGAGGGCTCGGCGGACCGTGCGTTCTTCGGAGACCGCGACCGCTGGAACCCGGAGGAGCTGCTGCTCGCCGCGCTGGCCCAGTGCCACATGCTGAGCTATCTCGCGGAGGCCGCCCGAGCGGGCGTGGTGGTCGTCGGCTACACGGATGCCGCGACGGGGACGATGGAGCAGACGGCGAACGGGGGAGGGCACTTCACCGAGGCGACGCTGCACCCGCGGGTGACGGTCGCGGACCCCGCTCAGCGCGAACTGGCGGCGGCCCTGCACAAGCCCGCGTCGGAGAAGTGCTTCATCGCCGCGAGCGTGAACTTCCCGGTGCACCACGAGCCGGAACTCCTGACCCTGGCCTGAGCGCCGAACTCCGGCACGCATTCGTCACGAATCGCCGGAATGCGCGCGGTGGAGGCGACATTCGTCACGAATCTCGTGGCTCAGAGGCGCTCGGGGTGCAGGACCCGCTTCACGCGCTCGACCGGGTTGGCCGGTGGCGCCTCGTTGTAGGCGCCGGCGAGCTCCTGCCCGGTGAGGGCGTGGATGGCGGTCATGATCTCGTCGGTCGCCTGACGTCGGGCGCGCCCCGACTCCGCCGGGCCGTAGTGGGCCAGGTCGAGCGGCTCGCCGAAGGCGACGGTGACGCGGCGGATGCGCGGGAACTTTGCTCCGACCGGCTGCATCTCGTCGGTGCCGATGAGTCCGACCGGCACGACCTTGGCGCCGGTGGTGAGAGCCAGCCAGCCGATACCGGTCCGGCCCTTGTAGAGGCGGCCGTCGAGGGAGCGGGTGCCCTCCGGGTAGAGCGCGAACGCGGACCCGGTGTCGATGATCCGTCGGGACTGCTCGAGCGCCTCCTGCGCCGCCTGACCGGCGCCGCGCTTCACACCGACCGCGCCGATGGCGGTGAAGAAGGCGCGGGAGATGCGGCCCTTCACGCCGGTCCCCTCGAAGTAGTGGGACTTCGCCAGGAACTGCACGCGACGCGGCGAGGTGACGGGGATGAGGATCGAGTCGATGAACGACAGGTGGTTGCTCGCCAGGATGACCTTGCCATGCCGCGGGACGTTCTTGCGGCCGACCACCCGGGGCCGGTAGATCAGCTTGGCGATGGGGGCGAGGATCCACCGGCCGACGTAGTAGAGCGCACCGGGCCGCTGCACCGGGGCCTGCCCGTCGTCGGGTTCGTGGATCGTCACCATTCGAGGGTAGTCCGGCGCATATTCCACCGCGAGCATGCGCGCCGTGCTCGGGCGGATCGAGGCCGGGACGCGCCGGCCGTCACCCGGTGACGGCCGGCGCCTGCTCGAGCCGACCGTCCACGAGCCGCACCACGCGATGCATCCTCGGGAGGTGGACGACGTCGTGGGTCACCAGGAGGGTGGCGGCGTCGCGCTCGGCCGTGAGCCGCAGCAGCAGCTCGATGATCTCGGCGCCGCGCTCCTGATCGAGGGCGCTGGTCGGCTCGTCGACGAGGAGGGCGACCGGCTCGTTCATGAGGGCGCGCGCGATGTTGACCCGCTGGCGCTGGCCTCCCGAGAGCTGGTGCGGACGCTTGTCCCGCTGTGCGCCGAGACCGACGGCGTCGAGCAGGTCGTCCGCTCGCCGCGCAGCGGCGAGGCGGGCGCGGCGGCGCGCGCGTCGACGTCCGCCGAGCTCGCCCATCAGCCTCAGCTGCTCGCGCGCGATGAGCGCGGGAAGGAGGTTCGACTGCTGGAAGACGATCCCGATGCTCGTCCTCCGGAGCTCGGTCGCCTCCGCCGCGTCGAGCCGCGTGGCGTCGACCTCGCCGATGACGACGGTGCCGGAGTCGGGCCGGATGAGGGTGGAGGCGACGGCGAGCAGACTGGACTTGCCCGACCCGCTCGGTCCGGTGATCCCGGTCACGGTGCCGGGGCGGGCGGTCAGGCTGACGTGGTCGACGGCGGTGACGCGCGTGTCGCCGTCGGGGAAGGTGAGGGTGACGTCGTCGAGGCGGATCATCGGTTGCTCCCGAGTGCGGTGAGGGGGTCGGCGGAGGTGACGGACCGGAGCGCGAACGCCGCTCCGGCGAGCCCGAGGACGACGAGGATCGCCCCCGGGACGAGAGTGGTGAGCGGACTGAGGAGGAAGGGGAGTGCGCCGCCGGCCAGGGCTCCGGGGCCCGCCACCAGTGCGAGGCCGACGCCGATGCCGAGGACGAGCACGACCAGCGCCTGGCCGAGCGCATCCCGGATCAGCGTGCCGGTGCCGGCGCCGAGGGCCTTGAGCACGGCGATGTCGCCCGCGCGCTGGAGCGTCCACACAGTGAAGAACGCGCCGACGACGAGTCCCGAGATGCCGAAGAGCAGGGCGATCATCAGCAGGAGCGAGCCGATCTCCGACCGGAACGAGCTCAGGGCGGTGAGGGAGCCGATGATGCTCTCGGACACGGTTCCCGTCGCCGCGTCGGAGGCGGCCCAGTCGGGGTTTCCCGACACGGCGAGCACGGTGGCGTATGCGTCCGGCGCTCCGGTCGCGGCGGCGGAGGACTGCCAATCCGCGAGCGTCATCCGCACGACAGGGGTGTGGCTGTACCAATCGTCTCCGCCGACTTCGGCGACCGTGTAGTCGCGGCCGCCGATGCGGAGCCGGTCGCCGACCCTCGCGTCGAGCGCGGCGGCCGCTCCGGTCGAGAGCGTGACCGTTCCGTCCCGATCGGGCGCGGAGGTGGCTCCGTTCGCGGTCTGCCCGAACAGGGCGACCGCGGCCCGCGTGTTCCCCCTCCCGGCCCGCGACTGGCTGATGCCGATCGGCGCGACAGAGCGCACCCCCTCTCGCGCGGACCAGGCCCGCTGCTGGCCCGCTGTGACGGCGGAGCCGGCGAACGTCGCACCGGAGTCACCGGAGCCCGGTGCCGAGAACACCAGCCGATCACCGGGGAGCGAGAGCACCGCGGAGACGTTCTGGGTGGCGAGGCCTCCGGTCAGACCGCTCAGAAAGCCGACGAGCAGTGTGATCAGGGCCACGACGGAGCCGATGAGGAGGAAGCGGCCGCGGGCGAAGCGGAGGTCGCGCAGTGCGACGAACATGAGGCGCCTTTCGGACAGGGACGGGGACGTCCTCCAGCCTTCCCGCGGCGCCGCGAACGGACATCGACCGGCAGCACGGGCGTCGGCGACCGCGCGATGGACCGCGCGCTCCATCTTTCGGACGATGCCGTGGGAGCCGCTCCCGCGTAGAGTCGCCGCATGGCCCACACCGCGCTCACCCCGGTCTTCGTGGGCCTGCGCACCGGCCTGCACGTGCTGTTCGTCGTGCTCGACGGCCTCGTGGTGGTGCGCGCCCTCGTCGCGCCGTCCGCGTCGAGCGGTGTGATCGTCGCGGTCGCGCTCGTCCTGGCCGCGACGTATGCGGCGGGCGGCGTGGCGGCACGCACGGCGCCGAGACGACGTGACGCCGTCGGCCTGCTGTGGCTGACCGTGCTCACCCTCGAATGGGCGCTCCTGCTCTGGTTCAGCACCGAGGCGGCGTACCTCGTCTTCCCGCTGTTCTTCCTCTTCCTGCACCTGCTCGGAGCGCGCTGGGGGACCGTCGCCGTCGTGGTGGCGACGGCGGCTGCGGTCTGCGCGCTGGGCGTCCACGGCGGGTGGACCGTCGGCGGTGTCGTCGGCCCGCTGGTCGGGGCGGGCGTCGCCCTCCTCATCGGGCTCGGTTACCAGGCGTTGGCGCGGGAGGCCGCCGAGCGCGAGGCGCTGATGCGCGAGCTGCTCGACACGCGCGACCAGCTCGCCGCGACCGAGCACGAGTCCGGGGTGCTCGCCGAACGGGCTCGCCTCGCGCGCGAGATCCACGACACGGTGGCGCAGGGGCTCTCGAGCATCCAGCTGCTGCTGCACGCCGCCGAGCGCGCCGACCCCGACGGCGCCGGGGTGGAGCATGTCCTCCTCGCGCGCGAGGCCGCGGCGACCGCCCTCGCCGACACCCGGCGCTTCATCCGCGAGCTGGCTCCGCCGGAGCTGGAGGGCCGCGGCCTGGGCGGTGCACTGCGCCGGCTGGCGGACGGGCAGTGGGCGTCCCAGGGGCTGGAGGTCGCCGTGCGGGTCGCGGACGCCGTCCCGCTGCCGATGCACGTGCAGACCGCGCTCTTGCGCATCGCCCAGGGGGCGGTCGCCAATGTCGTGCAGCACGCGCACGCGCGGTCGGCGAGGATCGACCTCGTCACGGACGCCGACGGCCTCCGGTTCACGGTGTCGGACGACGGCGCCGGGTTCGACCCGGTGGCGGTCGCCGGCGAGCCGACCGGCATCTCAGACTCGTTCGGGCTGCGCGCCACGCGCGAGCGGGTCCAGCAACTGGGCGGCACCCTGGTGGTCGATTCGGCACCGGGGCGCGGAACGACTCTCACGGTCCTCCTCGCGAGCGAGGATTCCGCGTGATCCGGCTCGTCGTGGCCGACGACCATCCCATCGTTCGCGCGGGACTGGTCGCCCTCGTCGCCGCCGAGCCCGACCTCGCGGTCGTCGCGGAGGCCGCCACCCCCGACGAGGCGGTGACAGCGGCCGAGCGCGAGAACCCCGACGTCGTGCTGATGGACCTGCAGTTCGGTCCGGGGGCGGAGGGCGGGGGAGCCGACGCGACGCGACGCATCCGGGCGCTGGACGCCGCACCTTACGTGCTGGTGCTGACCAACTACGATTCGGACGCCGACATCCTGGGCGCGGTCGAGGCCGGGGCCAGCGGATACCTGCTCAAGGACGCGCCGCCGCACGAGCTGACGGCCGCGATCCGCGCGGCGGCGGCCGGCGAGAGCGCGCTCGCCCCCGTGATCGCGTCCCGCCTCCTGGACCGGCTGCGCGCACCGCGGGTCAGTCTCAGCGCCCGGGAGATCGAGGTGCTGCGCCTGGTGGCCGCAGGCCGGACGAACACGGAGGTGGCCGGCGCGCTGTTCGTGAGCGAGACGACCGTGAAGTCGCACCTGGCGCACATCTTCACCAAGCTCGACGTGACCTCCCGCACCGCCGCCGTCGCCGCCGCCCGCGAGCGCGGCATCCTGCGCTGACCGGGCGTCACCGGCGCAGACCGGGCGTCAGCCGCGCAGACCGGGAACGGGGGCGCAGCCGAAGCCGCCGACGTAGTCGAGGCACGGGAGCATGAACCCCGGATACCGCACGGCCGTCGGGTCGCCGAACCACAGCGTGTAGAGACGAGAGAAGTTGAGATTGCCGTACGTCGAGCAGCTGCCGGCCGGCCCGGTCGGAGCGGCCAGCGTCTCGTCGTTCGGCTGATACGGCGTGTAGTTGTAGAGGTTCGCCGTCGCCTGGTTCACGATGCGCACGCTGCTCGACCCGCAGGAGGCGTCGGGATGGAACTGGATGTCGTTCCTCCCGATGCGGTACCGCCAGTCGCCCGGGTGCACCGTGTACTCGCGGAACTGCCAGGCGGCCCGGTACACCTGGTTGACGAAGCCGAAGTAGCGCTTGTCGCACTCCGCGGTGTCCGGGCAGGCGTATCCGGTCGCCTTCTGATAGCCGGAGGCGCTCGGCGCGGTGAGCAGGGACTGCTCCTTCTGGAGCAGCACGAGGAGCACACGCGGGCTGATCGTGCACGCCTGCGCCACGCGCGCGATGACGCTGCTGGCGCGCTCGCCCTTCTTCGCCGGGATCGCCGAGCACCGGTCGGCCGACGCCGGGATGCGCGGCGTGTCGACGCGGTAGTCGGCGAGGCACGGCACCCCGTCCTTCGGCGTGCAGCTGCGCGCCTCGAGGAACGACTGGATCTGGCCCGTCGTCATGGCGTCCGGGTTGAAGAAGCTGTCGTCGCTGATGATGTCGCCGGGGTCGAAGGCGGCGCGTTCCGCCCCCAGCACCCCGGTCGCGGGCACGAGGGCGAGCGTGACGGCCGCGATGACGACCGCGGCGGCCGTCCGCCAGCGCCTGATCCGCATCTCCGGTCAGCCGAGCTGCGCCAGGGCCTCTTCGAGAACAGTGGCCGCGTCGTCGATCAGCTCCTCGCTGATGACGACGGACGGAAGCAGACGCAGGACGCTGTCCCAGCTCCCGGCGTCGAGCGGGATCACGCCGTTGGCGGTGGCGTGCGCGAGCACCGCCTTCAGCGCCTCGGGGTTCGGCGTCGTCGTGCCGGGCACGACCAGCTCGATGCCGAACATCGCACCCTTTCCGCGCACCTCGCCCACGACGGGGAAGCGCTCGGCCCAGTCGCCGATCCGCGCCCAGAGGGCCTTCTCGACGCGGCGCGCCTCGGCGAGCAGGTCCTCCTTCTCGAACGCCTCGAAGACTGCGAGCGCGGCCGCGGTCGAGACGGGGTTGCCGCCGAAGGTGCCGCCGACGCCGCCGGGCTGCACGGAGTCCATGATGTCGGCACGGCCGGTGACGGCCGCGAGGGGGAAGCCGCCCGCGATGCCCTTGGCGCTCGTGACGAGGTCGGGGACGACGCCGTGGTGCTCGATGGAGTACCACGTGCCCGTGCGGCCGATCCCGGCCTGGATCTCGTCGGCCACGAAGACGATGCCGTTCTCGGTGCAGAACTCCGAGAGGCGCGCGAAGTAGCCCGGAGCCGGGATGACGATGCCGCCGTCGCCCTGGATGGGTTCGACGAACAGCGCGGCGAGTTCGGTCGCGCCGATGTGCGTGCGGATGTAGTCGATCGTGCGTTCGGCCGCCTCCTCGCCGGTCATCCCTTCCGGGTCGCGGAACGGGTAGCTGATCGGGACGCTGTAGATCTCGCCGGGGAACGGGCCCATGCCTGCGCGCTCCGGCCAGGGGCGGTACGTCATGGCCATCGTGAGGTTGGTGCGGCCGTGGAAGGCGTGGTCCAACGTCGCGATCGCGCGGCGACCCGTGAACTTGCGCGCGAACTTCACCGCGTTCTCGACCGCTTCGGCGCCGGAGTTGACGAGGATGCTGCGCTTCTCGAAGTCGCCCGGTGTGATCTCCGCGAGCTTCTCGGCGACACGGACGTAGTTCTCGTACGGCGTGACAGTGAAGAGGGTGTGGGTGAGCTTCGCCGCCTGCTCCGCCGCCGCGGCGGCGACGTCGGGGTGCGCGTGGCCGATCGTGGTGACGCCGATGCCGCAGCCGAGGTCGATCAGACGGTTGCCGTCGACGTCGACGAGGATCGCTCCCGAGCCCGACTCCATGTAGATGTTCGCGAGCGTTCCCGCGCCGCGGCTCACCGTGGCCTCGCGCCGGCGCTGCAGCTCCTGCGAGCGCGGGCCGGGGAGGGCGGTGACGACATGGCGGGACTGGGGAACCGAGAATTCGCGGGTCATGCCTTCTATCGTAGGCGGCGACCGGGCGCGGTCCTGCCGCGGCGGCCCCGCACGGAGCCGACTGTCAGCGGAGGCCTAGGCGGATACGGCAGACTGTTCGATCGTGCGCAGATCTCTCTCCCTCCTCACCGCCACCCTCGTCGTCGCCGGGCTGGCCGCCTGCAGCTCCTCGTCCCCGGCGCCGTCCGCCACGAGCACGGCGGCCGCGGCCACCTGCCAGAACACGAAGGCGGGCGACACCTCGAAGTCGGTGAAGGTGGAGGGCGACTTCCGCAAGACGCCGACCGTGACCTTCAAGACCCCGCTCAAGGCCACCGATGTCCAGCGCAGCGTCGTCATCACGGGCGACGGCGCAGAGGCGAAGGCGGGCTCGAGCGTCGATATCGCCCTCGCCGCCTACAACGGCGCGACCGGCAAGGAGCTGACGACGTCCGCCGGTTTCGACGGGCAGGCCGCTCAGACCATCACCGTCGACGACACCAAGTTCGTCCCCGGTCTCGTGCGCGCCGTCGAGTGCCTCACGGTCGGCTCCCGCGTCGTGCTCACGGCGACGGCCAAAGAGGCCTTCGGCAACGCCGACATCAGCCAGCTCGGCCTCAAGGAGGCCGACACGGTCGTCTTCGTCGCCGACCTCGTCGACGTGCTCCCGACGCGCGCCAACGGCACCCCGGTCGAGCCCAAGGCCGGGTTCCCGACCGTGAAGCTCTCGAAGACCGGCGAGCCGACGATCACCATCCCGAAGACCGACCCGCCGGCCCAGACCGAGCTCGAGGTGCTCAAGCAGGGCGACGGCGAGACGGTCCAGCCCGGCGACACCGTCACCGTGCAGTACAAGGGCGTGATCTGGCGAACCGGCGAGATGTTCGACTCCAGCTGGAGCCGCGGAGCGCCCACGTCGTTCGCCACCACCGGTGTCGTGGTCGGCTTCAAGAAGGCCCTCGAGGGTCAGAAGGTCGGCTCGCAGGTGCTCGTCGTCATCCCGCCGGCGGACGGCTACGGCGACGCGGGCAACGGCGACATCAAGGGCACGGACACCATCGTGTTCGTCGTCGACATCCTGAAGACCACCCGCTGATGACCGGTCGACCGCGACGCGTGGTGCTCCTCGGCTCGACGGGGTCGATCGGCACGCAGGCGCTCGACGTCGTCGCTGCCAATCCCGATCTCTTCACCGTCGTCGGCCTCTCGGCCGGTCGCGACGCCGAGGGCCTCGCCGCGCAGGCGGAGCGGTTCGGTGTGCGCGAGACCGCGCTCGGGGCCGAGGACTCGGAGCGGCTCGTGCGCTCCGTCGAGGCGGACGTCGTGCTGAACGGCATCACCGGGTCGGTGGGACTGGGTCCGACGCTGGCCGCGCTGGAGACCGGCGCGAGCCTCGCCCTGGCGAACAAGGAGTCGCTGATCGTCGGCGGCGAGCTGGTCACGCGCGCCGCCGCTCCGGGCCAGATCGTGCCCGTCGACTCCGAGCACTCGGCGATCGTGCAGGCGCTGCGCTCGGGCACGGCGGAGGAGGTGCGCCGGCTCGTGCTGACCGCCTCGGGCGGCCCGTTCCGGGGGCGGAGCCGCGCGTCCCTGCGCGACGTCACGCCGCGCGAAGCCCTCGCCCATCCCACGTGGGACATGGGCCTGGTCGTCACGACCAACTCCTCCACCCTCGTCAACAAGGGCCTCGAGGTCATCGAGGCGCACCTGCTGTTCGATGTGCCCTACGACCGGATCGACGTCACCGTGCACCCGCAGTCGGTCGTCCACTCGATGGTGGAGTTCGTGGACGGCTCGACCATCGCCCAGGCGTCGCCCCCCGACATGCGCCTCCCGATCTCGCTCGGCCTCGGCTGGCCCGACCGCGTGGCCGGGGTCGGCGTCCCGCTCGACTGGACCGCCGCCCACACGTGGACGTTCGAGCCGCTCGACCACGAGGCCTTCCCTGCCGTCGCCCTCGCGAAGCGCGTCGGGACCGCCGGCTCCACCTACCCGGCCGTCTTCAACGCCGCGAACGAGCAGGCCGTCGCCGCCTTCCACGCGGGCGCCATCGGCTACCTCGACATCCTCGACACGGTCGAGCGCGTCGTCGACGCCCACGATCCGGTCGACGAGCTCTCGCGCGCAGCGCTCTCGGCGGCGGAGTCGTGGGCGCGAGAGAAGGCGGACGCCCTCATCGCCTCCCGCTAGGGCGGCGCCGGGACGTACAGGACCCGACCCGCACATAGGTGTCTAGCGGCTGGCTCCAAGCTGGCCGCCACTACCCTGAGTGCGTGGAAACCGTGCTCCTGTTCGTCCTCGGCGTCGTCATCATCCTGATCGGCCTCGGTGTTTCCATCGCGCTGCACGAGATCGGCCACCTGGTCCCCGCCAAGCTGTTCGGCGTCAAGGTCACGCAGTACATGATCGGCTTCGGCAAGACCCTGTTCTCGTTCCGTCGCGGCGAGACAGAGTACGGCGTCAAGGCGCTCCCGCTCGGCGGCTACATCTCCATGATCGGGATGTTCCCCCCGGGCAAGCAGGGCGGAGCCGGCCGCAACGCCACCACCGGCTTCATGCAGTCCATGGCGCAGGACGCGCGCACCGCCAGCGCCGAGACCGTCGCGGTCGGCGAGGAGGAGCGCACCTTCTACCGGCTCGCGGTCTGGAAGCGCGTCATCATCATGTTCGGCGGCCCGTTCATGAACCTCCTCATCGCCGTCGTGCTGTTCGGCGTGCTCCTGATGGGCTTCGGAGCGCCGCAGAACTCGACGACGGTCGGCAGCGTGAGCCAGTGCGTGATCCCCGCCTCCAGCACCAGCCAGACCTGTTCGGCGGACGATCCCCAGGGTCCTGCGGCCGCGGCAGGGCTGAAGCCGGGCGACACCATCGTGAGCATCGACGGCACACCGATCACCTCCTGGGCGCAGTCCACCACGATCATCCGCGAGTCGGCCGGACGCTCGCTCTCCGTCGTCCTGCGCCGCGACGGCGCCGAGCGCACCGTGACCCTGACGCCGGCCACCAACCAGGTCGCCAAGATCGACGCGGCCGGTCTCGTCGTGAAGGACGCGAACGGAAAGGTGGAGACGTACTCGGCGGGCTTCGCCGGCATCGGCGCGGTGCAGGAGCTGGTGCCGCAGCCGATCACGTCGGTGCTGCCCGCCGTCGGGGCGCAGATCGGCGGGGTCTTCGGCGTCGTGATCCACCTCCCCGAGCGCATGGTGGACATCTGGAACGCCGCGTTCGGCTCCGGCCAGCGCGACGCCAACGGGCCGGTTGGTGTCATCGGCATCGGCCGGGCGGCCGGCGAGCTGACCGCCCTCGACGGCGTGCCTGTCGTGGACAAGGCCTACACGATGATCGGCCTGCTCGCCTCGCTCAATGTCGCACTGTTCGTCTTCAACCTGATTCCGCTGCTCCCTCTCGACGGCGGCCACATCGCCGGCGCCCTCTGGGAGGGCATCCGCCGCAGCTTCGCGAAGATCTTCCGCCGCCGCGACCCCGGCCCCGTCGACATGGCCAAGCTGATGCCGCTCACCTTCGCCGTCGTCATCGTGCTCGGCGGCATGAGCCTCCTGCTCGCCTACGCGGACATCGTCAAGCCGATCAACCTGTTCGGGTAGCGCCCGCAGAGCCCACTCCCCGCCGACGCCCAGCCGGTTCCCACCGGCCCGCGTAGGATTGTCGGGTGGCAGCAATCAATCTGGGGATGCCCAAGGTCCCCGAGACCCTCGCACCCCGTCGCAAGTCCCGTCAGATCCGTGTCGGAAAGGTCCTCGTCGGAGGCGACGCCCCGGTGAGCGTGCAATCGATGTGCACGACGCCGACGACGAACATCAATGCGACCCTGCAGCAGATCGCCGAGCTGACCGCGTCCGGGTGCGACATCGTGCGTGTGGCGGTGCCGAGCCGGGATGACGCCGAGGCGCTGCCGATCATCGCGAAGAAGAGCCAGATCCCGGTGATCGCGGACATCCACTTCCAGCCGAACTACGTGTACGCGGCGATCGACGCCGGCTGCGCGGCCGTGCGAGTGAACCCGGGCAACATCCGCAAGTTCGACGACCAGGTGGGCAAGATCGCCGCCTACGCGAAGGCCGCGGGCGTCTCGTTGCGTATCGGCGTCAACGCCGGGTCGCTGGAGCCCAGCCTGCTGCAGAAGTACGGCAAGCCCACCGCTGAGGCCCTCGTCGAGAGCGCCGTCTGGGAGGCCAGCCTCTTCGAGGAGCACGACTTCCACGACTTCAAGATCTCCGTGAAGCACAACGACCCCATCGTGATGGTCAAGGCGTACCGCCAGCTCGCCGAGCGAGGGGACTGGCCGCTGCACCTCGGCGTCACGGAGGCCGGGCCGGAGTTCCAGGGCACCATCAAGTCGGCGACCGCGTTCGGCATCCTGCTCTCCGAGGGCATCGGCGACACGATCCGCGTCTCGCTCTCGGCCCCGCCCGCCCAGGAGGTCAAGGTGGGCCTGCAGATCCTGCAGTCGCTCAACCTCCGCGAACGCAAGCTCGAGATCGTCTCCTGCCCCAGCTGCGGCCGGGCGCAGGTCGACGTCTACACGCTGGCGAACGACGTGACGAGCGGGCTCGAGGGCATGAGCGTGCCGTTGCGCGTCGCAGTCATGGGCTGTGTCGTGAACGGCCCCGGCGAGGCTCGCGAGGCCGACCTCGGCGTTGCGAGCGGCAACGGAAAGGGGCAGATCTTCGTCAAGGGCGAGGTCATCAAGACCGTCCCCGAAGCCGAGATCGTGCAGACGCTGATCGCGGAGGCCAACCGCATCGCCGCCGAGATGGGCGAGGAGGGCGGCCCGTCGGGGGAGCCCGTGGTCACCGTCGGCGCTCACTGAGGCGCGGCGGGGCGGTCATCCGACGACGTCGAACCGGACGGTCCCGGTCGGGATGTCCGCCGCGACCAGGTGCAGGCGCACGCGCTCGCCCGGGCGCACGCCGTCCGGCCGTGGGACGGTGGCGGTCACGACCGGGTCGGCGAGCTGCACGTTGATCGTCCCGTTGCGCACCGCGAGCACCGTCGCATCGAACACCGCGCCGATGCGCGATGCCAGCAGAGCGGCCTCGACGCGGTCGAGCGCCTCCGAGTCGAGGCGGGAGGCGAGCCGGGTCGAGGCCCCCATGATCGACGGCAACGCGCTCAGCGAGTCCCGTGCCCAGACCGGCACGGGCCGGCCGGCGCACAGAGCCTCACAGACGACGAGCACCCACCGGTCGACGAGCCGTCGCAGGGGAGCGGTCGTGTGCGCGTACGGAGCGGCGATGGCGGACTGCTGCGGGTCCGCAGGCGCCTCGCCGTCCAGAACGACGTAGCCGGCACCGCGGAACAGCCCGGCCGCCGCCTGCAGGACGGCCGCAGCGCGGGGCTGGTCGTGGTCGAGGGTGCGCAGGTACTCGCCGTAGTCCACGTCATCGGACCAGGGAAGACCCAGTGCGACGGTCTGCGCCCGGAAGCCCTCCACGGCCTCCGGTGCGGGGGCGGGCATCGTGCGCAGGATTCCGATGCGCGCGTCGAGCATGATGCGCGCGGCCGCCATGCCCGTCAACAGGGAGAGCTGGGCGTTCCAGTCCTCGACGGGCAGGGGCGCACGGCGTTCGATCGCGTAGGCTCCGTCGCGGAGCACGATCTCCTCGTCCGGCCGGTTGAGGCTGGCGCCGCCGCGCAGGCGCTCCTGCTCGATGCGGGCCGGGCCGATCTCCGCCAGCAGAGCCAGCTCGTCGGGCGCGGAGCCGTCGTCCAGCGCGGCCTGCGCTTCCGCGTAGGACCACTGACGTCGTGAGCGGATGCGCGCGCGCGCGACGGAGGCCGTGACCTCGCGGCCGGTCGCGTCGAGGGCGATGTCCCAGACGTATGCGCCCCGCACCTGGTCGGGCAGCAGCGAGCCCGCGTGCTCGCCGATCGCCGCCGGATGCAGCGGGACGCGGCCGTCCGGGGCGTAGAGCGTCTGCCCCCGTCGTCGCGCCTCGCCGTCGACCGCGCCGTCCGGGAGCACCAGCGCAGGCACGTCGGCGATGGCGTAGCGGACCCGGAAGCCGTCGCCCTCCCGCGCCAGATGCAGAGCCTGGTCGAGATCGGTCGAGCCCGCCGGGTCGATCGTCAGGAACGGGATCGCGGTCAGGTCGGCGTCGGGGAGCGCCGGCTCTGCGGCGGCCCGGCGCGCCTCGGACTCCACCGCCGCAGGGAACTCCTCCGGCAGCTCCAGGGTCGCGCGCAGCGCCGCCAACGCGCCGGCGAGCTCGCTCTGCGCCGCGGACGGGGCGATGGAGGTGCGACGGTCGGGCATACCGCCAGACTATGCCTCGCCTCATCGTGCCCGCCGCCGCGTACCCCCTCCGCCCTCTAACATGGAACGGTGCCTACACGCCTGACGAACTATTTCCTCCGCACGCTCCGCGAAGACCCCTCCGACGCCGAGGTCACCAGCCACAAGCTGCTGGTGCGCGCCGGTTACATCCGGCGCCAGGCGCCGGGCATCTTCGCCTGGCTGCCGCTCGGTCTGCGGGTCAAGGCCCGCATCGAGACGATCATCCGCGAGGAGATGGCCGCCGCGGGCGCTCACGAGGTCCACTTCCCGGCATTGCTCCCGCGCGAGCCGTACGAGGTGACCAATCGCTGGGAGGAGTACGGCGAGGGGCTCTTCCGCCTGCAGGACCGCAAGGGTGCCGACTACCTGCTCGCGCCCACGCACGAGGAGGTCTTCACGCTGCTGGTGAAGGATCTGTACTCGTCGTACAAGGACCTCCCTCTGACGATCTTCCAGATCCAGGACAAGTACCGGGACGAGGCCCGGCCGCGCGCCGGCCTCCTCCGCGGGCGCGAGTTCACGATGAAGGACGCCTACTCGTTCGACACGAGCGACGAGGGACTCGACGCGAGCTACCTCGCCCAGCGCGACGCATACGAGCGCATCTTCCAGCGCCTCGGCCTGTCGTACGTGATCGTGCAGGCCGACGCCGGCGCGATGGGCGGCTCCCGCAGCGAGGAGTTCCTGCACCCGACCGTCGTGGGCGAGGACACGTTCGTGCGCTCGGCCGGCGGCTACGCGGCCAACGTCGAAGCGTTCACGACCATCGCACCTCCGACCCGCGGGTACGAGAAGCTCACCCCGGCCGAGGTGCTGGACACGCCGAACACTCCGACCATCCAGACGCTCGTCGATGTCGCCAACGAGAAGCACCCGCGTCCGGACGGACGCGCGTGGACCGCCGCCGACACGCTCAAGAACGTGGTGCTCGCGCTGACGCACCTCGACGGAACCCGCGAACTCGTCGTCGTCGGTGTGCCGGGCGACCGGGAAGTCGACACCAAGCGCGCCGAGGTCGCCTTCGCGCCGGCGGACGTCGAGCCGGCCACGGAGGCGGACTTCGCCAGGCACCCGGGACTGGTCAAGGGCTACATCGGCCCCTGGTCGCCGGAGGGCGCCGCACTGGGCGAGGAGTCGGCGACCGGGATCCGCTTCGTCGTGGACCCGCGCGTCGTCGACGGCTCGGGCTGGATCACGGGCGCCAACGTCGAGGGCAAGCACGTCTTCGGCCTCGTCGCCGGTCGCGACTTCGCCTGGGACGGCGTGGTCGAGGTGGCCGAGGTGAAGGAGGGCGACCCCGCCCCGGACGGCTCCGGACCCGTCGAGCTCGCGCGCGGCATGGAGATCGGCCACGTCTTCCAGCTCGGCCGCAAGTACGCCGAGGCGCTCGGGCTCAAGGTGCTGGACGAGAACGGCAAGCTGGTCACGGTCACGATGGGGTCGTACGGCATCGGCGTGACGCGCATCCTGGCGATCATCGCCGAGGAGAACAACGACGACAAGGGTCTCGTCTGGCCCGAGTCGGTCGCGCCGTTCGACGTGCACGTCGTGGCCGCCGGCCGAGACCAGGCCGCGTTCGATGTCGCCGAGGAGGCCGCCGCCGAGCTCGAGGGGGCCGGCCTCGAGGTGCTCCTCGACGATCGCCCCAAGGTCTCGCCCGGTGTGAAGTTCGGGGACGCCGAGCTCATCGGCGTCCCGCGCGTGCTCGTGGCGGGCCGCGGGGCGGCCGAGGGCGAGGTCGAGCTCTGGAACCGCCGCACCGGCGAGCGCCAGACGCTCCCGCTGGCGGAGGCCATCGCCCAGCTCCTCGCGTAACGGCGGATGACGGGGCCGCTCAGGCGGCCTCGTCATCCCCGGCGATCTCCGAGTGGATGCGGCGGAGATCCTCCACGAGCGAACCCAGCAGCACCCAGTGCCGCGGGTCCGGGGTCGAGATCACCAGCGGGGCCGTCAATGCGGGGATGCCCGCCGTCTCGGTGTCGGGTTCGACGATCGGAGTGTCGGGATCCCGGCTGAGCAGGCGCAGATCGTGCGCGGAGCGGCTCAGCTCCTCGGCGATCGCGATCATCGTCGGCTCGCCGACCAGGCCGTCGTCGTAGTGGTCGTGGAAGGCGCGCGTCATGCCGACCGCGCGGGTGACGATCGGCCGCAGCCGTGCGAAGAGCGCCTCGTCATGCTCGAGCATGATGCGGTGCTTGCCCTGCCGGGGGTTGAGCGTGAGGCTTTCGCGGGCGGCGGTGAGCGCCGCCCCGGCCTTCGTCTCCATCGGGCGCAGGAGCCGCGCCTCGATCAGCAGCGCGTCCAGCTCGCCCGGGGTGAGCCTGCTGGTGATCGCGCGCGCGAGTCGGTCCAGCGTGGCGGCGAGCTCGTTGCCGAGCGCGAGGACGGCGGTGCGGGCGGGAGCTGTGAGCACCGGCGGGACGACCGCGATGTTGACGATCACCCCGATCACGGCACCGACGATCGTCTCACCGATGCGGGCGAACGCGTACTCCGGGTTGGAGGCGCCGATGGCGAGCACCAGCATGGCGCTGATCGGCACCTGGTTCGCACTCCCGGGCGTCAGCTTGAGCACCCAGGCGAGCAGCACGGCGACGACGACGGCGATCAGCACGATCCAGCTGTTGGTGCCGAAGGCGATCCCGACGGCATACGCGACGAGTACGCCGACGATGACGCCCAGCGAGCGCTCGATGGCGCGGCCGACGGACTGGTTGACGCTCGGCTGCACCACCAGGAGCGCGGCGATCGCCGCGAAGACCGGCAGCTCTCCCGGCACGATGAGGCTCGCCGCCAGCCACGCCAGGACCATCGCGACGGCCGTCTTCAGCACCTGCGGGAACGGGGTGCGGCTCGACGCGCGGATGCCGGCGGGGAGTTTCAGGGCCACGCTTCCAGGCTAGCCCGCGAAGCGGAGGTAGGCGGCCGCCGCGCGTTCCGCGGCAGCCGCACGGGCACCTGACAGCGGTTCGAACGGAGCGGTCTCGATGGCGGTGCCCGCGCGCCGCCAGGTGCCGGCCACGCGCCCCTGCGTGACGAGGACGGGGGAGAACACTCCGTTCTTGCCGGGCACGACGCGCTCGAAGAGCGCGTCATCGATGACGGGCGCACGGTCCTGGTAGCCCAGCAGGTACTCGTCGAAAGCCGGCAACAGCTGGACGGCTCCGCGCTCGGACCGCGTCGCGGGGAGGGAGGCGGCCCGGTCGGCGAGTTCGGCGCCCAGCAGGTACTCGACCCCGTCGACCTCGAGCGTCGTCAGCTCGTCGCCGAGGATCGCGACGGCGGCGCGCGCGGAGGCGAGCGTGCCCTTGGTCCACCAGACGAAGTCCTTGACGGTGGCGGGACCGTGCCCGGCCAGGTATCGCCGGAGGTACTCGGCGCCGGCCTCGTCGGGGTCGAGCCGGCGGGCGCGCTCGGGCGGCGCCCACTCGTCGACAAGCACGAGGGCCTGCTGCGTCCGCAGCGTGGGGCCCCAGCAGATCACGCCGGTCTGCGCGAGGTAGTAGAGCAGGTGATAGCCGCGCTGGCCGCCGGTGGCGATGCCCGCGGACTCCCAGAGTTCCATCGCGTCGGCCCGGCTGAGCGCGCGTCCCCCGGCCAGCGCGGAGGTGAGGAGGTCGCGGGCACGCGTGAAGTCGGACGGCTCGAGTTCCAGCTGCCGGTGCCGGCGGGTGAGGCCCGCCAGCATCCGCTCCGTGGTGACGGAGAGCATCCAGCGGAGGTCCTCGGGCGGCACGAAGTGCAGCGTTCCGCGCATGGGCCACGAGCGCACGATGCGGCCGGCGTCGAGGTCTGCCAGCACAGCGTTCCGCGACGGCGCGACGGTGCGGAAGGCGATCGCCCAGCAGGCCGCTCCGAAGTCCTGCGCCTGCACGGCGAGCATCCGGCGGGTGACGTCGGCGGGCGTCTGCTCCCGTGGGCCGTCGATGGCGTGCGCGAGGCGCCGCATGCGGAGCAGGTCGGCGCGGCGTGCAGGCATGCGCCCAGTCTGCCGCACACGCCCGACAGAGACGGGGAACGCGTCAGGGCGTCAGGGGAGCAGGCCGTGCGCTCGGAGCTGCTCGCTCAGGCCGGCACCGTCCGGCGCGTAGACCCAGGGCGCGCCCGAGAGCTCGCTGTGCTTGTCGGCCTTCGAACGGCCGCCCGCGAGGACCGCCTCGCCGCCGGACAGCTGCCGGATCGCGACGCCGGCGACGTTGTCGGGGTGGGCGATGCTGAACTCGCCGTAGAGCTGCTCGTCGTGCTGCCCGTCATCGCCGATGAGGAGCCACTTGAGGCCGGGGAACTCCGACGACAGTCGCTCCAGGCTGGTGCGCTTGTGCTCCCGCCCGCTGCGGAAGATGCGGTCGTGGGTGGGTCCCCAGTCGGTGAGCAGCAGCGGGCCGGACGGGAAGAGGTTGCGTGAGAGGAAGCGACGCAGGGTGGGGGCGACGTTCCACGCCCCGGTGGAGAGGTAGATGACCGGCGTACCCGGATGCGTCCCGGCGAGGCGCTCCAGGAGGACGGCCATGCCCGGGGTGGGGACGCGGGCGTGCTCGTCGAGCACGAAGGTGTTCCACGCCGCGAGCAGCGGGCGGGGGAGCGCGGTCACCATGACGGTGTCGTCGACGTCGGAGATGATGCCGAAGGTGGCCTTCGGATCGACGATGAAGATCGGCGCCTCGAAGACGCGGTCCGACTCCGGTGTCGACATGCGCACGGTGTGCCAGCCGGGTGCGAGCTGCACGGGGACCACCGTGTCGATCACGCCGCCACGGTCGGGTTCGACTGTGTGCCGGTCGCCTTCGATCTCGATCGTCACGGTGACATCGGAGACCGGCACGCTGACGAAGGACCGCCATCCGCGGATGGACTCCTCGCGCTTGCGGTGCTTGCGCTCGGCGCGGCTGCCGGGCCGCGGCTCTCTGGCGAGCACGACCCGCCCCAGGATGCGTACCCACGACGGCGCGCCGTAGCCGGTGTACGGCACGACCGTGGCCAGATAGCCGCGTCGGCGTGCGCGGCGTGCCCGGAACTCGTGGAAAGCGTCTTCGATACGCGCCGCGCGGTGCATGATGGGCTCGACGGCGGCGCTGCGCTTATCGGGAGTTGCGGTCATAGAGATTCAAGTCTCTCATGGAGTGCAGGATCGATTTCCGCACTCCCCAGATCTGGGGGGCGGTTCTGCGGCGAGTCATATCCGATTCCCCGCAAGAAGTGAGGTTTCCCCGAATATGATCGTTTCAATGGAGTGCGCCACGCGAGCCGAGGCGCACGGGTTGGGGACCCGCAACACGTAACGTAGACAACCGGGAAGTAGAGGAGTCGCGATCGTGCCCATCAACGACCTTGTGGCCGGACAGAACACCGTCGGAGCCGCTCTCGTGCGCACCGAGCCGATCCAGGAGCGCAGCGCCGCCCGGGTCGACGCGCTGCTGGACGCGGCCGCCGAAGTGGTCGACGAGATCGGATTCGACCGGTTGACGACCGCGATGGTAGCCGAGCGGGCCGGGGCCTCGATCGGAACCGTCTACCGGTACTTCCCCGACCGCATCGTCCTCCTCCAGGCGCTGCGCGACCGCGCGGTGCTGCGGTACCGTCGCGCCGTCGTCTCCGCCATCCGCGAGCAGCAGCCGGAGCACTGGTGGAACGCCGTCGAGGCGGCGATCGACTCCTTCGTCGCGATGTTCCGTGAGGAGGCGGGCTTCCGTATCATCCGCTTCACCGACGCCGAGCGGTCGGGTGTCCCGGGCGACGAGGTCGTGCGTGACGTGTCGTTCGCCGCCCAGTTCGCCGAGATCCTTTCCGACGAGTACCGCCTCCCGGCCGGCCAGGATCTGGCGTTCCGGCTCGAGATCGTGGTCGAGGTCATGGATTCCCTGATCAACCGCGCGTTCCGCGACGATCCGACCGGCGACGAGCGCTACATCGCGGAGGCGCGCATCGTCGCTCGGGAGTACTTGGAGAGCCGTTACGGCTCCGGAAGCTGATTCGTCGGCCCATCCGGGAATGTCGGAGGTTCGCGAGACGCTGATTTCCGTTATAGAAGGACTCATCCGTTGCCAAACGGCCAGAACGCTGTTTGGGTGGAATGGATGGACCTCACCGACAGAAATGGGCCCCAGCGATGATCGAGTTCCGTTCGGTGACGAAGCGGTTCCCCGACGGGACGGTCGCGGTCGACGACTTCTCGCTGGTCATCCCGTCGCGCAAGATCACCGTGCTGGTTGGCTCCTCCGGCAGCGGTAAGACTACGATCCTCCGCATGATCAACCGCATGGTCGATCCGACCAGCGGCACGATCGAGATCGACGGGGAGGACGTCCAGAGGCTCCAGCCGGTGCAACTGCGGCGGAGCATCGGCTACGTGATGCAGAACTCCGGGCTCCTCCCGCACCGCAAGGTGGCGGACAACATCGCCACCGTCCCCCTGCTTCGCGGCGTGAAGAAGAAGGAGGCTCGCGAGAACGCGCTCACGCTCATGGACACCGTCGGCCTGGAGCGCTCGCTCGCGGACCGCTATCCCAGTCAGCTCTCGGGCGGCCAGCAGCAGCGCGTGGGCGTCGCGCGCGGGCTCGCGGTCGACCCCAACATCCTTCTGATGGACGAGCCGTTCGGCGCAGTCGACCCGATCGTGCGCGACGAGCTGCAGAACGAGCTCCTGCATCTGCAACGCGAGCTCGACAAGACGGTGGTGTTCGTGACGCACGACATCGACGAGGCCTTCCGGCTGGGCAGCCAGGTGGTGATCTTCCGCAAGGGCGGCATCATCGCGCAGCAGGGAACGCCGTCGGAGATCCTGGCCGCGCCCGCCGACGAGTTCGTGGCATCGTTCATCGGCGCCGACCGCGGACGGCGTGCGCTGCACGTCGAGCAGACCCCGACCGGCTCGGTGCTGGTCGACAGCGAAGGGCGCCCGGCCGGTGTGCTGGCGTCCGACGAGGCAAAGGCCACGACCCTCCCGGTCGTGGGTGCTCCGGCGCAGGGTGAGGAAGCGTCGTGAGCTGGCTGTGGTCGAACCTCGGCCTCGTCTGGGATCTCACGGTCGCTCACGTGACGTTGAGCGTGTTCCCGATCGTCATCGGGTTCCTGGTCTCGCTTCCGATCGGATGGGTGGCGAACCGATACCGCGCGAGTCGCGGCGTGCTGCTGACGATCGGCGGCATCCTCTACACGATTCCGTCGCTGCCACTCTTCGTCGCGATGCCCGCCCTGATCGGCACACAGATCCTCGACCCGGTCAATGTCGTGATCGCGCTGAGCCTCTACGCGCTCGCCCTCATGGTCCGCACGACGTCGGACGCGTTGGCAAGCGTCCCCGGCGACGTG
Organism: Leifsonia sp. ZF2019; assembly: GCF_019924635.1. Taxonomy (NCBI): domain Bacteria; kingdom Bacillati; phylum Actinomycetota; class Actinomycetes; order Micrococcales; family Microbacteriaceae; genus Leifsonia; species Leifsonia sp. ZF2019. Next base: position 2,095,683 of record NZ_CP065037.1, read on the forward strand.
CTGCAGTCCGCGACGGCCGTCGGCTTCAGCACCTGGCGCCGGTTCTGGTCGGTGGAGCTGCCCTTGGCGGGTCCGGTGCTGCTCGCGGGTCTCCGAGTGGTGTCGGTGAGCACAGTGAGTCTCGTGAGCGTCGGCTCACTGGTCGGTGTGAGCAACCTCGGCACGATGTTCGTGCAGGGACTCAATCAGTACAACAACGCGGAGGTCGTGACGGGCATCGTCACGATCGTCATCATCGCGCTCCTGTTCGACCTTGTTCTCGTCCTGTTGGGCCGGGCGCTCATGCCCTGGACGAGGCTCGGCACCACGAAGCGCGCGAGCCGTCGCGCCGCACTGAAGGCGGTGACCGGCGTATGACCGACATCCTCGCGGCCTTCGCCTGGGTCTTCGACCCCGCCAACTGGGCCGGGGCCTCCGGAATCCCCGCCCGCCTCGGCGAGCACGTCTGGTACTCCTTCCTGACGCTGGTCCTCGCCGCCGCGATCGCGCTGCCGATCGGCCTCGCGATCGGGCACACCGGCCGGTTCCGCGGTCTTGCGGTCGGCGTCTCGGGCGCGCTGCGCGCCATCCCGACGCTGGGCCTCGTCGTCTACCTCGCCCTGATCACGCTGAACCTCAGCATCGTGCCCCCGTTGATCGCCCTGACCATCCTGGCGATCCCGCCCGTGCTCGCCGGGGCGTACTCCGGGCTGGAGTCGGTCGACCGCCGGACCATCGACGCGGCGCGGGCGATGGGCATGACGGAGCTGCAGATCCTGTTCAAGGTCGAGATCCCGCTGTCCCTTCCGCTCATCATCGGCGGGCTGCGTTCTGCGGCCCTCCAAGTCATCGCGACCTGGACCGTCGCCGCCATCCTGCCGGTCGGCGGTCTCGGCCGCTTCCTGTTCGACGGCCTCGCCGTCCAGCGCTATGACGAGATGCTGGGCGGCTCCATCCTCGTCATCGTGCTCGCGCTCGTCACCGACGGCGTCTTCGCGATCGTGCAGCGCCTCGTCGTGCCGCGCGGCGTGCGCGCCGGGAGCGTGCAGGACGTCCGCACGAAGAAGGACCCCTGGCGTCCGATCGGGCCGTCCGTGCCCAACCGTCCGGTCGGCTCCGGAACCTGACCCCCGAACCCACCAAGATCCCCAGCACCCACCGAAAGAGAGAAACCAAAATGTTCGCATCCAAGAGAGGCCGCATCACGGCCGGCGTGGTCGCGGCGGGAGCCCTCCTCGCTCTCAGCGCCTGCTCGTCCGGCGGCGGCGCGCTCGGCGGCAACACCTCGTCCTCGTCGAGCGACAGCGTCACGATCGGCTCGGCGGCGTTCGGCGAGTCCGAGATCCTCATGCAGGTCTACGGCCAGGCCCTCGCGGCCAATGGCGTGAAGGTCAACTACAAGCCCAGCATCGGCCAGCGCGACGTCTACCTCAAGGCGCTGCAGGACGGATCGATCGATCTCATCCCCGAGTACAGCGGGAACCTGCTGCAGTTCTACAAGAAGGACGCCACCGCGACCTCGAGCGACGACGTGTACACAGCGCTCAAGTCCGCGCTTCCGAAGGGCTACGAGGTGCTCGACCAGGCCGAGGCGCAGGACGCCGACTCCTACAACGTCACCAAGGAGTTCTCGGAGAAGTGGGGCGTGACCAGCCTCTCCGACCTCTCCAAGGTCACCGAGCCGCTCACGGTCGGCGCCAACCCGGAGTTCGAGACCCGTCCCTACGGCATCCCGGGGCTCAAGTCGGCTTACGGCGTCACCGCGACGCTGAAGCCGATCAGCGACTCGGGCGGCCCGCTCACCGTCACCGCCTTGAAGAACGGCGACGTGCAGCTGGCGGACATCTACACGACGACGCCGGCCATCAAGGACAACGGGTTCGTGACGCTCAAGGACCCGAAGAGCCTGATCGCGGCCCAGAACATCGTCCCGCTGATCAACAGCGGCAAGGCGACGGACAAGGTCAAGGAGGTCCTCAACAAGGTCTCCGCCGAGCTGACCACCGACGACCTGATCGCGATGAACAGCGAGAACCAGGGCGACAGCAAGACCGCGCCTGACGTGGTCGCGAAGAACTGGCTGAAGGACCACCCGGTCAAGTAGCCGGGAGGATCATTCTCCGTCGTGCGGCGGCTCGGGAGACCGGGCCGCCGCACTCATGTGCGCGGCCTCGCGCTTCTGCAGGAGTTTCTTCACCAGGAACACCAGCAGGACGAACACCGCGATGATCGCCACGAAGATGTAGCCGGCCCAGTGCAGCTCGCGCGAGAGCTCCCGATAGCTCCCCGCGGCGAGCGATCCCACGGTGACGTAAGCGAACGCCCACAGGATGCAGGCGGGCGCGGTCCAGGCCATGAAGGTGCGGTACCGCATCGGGCTCATCCCGACCGTCAGCGGGATGAGGGAGTGCAGCACGGGCAGGAACCGCGACAGGAAGACGGCGATACCGCCCCGTCGTGCGAGGTACGCCTCCGCCTTGTCGAAGTTGTCCTGGCCGAGCCTCCGGCCGAGCCGGCTCGCCCGGATCCGCGGACCGAACCAGCGGCCGAGGGCGAACCCGAGGGACTCGCCGCACAGCGCGCCGACGACGACGGCCGCGACCATCGCGATGTACTCCACCGGGCCCTCGACCGCGGTGCTGGCCACCAGCACGACGGTGTCGCCCGGCACGATCAGTCCGATCAGGATGGAGGTCTCCAACATGATCCCGACGCCGGCCAGCAGGGTGCGCAGCACCGGGTCGACGCCCTGGACCAGGTCGAGCAGCCAGTTCAGGGCGTCGTTCATACGACCGGGCCCGTGCGCACCAGGGTCCAGAACGCGGTGAGGACCTCGGCCATGTCGGCGGAGGGGTCGAGCATCCACTGCACTTGCATGCCGTCGGCGACCGCGATGCCGAGCTGGGCGACCGTGCGCGCGTCGACCGCCGTCGTCATCCGCCCGGCCTCCTGTTCGGCGCGCACGTGCTGCTCGAGCCCCGCGACGATCTTCCGGTAGCGCTCGATGAAGTACCCGTGCCCGGGATGGTCGGGATCGGCCGCCTCGGCGGAGAGGGTCGCATAGAGCTGCACGAGCCCGGGGACGTCCGCGTTGTGGCGTACGACCCGCACGAGCCCGTCGGCCGCGTCGTGCCACTGGTCGTCCAGCGCTGCCGTGCCGGTGTCGACCTCGTCGCGCTTGCGGAGCACTTCCGAGAAGAGCTCCTCCTTCGAGGAGAAATGGTGCAGGAGGCCGGCCTGGCTGAGCCCGACGGATTCGGCGATCTCGCGCAGGGATGCTTTGCGATAGCCCTTGTCGGCAAAGACCTCCAGCGCGCGGGACAGGATCTCCTCGCGCTTGGCGATCCCCTTGGCGTACGACCCCTTCTTCGGCATAGGGACGATGCTACTGGGCACTGGCTGGGAGAGTCGGGGCGGCCCGAGCCCAGGCGCGGGATGCCGATCGCGTCAACTGGTGAGGACGAGGACGGGTGGGACCAGCACCAGGAGGACGATCGCGATCGTCACGCTTGTGCGAAGCGCAGGACCGACGGTGCGGCGGCCGGCGGTGAGCCGTGTCTCCCGGGCCAGCAGGGCATCGCGGCGCTGCTCGGGCGAGCGGCGGTCCTTGGGGGCACCGAGAGCGGTGCCCGCGGAACCGGTCTCGTCGACGATACGGATGGCCTCGGCGAGCACGGCGTCCCCCGAGGAGCGCCGCGCGGTGTCGTCCGCGAGCATCTCGAGCAGGAGCGCAACGGCGTCCTGTGCGCGCGTGGCGATCGGGAACCACGGGAGCGCGCGCTTCCACGAGCGGAAGGCGTCCAGCAGCAGATGGTGCTTCTGGCGGAGGTGGGTGCGCTCATGGGCCATCACGGCGTCGAGCTCCTCCGGGCTGAGGAGGGCGATCATCCCCTCCGAGAGCACGGTGACGCTGCGCGCGCCGGGAAGGCAGTACGCGGCCGGCGCCGGATGGTCGATGACGCGGGTGCTCGGGAGGTCGGGCAACGGCGAGCTCAACAGGCGCAGGAGCTCCATGTGCCGGTGCCGCTGGCTTCTGCTCCGCGCAGAGGTGAGCGCCAGGTTGAGGAGGAGGTGGGCGGTGAGCAGCACCGCTGCACTCAGCAGGAAGGCATTGAGGAGCGTGACGCCGGCGGGGAGGGGACCGCTGAAGAGCGTCCCGGCGGCGCTGCCGATCCGGCTCCACAGATCATCGCCGAACGGATGCAGCCCCGCGAGGAGGAGGGAGCCGATCATCGAGACGCCGCCGGCGAGCGCGATCGACTGCCACAGCGCCACGGCGAGCACGGGGGCGGCGGGCGGCCAGGTGGCACGCGCCAGCAGCACCGGCACGGGCCAGGCGAGGGCGATCGCCAGCAGGCCGAGGGCGATGGCCGTCTCGTTGACGGGGAGCACGGGCGGGCTAGGCGGTGCGTGCGTCGAGCAGGCGGCGCAGCACCTGCGCCTCCGACTCGTCCACCGTTCCCACGAAGTAGGCGAGGGCCTCGGTGCGGTCGGAGGAGGACTCCAGGACCTCGTGCATGAGGTCGGCGACGTGACCGGCGCGAGTCAGGGTCGCGAAGTAGACGTGGGGACGTGCATCGCGGTCGCGGTCGACCATGCCCTTCTGCTCGAGCCGCGAGAGCACGGTGAGCACCGTGGTGAGGGCGGGAGTCTTGCCCTCTCCGCGCACGGCCGATAGCTTGTCGCGTAACTCGTTGGCGGTGATCGGGGCGTCGCCCGCCCACAAGGCGTCCATGACCGCCCGTTCCAGTTCTCCGAGATTCGCCACGGACCAAGAGTACCGCGAAGAGGCTGAGAATGTTCTACACTCTGTAGAAGAGGCGCTTCTACACCGTGTAGAAGACTGATCGAAGGGTGAGACGCCGTGCACGATCTCCTGGACCCGCTGCTCCTGTCGAGGTGGCAGTTCGGTCTTACAACGATCTACCATTTCCTGTTCGTGCCGCTCACCATCGGCGTCGTCACGGTGGTCGCGATCTTCCAGACCTGCTGGTATCGCACGGGCAAGGTCCACTACCTGCAGCTCACGCACTTCTTCGGCAAGCTCTTCCTGATCAACTTCGCCATGGGCGTGGTCACCGGCATCGTGCAGGAGTTCCAGTTCGGCATGAACTGGTCGAACTACTCGCGGTTCGTCGGTGACATCTTCGGCGCGCCGCTCGCCCTGGAGGGCCTGCTCGCCTTCTTCCTCGAGGCGACGTTCATCGGCCTGTGGATCTTCGGCTGGGACAAGCTGCCCCGCGGCCTGCACCTCGCGACCATCTGGCTCACCGCCGCCGGGACGATCCTGTCGGCCTACTTCATCATCGCCGCGAACGCCTTCATGCAGAACCCGGTCGGTTACACGCTGAATCCCGAGCGCGGCCGGGCCGAGCTCACGGACATCTGGGCGGTTCTCACGAACAAGGTGGCGCTGGCGGCCTTCCCGCACACGATCTTCGGCGCCTTCATGGTGTCGGCCGGACTGATCATCACGGTCGCCGCGTGGCACCTCTCGCGGAACCAGCACCTCGAGACCATGCGCCCCGCTCTCAAGTTCAGCCTCTGGATGATGGTGGTCGCCGGCATCGGAACCGTGCTCAGCGGCGACCAGCTGGGCCTGGCGATGGTCGAGACGCAGCCGATGAAGATGGCAGCGGCGGAGGCGTTGTACAAGACCTCCACGGGGGCGGACGCATCGTTCTCGATCTTCACGCTGGGCACGCCGGACGGTGTGCACGAGCTGTTCTCGATTCGCGTGCCGTATCTCCTCTCGTTCCTCTCGACCCACACGCTCAACGGCACGGTCGAGGGCATCAACGACCTCCAGGCGCAGTACGTGCAGCTGTACGGTCCCGGCGACTACACCCCGACCATCTGGATCACCTATTGGGCCTTCCGCTGGATGATCGGGCTGGGCATGCTGCACGTGCTGGTCGCGGTCGTCGGACTCTGGCTGACCCGCAAGGGCCGCATGCCGCGACACCAGTGGCAGTGGAAGCTCGCCATCTGGGCGATGCCGCTCTCGCTGGCCGCGATGATCGTCGGCTGGATCTTCACCGAGATGGGTCGGCAGCCGTGGATCGTCTTCAGCCTCATGAAGACGGCGGACGGGGTCTCGCCCAACACCACCGGGCTCGAGGCGCTCATCTCGATCATCGCGTTCACCCTCGTGTACGGCGCCCTCGCCGTGGTCGAGTTCAAGCTGATCAAGCGCGCGGCCCAGAAGGGACCGGCCCCCGTCGAGGAGCATCTCGACGACGAGGGCAAGCACGTCCCGGTCGCGACGGTCTACTAGGAGGAGACGGAAAATGGATCTCGCAGTTCTCTGGTTCGGTATCGTCGCCTTCTTCTTCGTCGGCTACTTCGTCCTCGACGGGTTTGACTTCGGCGTCGGGATGGCACTGCCCTTCCTCGGCAAAGACGACGTGGACCGCCGCGTCATGATCAACACCATCGGCCCGGTCTGGGACCTCAACGAGACCTGGGTCATCGTGGGCGGCGCGGCGCTCTTCGCGGCGTTCCCCGAGTGGTACGCGACGCTGTTCAGCGGCTTCTACCTGGCGCTCCTGCTCATCCTGATCGCGCTCATCCTGCGCGGCGTGTCGTTCGAGTACCGCCACCAGCGGCCCGGCGCACGGTGGAAGAAGTGGTTCGACGGGATGATCGTCGTCGGCTCGGCGCTGCCCGCCTTCCTCTGGGGCTGCGCGTTCGCCAACATCGTGCAGGGCGTCGCCCTCGACGCCGGGCACAACTACACGGGCACGCTGTTCGACCTCCTGAACGGGTACGGCCTGCTGGGCGGCCTGACGACACTTCTGCTCTTCTTCACCCACGGTGTCGTGTTCATCTCGCTGAAGACGGACGGTGACATCCGCGAGCGGGCGCGCGCGCTGGCCGTCAGGTCGGGCGCAGTCACGATCGTGGTGGCGGCGGCGTTCCTCCTCTGGACGGGCATCGCGCACTTCTCGGTCGTGTTCCTCGTGTTGGCCGCGCTGGCCGCCGTCGCGCTGATCGCGTCGTGGGTCGCCAACCTGCGCGGAGCGGAGGGCTGGTCGTTCGCGCTCATGGCGGCCACGATCGCCTTCGCGGTGATCTCGCTGTTCGCGGCGCTCTTCCCGAACGTGATGCCGTCGTCGCCGAACCCGGAGAACAGCCTCACGATCGCGAACGCGTCGAGCACCACCGCGACACTGACGGTGATGACCTGGGTGGCGGCGATCTTCCTTCCGCTCATCCTGCTCTACCAGGGATTCACCTACTGGGTGTTCCGCAAGCGGGTCACCCGGGCGCAGATCCCGGACGAGACGCCCGAGCCTGTGGCCGCCTGACCCGTGCGGCCTCTCGACCCCCGCCTGCTGCGCTACGCCTCCGCGGCCCGCGGCACCCTGGTCGCCGGCGGTCTGCTCGCCCTCGTGCAGACCGCCGCCGGCCTGGCGTTCGCGTGGCTGGTCACCCACCTGATCGTGCGGGCGATCGCCGGCGACGGCCTGGCGGCGCTCAGCGGGCTGATCGCGTCCCTGGTGCTCGTCGTGCTCGGTCGCGGCGCCGTCCTCTGGGCGATGGACGCCGTCGCGGCGCGCGGGGGAGCCCGCGTGGTCGGTCAGCTGCGCGAGCGGCTGATGTCGGCGGTCGCCGCTCTCGGGCCGGGATGGACGGCCTCCCGCAGTTCGGCCGACGTCGCCCTGGTGGCGGGGCGCGGCATGGACGCGCTGGACGGCTACTTCGGCAAGTACCTGCCCCAGCTCATCCTCACGGCGGTGGCGACCCCGATCCTGGTGGTGGTCATCGCCTGGCAGGATCTCACCAGTGGCATCATCATCGTGCTGACCCTGCCGCTGATCCCGCTCTTCATGGTCTTGGTGGGTTGGGCGACGCAGGCCGCCCAGAAGAGGCAGTGGAAGGCCCTGTCGACTCTGTCGCGCGGCTTCCTCGACGTGGTCGGCGGCCTGTCGACCCTCAAGCTGTTCGGGCGTCAGCACCGGCAGGAGGCGCGCATCCGCTCCGTGAGCGAGGACTACCGCGTGCACACCATGAAGGTCCTGCGCATCTCCTTCCTCTCCGGATTCGTCCTCGAGCTGGCGGCGAGCCTCTCGGTCGCGCTCGTGGCGGTGACCATCGGTCTGCGGCTCGTCGCCGGTGACATGGAGCTCTCCGTCGGGCTCTTCGTACTGCTTCTCGCGCCGGAGGCCTTCCTGCCGCTCCGCAACGTGGGGGCGAGCTACCACGCCGCGGCGGAGGGCGTCGAGGCGGCGGACAACGCCTTCGCGGTGATCGAGGAGGCCGAGGCGCTGCGACCGGGGACGACCGGGACGACGCGCACGATGGCCGCGCCCCGGCCGGCCACCGTCGCGGACGGTCGCACGGCGCTCGCCTTCGAGGAGGTCTCGGTCGCCTACGACGGTCGGGCGGTCGTCGGCCCCTTCACCGCCGCCGTCCCGTCGGGCGCCCTCGCGGTGCTCAGCGCGCCGAGCGGAGCGGGCAAGTCCAGCCTCGTCGCGGCCGCGCTCGGCTTCGTGCCGGCGGAGGGCACCGTGACCGTCGCGGGCCGCGCGGACGCCGACGGGCGCCGCGCCGGCATCGCGTGGGCCGGGCAGCGCCCGGGGCTCAACGCCGGGACGATCGCCGACAACATCGCGCTCGGCGACCCGCATCCCGAGCGAACCGCGATCATCGACGCTCTGCACGATGCCGCGGCCGGCGAGCTCGACCCCGATGCGCCGCTCCACCAGGGCGGGTCCGGGCTCTCCGGCGGCCAGGCCCAGCGGGTCGCCGTCGCCCGTGCCCTGTACCGACTGCGCACGCGGAGGTGCCCGGTCCTCATCCTCGACGAGCCCACGTCGGCGCTCGACGCGGCGACGGAGTCCGCGCTGCTCGCGAGCCTCCGTCGCATCGCCGACGCCGGCACGGCCGTCCTGGTCGTCAGCCACCGCGCCGCCGTGGTCGCCGCAGCCGACCTGATCCTCGAACCGGAGGCGACGAACCGTGTCCGCTGACGTCCGCCGCATCCTCCGGCTGGCACTCCCGCCCGCCCGCCGCCTGTGGGCCGCGATCGCGCTCGGCGCACTGAGCGCGGCGTGCGCCGTGGCGCTGCTCGGGGCGTCGGCGTGGCTCATCACCTACGCGGCCGAGCAGCCTCCCGTCCTCTTCCTGTCGATGGCGGTCGTCGGGGTGCGCGCGTTCGCCCTGGGACGTGCCTTCTTCCGCTACCTGGAACGCCTCGCCGGCCACGACGCCGCCTTCCGCCAGCTGCCGGCCATCCGCTCGTCGCTGTACGCGCGGCTCGTCCCGCTGGCGCCCGACGGCGTGCGCGGGAACCGCTCCGGCGACGTGCTCTCCCGTCTCGCCGACGACGTCGACGAACTCCAGAACCACTCGCTGCGGGTCGTCCAGCCCCTGGTGACGTCGGGAGTCATCGCGCTCGCGAGCGTCGTCGCGACCTTCTTGCTGCTGCCTGAGGCCGGGGGTGCCCTGCTGGCCATGCTCGTTCTGGCCGCCATCGCGGGGTCGGTCGTCAACTCCTGGGCCGCCGGTGCCGCCGAGCGGCGCGTGGCCCCGTTGCGGGCTGAGCTCACCGCCGGGATCCTCGACCTGGTGCGCAACGTGGACGTGCTCACCGCGTACGACGCGCTGCCGGACGCGCAGCGACGCGTCCGCGAGGCGAGCGAGCGCCTGACGGGCGCCGTGCGAGCGCGGGCGGCAGGACTCGGCCTCACGGCGGGCGTCGTCTCCCTCCTCGCCGGCGGTGCGACGGTCCTGGGCCTGGTGTTCGGCATCCCCGCCGTCGACACCGGGCGTATCGGCGGCCCGGTACTCGCGGTGATCGCATTGCTGCCCCTCGCGGTGTTCGAAGTGTTCGGGATGGTGCCGCTCGCCTTGGGCGCCTGGCGTCAGGTGACGGCGAGCGCGCAGCGCATCGCGGAGGCCGCCCCGGCGACGCTTCCCGCGGGAGTGCCCGTCGACGGACCCGACGCTCGGCCGCTGACGATCGACGGAGTGCCGACGGTGCGACTGTCCGGCATGTCCGCTCGGTGGCCCGGCACGGATCTCCCGGTGCTCCACGACATCGACCTGGAGCTCGCTCCGGGCGAGCGCGTGCTCCTCACGGGCCCGAGTGGGGCGGGCAAGACGGCGCTCGCCCACGTGCTCGTGCGGTTCCTCGATCACGAGGGCAGCGTCGCGATCGACGGTGTCGAGACGCGCGACGCCCGCCAGGACGATGTCCGGCGCGTCGTCGGCCTGTGCGAGCAGCAGCCGTACCTGTTCGACGCCGACCTGCAGCAGAACCTCCTCTTCGCCCGCGAGACCGCGACCGAGGACGAGCTTCTGGCGGTGCTGCATCGGGTCGGGCTCGCCGAGTGGGCCGCGGAGCGTGACGGCCTGGCCACGAGAGTCGGTGAGCGCGGCGCGCTCGTCTCGGGCGGTCAGGCGCAGCGGATCGCACTCGCCCGCGCGTTGCTCGCCGACTTCCCGGTGCTCGTGGTGGACGAGCCGACCGCGAACGTCGACGTGGCGGCGGCGGACCGGGTCGTCGCCGACATCCTGCGGACTGCGGAGGAGGACGGACGCACGGTCCTGCTCATCTCCCACACCGACGTCCCTCCCGCACTGATCACCCGCCGGATCGAGCTGGAAGACGGCCGGATCAGGGGAGCGGCGGCAGCGGCCTGACCAGCGCGGAGAAGCGTGCTCGCCACGCGTCGAGACGCGCCCCGTCCGGGGACAGCGCCGGTCCGTCGACCCAGGCCGTGACGGTGCGGATGCCGTGAAGGGCGTTGACCGCCCAGAGGGTGACGCCGTCGAGCTGGGCGGGCCGGGCCTCCTCCTCGTCGACCGGGATGCGGAGCGCGGCCGCGACGCCGCGGACGGTGCGAGCGGCGACGCTGTCGACGCGGGGGAGCGAGAGCGGCGGGGTGACCAGGGTGTCGCCGCGCCACCACAGCAGCGCCGTGGTCGCGCCGTCGGCGACGAACCCCTCGTCGAGGATCACGGCCTCCTGGGCGCCTCGCTGCTGAGCGCGCTGGCGCAGGACCGACAGCCGCTCGATGTCCGGCCCCTTGATGTCGGGGACCCGGCGCGGGTCGGAAGCGGCGGTGGCGACCACGAGCTCGGTGCCGAGCGGCGGGGCGGTCCGCAGCCGGAAGCGGAGACGGAGCGCGTCGCGGGTGCGGACGAGCTCGAACCGCGGGAACCACGCGCCGTCCCGCGGTATCGCGGCGACGCCCGCCTCCCAGAACCGTTCGAGGTCGGAGCGATCCAGGTGCCCCTGCAGCCGTGCGGACTCGGCGAACCGCGACCCGTGCAGCCCAAGGGCGAGCACACCGCCGCCGTCGACCAGGAACGAATCGGCGACGAGCAGTTCGGTCTCCGCGACCTCGCAGCTGTCGCGAGCCAGCAGCTCCGCGTCAGACCAGTCGAAGAGGGTGCTGCTCGCGTCCATTCGCCTAGGCTAGCCCAGTGGTCCTCCCGCCCCTCGCGCGGCAGCTCGACGACTGGGTCGATCCTGCCGACGCCTTCGTCGCCCTGTTCGGGCCCGACTCCGCCGTCGCCCCCGGCGTCGACGCCGTCTGGCTGGATAGCGGGCCGGGCGCGACGTCGGGCCGCAGTATCCTCGGCACCGGCAGCCGTGTCCTCACCGCCTCGGCGGCGCGCCGGAGGGTCGTCGTCGACGGCGTGCCCACCCCCGGCGGCGTGCTGGATGCGCTGCGGCGCGAAGTCACGTCGTCGCGCGCCGCGCGCACCCCGGGATCGCCGCTCGGCTGGACCGGCTGGATCGGCTACGAGAGCGGAGCAGTCGCACTCGGCGTTCCGACGCGGGCCGGCGACGGCGCGGACTCCGCGCTGCTGCTCCTCGACCGCGCCGCCGTGTTCGACCACGCGACGGGTCGGGTCGAGCTGATCGCCGACGACCTGCCGGAGGGCTCCGACTGGCTGGAGGCGGCCGCGCGGGCACTGAGTGCGAGCGCCGGGGCCGCGGACGCGCACCTCGCCGAGCATCCTGCGCCCCCCGCCAGGGCGGCGTGGCGGCACACCGAGGACGAGTACCTGGACATGATCCGCGCCTGCCGGGACGCGATCTGCGCCGGGGACGCCTACCAGCTCTGCCTCACGAACCTCGCGACCGCCCGTACCGCGGCGGATCCCCTCGCCGTGCACCTGCGGCTCCGCACGGCGAGTCCGGCGCACCACGCGGGGTTCCTGCGGATCGGGGGCGAGACGCTGGTCAGCTCGTCTCCGGAGCAATTCCTGCGGGTGACGTCGGACGGCCGCGTGCGCACGAAGCCGATCAAGGGCACGCGGCCGCGAGGCACGACTCCCGCGGCCGATGTCGCCCTGCGCGCCGAACTGGAGGCGAGCGAGAAGGAGCGCGCGGAGAACGTCATGATCGTCGACCTCATGCGCAACGACCTCGGGCGCGTGTGCGAGGTGGGGACGGTGGAGGTGAGCCGGCTGCTGGCCGTCGAGAGCTACGCGCAGGTCCACCAGCTGGTGAGCACGGTCGAGGGACGACTGCGGTCGGGGATGACAGCCGTCGACGCGGTCGCGGCCTGCTTCCCGGCAGGTTCGATGACGGGCGCTCCGAAGCTCAGCGCGATGACGATCCTCGCCGGTCTCGAGCGGGGGCCGCGCGGCGTCTACGCCGGCTGCTTCGGGATGTTCGGCGCCGACGGTTCGGCGGATCTCGCGATGGTGATCCGCAGCCTCCGATTCCGCGACGGAGGTGTGGAGATCGGCGCGGGCGGCGGCATCACGGCGCTGTCCGTCCCGTCCGAGGAGGTGGAGGAGGTGCGGGTGAAGGCGTCCGCGCTGCTGCGTGCGGCGGGACTCTCCGCCTCCGCTCTCTGACCCGGCCCGTCTTGGCGTCCGCTGGGAACGGACTGGACACCTCCGACGTTTAGTAGTCTGGAGACCCGGGCTTCGTGCCCGGCGTCTGCTTCGCCGCCCACTCCGCCCGACGCTCCGCCGTCCGGCGCGACCGGACGGCGCCGACACAGCGCTAGCGAGAAAACAGGAGCCCCGTGGCACACCAGCACGATTCAGGGAGCACGCCCGCCGAGGGCGCGCAGTACGACTTCGCCGCCATCCAGAGCAAGTGGCTTCCGGTCTGGGACGAGCTGAAGCCGTTCGCCACGGACGACCCGGACGACACGCGCCCCCGCAAGTACATCCTCGACATGTTCCCGTACCCCTCCGGCGACCTGCACATGGGCCACGCCGAGGCGTACGCGCTGGGCGACGTCATCGCCCGCTACTGGCGGCAGCAGGGCTTCAACGTGCTGCACCCGATCGGCTGGGACGCCTTCGGCCTGCCCGCCGAGGGCGCGGCGATCAAGCGCAACCTGGACCCGCGCGACTGGACGTACGACAACATCGCGCAGCAGAAGGCCAGCATGCGCCGCTACGCCCCCAGCTTCGACTGGGATCGCGTGCTGCAGACGTGCGACCCGGACTACTACCGCTGGAACCAGTGGCTGTTCCTGAAGCTGTACGAGAAGGGCCTGGCCTACCGCAAGGCGAGTCAGGTCAACTGGTGTCCCTTCGACCAGACCGTGCTGGCCAACGAACAGGTCGTCAACGGGCGCTGCGAGCGCTGCGACAATCTGGTGACCAAGAAGAAGCTGACCCAGTGGTACTTCCGGATCACGGACTACGCCGACCGCCTGCTGGATGACCTGAAGCAGCTGGAGGGCGCGTGGCCCTCCAAGGTGCTGAGCATGCAGCGCAACTGGATCGGCCGCTCGACCGGCGCCGACGTGCAGTTCGCCATCGAAGGCCGCGAGGAGCCCGTGACGGTCTACACGACCCGACCCGACACGCTCTACGGTGTGACGTTCATGGTCGTCGCGCCCGACTCCGACCTGGCCGCCGAGCTGGTCGAGGGCGCCCGCCCGGAGGTGCGCCAGCGCTTCGACGAGTACCTGGAGACCGTCCGCGGCACGACGGAGATGGACCGGCTGAGCACGGAGCGCGAGAAGACAGGCGTCTTCCTGGAGCGTCACGCGGTCAACCCGCTGACCGGCGAGCGCATCCCGATCTGGGCGGCCGACTACGTGCTGAGCGACTACGGCCACGGGGCGATCATGGCCGTACCCGCGCACGACCAGCGCGACCTGGACTTCGCGCGCGCCTTCGATCTGCCGGTGCGCGTGGTCGTCGACACGACCCAGCCGGTGACGGGCGTCATCCCGGTGATCCCCGTCGACCCGGAGACGGGCGAGCCGATGATGCCGGAGGGCGCTCCGCCGGAGAACCCGTCCGAGACGGGCGTCGCTCTGACCGGCGAGGGACGCCTGATCAATTCGGGGCCGTTCGACGGCCTGAGCAAGTCCAACGCGATCCGCAGGGTGACCGAGGCGCTACAGGCGTCCTCGCTGGGCGAGCCCGCCAAGAACTTCCGTCTGCGCGACTGGCTGATCTCGCGTCAGCGGTATTGGGGCACGCCCATCCCGATCATCCACTGCGCGTCCTGCGGCGAGGTGCCGGTCCCCGAGGACCAGCTGCCCGTGCTGCTGCCGCCGGCCGAGGGCCTGGACCTGAAGCCGAAGGGCACCAGCCCGCTCGGGGCGGCCGAGGACTGGGTCAACGTCTCCTGCCCGACGTGCGGCGGCCCGGCCAAGCGTGACGCCGACACGATGGACACGTTCGTCGACAGCTCCTGGTACTTCCTCCGCTTCCTGTCGCCGAAGGACGACACGCAGGCGTTCGACCCGCGCGAGGCGGAGAAGTGGGCACCGGTCGACCAGTACGTCGGGGGCGTGACGCACGCCATCCTGCACCTGCTGTACTCGCGCTTCATCACCAAGGTGCTGTTCGACATGGGCTCGATCAGCTTCACCGAGCCGTTCACGGCTCTGCTCAACCAGGGCATGGTGCTGATGGAGGGCTCGGCGATGTCGAAGTCCCGCGGCAACATCGTGAAGCTGTCCGAGCAGCTGGACGAGCACGGTGTGGACGCGGTGCGCCTGACGATGGCCTTCGCCGGCCCTCCGGAGGACGACATCGACTGGGCGGACGTGTCGCCGTCGGGCAGCGCCAAGTTCCTCGCGCGCGCGTGGCGCGTCGCGCACGACGTGACGAGTTCGCCGGACATCGTCTGGAAGACGGGCGACCCCGCGCTACGCCGGGTCACTCACCGCTTCCTCGCCGACGCGCCCGGCCTGATCGAGGCGTTCAAGTTCAATGTGGTCGTCGCGCGTCTGATGGAGCTCGTCAACGCGACCCGCAAGGCGATCGACACCGGCGCCGGTGCGGGCGACGCTGCCGTGCGTGAGGCGGCCGAGGTCACCGCGATGGCTCTCAACCTGTTCTCCCCGTACACGGCGGAGGACATGTGGCAGCTGCTCGGCTACGAGCCGTCGGTGGCGCTGGCGCAGTGGCGCAAGGCCGATCCGACGCTGCTGATCGAGGAGTCGGTCACCGCTGTCGTGCAGGTCGACGGCAAGGTGCGCGACCGCGTGGAGGTCTCGCCGAAGATCTCCGCCGACGACCTCGAGGCGCTGGCCCGCGCCTCCGAGGCCGTGATCCGCTCGGTGGGCGACCGCGAGATCGTGAACGTCATCGTGCGGGCGCCCCGCCTGGTCAACATCGCCACCCGACCGAAGGGCTGAGGGGGGCGGTCGGGACGACCGGCCCGACACGCACCGGACGGCGGTCCTCCACAGGAGGGCCGCCGTTCTACGTTGTGCACTGTTTTCGGGTGGCACCGCCGACAACCGCGCCGGTTTCCTAGCGTGAGGACATGCGCCACCGCTCCGAGACCTCCGTGAGTCCGACCGAGTCGGACGCGCCGTCGTCCGAGCGGCGTCGACTGCGGCTCGGAGTCGGCGCAGTGGTGGTGCTCCTGCTCGGTGCGTTCGTCGTCGCCATCCTGACCTCGGCGTTCGCGCAGCGAGGTGAGGAGCAGCAGGGCGTGGATGTGCCTTCGGCTCCTGCGTCGGCGGGCCCGCCGCCCAGCGCGGGCGCGCCGGGGGCGGCCGAGCTCTTCGTCCACGTCTCGGGTGCAGTCCTGTCGCCCGGGCTCGTCACCCTCGACGCCGGAGCGCGAGTCGTCGACGCCATCGCCGCGGCGGGAGGTCTTGCGCCCGATGCCGATCCGGACGGAGTGAACCTGGCCCGGCCGATCGCGGACGGAGAGCAGCTGGTCGTGCCGCGGGAGGGCGAGGCTCCCGCGCAGGTCGATGGGGCGGCGAGCGGGCCCGGTGGAGGCGCTGCCGGCGCGTCGGCGGCGGCAGCGGTCAACCTCAACACCGCGGGACGGAGCGAGCTGGAGACTCTCCCGCGCATCGGCCCCGCTCTGGCGCAGCGCATCCTCGACTGGCGCGCCGCCAACGGGCGGTTCTCGCAGCCGTCCGACCTGCTCCAGGTGACCGGGATCGGCGAGAAGGTGTTCGACGGGCTGAAGGACCGGGTGACGGTGTGACCGGCCGCGCCGCGTCGCCCTCGGACCTGCGGCTGGCCCTCCCCGCCGCCGCACTGTGGACGGCGTGCGCCGTGGGCGTCGGCTGGCCGGAGGGGATCGGGCCCATGGCGGTGGGGGCGGGGGTCGGCGCCGCGGCGCTCGTCGCTGCCGCGGCGTGGATGCGGCGCGGGAGGCGTCGGGTGCTGGTCGCCGCCGTGATGGCCGCAGGCGTCGCGCTCGGTGGCGCCGTGACGGCGGTGCGCGCTCCGGAGCGGACGGCCGCCGTGCTGGAGGAGGCCGCCGCAGAGCACCGCGCGGTCACGCTCACCGTGCGGGTGGACGGCCCCGCGCGACCGGTGGCGATGGGACTCGACGGGCGACCCCGGTGGAGCTGGCGGGGAACGGCGACCGCAGCGGATGCTCAGGGGGAGTCATCGCGCGTGTCGCCCTCGCGAGCCGCTGGGAGGGGGATCCGGGTGCCGATCACCGTGTTCTCGGACGGCGAGGAGGGTGCGGGGTCCGGTGTGCCGACGATCGGCGCCGCAGCGATGGTCTCGGGGACGCTTCGCCGCAACGAACCCGGGGAGGCGACGAGCTTCCGCGTGGCGGCGTCGACGGCGCCACGGGAGGTGGAGCGGGCCCCCGCCTGGCTGTCGTGGACGGCGCCGGTCCGCGAGGCCTTCGCAACTGCGGCGCGGACGATGCCGGGGGACGGCGGCGCGCTGCTCCCAGGGCTCGCGATCGGCGACGAGTCCGCGGTGCCCAGCGACCTCGACGAGGCGATGAAGGCGAGTTCGCTCAGCCATCTGACCGCCGTCTCCGGGGCGAACTGTGCGCTGGTTACCGGCTTGGTCTTCGTGGTCTCCGCACGCCTCGGCGCAGGGCGCCGGTTGCGGCTGGCGATCGCGGGAGGCGCCCTGCTGGCCTTCGTCGTCCTGGTCGGGCCGGGGGCGAGCATCCTGCGGGCGGCGGTGATGGCGATCGTCGTCCTGGTTGCGCTCGCCCGTGGACGGCCTGCCGATGGACTGCCCGCGCTCGGTCTCGCCGTCATCGTCCTGCTCGTGCACGACCCCTGGATGGCGCGCGACTATGGCTTCGCACTCTCCGTGGCGGCGACCGCCGGGCTTCTCCTTCTCGCAGGACCGATCGCCCGCGCGCTCACCCGGTGGATGCCGCGCCAACTCGCCCTGGGCATCGCGATTCCGGCTGCCGCGCAGCTCGCGTGCCAGCCCATCCTCGTGCTGCTCAGCCCGACCCTCCCGCTGTACGGCGTCGTCGCGAACCTCCTGGCCGAGCCGGCCGCGCCGATCGCGACCGTGCTCGGCTGCCTCGCCTGCCTGGTGCTGCTGTGGGCGCCGATGCTGGGGGAGGTGCTCGTGCGGCTGGCCTGGCTCCCCTCCGCATGGATCGCGCAGATCGCGCACACGGCCGCCGGGCTCCCCGGCGCGGCTCTGCCCTGGCTCGAGGGGCTGCCCGGCGTTCTGGCGTGCAGCGCCGCGGTGATCGTGGTCGGGACGCTGAGCAGGGGAAGAAGGCTCCCGCGCGCGGTGACCGCGGCGATGGCGGCGACACTGGCCGCCGGTATCGTCGCGTACGCCGGGATCCTCGCCGGAGGCGCCGTGGGGCGTGCGCTGGCGATACCGCCGGACTGGCAGATCGCCGCGTGCGACGTCGGTCAGGGCGACGCCCTGCTGGTCCGCGGCGACGGCGGGGTCGCGATGATCGACGTGGGCCGCACTCCGGAGGCGGCCGCGGCGTGCCTCGACCGGCTCGGAGTGGAGCGGATCGCTCTGTTGGTCCTGACCCACTACGACGCCGATCACGTCGGCGGGCTCCCCGGGGTCGTCGAGCGCGTGGACGGTGCGCTCGTCGGGCACGCGGACGGAGCTGCGGATGAGGCCGTGCTCCGCGCGCTGGCGGCACGCGCCATCCCGGTGGCGGAGGCTCGACGAGGAATGTCGGGGGTACTCGGGTCGCTGCAGTGGGACGTCCTCTGGCCGGCGGCGACGGGGGCCGACGTGCCGACCGGGAACGATGGCAGCGTCGTCGTCCGCACGTCGGGGGCGGGACTCACCGGCCTGTTCCTCGGAGACCTGGGGGAGCGGTCTCAGGGGCACGTGCTGCGCGCCGGCGGTCTCGGCGGCGTCGATGTGCTCAAGGTGGCGCATCACGGTTCGGCCGATCAGAGCGAGCGGCTCACCTGGGCGGTGGCGGCGCGCGTCGGGCTGGTCTCGGTCGGCGCGGGCAACGGGTACGGACACCCCACGGCCCGCGCGCTCGGCCTGGTCGAGGCGGCGGGCGGCGTCGTCGCCCGCACGGATCGGCAGGGTCTGGTGCTCGTGGCGGCAGGGTCGGAGGGCCCGCGGGTCTGGTCGGAGCGCCGGACGGACGCCGATGCCGGTGGTCGCCCGTATCCTGGAGGGGAACGAGGAGGAACGTGGCGACCCGAAACAGCGGCCGCGGCGGCGCGAGCCGCTCCGGAGCGACCAAGGCCCGTGCGGCCGCCAGTGCCATCCCGCAGCTCGCCTGGAACCAGATCCGGCCGGCTCCGGTCGTGCTGGTGTCCGGCACGGAGGGCTTCCTGGCGGACCGCGCCATCCGGTCGCTGCGTGATGCGCTCAAGGCCGACGACCCGAGTCTCGAGATCAGCGACATCTCCGCATCGGACTACGCACCCGGTGAGCTGCTCACGCTCGCGAGCCCCTCCCTGTTCGGCGAGCCGCGGCTGATCCGGGTCGACGCCGTCGAGAGGTGCACGGACGCGTTCCTGACCGAGACCCTGGACTACGTGGCCGCGCCGGCCGAGGGCACGGTCGTCGTGCTTCGGCACGGAGGCGGTGTGCGCGGCAAGAAGTTGCTCGACGCCATCCGCGGCGGGGCAGGCGGCGGCATCGAGATCGTCTGCGCCGAGCTCAAGAAGGACGCCGAGAAGTACGAGTTCGCCCAGGCGGAGTTCACGGCGGCCGGCCGGAAAATCACAGCGGGCGCCCTCCGAGCCATCACGTCCGCGTTCGCGGATGATCTGGCCGAGCTGGCGGGAGCCTGCCAGCAGCTGATCTCCGACGCCGCCGAGCAGATCACCGAGGCGACGGTCGACAAGTACTACGGCGGCCGGATGGAGACGAACGCGTTCCAGGTGGCCGACGCCGCCATCGCGGGTCGCCACGGTGACGCGCTCCTCACCATGCGCCACGCCTTGGCATCCGGCGCCGACCCCGTTCCGATGGTGGCGGCGTTCGCCAGCAAGATCCGCACGATGGCCAAGATCTCGGGCGCTCGCGGCGGCTCCGGCCAGCTCGCGCAGCAGTTCGGGCTGGCACCCTGGCAGGTCGACCGCGCCAAGCGTGACTTGCACGGCTGGACCGAAGACGGCCTCGGGCGCTGCATCGAGGTGCTCGCCGAGACGGACGCCAACGTGAAGGGCGGAGGCCGCGATCCCGTGTTCGCCCTGGAGCGCATGATCCGCGTCGTCAGCTCCCGCGGCCGGGCCTGACACGCCGACACGCCGACACCCGCCAGCCGCGACAGCCGCGTCTCCGTGCACGGCAGCGGGCGGGCATGCAGAAAGCCCCCGCCGTCGGACCGGGGGGTCCTCGGGAGCGGGGGCTCTTCGCGGGCGGGCGGGTGCCGGCCGTGGATCAGCGGCTCAGAGAGCGGCGACCTGCTTGGCGATGGCCGACTTGCGGTTCGCTGCCTGGTTCTGGTGGATGACGCCCTTGCTGGCCGCCTTGTCGATCTTCTTCGAGGCGACGCGCAGCGCCGCGGTGGCCTTCTCCTTGTCGCCGGCGACGACGGCCTCACGGGTCGCGCGGATGGCGGTCTTGAGCTCGCTCTTGACGGCCTTGTTGCGCTCCTGCGCCTTCTTGTTGGTGCGGTTGCGCTTGATCTGCGACTTGATGTTTGCCACGGATGGTTACTTTCGTTCGGAGTCAGTATCGGATGTGCCGCTCAGCGAGAGAGGGCGCCTCGCGGCGTTCGTGCGGTTACACCCACACGCAAGCCAACAAACAACTTTACCAGCGGGCCACCCAGGCGCCAAATGACGCGCGCGCGTCGTACCGCTCAGCCCGCGGCGATCGTCTCGGGGGCGTACGACCCGGAGACGATCTCGTCGAGCAGACTCGCGCCGTTCGGCTCCCAGCCCAGGTCGATGCGCGCCTTCGAGCCGCGCGACCGCTGGTCGAGCAGCAGCGCCTCCGTGAGCCCGGCACCCAGGCGCTCGGACGTCTCGTCGGCGGTCTCGGCCACGACGCCTCCCGCGAGGCCCGCAGCGGAGGCCGCCGCCTCGCCCAGCTCGCGCACGGTGGGGTTCGCCCCTCCGGCCCCCAGATAGACCTGGCCCGCGTCGCCGTTCTCGAGGGCGAGGACGTAGAGCTGGGCGAGGTCGTCGACGTGCACGGTCGCCCAGTGCTGGGCGCCGTCCCCGATGAGGTGCAGGGCGGGCGCAGCAGCGTCGCCGCGCGGTGCGTCGACGACGACGCGGGCGAGGCCCGCCCCGTGTCCGTACACGATCGAGGGGACGACGACCATCCCGCGCACACCCGCGGCGCCGAGCACGACGGCTTCGTTCGCGCCGCGCCAGGCAGTGAGCGCGGGCGGCGCGGCCGGGGACTCCTCCGTGATGTCGTCGTTGGAGCCGTAGGTCCACATGCCGCCGGTGTGCACGAAGGGCTTGTCGCTGCCCTCGAGGCCGCGGAGGACGGCGGCGATGAACGCCGGGTCGACGTCCTGGCCCGAGGCGAGGTGGATGACCCCGTCGCTCTCGAGCGCCGCGCGGGCGACCAGGTCTCCGTCGGTCGCGTCGCCGATGAGCGCGGTGGCGCCGGCGGCCTCCACGATCTCCGCCTTCGCGGCGTCCCGCACGAGGGCGGTCACGCCGTGGCCCTCCTCGATCAGGCGGGGGAGGACGGAGGTGCCGATGTAGCCGGTCGCGCCGGTCAGGAGGATGCTCATGCAGAGGGCCAACGCACGCGGCGCCCGCGCATTCCCGGGTCGCCGGGCGAGCGTAGGCTCGATCCCATGACCAGTTCGAGCATCGCCATCGTCAACGCCCGCGTCGTCCCCGTGATCGGGGAGCCCATCGAGGGCGGCACCGTCCTCATCCGCGACGGCGTGATCGCGGCGGTCGGCGCGGCGCCGGAGGTGGAGATCCCGGAGGGCGTCGAGACGATCGACGCGACGGGCAAGTGGGTCCTGCCCGGCTTCGTCGAGTCGCACGGTCACGTGGGCATCCACGAGGAGGCGAACGGCCCGGCGGGCGACGACACCAATGAGATGACCACCCCGAACACCGCGGCGGTGCGCGCGATCGACGCCGTCAACATCGACGACGAGGGTTTCCGCGACGCGCTCTCGGGAGGGGTGACCTCCATCGTCGTCAAGCCCGGCTCCGGCAATCCGATCGGCGGCCAGACCGTCGCCATCAAGGCGTGGGGCGGGCGCACGATCGACGAGCAGCTCATCAAGGCGGCGGTGAGCGTCAAGTCCGCCCTCGGCGAGAACCCGAAGCGCGTCTACGGCGCCAAGAACGTCACCCCGAGCACCCGCCTCGGGGTGACGATGGTCATCCGCGAGGCGTTCGTGGAGGCGCAGAACTACCGCGCCCAGCGCGAGGAGGCCGAGCGCGACGGCAAGCCCTTCGCCCGCGACCTGACCAAGGAGACACTCACCCGTGTGCTCGACGGCGAGCTGTACTGGGACCAGCACACCCACCGGCACGACGATATCGCGACCGCGCTGCGGTTGGCCGACGAGTTCGGCTACAAGCTGGTCGTCAACCACGGCACGGAGGCGCACAAGATCGCCGATGTGCTCGCCGAGCGCGACGTCCCGGTGATCTTCGGCCCGATGTTCACCTCCCGCTCGAAGGTGGAGCTGCGCGACCGCGCGATCGCGAACCTCGCCGCGCTCGCGGCGGCGGGTGTGCGTGTCGCCATCACGACCGACCACCCCGTCGTCCCCATCAACTTCCTCGTCTACCAGGCGGCCCTCGCCGTCAAGGACGGCCTGCCGCGGCAGACCGCGCTCGAGGCGCTCACGGCGAACCCCGCCGCGTTCCTGGGGCTGGACGACCGCATCGGCGCCCTGGTGGAGGGACGCGATGGCGACGTCGTCATCTGGTCGGGCGACCCGCTCGACGTGAACTCGCGCGCGGAGCACGTCTTCATCGAGGGTGCAGAGGTCTACCGCTGGGAGGACGGCGCCGGGCACGTGGTGGAGCGCTCCGAGCGCTTCGCCTGACCGTCGGGCGGCGCGGCCCGGCTCCCGGTTCATGGGAGAATGGCGGCACGATGTCACCACGAGCTTTGACGGCCCTCGAGCCCGCCGCCACCGATCCCGCGTTCCTGCGCAACTTCTGCATCATCGCGCACATCGATCACGGCAAGTCCACCCTGGCCGACCGCATGCTGCAGATCACCGGCGTCGTCGCCGAGCGCGACATGCGGGCGCAGTATCTCGACCGCATGGACATCGAGCGCGAGCGCGGCATCACGATCAAGAGCCAGGCGGTGCGGATGCCGTGGCAGCTCGACGGCGACACCTTCGCGCTGAACATGATCGACACCCCCGGGCACGTCGACTTCACCTACGAGGTGTCGCGGTCCCTGGCGGCCTGCGAGGGCGCCATCCTCCTCGTCGACGCAGCGCAGGGCATCGAGGCCCAGACCCTGGCGAACCTGTATCTGGCGCTCGAGAACGACCTGACGATCATCCCGGTCCTGAACAAGATCGACCTCCCGGCCGCCGACCCCGACAAGTACGCGGCCGAGCTCGCCGGCCTCATCGGCGGTCGTCCGGAGGACGTCCTGCGCGTCTCCGGCAAGACGGGGATGGGTGTCGACGCGCTGCTGGACCGGGTCGTGCAGGAGATCCCGGCGCCGGTCGGCGTCGCGGACGCACCCGCCCGCGCGATGATCTTCGACTCGGTGTACGACAGCTATCGCGGCGTTGTCACCTACGTCCGGATGGTGGACGGCAAGCTCTCGCCGCGCGAGCGCGTGCAGATGATGTCGACGAAGGCGACCCACGAGATCCTCGAGATCGGCGTCTCGTCGCCGGAGCCCACCCCGTCGAAGGGCCTGGGGGTCGGTGAGGTCGGCTACCTGATCACCGGCGTGAAGGACGTCCGCCAGTCCAAGGTCGGCGACACCGTCACCTCGGCGGCCAAGCCGGCGACCGTGGCCCTCCCGGGCTACACCGAGCCCAAGCCGATGGTGTTCTCCGGCCTGTACCCGATCGACGGCAGCGACTACCCCGAGCTGCGCGAGGCGCTGGACAAGCTGAAGCTGTCCGACGCCGCCCTCGTCTACGAGCCCGAGACCTCGGTCGCGCTCGGCTTCGGCTTCCGTTGCGGCTTCCTCGGCCTCCTGCACCTGGAGATCATCACCGAGCGCCTGTCGCGCGAGTTCGGCCTCGACCTCATCACGACCGCGCCCAGCGTGGTCTACGAGGTCACGACCGAGGACAAGAAGACGATCACCGTCACGAACCCCAGCGAGTTCCCGGGCGGCAAGATCGAGAAGGTGGAGGAGCCCGTCGTCAAAGCGGCGATCCTCGCGCCCAAGGACTACGTCGGCGTGATCATGGAGCTCTGCCAGAGTCGCCGCGGGACCCTGCTCGGCATGGAGTACCTCGGCGAGGACCGCGTCGAGATCCGCTACACCATGCCGCTCGGCGAGATCGTCTTCGACTTCTTCGACAACCTCAAGAGCCGCACCGCCGGCTACGCCTCGCTCGACTACGAGCCCGCGGGCGAGCAGGAGGCCGACCTGGTGAAGGTCGACATCCTCCTCCAGGGCGAGACCGTCGACGCGTTCAGTGCGATCGTCCACCGCGACAAGGCCTACGCGTACGGAACGATGATGGCCGGCCGCCTGCGCGAGCTCATCCCGCGGCAGCAGTTCGAGGTCCCCATCCAGGCCGCCATCGGCGCCCGCATCATCGCCCGCGAGAACATCCGCGCCATGCGCAAGGACGTCCTCGCCAAGTGCTACGGCGGCGACATCACCCGCAAGCGCAAGCTCCTCGAGAAGCAGAAGGAGGGCAAGAAGCGCATGAAGATGGTCGGCCGCGTCGAGGTCCCCCAGGAGGCGTTCATCGCCGCGCTGAGCGGCGACACGGAGAAGAAGGACGCGAAGAAGTAGGCGTCACTCCGCGCCCGGCCGCCGGAACACGTTGATCTGCACCCCGGACCCCAGCGTCCGCGTCTCCACGAGCGACAGCGTCGTGCGCGGGAACCCCTCCGGGAACAGCTTCTTCCCGGTGCCGAGGACGATCGGGTAGACCATCAGCCGGTACTCGTCCACGAGGTCGTGGGCGCCGAGGGTCTGGATGAGGTCGGCGCTGCCCCACACGCGGATCTCGCCACCGGGCTGCCCGCGGAGGGCGGCAACCGCGGCGGGCACGTCGTCGCCGAGCAGGTGGGAGTTCTTCCAGCCCAGTTCGGTGAGCGTGCGCGAGGCGACATACTTGGGGACGCGGTTGTAGCGGCGCGTGAACTCGCCCTGCAGCCCAGGTGCATCCTCCGGCCAGAGGCCCCAGGCCTGCGCCCAGATGGAGTAGGTGAGCCGGCCGAGGAGCAGCGCCTCGGTGCGCTTCTCCCACTCCAGGATGACGTCGTCGTCGGAGTCGGCGCCGTGGTCGCGGTCGTAGTCCTGCTGCCATCCGCCGTACGGGAATCCGCGTTCGTCGTCCTCCGTCGACCCTCCCGGCGCCTGGATGACGCCGTCCAGGGTGACGAACTCCTGCACCACGATGCTGCTCATGCCGATCCTCCTCGATGGTCGCCGATGGCGCGAAGGCGCCGTCGTGCGCCCAGTGTCGTCCCGGTCGTCGCGGCCCGCCAGCCTTCGTGACGATTCCCGTCCCGGTTCGCGCTCGCGCGCGGATTGGCGGAGGATAGTCTCCATGCGTCGTTCCACCTTCACCGACCAGCCCGTCACGTATGGCGCCGTCGGTGGAACGCAGGCCCCCGACCTGCTCTACTACCCGCCGAAGGGCTACCGTCCGCTGCAGAAGAAGGTGCGCCTCGGCTCGGGCGACGAGCGGTTCGACGCCGCCGTGTCCGCGCTGATGACGTGGGGCGTGCAGCGCGGGAGCGGCATCCAGATCACCGAGGTGAGCGAAGGGACCGGCGTCCAGTACGAGGGCATCGAATACGCGGAGGACGGCACCCCGAAGGGGATGCGCGAGCACCGCGCCGAAGAGGACGTCTTCGCCGACGACGGATCGCCGTACATCCGCAACGGCATGACGGCCGTGCTGAAGGTGCCGTTCGGGCCGTTCACGGTCTCGGCGCCGATCCGGGTCGTCTACGTGGTCGACGAGCCGTTCGTGAAGGGGTTCGCCTACGGCACACTGCGCGGGCATCCCGAGAGCGGCGAGGAGGCCTTCCTGGTCGAGCAGCGCGAGGACGGCACGGTGTGGTTCATCGTGAAGTCGCTGTCGCGTCCGTCCAACGGCTTCTACCGTCTCGTGTCGCCCGTGCTCCGGTTCATGCAGGGCCGCATCACGACGAAGTACCTGCGCGCGCTGCTCCCCGCGCGGTCCGTCTGATGCCGAGCGCACTGCCGCTGGGCGATCCGGCCCCGGCCGACGGCCTGCTGCCCGCGTCCGCCCGGCGCGGCGTCGGCGATCGGGACTTCGGCGTCTACCTGCACGTGCCGTTCTGCCGCGTGCGCTGCGGCTACTGCGACTTCAACACCTACACCGCCACGGAGCTGCGCGGGGTGCGCCAGTCGGACTACGCCGGCCACGCGGTCGCCGAGATCGCCTTCGCGGCCCGTGCGCTCGAGGCGAGCGGCCTGCCCGCCCGCCCGGTCTCGACCGTCTTCCTCGGGGGAGGGACGCCCACCCTGCTCCCGCCGGACGATCTCGGCGCGATGCTCGGTGCCGTGCGCGACGCCTGGGGGCTCGCACCGGGGGCGGAGGTCACGACCGAGGCGAACCCCGACTCCGTGGACGGGTCCGATCTGCGCCGGCTGGCCGACGCCGGCTTCACCCGCGTCTCGTTCGGGATGCAGTCCGCGGTCCCGCACGTGCTCGCGACCCTCGAGCGGACCCATGACCCCGAGCGGATCCCGCTCGTGGTGCAGTGGGCGCGGGAGGCCGGCCTGCAGGTGAGCCTCGACCTCATCTACGGCACGCCGGGGGAATCGCTCTCCGACTGGGAGCGGAGTCTCGAGACGGCGCTCGCGTGCGCACCCGACCACCTCTCGGCGTACTCCCTGATCGTCGAGCCGGGCACCAAGCTGGCCCGCCAGATCACGAGCGGCCAGGTGCCCCAGCCGGACGAGGACCTCCAGGCCGACATGTACGAGCTGGCGGACGCGCGGCTCGCCGCCGGCGGCTACGGCTGGTACGAGGTGAGCAACTGGGCGCGCGACGACGACCACCGGTCCCGTCACAACCTCTCGTACTGGCTCGGCCACGACTGGTGGGGCATCGGGCCCGGCGCACACAGCCATGTCGGCGGCGTCCGGTGGTGGAACGTCAAGCATCCCGCCGCATACGCGCAGCGCGTGCTCGCGGGAGAGTCGCCCGCGGCCGGACGTGAGACGCTCGACGACGAGACGCGCCGGGTGGAGCGGGTTCTGCTGCTGACGCGCATCCGGGAAGGGCTCCGCACGGCGGAGCTCTCCGCCGAGGGGCGCCGGGAGATCGCCGGGCTGATCGCCGACGGACTCGTCGACGGAAAAGCCGCCCTCGCCGGGTCGGTGACGCTGACCCTGCGAGGACGGCTGCTGGCGGACGCCGTCGTCAGACGGCTGCTCGCCGAGGAGTGATCGGGAGCCTCAGCTCACGAACTTGATGGCGATCGGGTAGGTGTAGTACTGACCCTGGTTCGCCTTGAGGGCGGCGATGATGCTGAAGACGATGTTCACGACCCAGACGGCCGCCCACAGGATGAGGCCGATGCCGACGACGGTCAGGATGCCGCTCACGACATACGCGATGAGGACGGTGAGCTGGAAGTTCAGCGCGGTCGCGGTGTGCGAGCGGACGAACGGGCCGCGGTCCTTCAGGACGAGGTAGCCGATGAGCGCGGGGATCCAGTTGAAGAGGATTCCGCCGACGTGGACCAGGGTGGCCCAGAGCTTCTCGTCGGAGGGGCTCAGCTGCTGAGAAGCGCCTCCGTACGGCTGCTGGGGCGGCGGTGGGGGCGTTGCGGACATGGTGTCTCCTTGCAAGGAGCCCGGGGGTCCCGGGCTGATCGACGGACGAATACCACCACAGCCTAGGGCCGGAGGCCCGAGTCTGAGAAGACGCCGTGAGCGATTCGCTACTTGATGAAGCGGAAGTTCACCGGGTAGCGGTAGGAGCCCCCGCTGTTCACCTTGACGAAGCCGAGGATCGAGAACACGAGGTTCAGGATGTAGAGCGCCCAGGGGATGAGGAGGCCGAACAGCAGCCAGCCCACGCCGGTGAAGGCGAGGATGATGCCGATGATCTGCGACGCCACCCAGACGATGATCCAGGTGATCTGCCAGTTGAGCGCCTCCTTGGCCTCGACGTCGGCCTTCTGTCCGCGGTCTTTGAAGACGAGCCAGATGATGAGCGACGGGAGGAACCAGAGGATGCCGCCGAGGTGGGCGAACGACGCCCACTGCTTGTCCTGTGCGGCGTCGAGAGGCGCACCGGGCGCGGCGTACGGCTGCTGCGGGGCTCCCGCCGGCTGCGCGCCGTAGGGCTGCTGCGAGCCGTACGGCTGCTGGGGCACTCCGGGCGGAGGGCCGGCCGGCTGCTGCGGCGGCACCGGCGGCTGCTGGGGAGGGACGCCGCCCTCGGGGTTCTGCGGCTGCGTGGGATCGGACATGGTGTTGCCCTTTCGTGATCGGATGCGGACGACGCCGACCCGGTGCGGCTAACGTACAGCCGCGCGTCCGCGTGGACAATGATCCGACCGTGTCTTTCGCGGGATATGATTAGCACTCAAGAACGCTGAGTGCTAAGAGCAGACGGGAGGGTGCCATGGTCTCCGAGCGCAGTCTCGAGGTCCTGCGGGTGATCGTCCAGGACTATGTGGCCTCCCGCGAGCCCGTCGGATCGAAGAGCATCGTCGAACGGCACTCGTTCGGCGTCTCGGCTGCGACCATCCGCAACGACATGGCCCTGCTCGAAGAGGAGGAGCTGATCGCGGCCCCGCACACCTCGTCGGGTCGCGTGCCCACCGACAAGGGCTACCGGCTGTTCGTCGACCACCTCTCCGAGATGCGCCCGTTGACGCAGGCGCAGCGTACGGCGATCGAGACCTTCCTGGGCGAGTCGATCGACCTGGACGACGTGCTCGCCCGCACGGTGCGCCTGCTGTCCCAGCTGACCAACCAGGTCGCGCTGGTGCAGTACCCCTCCGTGTCGCGCTCCCGCATCCGGCACATCGAGCTGGTGTCGCTCGCTCCGCACAGACTCCTGAGCGTGCTCATCACCGACTCCGGGGCGGTGGAGCAGCGCGTCATCGAGCTCGGCAGCGAGCTCGACGACGCCGAGATCGCCGAGATCCGGGGCGCCATCAACGGCGCCGCCGCCGGGCTCTCGCTTCCCGATGCGGCCGCCCGGCTGCGCGAGCTGCCTGGCGCCCTCGCGGAGCGGACGCGCGAGCTCGTCGCGCCGGTCGCGAGCGCCCTGCTCGACCAGATCGCGGCGAATCGTCAGGAGCGGCTCGTGATGGCCGGGGCCGCCAACCTCGTCCGCACCGAGACCGACTTCCCGGGCACCATCACCCCGGTGCTGGAGGCGATCGAGGAGCAGGTGGTGTTGCTGCGGCTGTTCGACGAGATGGCGCTCGACCAGCACGGCGTCGCCGTCAGCATCGGGCGCGAGAACGCCGTCCGCGGCCTCAGTGAGGCCTCCATCCTGTCGAGCGGCTACAGCGCCTCCGGCTCCGACGTGGCCAGGATCGGCCTGGTCGGGCCGCTCCGCATGGACTACTCGGGCAACATGGCCGCCGTCCGCGCGGTCGCCCGCTACCTCTCCCGCCTCCTCGGCGACTAGAACACACGACAAACGAGAAGGAACGCACCTTACGTGGCCGACCACTACGAAGTCCTCGGCGTTGAGCGCAACGCCACCCCCGACGAGATCAAGAAGGCGTACCGCCGGCTCGCGCGCGAGCTGCACCCGGACGTGAACCCCAGCTCGGAGGCGCAGGAGCGCTTCAAGCTCGTCACGCACGCGTACGACGTGCTGAGCGACCCGCAGCAGCGCCAGCAGTACGACCTCGGCGGCTCGTCCGGCTTCGGCGGTGGCGGCCAGGGCGATTTCGCGGGGTTCGGCGACATCTTCGAGACGTTCTTCGGTGGCGGAGGCGGTGCCCAGCGCGGCCCGCGGTCCAGGCGCGAGCGCGGGCAGGACGCTCTGCTGCGCGTGGAGGTCGACCTCGACGAGGTCGTCTTCGGCACGCACCGCGACCTCGAGGTCGACACCGCGGTGGTCTGCGAGACCTGCAACGGCTCGTGCTGCCAGCCGGGCACCGCGCCGGTGACCTGCGACATCTGCCACGGCACCGGCAGCCTCCAGCGCTCCGTGCGCTCGCTGCTCGGCAATGTCATGACCTCGACGCCGTGCGGCACCTGCCGCGGCTACGGCACCGTGATCGCGACGCCGTGCGTGACGTGCCAGGGCCAGGGCCGCGTGCGCGCCCGCCGCACCGTCCCGGTGGACATCCCCGCCGGCGTCGACACCGGGTTGCGCCTGCAGATGCCGGGCAGCGGCGAGGCCGGTCCCGCCGGTGGCCCCAACGGGGACCTGTACCTCGAGATCAAGGTGAAGCACCACGACGTCTTCAGCCGCGACGGCGACGACCTCCTGTGCACGCTGGAGGTGTCCATGGTCGATGCGATCCTCGGCACCACGGCGACGATGAAGGCCCTCGACGGCGACATCCGCCTCGACCTCAAGGCCGGCACCCAGAGCGCTGACATCATCACCGTGAAGGATCGCGGCATCACCCACCTGCGTGGCAGCGGCCGCGGCGATCTGCGGGTGGGCATCCAGGTGGTCACGCCGACCAAGCTCGACCACAAGGAGAAGGAGCTCATCAAGAAGTTCGCGGCCACGCACCAGTCGGTGGAGCCGTCGCTCGCCCGCTTTCAGCAGGGGCTCTTCGCGAAGCTCCGCGACCGGTTCCTGAACCTCTGATCCGATGAGCTCGCTGTACCTCCGCGAAGACCTCGAGACGGCGGTGCCGGGCGCTCGGCTCACGCTCACCGGCCCCGAGGCGAAGCACGCCGCGACGGTGAACCGGACGCGCACGGGCCAGACCGTGCTGATCGGCAACGGCCGCGGCCTGCTCGCCTCGGGGGAGGTCGTCGTCGCCTCGAACACGGAGCTGACCATCGAGGTGGACGCCGTGGAGCGTATCGAGCCCTCGGCCCCGCGCATCACCCTCGTCCAGGCGCTGGCGAAAGGCGACCGCGACGAGCTCGCGATCCAGGCGGCGACCGAGCTGGGCGTCGACCGCGTCGTACCGTGGGCGGCGGCGCGCTCGGTGTCGCGCTGGGAGGGCGCGAAGGTCGCGAAGGGCCGCGAGCGCTGGTCGTCGATCGTGCGTGAGGCCTCGAAGCAGTCGATCCGGGCCTGGGTGCCCGAGGTGGGCGCGCTCGCGAGCACGGCGCAGGTCGCGGCGCTCGCCTCCGATGCCGACGTGCTCGTGCTGGAGCCGACCGGGGAGTCGGCGCTCACCGACCTGGCTCCCGGATCGCGCGAACTCGTGCTCGTGGTCGGTCCTGAGGGCGGGATCGCCCCCGCCGAGCTGGAGGCGCTGCGAGCGTCCGGCGCGCGCATCGTCCGACTCGGCGCCACCGTGTTGCGCACCTCCACCGCCGGACCCGCCGCCCTCGCGGTGCTGAACGCCGCTCTCGGACGCTGGTAGCGGACAGCGGCGGATGTGTCCCAGGGGACGAATAGGATGGACGGCATGGAAAGCGCACAGCCCTCGATCTTCTCGCGCATCATCGCGGGGGAGATCCCGGCCGACATCGTCTACGACGGCGAGCGCATCATCGCGTTCCGTGACATCGCGCCGAAGGCGCCGGTGCACCTGCTCGTCGTCCCCAAGACCGAGCAGTACCGCGACGTGACCGAGCTGGCGGCCGGCGATCCGGCCCTCCTGGCGGAGATGGTCGCGGTGGCCCAGCGGCTCGCCGCGGCGTCCGGCGGCGATTTCCGATTGGTCTTCAACACCGGGGCGGGTGCCGGCCAGACCGTGTTCCACGTCCACGCCCACGTACTGAGCGCCGGCCCCGGCGGGTCGCTCGAGGAAGGAAGTCTTGCCGACTAGCGAACCGATGCCCGAGGCGGGCGCCGCATCGAACGGGGCCGCCGAGGCGCGTCTGCACGTCGACGGCGTCCAGATGGTCCGGCTCCTCGGACCGCAGGACCGTCTGCTGACCACGCTGGAGCGGCAGTACCCCCTGGTGAGCGTGCACGTGCGTGGCAACGAGATCGGCCTGAGCGGCGACGCGGGCCAGGTGGACGCTGCGCGGCACCTCCTGGAGGAGCTGCTGGAGCTGGTGCGGAGCGGGCAGGACATCAGCCCCGCGGAGGTCACGACGTCGGCCAAGATCCTGAACGCGGATACGAGCGCGACGCTGACGGATGTGCTGGGCCAGGCCATTCTGAGCGCGCGCGGCAAGACCATCCGCCCGAAGACGCTCGGACAGAAGCAGTACGTCGACGCCATCGACAACAGCACCATCGTGTTCGGCATCGGCCCGGCGGGCACCGGCAAGACCTACCTCGCGATGGCGAAGGCGGTGCAGGCCCTCCAGCGCAAGGAGGTGAACCGCATCATCCTGACGCGTCCGGCGGTCGAGGCGGGCGAACGGCTGGGCTACCTGCCCGGCACGCTGACCGACAAGATCGACCCGTACCTGCGTCCGCTCTACGACGCCCTCAACGAGATGATGGACCCGGAGCTCGTGCCCAAGCTTCTCGCGGCGGGGACGATCGAGGTCGCGCCGCTGGCCTACATGCGCGGCCGCACACTGAACGACTCGTTCATCATCCTGGACGAGGCGCAGAACACCACGCCCGAGCAGATGAAGATGTTCCTCACCCGTCTCGGTTTCGGCTCGCGGATGGTCGTGACGGGCGACATCACGCAGATCGACCTCCCGAATGCGGCGAGCGGCCTCCGGCTCGTGACGCGCGTGCTCAAGGACGTCGACGACATCCACTTCGCCCGGCTGACCAGCGAGGACGTCGTGCGCCACACCCTCGTGGGCCGCATCGTCGACGCATACACCGAGTACGACGCGAAGCAGCAGGCCCGCCTGTACGAGCGTGAGAAGGCGGCGGAGTTCGCAGGCCGCGCCGAGCGCCGCGGCGCCGCCCGCGACCATCTCCCGAAGCGACGATAGGGCCGCCATGAGCATCGAGATCAACAACGAGTCCACGATCGAGGTGGACGAGGCGGCGCTCCAGCGCCTGGCCGCGTACGCCTTCGACATCATGCACGTTCACCCCGACGCCGAGCTCGCGATCGTTCTGGTGGACGAGGCCGCGATGGAGCAGCTGCACGTGCAGTGGATGGACGAGCCCGGCCCGACCGACGTGCTGAGCTTCCCGATGGACGAGCTGCGCCCCGGCACCGAGGAGGAGCCCTCGCCCGCCGGACTGCTCGGCGACGTCGTCCTGTGCCCGCAGGTGGCGCAGGTGCAGGCGGAGACCGCAGGGCACACCCTGATGGACGAGCTCCTGCTGCTCACCACGCACGGCATCCTCCACCTGCTCGGGTTCGATCACGCCGAGCCGGCGGAGGAGCGCGAGATGTTCGGCATCCAGCGCGACATCCTGGTGGGCTTCGCCCGCTACGACCGACAGCGCTAGGAGGCGACGATGCTGCCGGCGCTGTTCTTCATCGTCGCGTTCCTGCTCGTCGCCTTCGGCGGCCTGATGGCGGCGGTCGACTCCGCCCTGGGCGTGCAGTCGCGCGGCGACCTCGCCGACCTGGCGGAGACGTCGCGGTCCAGGAAGTCCCTGCGGGCGATCGCGGAGGACCCGGGGCCGTACCTCAACGCCGTCAACTTCAGCCGCATCATTGCGGAGACGACGGCCGCGGTGCTGGTGACCCTCGCGTTCGAGCAGATCTTCGAGGAGTGGTGGATCTCGCTCATCCTCTCCGCCCTCATCATGACCGGGGTCTCGTTCGTCCTCGTCGGGGCGAGCCCGCGCAGCGTCGGCCGCGCGAACTCGACGGTGCTGTTGCGGGCGACCGCCGGTCTGGTGCGGTTCGTCCGCGTGGTGCTCGGTCCGATCCCGGGAGGGCTGGTCGCGCTCGGCAACCGCGTGACGCCGTCCCGCGCGCGTTCGGCCCCGGTCACGAGTGAGGAGCAGCTCCTCAGCATCGTCGACGAGGCGACCGAGTTCGACGTCCTCGAGGAGGACGACCGCGAGCTCATCCACTCCATCTTCGAGTTCAGCGACACCGTCGTGCGTGAGGTGATGATCCCGCGCACCGACATGATCGCCGTGGACACCTCTGCCGGCCTCGGCACCGCGATGGGACTCTTCTTCAGCAAGGGCGTCTCCCGCATGCCCGTGATCGACGGCGACCCCGACGAAGTGGTCGGCGTACTGTACCTGCGGGACGTCGCGAAGCTGAGCTTCGAGAGCCCGCTGGGCGCCGACGAGCTGACGATGGGCGAGATCGCGCGTCCCGCCCTCTTCGTGCCGGAGTCGCAGAAGGCGGACGCGCTGTTGCGCGAGATGCAGCGGGAGTCGAACCACCTGGCGATGGTCGTAGACGAGTACGGCGGGATCGCCGGGCTGGTGACGCTCGAGGATCTCATCGAGGAGCTGGTGGGCGACATCTCGGACGAGTACGACCACGAGGTCGCGCTCGTGCAAGAGCTCGGCGACGGCGTGTACCGCGTGGCGACCCG
This sequence comes from Leifsonia sp. ZF2019, assembly GCF_019924635.1. Classification (NCBI taxonomy): domain Bacteria; kingdom Bacillati; phylum Actinomycetota; class Actinomycetes; order Micrococcales; family Microbacteriaceae; genus Leifsonia; species Leifsonia sp. ZF2019. Next base: position 2,129,922 of record NZ_CP065037.1, read on the forward strand.
GCTTCCCATCGACGACCTGGGTGAGCTGTTCGACCTCGAGATCGAGGAGGACGACGTGGACAGTGTCGGGGGTCTCGTCGCGAAAGCGCTGGGCAGGCTCCCGGAGGTCGGGTCCACGATCGGGGTGCACGGCCTCCGCTTCACCGTCGATCGGATCGAGGGCCGCCGCAAGCATGTCAGCACCGTGCTCGTGGAGCGCGACACCGCGCTGCTGCCGGAGCACGAGCCGTCGATCACCTTCCACCGCGCGGAGGACAGACCCCGCGCAGAGGACAAGCACCAGAAGCGCGACAGACACGAGAAGGAAGCACGCCCGTGACCGAGTACCACGCCGGATTCGTCTCGTTCGTCGGACGCCCGAACGTCGGCAAGTCCACGCTCACCAACGCCCTCGTCGGCGAGAAGGTGGCGATCACCAGCTCCAAGCCCCAGACGACGCGGCGCGCGATCCGCGGAATCGTCCATCAGAAGGGCGGACAGCTCATCCTGGTCGACACCCCGGGGATCCACCGGCCGCGCACGCTGCTCGGCGAACGTCTGAACACGCTCGTGCAGTCGACGCTCGGTGACGTGGACGTCATCGGGTTCTGCGTCCCGGCCGACGAGAAGATCGGCCCGGGCGACCGCTTCATCAACGACCAGCTCGACGACTACCCGTCGGCGAAGAAGGTCGCGATCGTCACGAAGATCGACAAGGCGAGCCGTCCGCAGGTCGCCGCGCAGTTGCTGGCCCTCTCGGAGCTGCGCGAGTGGGAGGCCATCGTGCCGATCTCCGCGACGAGCGCCATCCAGCTCGACACCCTCACGAGCGAGCTCATGAAGCTCCTGCCAACCTCGCCCGGCCCGCTCTACCCGGAGGACGCGATCACCGACGAGGGGCTGGAGGACCGGATCGCGGAGTACATCCGCGAGGCGGTGCTCGAGGGCGTGCAGGACGAGCTCCCGCACTCCCTCGCCGTCACGATCGATGACATCGTGGAACGTGACGACAAGGACCTGGTCGAGGTGTACGCCAACCTGTTCGTGGAGCGCGACAGCCAGAAGGCGATCGTGATCGGCAAGGGAGGCAGCCGCCTGCGCGATGTGGGCGCCGCGGCGCGCGAGCCGATCGAGCAGCTGCTCGGCCGCCACGTGTTCCTGTCGATCCGGGTGAAGGTGGCCAAGGACTGGCAGCGCGACCCGAAGCAGCTCGGCCGGCTGGGCTTCTGACGCGGCGGGGCGGATGCGCGCGTACATCCCGAGGATGATTCGCGCAGCCGGATGCGACCGGGCGGCTGCGCGCCCCGTACCGTAGAGACATGCTCGACCGCACCCGCCTCCTCAGCGCGCTCGCGCCCCACCGCTGGGTGCTCGAACCCGCCGTGGCCGTCGTGCTGTTCGTGGCGTGGCTGTTCAGCGGGCTGCCGACCGCCCTCTCCGCTCTCGCGCTGCTCTTCTATTGCGCCGCGGTGGCGCTCTCCCGCGTCCTGCCCGGAGTTGCCCTCGGGATCGTGTGGACGGCTGTGCTGTTGGAGCTGACCGAGCCCGATCCGCTTCCCGGCGCGTTCCGGATCATCGGGGCGGTCGCGATCTTCGCCACGGTGTTCGGGATCGCCGCGCACGGTGGAAGAGTGCTGCGCTGGTTCGCATTCGCCTCGGCCTGCCTGATCGGACCGGCGATGGCGTACCTCTTCACAGTGAAGGGCGAGCTCAAGTTCCTGCAGTTCGGACCGGTGATCGGCGGCTATTACGCAAGCCAGGGTGTCGGGCTGCTGCTGATGAGCCTGCTGATGATCGTGGCCTTCCTGATCGGCTGGCTGCTGGGCTACCTGGTGGCGCGGCAGCGCGCGTTCGCGTCGGCGGCGGGAGGTCCGTCCGCGGGAGGCGGCCAGCGGGGGTCGGTGCTGGTCTGGCTCGCGTCGTCCGGCGGCGCGGTCGTCGCGGAGGGCGATCCCGACCGCCCGCGGCTCGTGCAGCGGCTGAGCCGAGGCCAGCTGACCTTCGACATGGCCGGAGCAGCCGCATTCGTGGTGTTCTGCCTGTTCGTCGACTCGGCCGACCTGTTCGGAGCGACCCGGGACGGGAGCCGCTCGGGCACGATCGTGCTCGCCGTCTTCACCGTTGCGGTGGCGTTGCGGCGTATGTCGCCCGCCGTCGCCCTCGCCTTCGCCTGGCTCGCCGCCGTCATCCAGATGACGACCGGCAACAGCATCCTCGCGAGCGACCTCGGCGTGCTGCTGGTGCTGTACGCCACGGCGGCATACGGGGACCGGGTGGTGCGCTGGGTCGGACTCGTCTCGGCCGGGCTGGGCGCCCTCGTCGCGGCGCTGTACCTCTCGGTCACCAGCGCCCTGTCGCAGGGCTATTTCGACCTCCTCTCCACCTCGCTCACCAGCATCGCGCTCCAGTTCGCGTTCCTCTTCGTCGTGAGCGCGACGATGCTGGGGCTGTCCTGGGTGCTCGGCCTGCTGATGCGCACCTGGAGGGAAGCCCGCTTCTCCCGCTACGCGCAGACGGTCGCCGAGCTCGACCGCAACCGCGCGGAGGAGGTCGTGGTCGTCGAGCAGGAGCGCACGCGCATCGCGCGCGACATGCACGACGTCGTCGCGCACTCCCTGGCTGTCGTGATCGCCCAGGCCGACGGTGCCCGCTACGCCCGGCACACCGACCCGGGCGCCGTGGACGAGGCCCTGACCACCATCGCGGCGACCGCGCGCTCCGCGCTCGGCGACGTGCGCGTGCTGCTCGCGGAGCTGCGCCAATCGCAGCCGGAGGGCCCCCAGCCGTCGCTCGACGACGTGCCGCAGACCATCGAGCACATCCGCGCGGCCGGCCTCCCCGTCGCCTTCGAACGGCTCGGGCGCGTGGACGGTCTCGGCTCCGCGCAGCAAATCGCCGGCTTCCGCATCGTGCAGGAGGCGCTCACCAACGCGCTGCGGCACGGCGACACCAGTCAGCCCGCCACCGTCGTCCTGGCCGCCGTGGCCGCGGACGCCGGGGGGCCGGGGATCGTCATCACCGTGAGGAACACCATGAAACACCTGCCCGCCGACGAGCTCTCCACCGGGACGGTGCCGCGTATCGGTCACGGGTTGCCCGGGATGCGCGAGCGCGCCTCCCTTGCCGGGGGCACGCTCTCCGCCGGCCCGGTCGACGGGGTCTTCGTGGTCTCCGCCTTCCTCCCCGCCGGAGGCGCGGCGTGACGGGCGCGACTGCGGGGGCGATCCGGGTCCTGCTAGTCGACGACCAGGCCCTGTTCCGGGCCGGCGTCCGGATGCTCGTCGGCTCGCAGCCCGATCTCGAGTTCGCCGGGGAAGCCGCCAACGGGCAGGAAGGGGTCGAGCTGGCCCGCAGCGTGCGCCCGGACGTCGTGCTGATGGACATCCGCATGCCGGTCATGGACGGCATCGCCGCCACCGGTGCGATCATCGCCGAGGCCGAGCGGGAGGGCCGCACGCCACCCCGCATCGTCGTCCTGACGACGTTCGACCTCGACGAGGCCGCGGCCCGCGCGATCCGCGGCGGCGCCAGCGGTTTCGTCCTCAAGGACGCCGAGCCGGAGTTCCTGCTCGCGGCGATCCGCACCGTCCACGCCGGCAGCGCCGTGATCGCCGCGGGTGCGACCCGCGAGCTGTTCCAGTACTTCTCCGAGGGACGCACGGAGCGCCCGGAGCCCGCCGAGTTCGGCTCCCTCACCGCTCGCGAGCGCGAGATCTTCGTGCTCGCCGCCCGCGGCCTCAGCAACTCCGAGATCGCCGGCTCCGAGTTCCTCAGCGAGGCCACCGTCAAGACCCACATCAGCCGCATCCTGGCCAAGCTCGGCCTCCGTGATCGCGTGCAGATGGTCGTGTACGCGTTCGAGCACGGTCTGACCGGGGGCGCGGGGGACTGAGAAACGTCCGCGCGCACCGCGGAATCATCCTCCCGACGGATACCGGATGGCCCTGCAGCGCGATCCCCGCAGGGGCGCGGATTCCTAGCGTGGAGGTATGACTGAGACCTCCGCACAGCCGCCCGCCGCAGCGTCTGCGGCCCCCGCCGCCGCCGCTCCCGTCGCCCGCGTCGAGGGTGCGACGAAGACCTACGGCTCGGGCGCCGGCCGGGTCGCCGCGCTCGACGGTGTCACGCTCGGCATCCCGGCCGGGCGGTTCACCGCGATCATGGGGCCGAGCGGGTCGGGCAAGTCGACGCTCATGCACGTGATGGCGGGGCTCGACACCGTGACGGGCGGGCGCGTGTTCCTCGGCGACACCGAGATCACCCGGCTGCCGGACACGGAGCTCACGCTGCTGCGGCGCCGCCGGGTCGGGTTCGTCTTCCAGTCGTTCAACCTCGTGCCGACGCTCGACGTGCGGGCGAACATCCACCTTCCGTTCGAGCTCGACGGGCGCAAGCCGACCCTCCCGCAGCGCGAGTGGATCGATCACCTGATCGAGTCGCTCGGACTGGGGGAGCGGCTGACCCACCGACCGCACGAGCTCTCGGGCGGGCAGCAGCAGCGCGTCGCGATCGTGCGTGCGCTCGCCACGCGACCCGACCTCGTCTTCGCCGACGAGCCGACCGGCAACCTCGACTCGCGCACCGGCCGCGAGGTGCTGGCCGTCCTGCGCGAGGCCGCGCACACGTACGGGCAGAGCATCGCGATGGTGACGCACGACCCGGTCGCGGCGAGCTTCGCCGACCGGATCGTCTTCCTCGCGGACGGCCGCGTGGTCGCCGAGCGCGACGCGTCCTCGGCCGAGGAGATCTCGTCGTACATGCTCGGGATGGAGGCGGTGGCGTGATCCGCGCGTTCCGCGCCAACGCCCGCGATCACCGGGCGAGCATCCTGGTTGCCGCGCTGAGCTCCGCCTTCGGGGTCGCCCTGCTCGCGTGCACGAACGTCCTCGCCACGTACATCCGGTCGACGGAGATGGGCGAGTACGGCTCCACACAGGTGGCGCTCACCATCGTGTCGGGCATCTTCTTCGTGATCGCGGTCTACGTGGGCGCCATCGTGACGACGAACACCTTCGCGACGATCATCGCCGGGCGGACGCGCCAGATCGCCCTGCTTCGCCTCATCGGATCGAGTGCACGGGCGCAGCGGCGCTCGGTCGCGAGCGAGGGGCTCACGGTCGGCGTCATCGGCGCCGTGGCCGGGGGAGCGGGTGCGGCCGCGCTGTCGCTGCTCGCCGTGCGCCTGCTCACACTGGGGAGCGTCCTGCCCGCTGCCAGCTACCGCGTCCTGACGCCGTCCCTGTTGGTGCCGGTGGTGACGGTGGTGCTCACCACGTGGCTGGCATCCTGGGCGGGCAGCCGACGCGTGCTGACCGTCTCTCCGATGGAGGCGCTCGGCGCCGCACAGGAGCGCCCGTCCGCGGCGGTGCGGACGGTCGGGCGCACCGTCGCCACCTCTCTGCTTCTCGCGGCGGGTCTCGCCCTGCTCGTGCTCGGCGTTCTGCTCGCCCTGGGGGTCTTCGCCGGCGTGCCGGCGCTCGCGGGGCTGTCGTCCTACGGAATCCTCGTGGCGTTCCCGGGTGGAGTGCTCTCCTTCACGGGGCTCGTTCTCGCCGCCCCGCTGTTCATGCCGGCGGTCCTCCGCGGCGCAGGGCTGCTCCTCGGGCGTGGGGCGGCGGCCAGACTCGCCGCGGCGAACGCGGTTCGCAACCCGGAGCGCAGCTCTCGCACCGCGATCGGTCTCGTCATCGGCGTCACCCTCGTGACGATGTTCGTGGTGGCCGCAGAGTCGTGGCTGCAGATGATCCGCGCGGCGAGCGATCAGTACCCCGGGATGTACGCCGGCGTTGAGAGTGTCCTCACCATCACGATGGTCGTGTTCAGCGTGCTCGTCGGCTTCTCGGCGGTCATCGCGGCGATCGGCGTGGTGAACAGCCTCGCCCTCAGCGTGCTCCAGCGGGCGCGCGAGCTGGGGCTTCTGCGGGCGCTGGGATTCACGGCTGCGCAGGTGCGCCGGATGGTCCTCGCCGAGAGCGCCCAGGTCACGATCGCGGGCGTGGTGACCGGCGTCCTCCTGGGGACGGCGTACGGCTGGGCCGGTGCGCAGTCCCTGCTCGCGGGGATCCCCGGCGGCGGCCTCCTGCTGCCGGTGCTGCCCTGGCCCTACCTCCTCCTGATCGCGGGAGCGGGTGCCCTGCTGGCCGTGCTGGCCTCGGTCGCCCCGACGCGCCGGGCTACGCGCATCAGCCCGGTCGCGGCGCTGGCGGTCGACTAACCGGCTCCGAGTTTCCTGAACCTGAACCCGCCTCCAGCTCTGGGAGAGCTGTGACCCGGATAATGGCAGCGCACCGAGGAGAGGACCCGCCCTGAACTGGCTCATGACACTGAGGATCGACAAGCCGCCGTTCCTCATCGCCCTCGACCTCGTCGCCGCGGTGCTGGCGCTGTACCTGCTGGTGCGGCCGACCGGTCGGCGTATGCTCGCGGGCCTCCTCGCGGCCGTCGGCGGCGGTCTCCTGGGCTGGCTGGTGGTCTGGATCTCGGACGACGTCTTCGACGTCTTCGGCGTGGGGCTGACACCGGTGACGACCTTCTGGGCGGCGCTCGGCTTCGCCGGGGTGAGCCTCGCCATCGCGAACCTGTTCCGTTCGCGCTGGTGGCGCAAGGTGATCGCCGTCGTGAGCATCCCGGTGTTCCTCGCCACCGCCGCGGCCGGCGTGAACGTGGACTTCGGGGCGTACCGTGATCTCAACGACGCGCTCGGGGTCGTGCCCTACCGGTCCCTCCACCTGCACGCGGAGCGCGGGGAGGTGCTCGACATCGGCACGGACTACGCATCGACGGCGACGCCGGGGCAGACGGTGCCGGCGAAGGGCGAGATCGGGACCGTGGACATCCCGGGCACCACGTCGCAGTTCCCGGCACGCACCGCCGTCGTCTACCTCCCACCCGTCGCGCTCACGGCCAAGCCGCCCGCGCTCCCCGTCCTGTACGCCCTCTCCGGGCAGCCCGGAGCCCCCGCCGACATGTTCACGGCGGGACGTCTCGGTCCCGAGATGGATGCCTTCGCGGCGGCGCACGACGGCTACGCGCCGATCGTGGTCGCCGTCGACCAACTCGGCGGCCCCGGCCGCAACCCGATGTGCGTCGACTCGCGGGAGTACGGCAACTCGGCCAGCTACCTCCTCCACGACGTGCGCGATTGGATCTCGTCGCATCTGCGGGTCAGCAGCGACCCTGCCGCGTGGGGCGTCTTCGGGTACTCGCAAGGGGCGACCTGCGCGGTGCAGTTCGCGACGGGACATCCGGAGCTGTTCGGCTCCGCCCTCGCCTCCTCGAGCGAGCTGGGTCCGACTCTCGGCGACCGCACGCTCACCATCGACACGGGCTTCGGCGGATCGGCGAAGGCCTTCGAGGCCGCGCAGCCGTTGGCCATGATGGCCGCCAACGCGCCGTACAAGAATTCGACGATCGTGTTCGGGGTCGGGCAGAACGACGCCAAGTACACGGCGTTCGCCCGCACGCTCCACGCGGCCGCGCAGAAGGCGGGCATCCACAGCGAGCTGCTGATCTCCCCGGGCACGGCTCATGATTGGAACACGGTGCGGCACACCCTGCACGACGGCTTCCCGGCCATCGCCAGGGAGATGGGACTCGGCCGATGAGTGACGACGAGCAGCAGGCGACGCGCGAGCAGCCGACACCCGAGCAGCCCACACCCGAGCAGTCCACACTCGAGCGACCGGCGCCCGAGCGGGCGCGGGAGCCCTTGCCCCTGACCGGGACCCTCGCTGTGCAGACGCAGGAGCGTCCTGTGCACCGGGTGGGGCGCATCATCGCGCGCTATCCGTTCACCGCCGGGATCACGCTGCTCGTGCTGGTCTTGGCGCTGGTCACGGGGCCCCTCCACGGTCCCCACCGACCGCTGCGCATCTGGGTGGGGACCGGCGCTGCCCAGATCGCGGACGGGCACTGGTGGTCGCCCCTCACGTCCGTCCTGTTCACGAGCAATCTCGCGGAGCTGATCGTCACGCTCGTGCTCCTCGTCGTGCTCGTCGGCGCCTCCGAGCACCTGATGCGGACGTGGCGCACCGCGCTCGCCTTCGTGGTCACACCGGTCATCGGAATCGTGCTCGGCTCGGCTCTCCAGCTGCTCGGCGCCCAGACGGGTGAGATGTGGTCCAGCAACGTGCACCGCTTCGTATCGCTCGATTCCTTCACGGCGATCGGCGGCACGATCATGGCGGCGAGCGCGTTCGCCGGCCCGCTGTGGCGGCGGCGCATCCGGGTGATGACGCTGCTCGTGGCGATCATGTTCCTGCTCTACTCGGGCTTCCCCTCCGACCTCGACCGGCTGCTGGCCGTGCTCGCCGGACTCGCGGTCGGCGCACTGCTGAACCGGTCCGGCCGCGCGCGCGGCTGGCGACGCAGCTCCCATCACGAGATCCGGGTGCTGCTCGCGTCGGCCGTGACCATCACCGCGATCGGACCGGTGATCGGCCTGCTGACCCGCTCGCGCTACGGTCTGCTGTCGCCGATCGGCCTGCTCTTCAGCGACGACGTCGCGAACCGCGGCAACGTCCTGGAGCGCTGCCAGGCGTTCGCGGTGACCCGGGACTGCGTCCGCGAGATCACGCTGGAGCGGATCAACGGCTTGGGGCCCGTGCTGCTGTCGGTGCTGCCCCTGCTCGTGCTGCTGGTCGCCGCCTTCGGGCTCCTGCGCGGTCGGCGATTCGCCGTGTGGCTCGCGGTGGGCGTCAACGGCCTGCTCGCCGTGCTCTCCATGCTCTACTTCGGCATCCTCCCGGTCGCGGGCGCCGCCACCCGCGCCGCGCTCTCGCCCCGGTATTGGGAGGTGACGGCGATCCTCGCGATCTCGTCCGCCGTCCCCCTGGTGATGGCCATCCTCCTCATCGTCCTCCGCCGGCACTTCCCGGTGCTGCCGACGGCCCGCGCCGTGCGCCGCTACCTGATCACGGTGGTGGGGTCCGCCGTGGGGCTCGCCGCGCTGTACGTGCTCGTCGGGTGGCTCCAGCGCGACACCGGGTTCACGCGGCCGATCGACATCGGCGACCTCCTCGACGACGTCTTCGAGCGCTTCGTCCCCGTGAGCTTCCTGCGTCGGGAGCCCGTGCAGTACCTCCCGACGACGCCGCTGGCCTCTCTCGTGTACCACAACATCGGTACCCTGTTCTGGTTGATCGCGATCATCGCGGCCCTCCCTCCCATGCTCGGCCGCGGGACCATCGGCCGCTCCCCGGACGAAGCGGCCCGGGTGCGCGACAGCCTCCTGCGCGGCGGGGGAGACGCGCTCTCCTTCATGGCGACCTGGCCCGGCACGAGCCACTGGTTCGACGGCCCGGAGGGCGGTGCCATCGCCTACCGGGTGGTCGGCCGTGTCGCCATCACGACGGGCGGCCCGTTCGGCGCACCGCCCCCGCACGACGGCACCATCGAACGATTCGCCCGGTTCTGCGACGACAACGGCTGGATCCCCGTCTTCTACAGCGTGGAGGACGACTACCAGCCGCTCTTCGAGCGCATGGGCTGGTCGACGATGACCGTCGCGGAGGAGACGGTGATCCGCCCGCAGAACTGGGCGACCACCGGCAAGAAGTGGCAGGACGTCCGCACCTCCATCAACCGTGCGCAGCGAGCGGGGATCCGTGCCGAGTGGACATCGTACCCGGCGCTGCCGCTCAGTGCGACGGTCCAGATCTCCGACATCTCGGAGCAGTGGGTGGCCGAGAAGGACCTGCCCGAGATGGGGTTCACGCTGGGCGGCATCGACGAGCTCCGCGATCCGGCGGTGCGCCTCATGCTCGCCATCGACGAGAGCGGTCGCATCGAGGGCGTGACCAGCTGGCTCCCCACCTGGCGCGACGGCGTCGTGATCGGCTGGACCCTCGACTTCATGCGGCGTCGGCCGGGAAGCATCAACGGAGTGATGGAGTTCCTCATCGCGGAGTCCGCCACCCGCATGAAGGCGGACGGTGTGGAGTTCATGAGCCTCTCGGCCGCGCCCCTCGCGCACACGGCGGGGACCCCCGACGGAGAGAAGAGCGGGATGGACCGCATCCTGGGCTACCTCAGCACCTCGCTCGAGCCGGTCTACGGGTTCCGCTCGCTGCTCAACTTCAAGCAGAAGTTCCAGCCCGAGCTGCACCCGCTGATCATGGCCTACCCCGACCCGGTCGCGCTGCCGGAGATCGGGATCGGCCTGGTGCGCGCCTACCTCCCCGATCTGTCGGTGCGCCAGGCGGCGTCGCTGGCGCGCGGTCGCTCCTGACCATGCGTGGTACCCTCGTTCCTGTGTACGGTCTGCTCCTTCTTAGCTGCCGCGACGAGTCCTAGTTCCGGGCCTCCCTCGTCGCGGAGTTCGTCGTCGGCTCTCCACACCACACCGCGAGGAGAAAACAGACCATGAAGAACACGCAGGCGCCGAGCGCCATGCCGATCCACAAGTACCGCCCGTTCCACGAGCAGATCCGTGTCGACCTGCCGGACCGCACCTGGCCGGGAAACCGGATCACCACCGCGCCGCGCTGGTGCGCCGTGGACCTGCGCGACGGCAACCAGGCACTCATCGACCCGATGAGCCCCGAGCGCAAGCGGATCATGTTCGACCTGCTCGTGCGCATGGGCTACAAGGAGATCGAGGTCGGGTTCCCGAGCGCGAGCCAGACCGACTTCGACTTCGTCCGCAGCCTGATCGAGGAGGGTGCGATCCCGGACGACGTCACCATCCAGGTACTGACCCAGGCGCGTGAGCACCTGATCAAGCGCACGTACGAGTCGCTGGTCGGCGCCAAGCGGGCCATCGTGCACCTCTACAACTCGACGAGCATCCTGCAGCGCGACGTCGTCTTCCGCACCGACCAGCAGGGCGTCGTCGACATCGCGCTGGCCGGTGCCCGGCTCTGCCGCGAGATGGAGTCGCTGGTCCCCGGCACCGAGATCTACTACGAGTACTCGCCCGAGAGCTACACCGGCACCGAGCTGGAGTTCGCCGCCGACATCTGCAACCAGGTGATCGAGATCTTCGAGCCGACCCCGGACCGCAAGGTCATCATCAACCTGCCCGCCACGGTCGAGATGGCGACCCCGAACGTCTACGCCGACTCGATCGAGTGGATGTCGCGCCATCTGAACCACCGCGAGAACGTCATCCTGTCGCTGCACCCGCACAACGACCGCGGCACCGCCGTCGCCGCGGCCGAGCTGGGCTACATGGCCGGTGCGGACCGCATCGAGGGCTGCCTGTTCGGCAACGGCGAGCGCACCGGCAACGTCGACCTGGTGACGCTGGGCGTCAACCTGTTCACGCAGGGGATCGACCCGCAGATCGACTTCAGCGACATCGACCAGATCAAGCGGACGGTCGAACACTGCAACCAGCTGCCCGTCGGCGAGCGCAGCCCGTGGGGAGGCGACCTGGTCTTCACCGCCTTCAGCGGCTCCCACCAGGACGCCATCAAGAAGGGCTTCGAGGCGATGGCCGCGCGCGCCGAGGCCGAGGGCACGTCGGTCGACGACCTGGTCTGGGCGGTGCCCTACCTGCCCGTCGACCCGAAGGATCTGGGCCGCAGCTACGAGGCGGTGATCCGTGTGAACTCGCAGTCGGGCAAGGGCGGCGTGGCCTACCTGCTGAAGACCGACCACGCGCTCGACCTGCCGCGCAAGCTGCAGATCGAGTTCTCCGGCGTCGTGCAGGCGAAGACCGACGCCGAGGGAGGCGAGGTCACGAGCGAGCAGATCTGGGACATCTTCCAGGACGAGTACCTGCCGGCGCCCGCGACCGACGCCGACGCCAAGTGGGGCCGCTTCGAGCTGGGCGGCACCTCGACGACCAACGAGTCGGGCGACCACGTCAGCCTCACCGTCGCGCTGCGCGACGGCGACACCGTCTCCAAGGTCACCGGCGAGGGCAACGGCCCGATCGCCGCCTTCATCGACATCCTCAACGCCCGCGGGATCAACGCGCACCTCTACGACTACTCGCAGCACACGCTGTCCGCGAGCGAGTCCGCCCTGGCGGCGGCATACATCGAGCTCGACGTCGACGGCGTGCGCCTGTGGGGCGTCGGGATCGACGGCGACACCACCACCGCGTCCTTCAAGGCCGTCGTGTCGGCGGTCAACCGTGCGGTGCGCGCGTCGGCTGGCACCGCGGCGGAGGCGGAGCTCGTCACGGTCTGACACCGGTTCGCGTCGAACGCCGTCCGCGGGAGCGGGCGGCGTTCGTGCCTGCGGGAGCGATCAGGCGTCGGCGTCCGCGTCCGGCTTGTCGATGCGGTAACGCGGGATGGCACCCGTGTCCGTCCTGTCGTCGACGTGGGTCTCGGGCGGCCGGGTCGCGAATCGGCGCCAGCGCACCCGGGGCAGGCGCCCCAGCTCGCGCTGCTCCGGCAGGCTCCAGCCGAATCGGACGGCGAGCAGGCGGATGACGAGGGTGACGAGCACGCACACGATCGCCGCGATGGTGAGCGGAACACCGAGGTCGATCAGCACGACCAGCACGACCGTGCCCGCGCCGGCGGCGACGGCGTAGAGCGACCCCACGTGCATCAGCGCGATCGGGAGGTTCAGCAGGACGTCCCGCAGGATCGAACCGCCGACCGCCGCGACGACTCCCACGAAGATGGCGGGCACCTCCGGGAGGCCGAGCGACAGGGCCTTGCTCGCGCCGATCGCACCGAAAAGGCCGATGGTCAGGGCGTCGAGGAACGTGATCAGCGGGTCGAGCCGCCGGAAGAGCCGCACCAGCAGCATCCCGACCAGTGCGGCGAACACGGTCGCCGGCAGGTACCAGTTCGACTGCAGGGCGACCGGGGTCACGGTGAGCAGCAGGTCACGGAGCAGACCCCCGCCGACCCCGGTCGCCACGCCGATGATCGCCACGCCGAGCAGGTCGAGCCGTCGATCCCGGAAACCGGATGCGAACATCGCCCCCTGCAGGCTGCCGATGCCGACGGCGACGAGGTCTCCCCAGAGCGGGATGATCAGGGCGGTGGTGCTCACAGTCACTTCTACCACGCGGCGCTGGCCGCGACTGTCGGTCTCGCGCGAGATAATCGGGAGGTGCCTGTCTATCGTGATGAAGCCGTCGTGCTGCGCACCCACAAGCTGGGGGAAGCCGATCGCATCGTCACGCTGCTCAGCCGCCAGCACGGCAAGATCCGTGCCGTGGCGAAGGGCGTTCGCCGCACGGCGTCGCGCTTCGGGTCGCGCCTCGAACCGTTCATGGTGGCGGACATCCAGCTGTATGAGGGCCGCACCCTCGACGTCGTCACGCAGGCGGAGTCGCTGGGGGGCTACGGTGCGCTGATCGCGGACGACTACGCAAGCTACACGGCCGCGAACGCGATGGTCGAGGCTGCGGACCGTCTCACCGACGCCGAGGCGTCGCTGCAGCAGTACCTGCTGCTCGTCGGCGCCCTCCGCTCCCTGTCCCGCCGCGAGCACACGCCGACGCTCACGCTCGACTCGTACCTGCTGCGGGCGCTGTCGCTGGCCGGCTGGGCGCCGAGCTTCCTCGACTGCGCGCGTTGCGGCCGCCCCGGCCCCCACGAGCACATCGTCGTGCAGCTCGGGGGCGTGGTCTGCCCCGAGTGCGCGCCGCACGGGGCGCCGCGCGTGGACATGGCGACGATCGACCTCCTCGGCGCCCTGCTCACCGGGGACTGGGCGGCCGCCGAGGCGGCGGACGAGGGGACGCGCTCCAAAGCGGACGGCGTCGTCTCGGCGTACACCCAATGGCACCTCGAGCGCGGCCTGCGCTCCCTCCAGCACGTGCACCACGACGCCCCCGCCGACGCCGCGCAGCGACGGCTCGATCGGAAGGGGAGCGCATGAGCCCCAAGCCATACACGCACAAGGATGCGGTCGAGTACCGCCCCCTCGATTGGACCGGCGTCTACCCGCCGCCGCTTCCCGCCGCCGCGGTGCCGGCGCACGTGGCGATCGTCATGGACGGCAACGGCCGGTGGGCCAATCGGCAGGGCCTGACGCGCATCGAGGGCCACCGCGCGGGGGAGGCCTCGCTGCTCGACGTCGTGGCCGGCGCGATCCAGATCGGTGTCAAGCACCTCAGCGTCTACGCCTTCTCCACCGAGAACTGGAAGCGCTCGCCCGACGAGGTCCGCTTCCTCATGGGCTTCAACAGGGACGTTCTGCACCGCAGGCGCGATCAGCTGAACGAGTGGGGCGTGCGGGTCCGTTGGGCCGGCCGCAAGCCGCGCTTGTGGGGGTCGGTCATCAAGGAGCTGCAGTACGCCGAGCAGCTCACCGCCGGGAACGATGTTCTCACCCTGACGATGTGCGTCAACTACGGAGGCCGCACCGAGATCGCCGACGCCGTGCGCTCGATCGCCGAGGAGGTCGCCGCAGGGAGGCTCAAGCCGTCCGCCGTGGGGGAGAAGACCATCCAGCGTCATCTCTACCTGCCCGACATGCCGGATGTCGACCTGTTCGTGCGGAGCTCGGGGGAGCAGCGCACGAGCAACTTCCTCCTCTGGCAGAGCGCGTACGCCGAGATGGTGTTCCTCGATACGCTGTGGCCGGACTTCAGCCGCACCGATCTCTGGGAGGCCGTCGGACTCTACGCGGGACGCAACCGGCGGTTCGGCGGAGCGATCGACACGCCCACCGCCGGGGCCGCCGATGGCGCGCGTTCCTCCGCCTCGGCGGGTTCGGAATAGCTGCAGCCGTGCGGGATGTTGGAACCAGTGTGAGCGAACCCATCAAGATCGACATCTGGTCCGACATCGCGTGCCCGTGGTGCTATATCGGCAAGCGCAAGTTCGAAGCGGGCAGCGGCCTCTTCGCCGGCGCGGGAGACGGACGCGACGTGGAGGTCGAGTACCACTCCTTCGAGCTTTCGCCGGACACCCCCGTCGACTTCGACGGCAGCGAGGTCGACTTCCTCTCCGGGCACAAGGGCCTTCCCGCCGATCAGGTCGAGCAGATGCTCGAGCGCGTCACAGGCATCGCCTCGTCCGTCGGACTCGACTACGACTTCGAGCACCTCAAGCACACCAACACGGTCAAGGCGCATGAGCTCCTCCACTTCGCCAAGGCCCACGGCAAGCAGCTCGAGCTCGCAGAGCGCCTGTTCCAGGCCTATTTCGTCGAGGGCGGCCACGTGGGCCGCATCGAGGACCTGGCCGATCTCGCCGCCTCCGTCGGTCTCGACCGCGCCGAGGCCATCACCGCCCTCGAGTCGGAGCAGTACCTCCCGGCCGTCCGTGAGGACCAGCGCACCGCCGGTGAGTTCGGTATCAACGGCGTGCCATTCTTCGTCATAGACGGCAAATACGGCGTCTCCGGCGCGCAGGACGCCGCCACCTTCGCCCAGGTGCTGGAGCAGGTCTGGAACGAGCGCGCGGCGGTGACCGCGTGACCGGCGCTGCTGATTCGGCCGCGGTCGCCGCGGCCGCGACGCCGCCGGTCACCCTCATCCCCCTCGGCGACGCCTCCGCCGCCTCCTGCGACGGCGACTCCTGCGCCCTCCCCGGCTGAGGTCCACTCCCGCCTGAGCAGCGGGGTCGCATGCTGTCGGACTGGCGCGTCCATCACGGCAGTACGCGACCCCGCTGTTGCGCGAGAACGCGACGCACGCGGTCGACGGCCGGCCGGGAGCCGCGCGCGACATGGGAGCGATTGATGCGAACCACGCGCCATCCGGCCTGCTCGAGCGCCCAGAGGCGATCGACGTCCCGCTCGTACTGCACCGGATCGGTGCGGTGATGGTCGCCGTCGTACTCGACGACCACCCGCTCGACCGGATAGACGAGATCGCCGTGCAGCACGAGGCCGCCGGCGGTGAAGACGGGCAGATTGACCGCGGGCTCGGGGAGCCCGGCGTCGACGAGCATGAGACGCAGCAGGGACTCCATCGGCGAATCCGTCCCCGGCCGCAGTAGCTCGACGGCCTGACGCAACCGGCGGACTCCCGGCCGGGTCCTGGCATCCTCGACCGCGCCACGCAACGCATCGACCGAGCTGAGGGGCGAACGCCTGCGAAGGCACGCGTCGCCCGCCAGCACGAGCTCGGTCACCGACAGCTCCGCCGCGAGCTCCACCCAGGTCTCCTCGACGGAGGGCACGCGCAGGCCGTGGACCAGGGTCACCTCATCCGCGGTGATCCGCAGTTTGTGCCCGACGATCCCGACGCCGCGCGGCGCGCGGCCTCCACGGAGCGTCGCGACGTGCAGCGGCCCACCCGCCCGGAGCCGACCGGGCAGCGACAGGCCGTGCAGAGCCGCAGCGGTGGAGTGACTGAAGCACTGCGTGGCCGGCATGGCCGCGCGGTACGCTCGGCAGGCACCCTCGAGACTCCCGTCACGGTCGGCGTGCGGCACGCGTACGCCGTGGTGCGGCCGGGCAAGGTCGCCGCGTCGGAGTCGACCGTCGTTCACCCCGGCGGAGCGGGCGGTCGCGGTCGAGAAGGCCGGGGAGCGGAGGATCGGGGGCAACGGTTCTGGTCTGCGCATGCCCACACGCTGTCACCCCGACGCTGGCCGTTCGGGGTTATCCACAGGCGCCCGGATCACGGGGGTCTCGAACTGCCGGAAAGCGGAGCGCGAAGCGGCTGTTTGGGACCCCTGTGTCATGCGCCGGTGTCAGTCGCCGGGGTCTGGCGGGCTACTCGGGGTCGGTGATGTCGGCGACGGTGGCGGAATAGGCGCGGATCACCTCGTCGGCGTCGACGAAGAGGGAGAGGCCGTGCTCACCGGCGCCCATGGAGACACGGCGGCCGACGATGCAGGCGTCGGCGATGACGGGCCACGCGGTGGTGCTGCCGAAGGGCGTGATGGTTCCCCGCTCGTAGCCGGTCGCGGCGAGGGCGACGGAGGCGTCGGGGAGCTGAAGCTTGTTGACCTGCAGGAGGCCGCGCAGCTTGGGCCACGAGATCTTGCGGCCGCCGGGGACGAGCGCGAAGACGAAGGTGTCGTCGCTGCGCTTGACCACGAGAGTCTTGACGATGTCGCCGGGGCCGATCCCGAGGAGGGTCGCCGCCTCCTCGAGGCTGCGTGCCGCGGGGCGCTCGACGATGTCGATGGGGACACCGCGGGCCGCCGCGTCGGCCTCCACGCGGGCGCGACCGCCATCCACAGGCGCGCCGGACGCGCTGTTCTCCACTGTTTCCGGGCTCTCGGCCATGGTTCAGCACGCTTTCTGGGAGAATCGGATCAGATGTCTACCACTGCCACCCTAAGCCACGCGCCCCAGCTGACCATCGGTCCGCTGGCCCTCGACGTCCCCGTCGTGCTCGCGCCGATGGCCGGGATCACGAACACCGCCTTCCGTCGCCTCTGCCGCGAGTACGGAGCCGGTCTCTACGTGAGCGAGATGATCACGTCCCGCGCGCTCGTCGAGCGCACCCCGGAATCGCTGCGCCTCATCACCCACCACGAGTCGGAGACCCCGCGATCCATCCAGCTCTACGGCGTGGATCCGAAGACCGTCCGTGAAGCGGTCACCATGCTCGTCGCGGAAGACCGTGCCGATCACATCGACCTGAACTTCGGCTGCCCGGTTCCCAAAGTCACCCGCAAAGGGGGCGGCGCTGCGCTGCCGTGGAAGCTGGGGCTGTTTCGCGAGATCGTCGAGGGTGCGGTGAAGGCCGCCGGCGACATCCCGCTCACCGTCAAGATGCGCAAGGGCATCGACAGCGACCACCTGACGTATCTCGAGGCGGGGCGGGCGGCGGAGGGTGCCGGCGTCGCGTCGATCGCGCTGCACGCCCGCACGGCTGCGGAGTTCTACTCGGGCCATGCCGACTGGTCGGCCATCGCGACGCTCAAGCAGACCATCACGTCGACTCCGGTGCTCGGCAACGGCGACATCTGGGCGGCCGCCGACGCCATCCGCATGGTCGACGAGACCGGCTGCGACGGCGTCGTGGTCGGTCGGGGCTGTCTGGGCCGCCCCTGGCTGTTCGGCGACCTCGCGGCCGCCTTCCACGCGAAGGCAGGACGGATCTCGGCCGCTGAGGCCGAGCGGGCGCTCGCGCACCCGACGCTGGGCGAGGTGGCCGCGGCGTTCCGGCGGCACGCCGAGCTGCTCGTCGAGTTCTTCGACAGCGAGGAGCGCGGCTGCCGCGACATCCGCAAGCACGTGGCGTGGTACTTCAAGGGGTACCCGGTGGGAGGCGACCTGCGCGCGAGCCTCGCCACCGTCGACACGCTCGCGCACCTGGACGACCTGCTCGCGACCCTCGACGGCGAACAGGAATACCCGGGCGAGGCGGCGGAGGGCCAGCGCGGCCGCGCCGGATCGCCCAAACGTCCGGCCCTGCCGGAGCGCTGGCTCGAGAGCCGCGAGGTGGACGGCGCCCAGCGCGCGGAGGTCGCCGAGGCGGAGGTGCACAACAGTGGTGGATAGCGTGATCACGTCGGCGCCACACGGGGGAGCCCCGGCGGACGAGCTGGGCTACACCGACCGCGACCGCGACCGATGGCTGCCCGAGCACCACTCGAATCGCCGCAGCGACTTCGCCCGTGACCGCGCCCGCCTCCTGCACTCCAGCGCGCTGCGACGGCTCGCGGCGAAGACCCAGGTGCTGAGCCCGACCGCCGGCCTCGACTTCGCCCGCAACCGGCTGACGCACTCCCTGGAGGTGGCGCAGGTTGGCCGCGAGTTGGCGGCCAGTCTCGGTCTCGACCCCGATGTCGTCGACACGGCCTGTCTCGCCCACGACATCGGCCACCCGCCCTTCGGCCACAATGGCGAGCGTGCGCTGAGCGCATGGTCGGCGGATATCGGCGGCTTCGAGGGAAACGCCCAGACCCTCCGCCTGCTGTCGCGCCTCGAGCCGAAGGTGTTCGGGCGCGACGGACGGCCGTACGGGCTCAACCTCACGCGCGCGAGCCTCGACGCCAGCTGCAAGTACCCGTGGCCGTCGACCTCGTCGGTGGCGGATCCGAGCGGGCGCGCGAAATTCGGCTTCTACGCCGACGACGAGCCGGTCTTCGCCTGGCTGCGGGAGGGGGCTCCCGAACGGCAGCAGTGCATCGAAGCGCAGGTGATGGACCTCTCCGACGACATCGCGTACTCCGTCCACGACTTCGAGGACGCGATCGTCAACGGCTACATCGACGTCGCCGCCCTCGGCAGCCGCGTCGATCACGACGACCTGGTCACCTCGATGCACGAGTGGGTGGGAGGCGAGATCGGACACGACGACCTCATCGCCGCGTTCGACCGGCTCGACGGCCTCGACATCTGGCTGGAGAGCTGGGACGGGAGCCGGCGCGCGCAGGCCCACCTCAAGAACCTGACCAGCCAGCTCATCGGCCGGTTCGCCCACGCGGCGGTCCACGCGACCAAGGCGGCCTCCGGCAGCACCGGGCTCATCCGCTTCGGCGCCGACGTCGTCGTCCCCGACGAGATCCGAGCGGAGATCGCGGTGCTGAAGGGGATCGTCGCGACCTTCGTGATGTCCCGCAACACCCGGCAGCCCATCTACGCGCAGCAGCGCGAGATCCTCACCTCGCTCGCCGACACGCTGTACGAGCGCGGCCCGGCGGCTCTCGACCCGGGATTCGCGGAGGACTGGAGGCTTGCGGGCGGCGACGCGGAGCGCAAGCGCGTGATCGTCGATCAGGTCGCCAGCCTGACCGACCAGTCGGCGCTCAGCTGGTTCGAACGACTCGTTCAGCACTGACACGGCGCGCGGGCTTGAATACCCGCCGTACGTGCAGAATGCTGGAGGTCACGCCATCGGAAGGACACCCATGAGCACGCCACAGCCCCCGTCGGACGACGACCGGACGGACGCGGCCGCGCCGGTGGAGCCGTCGACGGAGAGCCGCGCGACGGGCGAGGGTGCCCCCGCTGGGTCCGCGGACACTGCCGCCGACACGCCCGCGAAGAAGGTCCCGGCCCGCAAGCCCGCCGTTCGCAAGCCCGCGGCCCGCAAGACGAGCAAGAGCGCGGCCGGAACGTCGTCGACGCCGCGCAAGCGCGTGCCGAAGCCTCCCGCGCCCTCGCCGGTCGGCGAGGCGCCGGACATCATGGACGCCACCCTCGGGACCTCGACGCCGCTGGCGGGCGCGGACGTGGGGGGCACGGAGTCCGAGACGCCGGCCGCACCCGCCGAACCCACACTGCCCTCGGCGACCGAGATCTTCGCGTCGGTGAAGCCTGTCCGCGGTGCGACAGCGCGTACGCGGGAGAGCACGACCGCCGCGTCCTCCTCCACGCCGACGGCGGACCCTGCACAGCCGACCGGGACGACCGAGCCGGCCGCCTCGTCGGGGGCCTCAGCGGCGACCGAGGTCCTCACGCCCGCGGCGTCGGCCGAGCCGGCGTCGGTCCCTCCTGCGGCGTCCGTCGCACCGTCCCCATCCGCCGCGGCACCGGAGACCGGCGCACCGGGAGAGGACGCAGCACCGGCAGGGCACGCACGCGCGGCCGGACCCGCGGATCCCGGCGAGCCCGTCGACTCCGGCCTGCCCGCCCCGGACGGCGCGGATCAGCCCGACCCCGCCGACCCCACCGCGACCGACGCCCGCGGCCGTCGCAGCGTTGTCGAGCTCGCCGACCGCCTCGACGATTCCCGGTTCTTCTCCGCGCTGTTCGACTTCACGTTCACGAGCTATGTGACGCGGCGGCTCGCCGGCCCGGTCTACGTGGTCGGCCTGGTGCTGATCGCGCTCGGCATCCTCGTCGGGTTCTCGCAGAGTCTGGCGATCGCGGTGTCGACACAGTCTCCGGCCGGCGCGTTCGCGTTCCTGCTCGGCGTGCTGGTGACGCTCGTGGCCGCGATCCTGGCGGTGCTGCTGCTGCGGGTCGGCATCGAGGTGTTCGTGGCGATCATCGAGATCGCGCAGAACACGCGCGGCCGGCGGCGCCCTCCGCGCGACTGAGCGCACCGGTCCGCGACCCGCTCGTCGGTGCGGCTCACTAGAATCGAAGCATGGCAGGCCGGATTCGACAGAGCGACATCGATGAGGTCAAGTCCCGAACCAACATCGCCGACATCATCGGCGACTACGTCAGCCTCAAGACCGGCGGTGTCGGAGCCCTCAAGGGCCTCTGCCCGTTCCACGACGAGAAGAGCCCCAGCTTCTACGTGCGCCCCGGTGTCGGTCGCTACCACTGCTTCGGCTGCGGCGAAGGCGGCGATGTCTACGAGTTCCTGCTCAAGATGGACCACGTCTCGTTCACCGATGCCGTCGAGCGTCTCGCAGGCCGCATCGGCTACCAGCTGCACTACGAGGAAGGCGGCGGCCCGACCGAGGGTTCGGGCGCCAACCGCGCCCGCCTGCTCGCCGCCAACAGTGCCGCGGAGGAGTTCTTCCGCGACCGCCTGACGGCACCGGACGCCGAACCCGGTCGCCGGTTCCTCGGGGAGCGGGGGTTCGGCGCCGAGGCCGCCGCGCAGTTCGGCGTCGGGTTTGCGCCGAAGAGCTGGGACGAGCTCACCACCCACCTGCGTGGGAAGGGGTTCACGCAGGACGAGCTGGTGGCGGCGGGTCTCGTCTCCCAGGGCGACCGCGGCGTGTACGACCGCTTCCGCGGGCGGCTGGTGTGGCCGATCCGGGATGTGACGGGTCAGACGATCGGCTTCGGCGCGCGGCGGCTGCTCGACGACGACAAGGGACCCAAGTACCTCAACACCCCGGAGACCGCCGTCTACAAGAAAGCTCAGGTGCTCTACGGCCTCGACCTCGCGAAGCGCGACATCTCGCGCAACGACCAGGTCGTCGTCGTGGAGGGGTACACCGACGTGATGGCGTGCCACCTCGCGGGGATCACCACGGCGGTCGCGACCTGTGGGACATCGTTCGGCGTCGACCACATCAAGGTGATCCGGCGGGTGATGGGGGACGACACGAGCCAGGGCTCGGTGATCTTCACGTTCGACCCCGACGCCGCCGGTCAGAAGGCCGCCGCGCGCGCTTTCGGCGAGGAGCAGCGGTTCTCGGCGCAGACGTACGTGGCGGTCGGTCCGGACGGACTCGACCCGTGCGATCTGCGCCTGGCGAGAGGCGATGACGCCGTCCGCCGCATGATCGACGCCAAGAAGCCGATGTTCGAGTTCATGATCCGCCAGGTCGTGGAGCGGTTCGACCTCGACAGCGTGGAGGGACGTGCGGGTGCTCTGCGCGCCGGCGCCCCGATCGTGGCGACGATCCGCGATCCCGCCTCGCAGAACGGCTACACGCGCGAGCTCGCCCGCCTCTCCGGCGCCGACCTGCAGGATGCCCTGCGTGCGGTCCGCTCCGCACAGCACGGCTCACGCGGCTCCCGCAGCGACGACGGGCGCGGCGGACCCTCCGGTCGGTCCGCCGACGGCGGCCGGTCCGAAGGCCCGGCCACCGAGGGGGCGGTCGCGCCCATCCGAGCCGCGGACCTCACCGATCCGACGCAGCGGACCGAGCGCGAATGCCTGATGGTGCTCCTCCAGCTGCCCGAGGAGGTCGGCGCCGAGCGGGCGGCCCGCGCCGTGCAGGTCCCGTTCCAGAACCCGACCCACGCGGTGGTCCGCGACGCCATCGCCACCCAGCTGGCCACGATGACGGCGCCCGGTTGGGTGGACCGGGTGCTCGCCGAGGTCCCCGCGGCGTACGCGCCCACCGTCAACGGTCTCGCGGTCGCGACGCTGCCGCAGGCGGCCGGGGGAGACGCCGGACGCTACGCCCGCTCCATCCTCGACGGCCTGATCGACCGTGACCTCCTGCGTGAGAAGGCGGAGCTCACGTCGAGGCTCGCCCGCACCGACGCGCAGGAGGCCGAGCTGCGCCGGTCGCTGCAGCTCGCCCTCAGCTCGATCGACCAGGAGCGGATGCGCCTCCGGGCCGAGTAGCGCATCCCCGACCGCCTGGATGGATTTCGTCCCCGCATGCGCGGATGAGCGGCGGTTTGTTGCGTGCACGTAAAGAATTCGACGCGTTCCGCCTTCTGATGCGGTCGGCACGACGGATCCGTGCTAGGAAATGGGTACGCGATTCGGCATCGGGGCTCTCGTGTGCCTCGCCGTGTCGGCTATCCCACACCAGGAAGAGGTATTCGGATATGACATCCGCACACATCCGCGGTCGGCGCGTCCTCGCCGTCTCCGCCGCTTTCGCGGCGACCGCGCTCGTGCTCGTCGGCTGCTCCGGGAGCAACAGCAGCTCCGGCGGCGGCGGCACGTTGACCATCGGAACGACCGACAAGATCACGTCGATCGACCCGGCCGGCTCGTACGACAACGGCTCGTTCGCCGTCATGAACCAGGTCTACCCGTTCCTCCTGAACACCCCGTACGGCAGCCCCGACGTCAAGCCGGACATCGCCACGAGCGCCGACTTCACATCGCCGAACGAATACACCGTGAAGCTCAAGAAGGGCCTCAAGTTCGCCAACGGGCACGACCTCACCTCGTCGGACGTGAAGTTCACCTTCGAGCGCCAGCTGAAGATCAACGACCCCAACGGTCCGGCCTCGCTGCTCGCGAACCTCGACAGCGTCTCCACTCCGGACGACACGACGGTCGTCTTCAAGCTGAAGGTCGCCAACGATCAGACCTTCCCGCAGGTGCTCTCGAGCCCGGCCGGCCCGATCGTGGACGAGCAGGTCTTCTCGGCCGACAAGGTCACGCCGGACGCGGACATCGTCAAGGGCCACGCCTTCGCCGGCCAGTACGACATCACCAGCTATGACTTCAACAACCTGATCGCGTACAAGGCGAACCCCAACTACGAAGGCCTGCTCGGCAAGCCGGCGACGGAGAAGGTCAACGTCAAGTACTACGCCGACTCGTCCAATCTGAAGCTCGACATCCAGAAGAACTCGATCGACGTCGCGTTCCGCAGCCTGTCGGCCACCGACATCGAGAGCCTCGGCAGCGACAAGAACGTCAAGGTCGTGAAGGGCCCGGGCGGCGAGATCCGCTACATCGTGTTCAACTTCAACACGCAGCCGTACGGCGCGACCACGCCGGAGGCCGACGCGGCCAAGGCGCTGGCCGTCCGCCAGGCGGCGGCCGACCTCGTCGACCGCTCCGCGATCGCGAAGCAGGTCTACAAGGACACCTACACCCCGCTCTACTCGTTCGTGCCCGAGGGGCTGACCGGTGCCACCACGGTGCTGAAGGACCTCTACGGCGACGGCAACGGCGGCCCGAGCCTCGAGAAGGCGAAGCAGACCCTGGAGGCCGCCGGGGTCACCACTCCGGTCGCGCTGAGCCTGCAGTACAACCCCGACCACTACGGCCCGTCCTCCGGCGACGAGTACGCGCTGGTCAAGGAGCAGCTCGAGAAGGGCGGCCTGTTCACGGTCAACCTGCAGTCGACCGAGTGGGTGCAGTACTCCAAGGACCGCACCGCCGACGTCTACCCGGCGTACCAGCTCGGCTGGTTCCCGGACTACTCCGACGCCGACAACTACCTGTCGCCGTTCTTCATCAAGGACAACTTCCTGGCGAACCACTACGACAACCCCCAGGTCCAGTCCCTGATCGAGCAGCAGCTCGGCACCACCGACAAGGACGCCCGCACCAAGCTGATCGAGGAGATCCAGGCCAAGGTGGGCGCCGACCTCAGCACGCTGCCGCTGCTGCAGGGTGCGCAGGTCGCCGTGGTCGGCAAGACGGTGACGGGCGCCGACAAGACGCTCGACCCGTCGTTCAAGTTCCGCTACGCGGCCCTCGCCAAGGGCTGAGCCGCACAGCCGGCAACCGGGGGCGGTCCGTCGCGTGCGGGCCGCCCCCTCCCACGAACCACCACGATTGGCTTCCATGACCGCGACAGTCAGCACTCCGGCGCCCGGAGCGGCCCCCGGCCCCGTACGCACGACGGCGAAGCGACGATCGGGGGGCGGCCTCGGCCGGTACCTGATCATCCGCGCGCTGCTCATCATCCCCACGATCTTCATCCTCGTCACCGTCGTCTTCTTCTTGATGCGCTCGACGGGCGACCCGATCACGGCCGCGCTCGGCGGCAAGCTGCCGCCCGCCCAGCTGCAGGCGCGCATCCACGAGGCGGGATACGACCGGCCGCTCATCGTCCAGTACTTCGACTACCTGGGCATGATCCTGCGCGGAGACTTCGGCACGACGTTCACGGACAACCAGCCCGTGACGCAGGTGCTCATCACCTACGGCGCCGCGACCCTCGAGCTCGCGTTCTACGCGCTCATCGTCGCCTTCATCGTCGGCATCCCGCTCGGGATGGTCGCGGCCTACTTCCGCGACAAGGGGCAGGACGCGGTGCTGCGGGTCTTCGCGATCATCTGCTACGCCACGCCCGTCTTCTTCGCGGGAATGCTGCTGAAACTCGTCTTCGCCGTCTGGCTGAACTGGCTGCCGGTCGCGGGCCGTGCCTCCACCGGCTCGGAGATCGAGATGCAGACGCTCGACACCAAGACCGGCATCTACCTGATCGACTCGATCCAGACCGGGGACCCGGCTGTGGTGGGGGATGTGCTCTCGCACGCGATCCTCCCCGGCATCGCGCTCGGCCTCCTCACCGCAGGGGTCTTCCTCCGGCTCGTGCGCACCAATGTGATCGGGACGCTGTCGACCGATTATGTGGACGCGGCGCGGTCGCGCGGCGTCCGCGAGAGCAGGCTCGTCCGCAAGCACGCCTACCGTCCGGCGCTCATCCCGATCATCACCGTCATCGGCCTGCAGATCGCTCTGCTGCTGGGCGGTGCGATCCTCACCGAGAAGACGTTCGAGTGGAAGGGACTGGGCTTCCAGCTGTTCCACTACCTCTCGGCACGCGACTTCGTCGCCGTGCAGGGGCTCGTCGCGCTCCTCGCGGTGATCGTCGCGCTGACGAACTTCATCGTCGACGTGATCGCGGCGCTCATCGACCCGAGAGTGAGGTACTGACGATGACGCAGCACATCGACACGTCGGCTCGGCCTCGACCAGCCGCCAGGCGCTCCCTCTGGTCCCGCCTTCCCGTCGTCCACCAGCTCCGGCAGAGCGTCGGGCTGCAGCGCGGGATGCTGATCGCGGGTCTCGCCATCACGGGCCTGTTCATCCTCATCGCGATCTTCGCGCCGATCGTCGCCCCGTACGGCTATTCGCAGCTGAGTGGTCCGGGCGGACAGTTCGGCTCGCAGCAGCCGCCGAGCGGCGCGCACATCTGGGGCACCACGGTCGGCGGGTACGACGTGTTCTCCCGCACGATCTGGGGTGCGCAGACGGCACTCCTGGTCATCATCGTCGCGGTGGTCCTGTCGATCTTCGCCGGCGTCGTGCTGGGGCTCGTGTCCGGGTACTTCGGCGGCTGGCTCGACCGGGTGCTCGTCGTCATCTGCGATGCGATCTACGCGTTCCCGTCCCTGCTGCTCGCGATCATCGTCGCCATCGTCGTCAGCGGAGGGCAGTCGAGCCTCTGGGGCGGCATCCTCGCGGCGGCGATCTCGATCACCGTCGTGTTCATCCCGCAGTATTTCCGCGTGATCCGCGCCGAGGCCGTGCGCATCAAGGCGGAGGCGTACGTGGAGTCGGCGAAGGTGGTGGGGGCGAGCAACACCCGCATCATGTTCCGGCACGTGCTGCGCAACTCCACGCGAACTCTGCCGCTGATCTTCACGCTGAACTCCTCCGAGGCGATCCTGACGCTGGCGGGGCTGGGATTCCTCGGCTTCGGCATCGAGCCGACCGCGGCGGCCGAGTGGGGCTACGACCTCAACAAGGCGCTCTCGGACGTGACGAGCGGGATCTGGTGGACCGCGGTGTTCCCCGGTGCGGCGATCGTGCTGGTGGTGCTCGGCATCACCCTCGTCGGCGAGAGCCTCAACGACCTGGCCGACCCGCGTCTGCGCGGGCGGCGCCGGGCCGCTGCGGCGTCGGGCCTGGTCGCGGAGACCTCGGTGATCCCCGGCGGCCCGCTCGAAGCGGGACCGGCGGGGTTGGATGGACTGGAGGGCGGCGAGTCCTTCGACGAGCACGGAATCGAGGTCAAGCCGTGAGCGACGCGAAGACGTTGGACACCGTGGTGCAGATCGACGATCTGTCGGTGACGTTCGCCACCGACGCCGGGGCGGTCAAGGCCGTCGACGATGTGACGCTGAGCGTGGCGCCGGGGGAGGTCCTGGCGATCGTCGGCGAGTCGGGTTCGGGCAAGACGGTCACCGCGAAGACCATCCTCGGGCTGCTGCCCGAGACGGCCACCGCCTCGGGCGCCGTGGTGCTGCGCAGCAAGGACGGCGGGAGCGAGGCGGACATCGTCACGCTGAGCAAGCGCCAGCTGCGCGCGGTGCGCGGCACCGACGTCGCGATGGTCTTCCAGGAGCCGTCGACGGCGCTGAACCCGGTCTACCCGGTGGGCTGGCAGATCGCGGAGGGCCTCCGGGCCCACGGGAAGCTCTCCAGGAAGGAGGCGCGGGCTCGCGCCGTGGAGATCCTCGAGCGGGTGGGGATCCCGGAGCCGGAGAAGCGGGTGAAGTACTACCCGCACCAGTTCTCCGGCGGGCAGAAGCAGCGGATCGTCATCGCGATGGCGCTGGTCCTCAATCCCGGGCTCATCGTCGCCGACGAGCCGACCACCGCGCTCGACGTGACGGTCCAGGCCGAGATCCTCGACCTCCTGCGCCGCTGCCGCGACGAGTTCGGCGCCGCGATCGTGCTCATCACCCACAACATGGGCGTCGTCGCCGACCTCGCCGACCGGGTGGCGGTCATGTACCAGGGCAGACTGGTCGAGCAGGCGGATGTGCGGACGCTGTTCGCCTCGCCGCAGGCCGACTACACCAAGAAGCTGCTGGCGGCCGTTCCCAAGATCGGGCAGGGGACGGTGCAGACCCGCGAGCGCGCCGCAGCGCGGCAGTCGGCGGCCGACCACGCCCCCGTCGTCGCGGCCCGAGACCTGCGCATCCAGTACCCCGGCCGGTTGGGACGCCCCGGCTTCGTGGCGGTCGACGGCGTCGATTTCGAGATCCGGCCGCGGGAGGTGCTCGGCCTGGTGGGCGAGTCCGGTTCGGGCAAGACGACCATCGGCCGTGCGATCGCCGGGCTGAACCGGGTGACGGGCGGTTCGCTGAACGTGCTCGGGATCGAGATGAACGGCGTCCGGGAGAGGGAGTTCCGCCCCGTGCGGAGCGAGATCGGGTTCGTGTTCCAGGACCCGGCATCGAGCTTCAACCCGCTGCTCACCATCGCCGACTGCGTCGCCGAGCCGCTCGTGGTGCACGGTCGTGCCGATTCGCCCGCCGACGCCCGGGTCCGCGTGGACGAACTGCTCGAGGCCGTTCAGCTGCCCCGCAGCTACGGCGACCGGTTCCCGCACGAGCTCTCGGGAGGTCAGCGACAGCGAGCGAGCCTCGCCCGAGCGCTCGCGCTCGAGCCGTCGCTCCTGATCGCGGATGAGCCGACGTCCGCGCTCGACGTCTCCGTGCAGGCGCGTGTGCTGGAGCTCTTCGCCGAGCTGCAGCGCGAGTTCGGCTTCGCCTCGCTGTTCATCAGCCACGACCTGGCCGTCGTCGACCTGCTGGCGGACCGGATCGCGGTGCTGCACCACGGCAGGCTGGTGGAGGAGGGCACCGGTGAGCAGGTGCTGGTCGACCCGCAGGAGCCGTACACACAGCGGCTGCTCGCGTCTCTCCCGGTGCCGGATCCGGTGGAACAGGCCGAGCGGCGCGAGGCGCTCCGCGCCCTGAGGGAGCAGAGCGCCTAGGGTCGTCATGTGAGTTCCGATCCCGCCATCGTCGTCAGCGACCTGTCCGTCGAATACCCTGCGCGGGGCGTCAGCCCGTCGTGCGTCGCCCTGCGCGGGGTGAGCTTCCGGCTGGAGACGGGGAAGATCCTCGGTGTGCTCGGCGAGACCGGGTCGGGCAAGAGCACGCTGGCGGAGGTGCTCGCCGGGCACGTGCTGCCGCCCCGGTCGGCCGACCCCGGCCCACGGATCAGCGGGGGTCAGGCGACGGTTCTCGGGCACCAGCTCCGCAAGGCGCGCCGGCGCGATCTCGCCGAGGTGACCTTCCACGTCGGGTACCTGCCGCAGGACGCGGCGAGCACCCTGGAGCCGTCGCTGACGGTGCAAGACAACGTGACGCTGCCGATTTTCGAGCGCGACCAGCACTATTCGCGCCGAGCCGCGGGAGCGCGGGCGGCCACCATCCTGGACACCGTGCACCTGCCGCTGAGCGTGCTGACGAAGTACCCGTACGAGCTCAGCTCCGGTCAGCGGCAGCGCGTGGCGCTGGCCCGGGCGCTCGTGCTCGGACCGAGCGTGCTCGTCGCCGACGAGCCGACAGCCGGGATCGACGCGACCGTCCGCGATGCGGTGATCGACCTCCTGGCTCAGCTGCGGGGGCACGACGACTTCTCGGCCGTGATCGTGAGCCACGATCCTTCGGTGCTGCGGCGTGCCACCGACGCGTGCCTGGTGTTGCAGGCCGGCCGCACCGTCGGATACGGCCCCATCGAGGACGTGCTCGCCGACCCGACGCACCCGTTCGTCGCCGGGCTGGCGAAGGCGCTGGGCACCTCCTCCCGTCGCACCGAGCGCCGACCGCAGCGCGCCGCCGAGTGAGGATCGCCGAGTGAACAGGGAGCACCCCATGTCGTCGTCCACCGCATCCGGTGCGGGCCAGCATCGCGCCGTCCTCGCCGGAGAAGTCCGGCCGCTTCCGGCCGATCGACGGCCCGAGCCGGGCCCGATCGCCATCCTGCCCCGCGCCGAGCAGACCTTCGTCGACGCGGTCCGGGCAGGGGGAGGGACGGTCGAGCCCCTCTCGGAAAGCACCCGAGGGCTCGTGTGGCTGGACTACAGGGACCCGGACGGCTTCGCCGCGGCCATGGACGCGCACCCGTCGATCACCTGGGTCCAGCTGCCGTTCGCGGGCGTCGACGCGTTCTCCCCGACGATCGCGGCGCACGCGCGTCCCGGTCTCGTGTGGACGAGCGCCAAGGGCGCCTACGCGCAGCCGGTCGCGGAGCACGCCCTCACCCTCACCCTCTCGCTGCTGCGGGTCATCCCGAAGCGGGTGCGCGCCCGCAGCTGGGCGACAGAGCCCGAAGGTCGTTCCCTGTACGGGATGGACGTCGTGCTCATCGGAGCAGGCGGCATCGCGCTCGAGCTGATGCGGCTGCTGGAGCCGTTCGGCACACGCATCACGGTGGTGCGGCGCTCGGCAGAGCCGGTCCCGGGGGCCGCGCGGACGCTCACGACCGACCGTCTGGCGGAGGCGCTGCCGACGGCCGACATCGTCGTGGTCGCGGCTGCGCTCACCGGCGGCACACGGGAGCTGATCGGTGCGCCGGAGGTCGCGGCCATGAAGCCGACCGCCCTCCTCGTCAACATCGCCCGTGGCGGACTCGTCGACACGGACGCGCTGCTCGCCGCCCTCCGGGACGGCGGGATCGCCGGCGCCGGCCTCGACGTGACCGACCCGGAGCCGCTCCCGGACGGTCATCCGCTCTGGGACGAGCCGAGCTGTCTCATCACCCCGCACCAGGCGGACACCCCGGAGATGGTGGCGCCGTTGCTCGCCGAGCGCGTGCGACTCAACGTGTCGGCCTTCCTCGGCGACGGCCGGTTCGTCGGTCTGGTGGACCCCGAAGCGGGCTACTGAGCGCGCCCCGGCGCGACGCGCGCGAGATGCAGTGCCGATTTCATAACCCGGTCGAATCCTTGCTAGAGTAGCTTCGCTGAACAAGCATTCCTCGATAGCTCAATTGGCAGAGCAGCCGGCTGTTAACCGGCAGGTTCTTGGTTCGAGTCCAAGTCGGGGAGCCACCGGATCCCGGTCGATGAGCCCAATGCGTCAGAGCACAGGGCGAGTCGACCGGGATCTTTTTTCATGCCCGATGCGGAATACATCCGTCGTTCATGCGCCCGGTCTCCCTTCGAGCCACGAATGATGATGACCGCGTGCCGGGATGAGCGCGGCGCGAAGGCGACGTCGAGCACGATCCGCGCGCCGACTGTGCGCGAACCGCGTACTCCCGGGGGAGTAGCCGGGAGTATCCGCATCACGCCCCCGGGCGCACGTCGGCGTTGCGGCGCGTGATTAGCATGGGGAGATGGCCTGGTCCTCCCGCATCGATCCGCTCGCGGGTGGGCGCGTGCCCGGCTGGGCGGCGCCGGAGCGACCCCGCGGATCGCGCTGGTTCCCGGTCGTCGTCGCGGCGCTGATCCAGGTGCCGGGCGTGCTGATCGCACTCGGTGACAGCGCGGCGCACCCCCTTACGGCGGCAGCGGTCGCCGTGGCGTTCCTTTCCTCCGCGCTCCTGGCGTTCGGTCGCGCGCATCCCGGCTCCGTGCTGGTCGCCGTGGCCGTGCTCTGCGCTCCCGCGATCGCGCTCACGGCGGGGCCGCCGTTCGCCGCCGTCCCGCTCGCGTTCGCCGTCATCGGAGCCGTGGTCCGGGGCGCCCGGGTCTGGGCGTGGTGGACGCTCGCCGGCTTCGCCGTCGCGGCTCCTCTCGCTGCGTTCCTCCTCACCGAGCGGCCCACGGCGATGATCCGTCCGCTGATCCTGGCGCTCATCCTCTGCCTGCTCGTCGGCGTCGGGGAGGCGGTGCGCAACCGGCGCGAGCGGTATCGGGAGATCTCCCGGGCGATCGCGGCGCGACGCGAGGCCGCGGCGGAGGCGGAGCGGCTGCGGATCGCGCGCGAGCTCCACGACGTCCTCGCGCACTCGCTGTCACAGATCAGCGTGCAGGCCGGTGTCGGTCTGCACCTCTTCGACTCCCGGCCCGACAAGGCGCGCGAGAGCCTGGAAGCCATCAAGACGACCAGCGGTCAGGCGCTCGAGGAGGTGCGCGGCGTCCTCGGCTTCCTCCGTTCGGACGGCTACGCCGAGCGCAGTCCCGAGCCGGACCTGTCCCGCATCCCCGTGTTGGTCGAGACGTATCGGCGCGCGGGGCTCGACGTGACGTTCGAGAACGCGCTGGGGGAGGGCGCGTCCGCCGCGACCGGGCACGCCCTGTACCGGATCGCGCAGGAGTCCCTCACCAACGCCGGCAGGCACGCGCAGGCGCACACCGTCCGCATCCGCCTCGCCGAGGAGGGTGGCTGGTACGTGCTCACCATCGCCGACGACGGCCGCAATCGTGCGGGCGAACCGCTCATCGAGGGCAAGGGGATGCTCGGGATGCGCGAGCGCGCAGAGCTCCTCGGCGGCCGCTTCGCCACGCGGGAGACGCCCGGCGGCGGCCTGACCGTCGAGGCGCGTCTTCCCGCCCGTCCGGCGGAGGCCGCGTGATCCGCGTGCTCCTGGCGGACGACCAGCATCTCGTCCGCGCCGGGTTCCGGGCGCTCCTCGAGGCCGAGGACGGCATCG
The DNA here is from genome assembly GCF_019924635.1 of Leifsonia sp. ZF2019. NCBI lineage: Bacteria > Bacillati > Actinomycetota > Actinomycetes > Micrococcales > Microbacteriaceae > Leifsonia > Leifsonia sp. ZF2019. The sequence continues at coordinate 2,162,074 of NZ_CP065037.1, forward strand.
AGGTCGTGGGCGAGGCTCCGACCGGGCGTGAGACCGTCGCCGCGGTGCGACGGACCCGCCCGGACATCGTCCTCATGGACATCCGCATGCCCGACGGCGACGGGCTGTGGGCGACCGCGGAGATCGTGGCCGACCCGGCGCTCGCGGGGACCCGCGTCGTGGTCGTCACGACCTTCGAGCTCGACGAGTACGTCGCGCAGGCCATCCTGGCGGGCGCGAGCGGATTCCTCGTGAAGGACACCGAGCCGGTCGAGCTGCTGCGCGCGATCCGCGTCGTCGCCGAGGGGGACGCCCCGCTGTCGCCCGGCGCGACCCGCCGGCTGATCGCCCGGGTCGCGGGCGGCCTCGGCCCGGCTCCCGACCTGGAGCGCCTCTCGGCGCTCACCGATCGGGAGCGGGAGGTCCTCGCCCTCGTCGGCCACGGCCTCACCAACGCGGAGATCGCCGAGCGGCTCTATCTGAGCCCGTTGACGGCGAAGACCCACGTGTCGCGCATCATCGCCAAGCTGGGCGCCCGCGACCGCGTGCACCTCGTGGTGCTCGCCTACGAGACTGGACTCGTCCGCCCCGGGCGGAGCTGACCGACTCGGCCGTGCACCCGGGGGAGTAGGCCAGGTCACTCCCGACGGCGGATTCGCGGCGGGGGCCCCGGACGGAGGCTGGATGCATCGTCCGCGAGAGCCGCGGACGGACATCGACCGATTGGACGCACCATGTTCAGCTCCTCCGTCGCGACGGCACTCGCCGCCGCCCCCTGCACCGTCTGGGCCGGACCCGTGTTCGGCTGGTGGTGGATCTTCATCCCGATCTTCTGGGTAGCGGTCTTCGTGCTCCTCTTCGGGCTCGCCGGTCGCCGCTGGCGTCGGGCGGCCGCGATGCGCGGCGGGTACGGCCCGGGCGGGTTCGGCCCCGGCGCGGGCTGGGGTCCGCATTCGGCCACCCGCTCGGCGGAGCAGACGCTCGCGCAGCGCTACGCCAACGGCGATATCGACGAGGCCGAGTACCGCGCCCGGCTCGAAGTGCTGCGGGCGAACCGCACGGACGGCGCCTGAGCGCTTCGGCCCCACCCCTCGCGCAGCCCGGGATAGGATCGTCCGGGCCGCGCGAGGCGGCCGAGGAGGAGACACCGTGATGACCCCGCTCGCCCTGACCGTCGGCGCCGTGCTGCTCGCCGCCGCCGCCGCGGCGTTCCTCGCGCTGTGGCTCCTGGAGCTCCGCAGGCACCGGCGGCTGCGCGGCTCCCGCGAGGAGTCGGAGTGGGACCGCATCGACCGCGAGCTCGAGCTCGCCGAACAGGCCGGTCGGTTCCGCATCGCCGGCGAGCTCGGCGACATCGCGGTCCAGACGGTCAATCGGCTGGTCGCCCACGCGGAGGGCATCCGCTACGCCGCCACCACCGACCCGGAGGCGGCGGCGCGCGCCACACCTGCGCTGGAGACGACCGCGCGCGAGGCGCTCGGCGATCTGCGCCGCCTGCAGAACGTCGTCCGCGAAGGCCAGGACGCCGCGCAACCGCAGCCGCGCCTCCACTCGGCCCGCGACCTCTTCCGTGTCATGCGCGACGCCGGGATCGAGGTCGCGTTCACCGAGACCGGCGAATCCTTCGCGCTCCGGCAGGGAGCCGAGCTCGCGGTCTTCCGCATCCTCCAGACCGCCCTCGAGAACGCTCTCACCCACGGCGGCTCCGGCACGCGGGTGACCGTGGCGTTCAGCTGGACGCAGGACGGCCTCCAGGTCAGCGTCGATGACGACGGCATCCGCGCCGCGGCACGCCGCCAGGGCCTCGACCGCGAGGGCGTCGACCAGGCCACCACGTACACGATCGAAGAGGACCTGCGCGCCGTCACCGAGTACATCGACGGTGTGCGCCTCAACGAGCTCCGCGACCGGGCGGCGCTGTTCGGCGGCGTCCTCACCGCCAAGACGGTCCCCGGCGTCGGATTCTCGCTCTCGGTCGTGTTCCCCGCACTGCGGCACCACAACGGAGTGCACGGAGTGGAGCTGCGCCGCTAGCCTGCGGCAGCTCGCTCAGTCCTCCAGGTGGTCGCGCCCGGGCAGCCAGCTCAGACCGGGGACGCCCCAGCTGTTCTTGCGCTGCGCCTTCAGCGCGGCCTTGGCGTAGGGGTGCGCGAGGCGGTCGACATAGAGCACACCGTCGAGGTGGTCGTACTCGTGCTGGAAGATGCGGGCCAGCCAGCCGTCCGCCTCGATCTCGAAAGGCTCGCCCTCGAGGTCGACCGCGCGGAGCACGACGCGCTGAGCCCGGCGGAGCGGGAACCGCTCACCCGGGAACGACAGGCAGCCCTCCGACTCCTCGTCCTCGTCGAGCTCGCCGGTCGCGAGCGGGCTCTGCCACAGCTCGGGATTGATGGCCACGCCGCGGTGGAGGACGTCGTCGTCGTCCGTCCAGCCGAAGACGAAAAGCCGCAGAGCCACGCCGACCTGGGGGCCGGCGAGACCGACACCGGGCGCTTCGTCCATCGTCTCGAACATGTCCGCCACGAGCCGGCGCAGGTCGTCGTCGAAGTCGACCACGGGCGAAGCGGGGGAGTGCAGGACGGGGTCTCCGGTGATCCGGATGGGGAGGACGGCCATTCGGCAAGACTATCGGCTGCATGTCGGTTAGGGTCGTGGGGTGGGTACGGAACTGATGGACGCGCTCGAGCTGTCGTATCAGCCGAGTCAGCTCCTCGGCATCCCCATCGCGCTCGTGGGCGCCTGCTTCCTCTCGATCGGCGCGCAGCTGCAGCACCACGGCGTCGCCAAGGTGGAGGCGCAGACGACCGAGGCGTCGTCCGGCCTGAACCTCCGTCAGCTCGGGCTGCTGCTCGCCCGGCCGTCCTGGGTCATCGGGACGCTGCTGCTAGGGCTCGCGATCGTCTTCCAGCTCGTCAGCCTCAAGCTCTCGCCGATCATCCTCGTGCAGCCGCTCGGCGTGGTCGGGCTCGTGATCACCAGCATCCTGAACGCGCGCGTGAGCGGCGTGCGGCTCAACCGGCGGTCGATCGTGGCCGTGAGTCTCTGCGTCGGCGGCGTGGGCGCCTTCGTGCTGATCGCCGCGGTGTTCGCCCGCGACGTGCCGGTGACGAGCCGCTCGCTGATCGTCATCCTCATCATCCTCGCCGTCGTCCTGCTCGTGTTCGGGGGACTCTTCCTGTTCCTGCGCCACCGGTTCAAGGCGATCATGTACATCGTCGGCGCCGGCGTGCTCTACGGCTTCGTCGCGACGCTCGCGAAGGTCGTGATCGACCGCGTCTCGAACAACGAGTGGGACTGGCTCCTCGTCGGCGCCATCGTCGCGCTGCTCGCGGCGGCGGGACTCGGCGCCTACTTCGTGCAGAACGCGTACTCCTCCGGGCCGCCGGACCTCGTCATCGCCGGGCTCACCGTCATCGACCCGCTGGTCGCCGTGACCATCGGCATCGTCGTCCTCGACGAGGCGGCCGGCGCGCCGTGGTGGGCGATGCTCGGCTTCGCGCTGACCGGCGCGGTCGCGATGTACGGCGTGTTCCAACTCGCGAAGCACCACCCCCAAGCCGCACCGGAGGCGCCGATCGCCGCGCGCGTCGCGGAGGACTCCGGGAAATCCGGCCTAGACTAGGCCGGTGAATCGGCCGGGACGGACCACCGCCCGGCGAGCCGAAACCGTCGCCGGGCCATCGACCCGGCCCACGACAGTAGGGACCATCCACGTGCCAGATCCGAGCGGAACGACAAGTACCCCGCCCGCCCCGGCTCGCAAGCCACTGACCATCCTGATGGGCTGCGACACCTTCCCGCCCGACGTGAACGGCGCCGCGCGCTTCGCCGAACGCCTCGCCGCCGGTCTCGTCGAGCGCGGCCACGACCTGCACATCATCGCCCCCGCCGCCAGCCGCACGCACGGCACCTGGGTGGAGGAGCACGAGGGCCAGAAGATGACCGCGCATCGGCTCCGCAGCTGGCGTTGGTACCCGCACGACTGGCTGCGCTTCGCCCTGCCCTGGATGAGTAAGGCCAACGCGCGCCGCGTGCTCGACGAGGTGCAGCCCGACGTGGTCCACTTCCAGTCGCACATCGTGGTCGGCCGCGGTCTCGCCTACGAGGCGCAGAAGCGCGGCATCCGCATCGTCGCGACGAACCACGTCATGCCCGAGAACATCATGGAGTTCACGGTCATCCCGAAGTTCCTCCAGAAGGCCCTCATCGCCGTGGAGTGGCGGGATGCCCGCAAGAGCTTCGACCGAGCGGAGGCCGTGACCACCCCGACGCGCAAGGCCGCGGACTTCCTCGAGAAGGCCACCGGCCTCCGCGGCGTCCACGCGATCTCGTGCGGCATCGACGCACAGAACTACACGCCCGACTTCACCCCGCGGACCGCCAACCGCATCCTGTTCGTCGGACGCGTGACGGGAGAGAAGCACATCGACGTGCTGCTCAACGCGGTCAAGCTGCTGCCCGCGTCCCTCGACGCCCAGCTGGAGATCGTCGGCGGCGGCGATCAGCTCAAGAACCTCCAGGCGCTCGCGCAGAGCCTCGGCATCGCCGACCGGGTGAACTTCCTCGGCTACGTCACGGACGAAGAGCTCCGCGCCGCGTACACCCGCGCCACCGTCTTCGCCATGCCGTCGATCGCCGAGCTGCAGTCGATCGCCACCATGGAGGCCATGGCCTCCGCGCTCCCCGTCGTCGCCGCCGACGCCATGGCGCTGCCGCACCTCGTGCACGACGGCGAGAACGGGCACCTCTTCCGCCCCGGCGACGCGCAGGATCTCGCGGACAAGCTCGAGAGAGTGCTGACGCTGCCGCAGGCCGAGCTCGACGTGCTCAAGAACGCCTCCCTCCGGATCGTCGCCTCGCACGACATCCAGCGCACGATCTCGACATTCGAGAGCCTGTATCGTGGGGAGCCGGTGGCGGACCCGGTGACGGACGCGGCCGACAGCGTGCCCGCCCCGGAGTGACGGGACGCGCACACGACCGGGGCGGTAGCTCAGCTGGTTAGAGCATCGGACTCATAATCCGCCGGTCACGGGTTCAAGTCCCGTCCGCCCTACTGGAGCCCTCGCCCGCGTGGAAGTACGCCCCGGGCGTCGTGCCCGAGACGCGGTGGAACGCTGCGATGAAGGCGCTCGGGGTGCTGTAGCCGACGCGGTACGCCACGCGGGAGACCGGCTCGCCCTCGGCGAGGAGCGCGACCGACGCCTGGATGCGCGCGTGCGTCCGCCAGGTGCCGAAGCTCATGCCGGTCTCCGACTGGAACAGGCGGAGCAGTGTGCGCGAGCTGGCGCCCACGTCGCGTCCGAACTCGTCCAGACTGCGGGCGTCCGCCGGGTCGTCGAGGAGGAGACGGGCGACGTCGCGGGCACGGGGATCAGCAGGGACGGGCACCGCGATCGCGCGCCGCCCCACGGGCTCCAGCGTGTCGAGGAGGACGCGCTCGGCGCGTTGGCGCTCCTCGGCGCCGAGATCGCGGGCGAGGTAGGAGACCAGCTGGCGGCTGAGCGGGCCCATCTGCAGGACGGTCGGCTCGGTCCAGTCGACCGGAGTGCGTGCGGGGTCGAAGTAGAGGCCCTCCATCACCGACTCGCGCACGGCCAGCGGGGCATGGACGATGCCCGCGGGCATCCACAGTCCGAGTGTGGTCGGCAGCACCCAGTAGCGGGCGCCGACCTCGACGGTCAGGACGCCCGCGGACGCCCAGATCAGCTGGTGGTCGTCGTGGGCGTGAGCGTCGAATCCCTCGCCGCGGTCGAGCGGGAAGCGGTGCAGCACGATGACGTCGGCGCCCACGGCCCTCCTCTCGACGGTTAGCTTCGTTCCACGCGCTGCGACGCAGGCCTTGGCGAACGAGCGACATCGATTGTCAGCATAGCGCTCAGCCGTCATGCGTCGCCGCCGTAGGTTCGAGGACGTGCCCCGAACGACTCCCCGCCCCGCACCGGCCACGGGCGGTGCCGTCCTGCGGCGCGCTCTGCTCGACCGGTGGAGCGGGCTCGCGCGCGCGTCGGTGCTGTTCAGCGGCCACCAGGTGGGAGAGGCGCTCGTGCCCGTGGTGATCGGGGCGACGGTCAGCTCGGCGATCGCGGAAGGTGGGCCGGAGGTCCTCGTGCTCTGGCTCGCGGTGCTGGGCGCCGACTTCGCGGTGCTCTCGCTCTCCTACCGGTTCGGGGCCCGGGCGAGCGCCCGCGCCGAACAGCTCGCCGCGCACGGCGTTCGGATGCGGGTCGTCGATGCCGTCGTACGCGAGCAGCAGGCTCGCGGCCGCGCGTGGACGCCGGGCGAGCTGCTCGTCCGCGCATCGAGTGACGCCGACCGTGTGGGAGCGTTCGCCGGAACGGTCGCGTCGGCGTCGGCCGCGCTCGTCGCGCTGGTGGTCGCGGTCGTCGCCCTGCTGCTGGCGTCGCCGCTGCTCGGCGCCGTCATCATGGTGGGGACCGTCGCCGTGCTGCTGGTCAATGCCGCCATCGCACGCGGGGTCGCCCGGCGCAGCGCCGCGGAGCAGGAGGCCGCGGGCGATGCGGCCGGGCTCGCGGAAGACCTCGTGCGGGGCCTGCGCGTCCTGGCGGGACTCAGTGCGGGGGCGGCGGCGGTCCGTCGTTTCCGGACGGCGAGCGGGCGGGCGACCAGGCAGGCCGCGCGCGCCGTCGACGCACAAGCCGTCCGCAGCGGTGCAACGACCGCGACGACGGGCGCCTACCTGCTTCTCGTCGTCGGGGTGGGAGGCTGGCTCGCCCTCGCCGGTGTGCTTCCGCTCGGCGGGCTCGTCGCGGCATTGGGGCTCGCCCGGTTCCTGGCGGGGCCGCTGCAGACTCTCGCGGCGCTGCCCGCGGCTGCGGCGCGCGCCCACGCCTCGGCGGTGCGCGTCGCCGAGCTCCCGCTGCCTGCCCGCGACGTCGCGGACAGAGGGGGATCTGCGCGAGGTGCTCTCACGCCCGAGGCGGCTCCACCGGTGTTCGATGCGGTCGGCCGCTTCGGGACCTTGCGGGCCGAGCCGGGAACGATGGTCGGTGTCGCGGGGCTCGACGGACGCGGCGCCCGCGCGCTTCTCGCCACCCTGGCCGCCCGCGAAGGCGTGCTCCGTTTCGACGGCGCGGTGCCCGACGCGCGTGCGCGCGCATCCCTCCTGCTGATCGCGCCGCATGAGAGCCACCTCTTCGCGGGGACGCCGGAGGAGAACATCGCAGCCGGACGTGCGCGCGCCACGGAGCCGGCCGCTCGCGCCGCCTTCGCCGATGAGATCGCCGCGCGCGAGGTGGGGGAGGCCGGGATCCGCCTCTCGGGAGGCCAGCGACAGCGGATCGCCCTCGCCCGCGCTCTCGCCGCAGACGCCCCCGTCCTGGTGCTGCACGACCCGACGACCGCGATCGACGCCGTGACGGAGGACGTCATCGCGGAGCGCGTCCGCGCTCTGCGGGCGGGACGCACGACGATCGTGCTCACCTCCTCACCCGCCGTGCTGAGCCGATGCGATGTCGTGGTCGAGTTCGCCCCCGAGGTGGCGCGATGAGCGCTCCAGCGCGGCCGCCGGGTCGACAGGAGGAGGAGCGGAATGTGCTCCCGGTCGCCCGCGGCCGGACGATCCGCGCGGTACTCCGTCGTTCTCTCCGCGGGGCCTGGGCCGCCCTGCTGGCAGGCGCGGCCCTGCTCGTCGTGGGCGCCGGAGCCGGGCTCGGCGTCCCCGCCGCGATCGGCTGGATCGCGCAACTGGTCACGGAGCGCGCCGTCGCCTCGGCGTTGTTCCCGCCGCTCGCCCTGCTCGCGGGGTGCGCGGTGGTCGGAGGGGCCGCGGCCGCGGGGGCGGGCGTGCTGCTCGGCCGGGCAGTTCTGCCCGCGCTCGGCCGGATCCGCGAGGAGGTGGTCGACGCCGCCGTGCGGCTGCCCGTCGACATCGCGGAGTCGTCGTCCGGGGATCTCGTCGCGCGGGTGACCGACGATGTGGAGCAGGTGGCGGAGGTCGCGCAGGGAGCGTTCGCCCGCCTGCTCGGCGCGGCGATAACGATCCTCGTGACCCTCGTCGGGCTCGCGGGACTCGACTATCGGTTCGCGCTGGCGGCGCTCGTGGCCGTTCCCGTGCAGGCCTGGACCCTGCGCTGGTACCTGCGCAGCTCGACACGGACATATGCGCGGAGCCGGCGTGCCGTCGGCACCCGAGCGGCGACACTGCTGGAGACGTTCGCAGCCCTCCCGACCGTCCGGGCGTACGACCTCGGGGCGGATCGATCGCTGCGTGCCCGCGCCGCCTCGGAGCAGGCGGTCGCTGCCGAGCTCGACGCGACCCGGACGATGACGCGCTTCTACGGGCGGCTCAACCTCGCGGAGCTCCTCGGGCTCGGCGCGATCCTGGTCGTCGCGTTCGTCCTCGTCCGCGCCGGCGGGGCCGACGTGGGCCAGGCGACGGCGGCCGCGCTCTTCTTCGCGGCCCTCTTCGACCCGGTCAACGTCGCACTCGGGACGGCTGACGACGTGCAGCGTGCGGGTGCCGGGCTGGGGAGGCTCGCCGGTGTGATCGATGCGGCGTCGGCCCCGGCGCCGCGGGAGCCGGCCCCGCGCGGGCGCGACATCGTCGTGCGAGGCGCCGTCTTCGGCTATGACGGGACCCCCGTGCTGCACGAGCTCGATCTGCGCATCCCGGCGGGTCAGCGGGTCGCGATCGTCGGCACGACGGGAAGCGGCAAGAGCACCCTGGCCTCGCTCATCGCCGGCGTCCGTCGCCCCGATGCCGGAACGGTGCTGATCGGCGGAACACCGATCGCCGACGTCGACGCGGCGGTCCGGTCGTCCGTGGTCGCTCTCGTCGCACAGGAGCCGCACGTCTTCGCCGGATCGATCGCCGACGGGCTGCGGCTCGGGGCCGACGGCGCGGGGGAGGGGCGGGTGCGCCGCGCGCTCGTCGCCGCGGGCGCGGCGGAGTGGGTCGACCTGCTGCCGGACGGGATGGACACCCGGGTGGGGGCGGGCGGGCTCGCGCTCGCACCGCACCATGCGCAGCACCTGGCACTGGCGCGCGTGCTCCTGATGAACCCCGGCGTCGTCGTGCTCGATGAGGCGACCGCGGAGGCGGGGAGCGATTCGGCGCGAACGCTCGACGCGGCCGCGCGCCGCGTCGTTGCGGGCCGCACGGCCGTGATCGTCGCCCATCGCCTCGACCACGCCAGGGAAGCCGACCGCGTCGTGGTCCTGGAGGGCGGACGCATCGTCGAGGACGGCGCCCCGCAGCGGCTCATCGCCGCCGGCGGAGCCTTCGCACGGCTCGTCGCGGTGGCGGATGCGCGACACGAGATGTCCGATCGCCGGTAAGCCGGGGTCGCTGCGTCGTCTACGCTGATCAACGGCCCACTTTGGTTAGCCTTACCTAACCGCCCAGAGGTCGCCCCTCCCGACGACGTCCCCAGAGAGTCCCCGTGCCCCCTCACGCCCCCACCCCCGCCGCGATCGTCCCGCTCCCGGCCGCGGGCTCCAGGCGGCGGATGCGCCCGCTCGCCTGGCGGCTGAGCTGGCTCGTCGTCGGCGTCGCACTCCTCGTCCTCCTGCTCGGCGCGAGCCTCGCCGTCGGCGCGAAGTCCATCCCGCTCGGGCAGGTGCTCCCCGCCGTGCTCCACCCGACGGGGTCGGAGGACGACCTCGTGATCACCGGGCTCCGGGTTCCGCGCACGCTCCTCGGGCTCGTGGCCGGTGCGGCACTGGGCGTCGCCGGCGGCGTGATCCAGGCGTTCACCCGCAACCCGCTCGCAGATCCCGGCATCCTCGGCGTCAACGCCGGCGCCGCGCTCGCGGTCGCCGTGGGGGTCGCCCTGCTCGGGATGCGGGACATCTCGCAGTACCTCGGCCTCGCCCTGGTCGGCGCCATCGCCGCGACCGTCGTGGTCGCCCTCATCGGCGCGGGGCGTCGGGGAGGCTCCTCCGCCCTCCGGATGACGCTCGCGGGCGTCGGGGTGGCCGCCGTCCTGGGCGGAATCACGTCGGCCATCCAGCTCTCCGCACCGAGCGCGTTCCAGCGACTCCTGGGCTGGTCGGCCGGCAGCCTGGTGGCGCAACCCCTCTCCGCGGTCGCCCTGGTGACTCCGGTCGTCGTGGTCGGCCTCGTGCTGGCGGCGATCGCGACGCGCGGCCTCAACGCCCTCGCGCTGGGCGAGGACCTCGCAGCATCCCTCGGGAGCCGTGCCGCCGTGACACGCACGCTCGCGGTCGTGTCGGTGACGCTGCTCGCGGGCGCGGCGACCGCGGCCGTCGGGCCCATCGCGTTCGTCGGGCTCATGATTCCGCACGCGGCCCGCGCGATCGTCGGTCCGGACCAGCGCTGGATCCTCGCCTTCGCCGTCGTGCTGGGGCCGTGTCTGCTGCTGTCGGCCGACATCCTCGGCCGCATCGTGATGAACCCGGCGGAACTGCCGGTCGGGTTGGTGACGGCGTTCGTCGGAGCTCCTGTCCTGATCGCGCTCGCCCGTCGCGGCCGGGGAGCGGCGCTGTGACCCGCGGCGCTCCGCCGGAGCAGGGCGCGGTGTTCGCGTTCGACCGCCCGCAGGTCGTCCTCCGCGGCCGAGGGCTCTCGGTCCGGCTCTCGCGGCGGGTCGTCATCACCGTCGCGGTGCTGACGGCGCTCGCGGTCATCGTCGCGGTGCTCTCACTCGGAACCGGATCCTACGCGCTCAGCCCGGCCCAGGTGGTGGAGGCGCTCATCGGGCGCGCCTCCGGCATCGCGCACACCATCGTCGTCGACTGGCGTCTGCCGCGCGTCCTGGTCGCCGCGCTCTTCGGGATCGCCCTCGGCCTCGCCGGGTCGATCTTCCAGTCGCTCACGCGCAACCCGCTCGGGAGCCCGGACGTGATCGGATTCGACACCGGCGCGTACACCGGCGCCCTGGTCGTCATGCTCGCGCTGCACGGATCGTCCCTCGGAGTGACGGCCGGCGCCATCACCGGAGGCCTGGCGACGGCGACGGTGGTGTACCTGCTGGCCCATCGCCGAGGCATGCACGGGTTCCGCCTGATCGTGGTCGGCATCGGAACGACGGCGATGCTCACCTCTGTGAACACCTGGATGCTCCTCACCGCGGACACGCAGGAGGCCGTCAGCGCGGCGTTCTGGGGCGCAGGATCGCTCGACACCGCTGGCTACCCGCAGCTGGCTCTCGGCGCAGTCGTCTTCGTCGTGCTCTTCCCGCTCGCGGCTGCCGTGTCCCGTGGCCTGGGCCGACTCGAGCTGGGCGACGACGCGGGCGCGCAACTCGGCGTCGCCGTCGAGCGGACCAGGATCACGGCGACCGTCGTCGGTGTCGCGCTCAGCGCCACGGTCACGGCGCTGGCGGGCCCGATCGCCTTCGTCGCCCTGAGCGCCCCGCAGATCGCGCGCCGGCTCGCGGGAACGGCGGGACCGACGCTCGGCGTCTCCGCCGCCACCGGCGGCGTGCTCCTGATGTCGGCCGACTGGATCGCCCAGCACGGCCTCCCCACCCCCGTCCCGGTCGGGCTCGTCACCGTCGTGCTCGGCGGCGGCTACTTCGTCTGGCTCCTGATCGCAGAAGGGCGGCGCCGATGACCGGGCCCGCACAGCGTCCGTCGACACGTCCCGCGCCGCTCGAGGTCGACGGCGCCACTCTCGGGTACGACGGCCGGGTGATCGCGGAGGACCTCTCGGTGCGCATCCCCGACGGCTCGTTCACCGTCATCGTCGGGCCGAACGCCTGCGGCAAGTCGACGCTGCTGCGCGGTCTGGCACGACTGCTGCGGCCCTCCGCCGGACAGGTCCTGCTCGACGGACGCGACATCCACGCCTACCGGACGAGGGAGGTTGCACGCCGCCTGGGCCTGCTGCCGCAGTCCTCGATCGCGCCGGACGGCATCACGGTCGCCGACCTGGTCGCCCGCGGTCGGCACCCGCACCAGAGCGCCTTCCGCACCTGGAGCAGGGCCGACGAAGACGCCGTGGCCGCCGCCCTCGACGCGACGGGGGTCTCGGCGCTCTCGGCGCGGCGGGTTGACGAGCTCAGCGGCGGACAACGGCAGCGCGTCTGGGTGGCGCTGGCACTGGCGCAGGAGACGGGGATCCTGCTGCTGGACGAGCCGACGACCTTCCTCGACATCGCGCACCAGTACGAGCTGATGGAGCTGTTCCGCCGGCTGAACCACGACGGCCGCACGCTGGTCGCCGTGCTGCACGACCTCAATCAGGCCAGCCGCTACGCCACGCACATCGTCGCCCTCAGCGACGGTCGCGTGGTCGCGCAGGGCGCGCCGGACGACGTGGTCACCGCCGACCTCGTGCACGACGTGTTCGGCCTCCCCGCCCACGTCGTGCCCGACCCCGTGTCGGGAACGCCGCTCGTCGTCCCGTCGGGTGTCCCCGGCCGCGTCTTCGAGTCCACCCGCCCGCTCAGCACCACCGAATGAACGAAGGATCCATGACACAGCACCCCCGCCTGCGCCGCACCGTCCTCGCGTTGGGAGCCGCCGCCCTGGCGGTCGCCCTCGCCGCCTGCAGCTCGACCGCCTCCGGAGAGTCGACCGCCTCCGCCGGCACGCGCACCGTGTCGACCGCCGAAGGCGAGGTGACCGTCCCGGCGCACCCCCAGCGGATCGTCTCCGTGCACGCGTGGACGACCGAGTCCCTGCTCGACATGGACGTCACCCCGGTCGGGGTGGAGAACAGCGGCGAGCAGTACGTTCCCACCCGCTATGTGCCCGCGTGGAAGAAGATCGACAAGATCGCCGAGGGCGGCACCGTCGACCTGGAGAAGATCGCCGCGCTGAAACCGGACCTCATCGTGGGCGTCGACGTCCCGTATCTCAAGGACGTCTACGCGAAGCTCTCCACGATCGCCCCGACCGCCTTCGCGCCGTTCAGCGAGAGCGCCACGTTCCAGGACTATCCGAAGTACACCGCCGCGTTCGCAGACACCGGAGCCGCCTACGAGGCGCTGAAGAAGAAGTACGACGACCGGATCGCCGAGCTGAGGTCGACGTACGCATCGCAGCTGGCGACGGTGAAGTGGGATGTCATCCAGGGCGGCTTCGATGCGGGCAACTTCTGGATCTACAGCACCGGCTCGCCCGTCGGAGGGGTGCTGGAGTCGCTGGGCGCGACGTTCGCGTCCGCCACGGCGGGCACGAAGTCGGGAGACACGCAGTCCGTCTCGTACGAGCGGACCGACCTCCTGACGGACGCCGACGCCATCATCTACTACGTGAACAACGACGGCACTCCGGCCAACAACATCGACAAGCTGTTCGCGCTCCCGGGTTACCAGTCGCTCCCCGCGGTCACCGGGGGTCACGCCGTCGGCACACCGGACTTCCTTCCCGGCTCGTACTCCGACGGCCTCGGACTGCTCGACTCCATCGAGAAGGCACTCAAGACCTTCTCCTGATCGTCCGCTGAGCGATCGCGCGCGTGGCCTAAGCTGGAAACCGATCTGTTTCCTACCCATGAGGCGGTACCCATGCGCGCGATCGTGCAGCACCAGTTCGGCGACCCGGCGAAGGTCTTGACGGTGGAGGAGCGTCCGCTCCCGGAGCCGGGACCCGGCCAGGTCCGCGTGCGGACGCTGTACTCGCCGATCCACAACCACGACCTGTGGACCGCGCGCGGAACCTACGGCTTCAAACCCGAGCTCCCGGCCCGCGCGGGGACGGAGGCCGTCGGCGTGGTCGAGGCGCTCGGCGAGGGCGTCGAGTCGCCGGCGGTCGGCCAGCGGGTCGTCACCGGCGGGACCTTCGGGGTGTGGGCCGAGGCGTTCGTCGCGTCCGCTTCCGGTCTGATCCCGGTGCCGGACGGCCTCTCCGACGAGACGGCGTCGCAGCTCGTGGCAATGCCTTTCAGCGCGCTGAGCCTGCTCGACTTCCTCGATGTGGAGCCGGGCGATTGGATTCTGCAGAACGCCGCGAACGGCGCCGTCGGTCGCCTGCTCGCGCAGTTCGCCGCCACGCGCGGTGTCAACGTCGTCGGGCTGGTGCGGCGGGAGGCCGACGTCGCCGAGCTGGCAGACGCCGGGATCCGCCACGTCGTCGCGACCGCGCACGACGACTGGCGCCGTGCGGTGACGGAGCTGACCGGAGGCGCGCCGTTCGTCGCCGCCGTCGACTCGGTCGGCGGCGAGTCCAGCGGGGACCTCCTCCATCTCCTCGGGGAGGGCGGGACGCTGGTGTCGTTCGGCGCCATGGGCTCCGACGCGATGACCGTCTCCTCGGGCGACCTCATCTTCAAGCAGGCGACGCTCAAGGGCTTCTGGGGCAGCAAAGTGAGCGCGGCGATGCCCGCCGACAAGCGCGGGGCCCTTTTCGGCGAGCTCATCCAGGCCGCGCTGAGCGGCGCGATCACGCTGCCCGTGTCGGGCGTGTATCTGTTCGACGACATCGCCGACGCGGTGCACGCGAGCGGACGCCCGGGGCGGGTCGGCAAGGTGCTGCTGCGCCCGTAGGCGGCGCGCACCCGTCTGCCGTCACGCCGTGAGCGATGGCAGACGGGTTCCACGCAGCCAGGCGTCGAAGAACGCGTCGAGCGGTTCGTCCGCGTAGCGCGCGGCCAGATCCTCGAAGTCGGAGGACTCGACCGTGCCGAAGCGGTGCTCGGCGCACCAGGCGCGCAGCAGGTCGTAGAAGCGGTCGTCGCCGAGGCGGAGCCGGAGTGCGTGGAGAGTGCACGCGCCGCGCTTGTAGACGCGGTCGTCGAACATCGCGTCCGGGCCCGGGTCGGCCAGGACGAGGTCGTGCGCCGTGACCCTCAGCAGCGCATGGTGGGTCCGGGCGAGCGCGTTCGCCGATGGACCTCCCGACGCCTCCGACCAGATCCACTCGGCGTAGCAGGCGAAACCCTCGTTGAGCCAGATGTCGTGCCAGGCCGCCAGCCCGACGCTGTTGCCGAACCACTGGTGGGCGAGCTCGTGGGCGATCAGACGCTCGGACCCGCCGCGGCCGTCGACGTGCGACGCACCGAAGGTGGCCATCGCCTGCGCCTCCAGGGGGATCTCGAGGGGATCCTCCGTGACGACGACGGTGTACGACGGAAAGGGATATGGTCCGAAGCGATCCTGGAAGCACTCCAGCATGCGCGCGAGAGGGGCGAAGTCGGCGAGCACGCGGCGCGCGAGCGCCGGCGGGTAGGCGAGAACGACCTCCACGCCGCCGGTGCGGCGCGGCTCGAGCGTATACCGGCCGATCTGCACGGCGGCGAGGTAGGTGGCCGTGGGCTCCTCCCGCTCGAACACCCAGGTGCCGCGCCCGGCGCTGACACTGTGCTCGACGAGCTCCCCGGTTGCGAGCACGGTGTACGCCTGCTCCGTCGTGACGCGGATGCGGTACGCGGCCTTGTCGGAGGGGCGGTCGTTGCAGGGGAACCACGACGGTGCCCCGGAGGGCTGGGATGCCGTGATGACGCCGTCGCTGAGCTCCTCCCAGCCGAGAGCGCCCCAGCGGGTGCGGCGAGGAACGGGCGAGCCGTCGTAGGCGATCTCGACCACGAACTCCGCGCCCTCGGGGATGGCAGCCGCCGGGGTGATGCGCAGGTGCGTCTGGTTCTGCGTGTGCTTCGTGCGCTTCTCGCCGGAGAGCCTCACCTTCTTGGCCCGCAGGTGCACCAGGTCGAGCACGATCGCCGTGAGCCGGGTCCGGGCCCGGCCGGTGATGACCGCGGTGGCGTCGAGACGGTTGGTGGCGACGCGGTAGTCCAGGGCGAGGTCATAGGAGACCACCGCATAGTCGTCGGTGCCGGAGCGGGGGAGGTAGGCGTGCGGGGCCGGAGCGGGGGAGGAGCCGCTCATCGAGCCGCCCGCTTCTGGTACTGCCGCACCACGACCTCACGCCAGGGGCCGATCGGGTTGCCGCTCCACCGGCTCCCCGTGGGCACGCTCTCGCCGCGCATGACCAGCGAGGCCGGGCCGACGGTGGCCTCCGCCCCGATCTCCGCGGCCGGGAGGATGACGCTGTGCGGGCCCAGCGTGCCGCCGCGCTCGATGATGACCTCGTCCATGCTCATGATTCGATCATGGAACAGGTGCGTCTGCACGACGCAACCCCGGTTGACCGTCGCTGCGTCGCCGAGGGTGACCAGATCGGCCTCCGGAAGCCAGTAGCTGTCGATCCAGACGCCGTGTCCGATACGCGCGCCGAGGCTGCGCAGCCACCAGACCAGCGCGGGCGTCCCGGCGGCCGACCAGGCGAACCAGGGGGCTGCCACCATCTCGGTGAAGGTGTCCGACACCTCGCTGCGCCACACGAACGACGACCAGAGCGGATGCTCGCCCGAACGCAGACGTCCGAGCAGCGCCCATTTGGCGAGCGAGCTGACGGCGGCGGCCGCCGCACCGGCGGCGAGCAGCACGGGTCCGCTGAGGAGCACGGCCCACCAGAGCCCCCAGGTCTCCACCAGGGCGCCGAGACCGAGGAGCACGCCCAGGCCGATCCCGCAGGTGACGAACACGGGGACGACACGGAGCAGCTCCCACGTGGCGCGCGCCACCCGGAGCACCGCAGAGGGCGCGTACGTGCGCGAGAGGTCCGCGTCCTGCGGCTGGCGCCGCAGCTTGACCGGAGGCGATCCGAGCCAGGACGTCCCGGCCTTCGCTTTGCGGGGCGCCGCCGAGAGCACCGCCACCAGTCCGTCGCGCGGCACCCTGTTGCCGCCGCCGGCCATCCCGGAGTTGCCGAGGAACGCGCGCTCACCGATCTCGACCGGAGCGACGCGGACGTACCCTCCGCCGAGCTCGTACGAGGCGACCAACGTGTCGTCCGCGAGGAACGCGCCGTCGCGGATGTGCGTCATCGACGGCAGCAGGAGGACGGTCGACGCCTCGACGTCCGTGCCGACTCGCGCCCCGAGCATCCGGAGCCAGAGCGGGGTGAAGAGGCTCGAGTAGAGCGGGAACAGCACGGTGCGCGCCATGTCGAGCAGGCGCTCCGTCGACCACACCTGCCACCCGATTCGGCTGCGCACCGGATGCACGCCCTCCGCGACGCCGGATCCGAGCAGGCGGACAAGGAGTACGACGGCCCCCGCGAGCACGAGCCCCGTCACCAGCGTCGCGGGGATCAGCGCCGCGAGCGCCCGGACGGACGTCTCGGCGATGTCCGCGGCGCCGTGCACGGCCGCCGCGAGCACGAGTCCCCCGACCGCGAACGCGCTCACGGGCACGAGAGAGACCACGAGCGAAGCCGCGGCGTAGGCCAGCACCCATCTGGTGCGGCGCGGAGGACGCTCCTGCGGCCACCACTCGCGCGAACGTCCCACGCGCACAGCGGGGGAGCCGGCCCAGGTCTGCCCGGCGGGCACGCGCCCGAAGACGGCGGACCCCGGGGCGACGGTGGCGCCACGCCCGATCTTCGCGCCCGGCATCAGCGAGCTGCGTGCGCCGACCGAGCTGCCCGCACCGATGCGCACCTCGCCGATGCGCACCAGGTCGCCGTCGATCCAGTAGCCTGCGAGGTCGACCTCCGGCTCGATCGAGGCTCCCGCGCCGATCCGCAGCATGCCGGTGACGGGAGGGAGGGTGTGGAGGTCCACGCCGGGCCCGATCGTCGCCCCGAGCGCCCGTGCGTAGTAGCTGATCCACGGCGCACCGGCGAGGCTGGCCGCGCCGATCTGGTGCGCGACCTGCTCAGCCAGCCAGAGCCGCAGGTGCACACCGCCGCCACGCGGATAGTCGCCGGGTCGGACGCCGGCGAGCAGGAGCCGCGCCGCTCCCACGGAGATCGCCATGCGTCCCCAGGGCGTCACGAACACGACGAGACCGACGACGAGCCACGGGACGCTGACCTCGGGCACGGCGTCGAAACCGCCGAAGGGGCGAAGGACGGCCGCGGCCGTCAGGAGGTAGAGCAGCCAGCGCACGCCGCTCAGGATGAACAGCGGCAGGCCGAGCACCGTCTGCAGGACCTGCATGCGGCGCGGGGTCCGCGGCACCACGTGGGTCGAGGCCGCCGACGCGGAGGCCGAGCTCTCCTCGAGCGCGCGGGCCATCGCGGCGAAGCGGGGGTGGGCGTAGACGTCCGCGACGCTGATGTCGGGGTGACGACGGCGCACCAGCGAGACGAGCTGCGCCGCGGCGAGCGAACCGCCGCCCAGATCGAAGAAGTTGTCATCGGGACCGGAGACGGGCAGGCCGAGGACGCTCCGCCAGTCGGCGGCGAGGAGCTCTGCCACGGGGTCGTCCCCGACGACGGACGGACCGTCCCCGTCGTCCTCCAGCGGCCACGGGAGGGCCGCGCGATCCACTTTGCCGGAGGTGCGCACCGGGAGGTCGTCGACGACGGCCAGGAGGGGCACCAGCGCCGCGGGCAGCTCCTCCCGCAGCTGTGCCAGAGCCCCGGTGCGGTCGAAGGCGTCCCGCTCGGGGACGGCCAGGTAGCCGACGAGGATGTCATTGCCCGCGGAACTCCGGCGCACGGCGGCCGCGGCGCCCGAGACGCCGGGCAGCGCCTGCAGCGCAGCCTCCACCTCGCCCAGCTCGATGCGGCGCCCGCCGACCTTCACCTGGTCATCGGCGCGCCCGAGGTAGAACAGGCCGTCGGGATCGAAGCGGACGAGGTCGCCGCTGCGGTAGGCGCGCTCCCAGCCGAGCGTGGGCATCGGCGCGTACTTCTCGGCGTCCTTCACCGGGTCCAGGTACCGGGCGAGCCCGACACCGCCGATCACGAGCTCGCCCGCCTCGCCATCGCCGACGGGCCGTCCGTCGGCGTCCACGACCGCGAGGTCCCACCCGTCGAGAGGCAGCCCGATGCGCACCGGCTCGCCGGCCGTGAGCGCAGTGCCGCATGCGACGACGGTCGCCTCGGTGGGGCCGTACGTGTTCCAGACTTCGCGGCCCTCGACCGCGAGGCGGTTCACCAGCTCCGGAGGGCAGGACTCCCCGCCGAAGATCAGGAGCCGCACGCTGTCCAGCGCCTCCGGCGGCCACAGCGCGGCGAGCGTCGGCACCGTGGAGACCACCGTGATCCGATGCGCCTCCAGCCACGGCCCGAGATCCATGCCGGTACGCACGAGCGAGCGCGGCGCCGGGACGAGGCAAGCGCCGTGTCCCCACGCCAGCCACATCTCCTCGCACGAGGCGTCGAAGGCGACCGAGAGACCGGCGAGCACGCGATCCTGCGGGCCGATGGGCTCGTCCTGCAGGAAGATCCGGGCCTCGGCGTCCACGAACGCGGCGGCCGACCGATGCCGCACCGACACGCCCTTCGGGGTCCCGGTCGAACCCGACGTGAAGATGATCCAGGCGTCATCGTCCGGGACCGGCGGGTCGACCAGCGGTACGGCGGACGTGCTGGGGTGCGGGGCGGCGACGTCGAAGAGCGTGACGGGATCGGGGGCCGCGTCCACCTCCGCCGACCGGTAGCCGGAGTCGCTGATCACCCCGCGTACTGCGGCCTCCCCGAAGACCAGGTCGGCGCGCTCCTGAGGGTCGTCCGCGTCGACCGGCACGTAGGCGGCACGAGCGGCGAGGGTGGCGAGGATCGCCAGGTACAGCTCCCGCGTGCCGGAGGTCATGCGCACGCCCACCCGGTCGCCCGGCCGCACTCCCGCCGATCGAAGCCGCCCGGCGGCCGACAGGACGATCGCGAGCAGCTCGCGGTAGGACAGCGCACCACGGGCATCCTCGATCGCCGACGCCTCCGGATCGGCTGCCACCGATGTGCGCAGGATGTCGATCAGGGTGCGCGGTGCAGGAGCGAGGGCGGACCTCAGCAGCAGCCCGGGCGCGGCGGTTCCGTCGGGGTCAGTCACGGGCGTTCACGCTAGGGCCGCACGGTTACCGGCCGGTGAACAGGTCAGCCTTCGCCGAGGGCGTGGAGCAGCTGCGCCTTGTTCATCCGGGAGTAGCCCTGGATGCCCTGCGCCTTCGCACGGTCGCGGAGGCTGTGAAAGGTGGGGATGCCCGACGAGGGGCTCGCGGCGACAGCCGGTCCGGCGATGGCGTCGGCCTGCTCCTTCGCGGCGCGGGCTGTCTGCTCGCTGCGTCGCACCGCCTTTCTGGCGTCCTTGGCCGCTTGCTCCAGCCGGGCGGTCAGCTCCTCCGCCGCCTTTCGCGAGCGCTTGTCGAGCTTCTTCACCGCCCGCTCCGCCTCGTCGACCGCCGCACGGGCCGCGACCAGGGCACGCTCGGCCTCCTTCTCCACCTTTTTCGCGCTCACGGCTCCTCCTCGACGTCCCGGGGTCCTGGACGGCCTCCTCGCGCTCACCATACGACCGAACGGGGGTCATGCGCCCTCCCCAGTCGCGAGAACCGCGCGCAGCGCCTCCAGAATGGGCCGCTGCCCCTTCGCGAGCTTCGTCACCGCTTCGTCCAGCGCGAACCAGCCGGCGGCGTCGATCTCCGGGAACGCCTGCGTGCGCCCGGAGCGGGGCGGCCACTCGAGCTCGAACGTGTTGCTGCGCACCTCGGCGAGTTCGAAGTCCGGGGTCTCCGCCGCCCAGACGACGAACACCTTGCCGGAGGCGCGGAACTCGCCGAGGGCGACGTAGGCGGCGTCGGGCGCGGGGACGCCCATCTCCTCGGCGAACTCGCGCAGTGCCGCGGCCAGCTCATCGCGGTCCGCGTCCTCGACGATCCCCTTCGGGAGCGACCAGGCTCCCTCGTTCTTGCGCGCCCAGAACGGACCGCCCATGTGCGCGATCCACACCTCGGTGTCCTGCGCACCCGGACGATGGAGGAGCACGGCGGCGCTGCGGACGGTCATAGTCCGACCCTACGTCCGCACCCGCGGTCGCGGGCGGCTAACGTGGAACCGTGAACTCGGGTGACGCGTGGGTCGAAGGTCCGCAGGGCGAGCGCTTCTGGGGCCGCTACGGCGCGGCCGGGCTGCTCGTGCACGACCTCCGCCGCGGCATCCTGCTGCAGCATCGCGCCGACTGGAGCCACTTCGGCGGAACCTGGGGCCTGCCGGGCGGAGCGCGGCACGAGGGCGAGACCGCCGTCGAGGGAGCACTGCGCGAGGCCGGCGAGGAGGCCGCGGTGCCCGCCGATGCCGTGCACGTCCTCTTCGAGAGCGTGCTCGACCTTGGCTTCTGGTCGTACACGACGGTCGTCGCCCAGGCCGTGCGCCCCTTCGAGCCGCGCATGGCCGATATCGAGAGCATCGAGCTGCGCTGGGTGCCGCTCACCGAGGTCACCGACCTTCCGCTGCATCCGGGCTTCGGTGCCGCCTGGCCCGCGCTGCGTGCGCGCCTCACCGGCCTCGGCGACTGAGACGCCACGGACGCTGCCGGGATAGCTCCCCGGCGATGTCTGCGGCACGGCGGAGAATGGGGGAGTGCACATCGTCCTCGAACGCGTCGGACGCGACGCGGTCCGCGCCGTCCCCCTCGAGGGCGGTGCGGCGGGCGAACCGCGGGACTTCCCGGCATCGCAGCTGCCCGCGTACGTCACGCGTCTCGAGAGCGCTCCGGCCGCCGATGACCGGCCGCGCTGGGTGTGGAGCGACACCCGCTCCTGGTACCCGGAACTGCTCCGCGCCGGGGTGCGCGTCGAGCGATGCGTCGACCTGACGCTCTCGCACGCCATTCTGCGCGCCTCCACGCTGAGCGCGATGTCGCCGCTGGCGACGGGACCGGCGACGGCCTGGGACGCCGCGACCGCGGTGGAGGACGCACCCCCGCCCAGCCACTCCGCCCTCTTCGATTTCGACGCCGACCTCTCCGGAGGGGCGGCCGAGGCGTCGTCCCTGGCCGAGTTCACGGCGCAGCAGGAGGCCGTGGCGGGCAGCGCCGACCCCGGCCGTCTCCGGCTGCTGCTGGCGGCGGAGTCCGCCGGCGCGCTCATCGCCGTCGAGATGCGGCAGTGCGGGCTGCCTTACAGCGCCGCACGGCACGACGAGCTGCTCACGACCCTCCTGGGAGCGCGCCCCGCCTTCGGCCGGCCCGCCGTGCTGGAGCACCTCGCACAGCAGGTGCGCGCGGAGCTCGACGCGCCCGACCTCAACCCGGACAGCCCGCCCTCGCTGCTGAAGGCGCTGCGGCGAGCGGGAATCCTCGTCGACTCCACCGGCTCGTGGGAGCTGCGGGAGGTGGAGCACCCCGTGATCGAGCCCCTGCTGCGGTACAAGAAGCTGTCCCGCCTGCTCTCCGCCAACGGCTGGGCCTGGCTCGAGAGCTGGGTGCACGACGGCCGCTTCCGCCCGGACTACGTCCCGGGAGGCGTCGTGACGGGAAGGTGGGCCACACGGGGCGGAGGCGCGCTGCAGCTGCCGAAGCAGGTGCGCGGCGCGGTGGTGGCCGATCCCGGCTGGAAGCTCGTGGTCGCGGATGCGGCGCAGCTGGAGCCGCGCATCCTGACCGGACTCTCTGCCGACACCGCGATGGCGGACGCCGGGCGCGGCAAAGACCTCTACGCGGGCATCGTCGCATCGGGGGCGGTCGACGAGCGGGCGCACGCGAAGGTCGCCATGCTCGGCGCCATGTACGGTGCGACCACGGGGGAGAGCGGGCGACTGATGCCGCGGCTCACCCGCGCGTTCCCGCGCGCCGTGCGCCTGGTCGAGGAGGCGGCGCGAGCCGGGGAGCGCGGTGCGGTCGTGACCTCCCGCCTGGGCCGCAGCTCGCCGCCGCCGAGCGCGGCCTGGCGCACGGCGCAGTCCGCCGCCTCCGCCGCGGACTCGACCGCCGCCGACGAGAGACGCGCCCGCGCGCAGGCCCGCGACTGGGGCCGCTTCACGCGCAACTTCGTGGTGCAGGCCACCGCGGCGGAATGGGCGCTGTGCTGGATGGCGGAGCTCCGGAACCGGCTCACGGCCCTCGCACCCGGGCGCCCGCTCGCGGAGTCGCCGCACCTCGTGTACTTCCTCCACGACGAGGTGATCGTGCACACGCCCGCCGCCCTGGCCGAGGAGGCGGCCGCCGCGGTCGAGGAGTCCGCTGCCCGCGCGGGCCGGCTGCTGTTCGGCGCGTTCCCCGTCGACTTCCCGGTGACGGCCGCGATCGTCGACACCTATGCCGAGGCGAAGTGAGCGTCGCGTGGAATTCCGGGGTGTCGGACTTGGTTGTCACCCACGACCTGACCGAGGATGGAGACCATGACTGACACCGCTGCCGCCCCCACCGACCCCAACGCCGTCCTGGCCCGGTACCGGCAGCGCCGCGAGCAGGCGGTGACCGCCCCGCAGGGCAATCTCGCGCTCGTGAACACCCAGTGGTTCACCGGCGACCCCGAGGGACCCGCGCAGCCGGTCTGGGGCGTGCCCGGACTGTGGTCGCCCCTGCCCGCGGGCGAGTCCGGACTGAAGGTCACGGCGAGTGCGACCGACGACATCTTCGTCGACGAGGTGCTGGTCGACGGCTCCGCCATCGTCCGCGGCAAGGACGACCCGAACCCCGGCGCGATCCGGTTCAGCGGGACGCAGACGGGATTCGTGATCGCCAGCGAGGAGGGCGACTACGCGCTGCGGGTGTGGGACGCCGAGTCGGAGGCCATTCAGCAGTTCGGCTCCATCGACGCCTTCCCCTTCAACCGCGACTGGATCATCCAGGCGACCTTCACCCCGATCGAGGGCGGCAAGACCGTCGGCTTCGAGCACCTGAAGGATGACGGCAAGACCCGAGACATGGTCGTCCCGGGCGAGATCACGTTCAGCAAGGACGGCGTCGACTACAACCTCGCCGCCTTCAAGTCGGGGCGCGCCCTGCAGCTGGTCTTCGCCGACACCACCAACGGCGACAGCACGTACTCGGTCGGCCGCTTCCTCTTCGTCGTCCCCAACGAGGACGGCACGGTCACGCTCGACTTCAACCTCGCCGTGCTTCCGCCCTGCGCGTTCAGCTACAACTTCAATTGCCCGCTGCCGCCCGCGCAGAACCGGTTCGCGGTGCCGATCGAGGCCGGCGAGAAGAACGTGCTGAACAAGGAGGGCGCCCTCCTCTCACTGAGCCCGTCGGCTCACTGAGCCCGTCGGCTCACTGAGCCCGTCCGCTCAGGCCGAGTCGGCTGCCGGGCGGCGCCCACGCCGGGGACGCTCGGGGGAGCGGGGCCGCAGCAGCACCTCCGGGTGGGTGCCGAGCGCGGCGGCGACCTCGTCGAGCCACTCGATGGCGGCCGTGGCACCCAGCTCGGCCGCGCGGTTGGCGACGAGCAGCGCCTTCGAGTCGGCATCGTGGGTGAGCTCCCGGATCCGCTCGGCGAACGCTGCGCGATAGTCCGCGACGATCGCGGGCGCGTCCGCCCCGGCGATCGAGGCGGCGAGCAGCACCTGGTCCTGCATCTCATCCCAATCGGGCTCCGTCGCGCGCGGGCCTGTCGTGAGCCACACCCGGGCGGCGCCGGCCCCCGCGGCGGTGAGCGCGTACTGCGGGAGACCGTCCTCCGTCGTCCCCGCGGATTCGATGAGACCCTGATCGGTCATCCGGTCGAGTGTGGAGTAGACCTGGCCCGCGTTGAGCTGACGGCGGTGGGCGGCACGCGTCAGGAACTCGTTCTGCAGCTGGGAACCGTACGCCGCGCCCTGCGTCAGGATGGCGAGGAAACCGTTCTGAACCGACATACTCGGTATGCTATTCTGCCCGACACGCCGTGGCACGCGAGAAACGCCGAATCACAATCTTGTAACTCCGGCGCGTTGTCCGGCATAATCATCCGCAGTGGCGCGCTCGCGTGCCCGGAGAACTTCATACGCGGCAGGGGACATCCGCTCGTTGGTCGTTGGGGAAGACGCACCAAGCGAACGGAGGAGAACCATGTCGGCTCACGCAGCTCGAGGAGTGCTTTACGTACACTCCTCTCCCGGCGCGCTCTGCCCCCACATCGAGTGGGCGGCGGGTCGCGCCCTCGGTCGTGCCGTCAACTTCACGTGGGAAGCGCAACCGGTGCTCAAGGGATCCCAGCGCACCGAGTTCTTCTGGGACGGCCCGCGAGGGACAGGCGCCCGCCTGGCGTCCGCGCTCCGCGGCTGGGAGCACCTCCGCTACGAGGTGACGGAGGACGCCGGCCTCGGAACCGACGGCGGCCGGTGGATGCACACCCCCGACCTCGGCATCTTCTTCGCCCAGACCGACACGGCGGGCAACATGGTCGTGCCGGAGGAGCGCGTACGGTACGCCATGGAGATCGCCGGCTCCAGCGCCCTCGAGCTTCACCGCGAGCTGCGCCTCGCACTCGGCCAGGCCTGGGACGATGAGCTGGAGCCCTTCCGGCACGCCCACGACGACACATCGGTGATCTGGCTGCACAAGGTCGGCTGAACGGACTCCCGCGGTGGGCCCGGCTCCGGCCGCCCGCGCGCGGTGACGGAAAGCGAGAGGCCCCGGTCGCGTCGACCGGGGCCTCTCGCTTTCGGGGAGGGCTCAGACGGAGCGGAACGCGACGACCGCGTTGTGGCCGCCGAACCCGAAGGAGTTGCTGATGCCGAGCTGCGGTCCGTCGCCGAGAGGCTGCGGGGTACCGGAGACCTGCAGCGGGATCGCCGGGTCCTGCTCGGTCAGGTTGATCGTCGGCGGGGCGACGCGATCGCGGAGCGCGAAGATCGTGAACACGGCCTCCAGCGCTCCGGTCCCGCCGAGGAGGTGGCCGGTGGACGCCTTCGTCGCCGACACGGGGATGCCGTGGACGCGGTCGCCGAAGACCTCGCGCAGCGCGACGTACTCCGCCGGGTCGCCCACGGGCGTGCTGGTGGCGTGCGCGTTGATGTGCGTGACCTCGTCCGGCGACGCGCCGGCCTGCTCCAGTGCCATCCGCACCGCCCGGCTGGCGCCGCGACCCTCGGGGTCGTTGGCCGTGATGTGGTACGAGTCGGCGGTCACGCCGCCGCCCACGACCTCGGCGTAGACCTTCGCGCCGCGGGCGAGCGCGTGCTCCTCGGTCTCCAGGACGAGCGCGCCGGCCCCCTCGCCCATGACGAAGCCGTCGCGGTCGACGCTGTAGGGGCGCGAGGCGGTCGCGGGGGAGTCGTTGCGGCGCGAGAGGGCCTGCATCGACGAGAAGGAAGCGATGGTGATCGGGTGGATCGCCGATTCGCTCCCGCCAGCGATGACGATGTCGGCGAGGCCGGCCTGCAGGTGCTC
Organism: Leifsonia sp. ZF2019; assembly: GCF_019924635.1. NCBI lineage: Bacteria > Bacillati > Actinomycetota > Actinomycetes > Micrococcales > Microbacteriaceae > Leifsonia > Leifsonia sp. ZF2019. The sequence goes on from NZ_CP065037.1 coordinate 2,188,025, forward strand.
ATAGGCGTTGACGAGCGACTCGGTGCTCGACGCGCAGGCGGAGGCGACAGTGCGTGCGAACGCACGGGCCTCGAAGTGCATGGAGATGGCGGCCGATGCGGCGTTGGGCATCAGCATCGGCACCGTCATCGGGAGGACGCGACGGGGTCCGCGCTCGCGCAGGGTGTCCCAGGCGTCGAGCAGGGTCCACACGCCACCGATGCCGGTCGCATAGTCGACGCCCAGGCGCTCCGGCACGACCTCGGGGGAGCCTGCGTCGGCCCAGGCCTCCATGGCGGAGACGAGGGCGAGCTGGCTCGACGGGTCGAGGCGCTTGGCGACGGGGCGCTCGAGCACGGTGTCCGGGCGGACCTTCGCCTCAGCGGCGAAGGTGACCGGCAGTTCGTACTTCTCGACCCACTCGTGCTCGAGGGAACGGGCTCCGGACTCGCCGGCGAGCAGTGCCTGCCAGCTCTCCGGGGCGGTGCCACCGAGCGGCGACGATGCACCCACGCCGGTGACGACGATTTTCTTGGTCATGACGACAACTCTCCGTAGTTCGGTCCGTGAGGCTCGCGGGATGGCGCGAGCGCTCGCGCGGGCGGCGGCCGATCGGCGCGCCGCCCGCGCGGAGAACGTTTCTTGCGGGGCCTAGGCGTCCTGCGCCTTGACGATGAACTCGACCGCGTCGCCGACCGTCTTGAGGTTCTTGACCTCCTCGTCGGGGATCTTGACGTCGAACTTGTCCTCGGCGTTGACCACGATGGTCATCATCGAGATGGAGTCGATGTCGAGGTCGTCGGTGAACGACTTGTCCAGCTCAACCGTGTCGGTCGCGATGCCGGTCTCGTCGTTGATGAGCTCGGCCAGGCCGGCGAGAACTTCTTCGGTGGACAATGCCATGGTGTTTTCTCCTTGAGGGGGTGTCGTTTTGACCGTTGTTCAGTCTAGGGCAGGGCCTACGGGAGCACGACGACCTGCGCGCCGTACACGAGACCGGCGCCGAAGCCGATCTGGAGCGCCAGGCCGCCCGAGAGCTCCGGGTGCTCCTGGAGGAGGCGGTGGGTCGCGAGCGGGATCGATGCGGCGGAGGTGTTGCCGGTCGTCTCGATGTCGCGGGCGATCGCGACGGTGTCGGGCAGCTTGAGCTGCTTGGCGAACTCGTCCACGATGCGCATGTTCGCCTGGTGCGGGATGAAGGCGGCGAGCTGGTCGGGCGTGACGCCGGCGGCATCGAGGGCTTCCTTGGCGACCTTCGCCATCTCCCACACCGCCCAGCGGAAGACCGTCTGGCCCTCCTGCCGGAGGGTCGGCCACGGGCTCTCCCCGTCGCGGAACTCGGTGAGCGTGCTCGACATCCCGACCGCGTCGGCCTTCGAGCCGTCGGAGCCCCAGATCGTGCGGGAGATTCCGGGATACTCGCTCGGGCCCACCACGACGGCGCCCGCGCCGTCGCCCAGCAGGAACGAGATGGTCCGGTCGGTCGGATCGACCACGTCGGAGAGCTTCTCGGCGCCGACGACGAGCGCGTAGTGCGCGACGCCCGTGCGGATCAGGGCGTCCGCCTGGGCGATGCCGTAGGCGTAGCCGGCGCACGCCGCGTTCATGTCGTAGGCAGCGGCCGGGTTCGCGCCCACGCGGTCGGCCAGCACGGCGGCCAGTGACGGGGTCTGCTGCGAGTTGGAGATCGTCGCCACGATCACGGCGTCGATGAGCGCGGGGTCGACGCCCGACTTCGCGATGGCCTCTCGCGACGCCTCCGTCGCCAGGTCGACGGCGAGGACGTCGTGGCTGGCGCGAGTGCGGGTGACGATCCCCGTGCGCTGGCGGATCCACTCGTCCGACGAATTGATCGGGCCGACGAGGTCGTCGTTCGGGACGACGAGGTCGCCGCGGGCGGCGCCGATGGAGAGGATGCGGGTGTACTGCGGTCCGTGGGACTGCTGCAGGGTGGGGTGGGTCATCCGGTCCTCCTAGGCGGCCTGGTCGATGAGGTCGAACGCGGCGGGCAGGTCCTCCGGCGTCTTGATGGCGACGCTCGGGACGCCCTTGAGCCCGCGCTTGGCGAGGCCGACGAGCGCGCCGGCCGGGGCCAACTCGATGATGCCGGTGACTCCGGCCTCCTGGAACGACTGCATGGTGAGGTCCCAGCGCACGGGCGACGAGACCTGGCCGACGAGGAGGCGCAGGAACGCGGCGCCATCGGTGACGCGCGATCCGTCCTTGTTCGTCCAGAGCGGCAGGGTCGGGTCCTGCGTGGTGAGCGTCTCCGCGAAGGTCGACAGCACCGGGACGGCGGGCGCCATGTACCGTGTGTGGAACGCGCCGGCGACCTGCAGCGGGATGACGCGGGCGCGGGCCGGCGGGTTCTCGCCCAGGGCCGCGAGGGCGTCGAGTGCTCCGGCCACCACGATCTGACCGCCGCCGTTGTAGTTGGCGGGGGAGAGACCGAGCGCGTCCAGCTGAGCGAGCAGCTCGGCCTCGTCGGCGCCGATCACGGCGCTCATGCCGGTCGGCGTCTCCGCGGCGGCGCGGGCCATGGCGGCGCCGCGCTCGCGCACGAAGGCGACGGCGTCCGTCTCGCTCAGCACGCCCGCGCCGGCGGCCGCGGTGAGCTCGCCGACCGAGTGGCCGGCGATGCCGCCGATCCTGTCCCGGCGGCCGTCCGCGAAGAGCGCCGACAGCGTCAGCAGCCCCGCGGACACGATCAGCGGCTGCGCCACCGCCGTGTCGCGGATGGTGTCCGCGTCGCTGACCGTGCCGTGCGCGACGAGGTCGATGCCGACCGCGTCGGAGATGCCGGTGAGCTGGTCGCGGAACGACGTCTCGGTCAGCCAGGGGTCGAGGAAGCCGGGGGTCTGGGAACCTTGGCCCGGGCACACGATCACAATCACTTGACTCAGTCTGCCAATCTTCCGCCGTGCGGATGTGTCGAATGGGTACGAAGTTTTTCCGAAAGCTTTGTGGAGGTCTACAACGCTAGCCGCGCCGGGAGGGCTCCGGCTCGTTGATCGAACCCACGATGAGAGCCGCCTGCAGGATCAACGCCTCCCGGGCGCCGGTCGCATCCCAGCCGATCACCTCCGAGACGCGCTTCAAGCGGTAACGCACCGTGTTCGGGTGCACGAACAGCTCGCGCGCCGTGGCCTCCAACGAGCGGCCGTTGTCGAGATAGCACCACAGTGTGGTCAGCAGCTCGCTGGAGTACGCCTGCAGCGGCTTGTAGATGCGGGTGATCAGCGTCGCGCGCGCGAGCCCGTCGCCCGCGAGAGCGCGCTCGGGCAGGAGGTCGTCCGCGTGCACGGGGCGTGGGCAGTTGCGCCACGCCTTCGCCACGGCGAAACCGGCCAGCGCGGCCTTCGCGCTCTTGGAGGCGTCGACAAGGCTCGCCACCTCGTGACCGAGCACGAGATGACCGGCGCCGAACTCCGGCTCCAGCTGCTGGGCGATCTCCAGGAAGCTGACCGCGGGGGCCGTCCCGATGGACTCCTCCGCGGTGCCGTCGTTGGGGACGGCACGGCCGATCACCAGCACCAGCCGGCTGCCCTGCACGCCGATGAGCACGTCGGCGGACATGTGGCGTGCGGTGCGGCGCAACTGGTCGACATCGAGGATCCGCGGGGCCGTGCCGACGAGTACGCTCACCTCTCCGTGGCCGTGCCAGCCGAGGGCGGCGATCCGGCTCGGGAGCTCGTCGTCGTACTCACCCGTGAGGATGCTGTCGACGACCAACGCCTCCAGGCGCGCGTCCCACAAGCCCCGCGCCTCCGCGGCGCGGGCGTAGACGTCCGCCGCCGCGAAGGCGATCTCGCGCGAATAGAGAAGGATGGCCTCCCGCAGCGCTTCCCCGCCGCCGACCTTCACCCGCTCCTCGACCACCTCGACGGTGATCTTGATGAGCTGGAGGGTCTGCTGGAGGCTGACGCTCCGGAGCAGCTCACGAGGAGCCGCCCCGAAGACGTCGGCCGCGATCCACGGGGTCGAGCGGGGGTCGTCGAACCATGAGATGAACGACGATATGCCGGCCTGTGCGACCAGCCCGACCGCACTGCGGCGGCCGGGCGGCATGTCGCGGTACCAGGGGAGAGTGTCCTCGAGCCGCTTGAGCGTGGTCGTGGCGAGCTCGCCCGAGATCTTGCGCAGCCACGCAAGGGTCTCGGCCTTGGTCCTCTCGACTTGCTTCGGCACGGGGGTCGTCAGGACTCGCCGCCCGCGGAGCCGGTGGTCCCGGCGTTCACGTCGTGCAGCAGGTACTTCTCGATCGCCCAGGCCGGCGCGTTCGGGTCGACCTGCCCCCGGGCCGCAAGCAGCTCCAGGGTGCGGACGACGAGCGACGGGCCGTCGATCTTGAAGAACCGGCGCGCGGCGGCGCGGGTGTCCGAGAAGCCGAAGCCGTCGGCGCCGAGGGTTGCGTACTCACCGGGCACGAACTGACGGATCTGGTCCGGCACGGCGTGCATGTAGTCGGTGACGGCGACGAACGGGCCCTCGGAATCCTGGAGCTTGCGGGTGACGTACGGCACCTGCTTCTCCTGCTGGGGGTAGAGGAAGTTGTGCTCCTCCGCCGCCAGGCCGTCGCGGCGCAGCTCGCCCCACGAGGTGACGCTCCACACGTCGGCCGACACACCCCAGTCCTGAGCGAGCAGGTGCTGGGCCTCCAGCGCCCACGGCACCGAGACGCCCGATGCGAGCAGCTGGGCCTTCGGGCCCTGCTGCTGTCCGGCGGCCAGCTTGTAGATGCCGCGGACGATGCCGTCCGCATCCACGCCCTCCGGCTCGGCCGGCTGCACGATCGGCTCGTTGTACACCGTGAGGTAGAACATGACGTTCGGGTCGGGGTGGTTGCCGCCGTACATGCGCTCGAGTCCGGCGCGGACGATGTGGCCGATCTCGTAGCCGTACGCCGGGTCGTACGAGACGACCGCGGGGTTCGTGTTGGAGAGCACCAGGGAGTGGCCGTCGGCGTGCTGCAGGCCCTCGCCGGTCAGCGTGGTGCGGCCGGCGGTGGCGCCGATCATGAAGCCGCGCGCCATCTGGTCGCCGGCCGCCCAGATCGCGTCGCCGGTGCGCTGGAACCCGAACATCGAGTAGAAGACGTAGACCGGGATGAGCGGCTCGCCCTGCGTCGCGTACGAGGTGCCCACGTTGGTGAACGCCGCGAGGGCGCCCGCCTCGTTGATGCCGACGTGGATGATCTGGCCCTGAGGGCTCTCCTTGTAGGCCAGGAGCAGCTCGCGGTCGACCGAGGTGTAGTGCTGGCCGTTCGGGTTGTAGATCTTCGCGTTCGGGAAGAACGCGTCCATACCGAAGGTCCGCGCCTCGTCCGGGATGATCGGCACGATGCGGTGCCCGAAGTCCTTCGAGCGCAGCAGATCCTTCAGCAGCCGGACGAACGCCATCGTGGTGGCGATCTCCTGCGTGCCGGAGCCCTTCTTCGCGATCGCGTACGCCGAGTCCTCCGGCAGGTTCAGCGGCGTGTACTTCGTGCGCCGCTCGGGAAGGTATCCGCCCAGCGCGCGGCGGCGGTCGTGCAGGTACTGGATGGCCTCGTCCTGCGGTCCCGGGTTGTAGTACGGCGGCAGGTAGGGGTTCTCCTCGAGCTGCGCGTCCGTGATCGGAATACGCATGGCGTCGCGGAACGTCTTGAGGTTGTCCAGCGTCATCTTCTTCATCTGGTGGGTCGCGTTGCGGCCCTCGAACGACGGACCGAGGCCGTAGCCCTTGATGGTCTTCGCGATGATGACGGTGGGCTGACCCTTGTGCTCCACGGCCGCCTTGAACGCCGCGTAGACCTTGCGGTAGTCGTGGCCGCCGCGCTTGAGACCCCAGACCTGATCGTCGCTGTAGTCCTCGACGAGCTTCAGGGTGCGCGGGTCGCGACCGAAGAAGTTCTCGCGCACATAGGCGCCGTTCTCGGTCTTGTACGTCTGGTAGTCGCCGTCGGGCGTCTGGTTCATCAGGTTGACGAGCGCGCCGTCGGTGTCGCGGGCGAGCAGGTCGTCCCACTCGCGGCCCCAGATCACCTTGATGACGTTCCAGCCCGCGCCGCGGAAGTAGCTCTCCAGCTCCTGGATGATCTTGCCGTTGCCGCGCACCGGGCCGTCGAGGCGCTGGAGGTTCGCGTTGATGACGAAGGTCAGGTTGTCGAGCTTCTCGTTGGCCGCGACCTGCAGCTGACCGCGCGACTCCACCTCGTCCATCTCGCCGTCGCCCAGGAACGCCCAGACGTGCTGGTCGGAGGCGTCCTTGATGCCGCGGTTGGTGAGGTACTTGTTGAGCTGCGCCTGGTAGATCGCGTTGATCGGGCCGAGACCCATCGACACGGTCGGGAACTGCCAGAACTCCGGCATCAGGCGCGGGTGCGGGTACGACGACAGGCCGCCGCCGGCGTGCGACTTCTCCTGGCGGAATCCGTCGAGCTGGTCGGCGCTCAGCCGGCCCTCGAGGAACGCGCGGGCGTAGGTGCCGGGGGAGGCGTGGCCCTGGATGAAGATCTGGTCCCCGCCGCCCGGGTGGTCCTGGCCGCGGAAGAAGTGGTTGAAGCCGACCTCATAGAGCGCCGCGCTCGAGGCATACGTCGAGATGTGGCCGCCGACGGCGATGCCGGGACGCTGCGCGCGGTGCACGAGGATGGCCGCGTTCCAGCGGATCCACGCCCGGTAGCGGCGCTCGACCTCTTCGTCGCCGGGGAACTCCGGCTCGTTCTCGGGCGAGATGGTGTTGATGTAGTCCGTTGTCGGGACCATCGGAACACCGAGGTGCAGTTCTTTGGAGCGCTTGAGCAGGCTCAGCATGATTTCACGAGCACGCTCGTGGCCGTGAGCCGCAACCAGTGCGTCGAGGGATTCCTGCCATTCGGCGGTCTCCTCCGGGTCCGAGTCGATGTTGTTCACCGAGTACGGGTCCTGGTCGTTTACAGTCACCCTCGACCTCTTTCTTGTGTCGGATGGATCGTGGACGGCTCGCACCGCTGTCGGTTCACGACAAACGAGCGGGCACCATCGATCAGCCTAGCCTCACTCCGCCCCTCCCTGTGACCGCGTCCTTGGCACGCGGAGCTGGTCGGTCTATGCTGTCTCCTCGTGCGCCTGCGCGAGCCTCCTGGTCCCGTGAGGCGACGCGGGCGACGAAAGGACGACTCACACCTCATGGCTCTGGAGAACGACACCCAGGCTCCCGACTTCGAGCTGCTCAACCAGCACGGCCAGCCCGTGCGCCTCTCCGACTTCCGTGGCCGCAAGGCGGTCGCGCTCGTCTTCTTCCCGCTCGCCTACTCGGGCACCTGCACCGGCGAGCTCTGCGCCCTCCGGGACAACCTCGCCCTCTTCGACGACCACCGCGTCGAACTGCTCGCGATCTCCGTCGACTCGAAGTTCACCCTGCGCGCCTGGGCCGAACAGGAGGGCTACGACTTCAGCCTCCTCGCCGACTTCTGGCCGCACGGCGAGATCGCCAAGGAGTACGGTGTCTTCCTCCCCGAGAAGGGCTTCGCCAACCGCGCGACCTTCCTCATCGACGAGTCCGGCATCATCCGCGCCTCCTTCATCACCGCCCCCGGCGAGGCCCGCTCCCTCGACGCCTACCGCGCCGCCCTCGAGCAGCTCCCCGTCCACGTCGGCTGACCGGCTGCGCCCCCGCTAGGCTGGGGGCACCAGGGCCTTTAGCTCAGCTGGTAGAGCGCCACGTTTACACCGTGGATGTCGTCGGTTCGATCCCGGCAGGGCCCACTCTTCCGACCGCCATTTGGACCAAATGTGGCGAAAGCGGCTCGTTCTCCCCACATTCGGTCCAAATCGTGCCGCCTGAGTAGACTCGCGTCATGCCCGAGGGAGCGTACCGCTGGTTCGTCTACGCCGAGTTGGCGCTCGCGGCCGTCACCTTCGTCGCCCTGTGCTTCATCGTGGCGCCGTACGGCGGACGGCACGGGCGCAGCGGGTGGGGACCCACCGTCCCGGCCCGCATCGGCTGGATCGTGATGGAGAGCCCCGCGTCGATCCTGTTCCTGGTCTTCTACCTGCTGGGGGCCCATCGGGGCGAGCTCGTGCCGTTGCTCTTCCTGCTCCTGTGGCAGGCGCACTATGTGCAGCGCGCGTTCGTCTACCCGCTCCTGATGCGCTCGGGATCGCGGATGCCGGTCGCGGTGATGCTGCTGGCCATCCTGTTCAACCTGCTCAACGCGTGGGTCAACGCGCGATGGATCTCGGAGTACGGCTCGTATCCGACCGCGTGGCTGGCGGATCCGCGGTTCTGGATCGGCGTGGTGCTGTTCAGCGCGGGCTACGCGCTGAACGTCTCGTCCGACCGTGTTCTGCGCAGGCTGCGGGGCGACGGGCGCGGCGGCTACCGCATCCCGCACGGCGGCGGCTTCCGCTTCGTCTCCAGCCCGAACTACCTCGGCGAGATGGTGGAGTGGACGGGGTGGGCGATCGCGACGTGGTCGCTGGCGGGTGCGTCGTTCGCCCTCTACACGATCGCGAACCTCGCGCCGCGGGCGCTGGCGAACCATCGCTGGTACCGGGAGACGTTCCCCGATTATCCCGCCGGCCGCCGAGCACTGCTGCCCTACGTGCTGTGACGGTGGTCGCGCATAGGGTGACGGCGTGCCGGAGAACGTCGAGCAGTGGTGGGCCCGCCGCCAGTGGTCCAAAGGAGTCGCCGTGCCCTACTCCGTCGGCCGCTATCGCGGTGACTGGGAGCGCTACCCCACACTCATCCGCCAGTACCATCCCGACCTCAACCACGGCATCGTCCTGACCCAGGTTCCGCCTGCGGCGGACGTCTATCTGCTCTGGGAGTGCGACTCCGGGCACCGGTTCATCGCCACACCCGCCGAACAGCGCGCCCGGCCGAGCGGCACACGCCGCCGTTCGGCCTGGTGCCCGTTCTGTGCAGAGGCCGCCGTGCCGCGCCGCGTGCGTCCGGCCGCGGATCCGACGGCCACGCCGCACCAGTGCGGACACGCACGGGATCCGCGCCGGCTCGAGAGCGACCCGGATGACGACCGCTGCTGGCTCTGCCGCCGGCTCGACCGCACGCGCATGACGCGGGAGGAGCTGGTGACCCTGGCGGCGCCGGGCTCGCGTGCGGCGGTGTCGGCCGAGAACAGCTCCGCGGCGACGCACTCGTGGCAGTGCGCCGAGGGGCACCCGGCGTTCCGGGCCAGCATCGAGCGCATCATCGACGGGCGCCGCTGCCCGGTCTGCCGCCACGCCCGCGAGGGTGCGGGCCGCCGCGCCGTGGGGGAGGCGTTCCACAGCCGTTACGCACCGGCACCCGCGTCGGCGGCCGAGCCGGCCCTGAAGCAGCGCCTCGCCGACCGGCTGGCCGTGGATCTCGACTGCAACGCCGTGCGGGTCGCGCGTCCGTTCCACTCCCACCTGGAGGTCTGGCCCGACATCGTCATCCCGGAGCTCCGGATCGCGATCGAGTACGACACCACGGGGCGGGGCGGCCTCGAGCACGTCGGCCCGCGCGAGGCGTCGGATCGGAGGAAGGACCGCCTGCTGCGCGCCGCCGGGTGGGAGGTCGTGCGCGTGCGCTGCAGCCCGTTGCGGCCGATCGGCCCCTTCGACATCGTGGCGGGAGCAGTGTCGGCGACCGTGGTCGAGCGCCTCCTGGAGCGCTTCGGCGAGATCCGCGGCGACCTGCTGGTGGCCGCCTACCTGCGCTGAACTCCGCCCTCGTGCGACCCGCCGGCACTGGGTACGCTGAGGAAGGAATCGTCCGGACGAAGGAGACCCGATGTCGACGCTCAACCCATACCTCAACTTCCGCGGCCAGGCCCGGGAGGCCATGGACTTCTACGCGTCGGTCTTCGGCGGAGACGTCACCCGCAGCACCTTCGCCGAGTTCCAGGTGAGCCAGGAGCCGTCGGAGGCCGAGTGGATCATGCACTCGCAGCTGGTGACGCCCGCCGGCTTCACGCTGATGGCCGCCGATGTCCCCTCTCATATGGAGCTCGCGAACGGCTCGAGCATCTCGGTCTCGCTCAGCGGGGACGATGAGGCCGAGCTCACCGGCTACTACGAGAAGCTCATCGAGGGCGGCACGGTCGTCGAGCCGCTGTCGAAGGCGCCGTGGGGTGACAGCTTCGGCATGGCGATCGACCGGTTCGGTACCCAGTGGCTCGTCAACATCGCCGGAGCCCCGGCGCAGAGCTGACCTCCGGCGCAGAGCTCGCCTCCGGCCCTGTCTGGGCGCCCCGGCTCCGCCGGGCATTCCCGCGGACCCGGTCACGGGACTAGGGTGGCGCCGATCCGTCCGGAGGTGTGCGCATGTGCCGTTGGCTCGCTTACTCGGGAGAGCCGCTCAGGCCCTCCGTCCTCGTCCTGGACGCGCAGCACTCGCTCGTCGCCCAGTCGCTCAACTCGCCGTTGGGCGCCGAGACGGTGAACGGCGACGGCTTCGGTTTCGGCTGGTATCCGGAGGGGTCGACCGCCGGCAGCGTTCCCGCCCTGTTCCACAGCATCGAACCCGCCTGGCACGACGAGAACCTCCGGGAGCTGACCGAGTCGATCACCAGCCCGCTGTTCTTCGGGCATGTGCGCGCCGCCAGCGGGCCGCCCATCCAGCGCACGAACTGCCATCCGTTCCGGCACGCCAACTGGATGTTCATGCACAACGGCTTCCTCGACGGCTTCACGAGCATCAAGCGCGACCTGACGTTCTCGGTCGACGAGTCGCTCTACCCGTCGATCCGCGGTACCACGGACTCCGAGGTGCTCTTCTACCTGGCATTGACGCTGGGCCTGCAGGAGGATCCGGTGGGGGCGATGGGGCGCGCCATCCGGCGGGTCGAGGACCTGGGGAAGGCGAAGGGGATCGCGTTCCCCGTGCAGGGCACCATCGCGCTGTCGGACGGCGCGACGCTCTGGGCGTTCCGCTACTCGACCTCGCATCGGAGCCGGACGCTGTTCCACTCCGTGGCGATCCCGGCACTGCGGGAGATGTACCCGGAGGCCGACCGGCTCCACCAGTTCGGTGACACGGCGAAGGTGGTCGTCTCCGAGCCGCTCAACGATCTCCCGGGGGCGTTCGTGGAAGTGCCGGAGTCGACCGTCGCCATCCTGGACGACTCCGGCTTCCACCACGAACGTTTCCTGGACGACGGGGAGTGACCGCCCGCCCCGTGCCGGCGGCGGCTCAGCCCTCGCCGAGCACCCGCCGCACGAACGCGTCGACGCGCTCGCGCAGGGTGTCGACGCGCTGCTGACGCGCCGCCTCGACATCGAACCCGATGTAGGCGGTCGCCGGCCGCTTGCGCGCATTCACCGAGCACTCGAACGCGGAGCAGACCAGGGTGCCGAGCGTGTTGCCGTCGCGACCCGCTTTGCCCGCGCGCTTGGCGACGTAGAAGACCACCTCGTTGGGAAGGTGGACGTCTTCGCACCAGGAACACTGCGGCCGGGCGCGGACGGAGCCTTCGGCGCGCCGCAGCAGCACGCCGACGGGCTCGCCGTCGACGATGGCCACGACGTAGCCGACGTTCGGGAGCTTGCGGTCCCGCCAGGCGAGGAAGTCGATGTCGTCCCACGCGACCGCGTCGAGGTCCGGGAGGGAGAGCTCCTTGCGCTCGCGCAGGGAGGTGTTGACGAAGGAGGCGCGGATGCGCGCGTCCGTGAGTGTGTGCATGAGGATGCCTAACGTGTCGAGAAGTCTGTCCTGAGAGAAGGGCGCGCACGACGGCACGCCCGGTGTCACCGAGCGGGGGACAGGGCTATCTCACGCCGGCGCGCAGGGCGCCGACGACCTCCAGACGCCCGGAGGGCCGAGGGGAGCAGAGAGAAGACACGAGACGGGAGTCTACGCCTCCACTGCGGCAGCGTCGACCGCGCGTCCGTCCCGGCACAGCGCGAGCGCGGCGATTCCGGTGACGAGGCCGAGCGGCGCGGGCGCACGCACCCGTCAATGACCGTGCTGCCACGGAACCCGGCACCGTGATCCGCGCAGACCCGGCGTATGGTCGAGCGGTGGACGACGAAGACGACAGCAGGGCGCGCGATGTCGCGCCCGAACACCGTTGGCCCGCGGTGATCGCGACGCTCGTCGCCCTCGCCTGCTACGCACTGCTCCCGAGCGTCGTGCCCGCGCTGGAGCGGTACCTCGTGGTCGGCGTCTGCCTGCTGATGCTCGTCGCCCTGATCATCTACAACCCCCACCGGCTCAGCCGGGAGTCGCGCTGGTCGCGCTGGGCGGAGTTCGCCCTGGCGATGCTGATACTCGTCGTGAACCAGGTGGCGTTCGTCGAGACGATCGTGCGGCTGCTCAACCGCCACGGCGACGGGGCGGACATCCTGCTGGCCTCCCTGCAGGTCTGGGTGACGAACGTGATCGCCTTCGCGCTGGTGTTCTGGACGATGGACCGCGGCGGACCGGTGGTGCGCGTGACGCGACCGCGCCACGAGATCCCGCTGGCCGACTTCCGGTTCCCGCAGGACGAGGACCAGGACACCGTCGAGGAGGTCGCGCGCGGGTCGAGCAGGAGCCTGGATTGGGTCCCGAACTACATCGACTACTTCTACTCGTCGCTGTCGAACTCCATGGCCTTCAGTGCGACCGACGCGATGCCGCTCACTCACCGGGCCAAGCTGCTGATGGCGCTGGAGTCGTTCTCCGGGTTCGTTCTGCTGGCGCTCGTTATCGCACGCGCCGTGTCCCTGATCGGCTGACCGGCTCACGCGCGGGCCGGCTGAGCGCCCGTCAGCCGCCCAGCCCGCGCGCGAGCATGCTCTCGCCCGCCGCGGTCACGGCCTCCTGCCAGCTCCGTGGTCGGACCCCGAGGATCCGCCGGGCCTTCTCGCCAGAGACCTTCTTGCGGTAGCCGAGCTCGGCGGCCAGCGGGCGCAGACCGGGGTCGGCCTGTGCCGCGGCACGGACGGCCTCGGAGGGCAGGGAGGCGGTCGGCACCCTCGGGGCGCGGTCGCCGAGGGTGCTGCGGAGCGCGGCGCCCACGTCGGCCAGGGGCACTGCATCCTCCTGGCTGGTGAGCAGGAGACGTTCGCCTGCTGCGCCGTCCGCCGTGAGCGCGGCGATATGCGCCGCGGCGACATCCCGCACGTCGACGAGCGGCACGGCGACGTCGGGGTAGCCGGGCAGCGCGCCGGTGAGCACGCGGTGCACCAGGTTGTTGGCGCCGGAGAGTCCGTCACCGATCAGGGGGCCGACGACGGCGACGGGGAGGATGGTGGTGAGCTCGATACCCGCCCCCGCCCCGGCGGCGAACTCCCACGCGGCGCGCTCCGCGAGCACCTTGCTGCGCCCGTACGCGTCCATCCCGGGGCCGTCGAGCACGGACCAGTCGTCCTCGGTGAAGGCGCGGTCGAGCGGAGGGTGGCCGAAGCCGACCGCGTGGAAGGCCGAGGTGACGACGGCGCGGCCGATCCCCGCGTCGCGGGCGGCCCGCAACACGCGAAGCGTGCCCTCGCGAGCGGGAGCGATGACCTGCTTCTCGTCGGTCACCGGGCCGAGGTGCACGGGCGATGCGACGTGAAGGACGCCGTCGACCCCCTCCATCGCCCTCGCCCATCCCGCGTCATCCAGCAGATCGGCCGCGGTGAACGCGAGGGCATCGTCCCTCGTCATTCCGGCGTCTCGTAGGGCGGTGCGCACCGCCGGCTCGCGGTCGAGGGAGCGCAGGGTGGCGCGCACCTCCGCCCCGCTGTCGAGCAGTTGCAGGATGAGGTGGCCGGCGATGAAGCCGGAGCCTCCGGTGACGAGGACGCGTCGCGTCATGGGCAGTCCCTTCGTGGGCCGCCCGGCACGGGCGGGTCGGATGTCCCGATCGTCCTGCGTGCGGCCCGGCGCATCCAGGGCTCCCGCGACACTGGTACCCGCGGGGACAGGCACGGCGCACCCGACGATGAGTACCGTGGGGGAATGGACGGCGACACGGACCGCGGCGAGCAGAACCTGCTGGGGCAGTTCCTCCGTGCGCGCCGCGAGCTCGTGGCGCCGGAGACCCTCGGCATCCCTGTGCACGGCACCCGCCGCGTCGCCGGGCTGCGGCGCGAGGAGGTCGCCCTGCTCGCGGGGATCAGCGCCGAGTACTACCTCCGGCTGGAGCAGGGCCGCGACCGGCACCCGTCCGGGCAGGTGCTGCGCTCGATCGCGCGCGTCCTGCAGCTCGACGACGAGGGCACCGCCCACCTGCTGGGACTCGTGCGCGACGACGACCGGCCGCGGCGCCCGCGGCGGGCGCGCCCCGAGTCCGTCCCCCCGAGCCTGGCCGCCCTCGTACCGCAGCTGCCGTTCCCGGCGTTCGTCGAAGGGCGGTATCTCGACGTGCTGTGCGCCAATCCGCTCGCCACGGCGCTGTCACCCCGCCTCGTCGCGGGCCGCAACCGGCTGCGCGACGTGTTCCTCGATCCCGCCGAGCAGGCGCTCTTCCCGCAGTGGGAGGCCGCCTCCGCCGCACTGATCGCCGGATTCCGCCGGTCGGTGGGGGCCGACGCGGGCGACGCGCGCGTGGTCGAGCTCGTGGGGGAGCTGTCGATAGCGAGCCCGACCTTCCGGCGGCTGTGGAGCCGGCACGACGTCCGCGAACGGCAGGGCGGGACGCTGACCTTCCAGCATCCCGTTGTCGGCGCCCTCGCCGTGCACCGCGAGAAGCTCCTGGTCACCGGGACCGATGGGATCGTGCTGGTGCTCTACCACCCCGCCGGCGCAGACGGGGCCGAGCGGCTGGCGCTGCTGGGCGCCCTCGCCGCGGAGCCGGGACCCGTCGCCGATCCGCCCGTCCGAGTGGAGGGCATCCACCGCTGACGCTCAGCGGGCGATGATCGCGTACGGCACACTGTGGTGCGCGCCCGGCGGCAGAGCAGGCGCGCCCAACAGATCCAGGATCGTACCCGCCGCGTCCTCGACGCCCGGATTGACGGTGGAGAACGTCGGGATGTGGAAGCGGCCCTCTTCGATGCCATCGAACCCCATGACCGCCACCCTCTCGGGCACCGCGATGCCCGCCGAGCCGAGCGTGTAGAGCGCGCCGAGCGCGAGACTGTCGCTGAAGCAGAACAGCGCGTCGAAGTCGACGCCGTCGTCCAGGAGTCGCTGCACCGCGCGGGAGCCCTCGGCGCGGTTGAAGTGCTCCACCGTGGCGAACAAGGCGGGATCGAGCGGGATGCCGGCGGTGTCGAGGGCCCGCCTGTACCCGTCGAAGCGGAGTCGGGAGGTCGCGCTCGGTCCGGCCTCCTGCACACCGACGGCGGCGATGCGTCGACGGCCCGCGTCGAGCAGGTGGGCCGTCGCGGCGGCGGCGGCGGTGACGTTGTCGATGCCCACGTGATGCACTCCCGGCCCGACCAGCGCCTCCGCCTGCTCGCCGATCACGATGAGTGGCGGGGATGGGGGGCGGTCGGCGACGTCCGCAGCGGTCAGCTGCAGAGGGCTCAGCACGATGCCGTCGAGCGCCGGGAATCCGACGCCGGACATCATGTCGAGCTCGGCGGCGTGCTCGCCGCCGGTCTGGGCGACGAGCACGGTGAGCGCACGCTGCTGGGCGCGCGCGACGAAGCGGGACGCGAACTCCGCGAAGTACGGCTCGCGCAGGTCGGGGACGACGAGGGCGATCAGACCGCTGCGCCCGTTGCGCAGTTGCCGGGCCGCGAGGTTGGGGCGGTAGCCGAGCTCGTCGATCGCCGCCAGGATGCGCTCGCGCACGGCATCGCTCACCCAGCCGGTCCCGTTGACCACATTCGAGACAGACTTGGCGCTCACGCCCACGCGCTCCGCCACATCGGCGAGCGTCACTCTCGGCATCGAGCCCCTCCCTTCACGTGCCGACGGCTTCTCGACGCGCCTTCCGACGACAACCATTTGACTCTAGTTTATCGTTGAACTATCGTCATGGTTCAACGTGGAACCATTGATTCGGTCCCGCGACGAACACAGCAGCGGACGAAGGAGTCAGACGGGTGTCAGGAACGGTCGACGGGTCAGGGACGGCAGCGCTGCGCGCGAGCCGGATGGAGACAGCGCGTCCGCGCCCCCAGCTGCTGCGCGCCTCCTTCCGGGGGATCGACGGCGACTGGGGATTCGGGTTCGACGACGACGATCGCGGGCTCGTCGACGGCTGGGCGGACGGCCGGGCCCTCCCGCGGACGATCACCGTCCCCTTCCCGCCGGAATCGGTCGACTCGGGCATCAACGACACCGGCTACCACCCGATCGTCTGGTACCGCAGGGAGCTCGCCGCGTCCGACCTCACGGCAGCAGGGCACGTCGCGGGGAATCGACTTCTCGTCCACTTCGGCGCCGTCGATCACCAGGCGCGCGTGTGGGTGGACGGGCAGGAGGTCGGCCGTCACACGGGTGGGCACACGCCGTTCACGGTGGACGTCACCGACGCACTCGACGGCGATTCCGA
Organism: Leifsonia sp. ZF2019; assembly: GCF_019924635.1. Lineage (NCBI taxonomy): Bacteria > Bacillati > Actinomycetota > Actinomycetes > Micrococcales > Microbacteriaceae > Leifsonia > Leifsonia sp. ZF2019. The sequence goes on from NZ_CP065037.1 coordinate 2,204,367, forward strand.
CACGCACGCCCTCGTCGTCCGCGCCGAAGACGACCCGCACGACATCGCGCAGCCTCGCGGCAAGCAGGACTGGCGGGAGTCGCCGCACAGCATCTGGTACCACCGCACCACGGGCATCTGGCAGCCGGTCTGGCTCGAATCGGTACGGCCGCAGCATGTGACCGCCCTCTGGTGGACGAGCGACCAGAGCGTCGGCACCGTCACGGTGGAGGTCGAGCTGAGCCGGCGGGCGGAGGCGGCCATACGGGTGGTCGTCGCCCACGGCGACCGCATCCTGGGCTCCACACGCGCCGTCGTGAACGACACCATCGCGACCGTCACCCTCCCGCTCGCCGGTCAAGGGAACGGTCAGGAGTTCGAGCGGCTGCTGTGGTCGCCCGCGTCTCCCACGCTGCTCGACGCCTGGGTCCACGTCGATGTCGACGGTGTCGAGCAGGATGTGGTGGCGAGCTACCTCGGACTGCGCTCGGTACGCTGCGCGGACGGGGCCTTCCTGCTGAACGAGCGTCCCCTCGTCCTCCGCTCCGTGCTCAGCCAGGGATACTGGCCGGACTCGCACCTGGCCGCTCCCTCGGGCGACGCCCTCCGCCGTGAGGCGGAGCTGATCGGCGAGCTCGGCTTCAACGCCGTGCGCGTGCACCAGAAGGTGGAGGACGATCGATTCCTGTACTGGGCCGACCGGCTCGGACTGCTGGTCTGGGGCGAGATGCCGGCGACCTACGCGTTCGACAGCCGCTCGGTGCGACGGACCATCGCCGAGTGGGGGGAGGCGGTCCTGAGGGACCGCAGCCACCCCAGCATCGTGACCTGGGTGCCTCTCAACGAGAGCTGGGGAGTGCAGCACATCGCAACGCGTCCCGATCAGCGCGCGTTCGCGGAGGCGCTCTACCAGCTGACTCGGGCACTGGACCCCACCCGGCCGGTCATCTCGAACGACGGCTGGGAGCTCGGCACGTCCGACCTGTGGACGCTGCACGACTACGAGCCCGATGGCGACGTGCTGCGGCGCCGCTACGCCGTCGACGACGACGCGCTCCGCACGTACATCGCCGGCATCGGTCCGGCGGGCCGGCGGATCCGCCTCCCCGGGACGGTCGACGACGGCCAGCCGATCATGCTGACCGAGTTCGGCGGCGTCGCCTGGGCGGCCGATGAGAGCCCGGCGGACTCCTGGGGCTACTCCGAGGCGGTCGGCGCGGCCGACTACGCCGAACGCGTCACCGCGATCCTCACGGCCGTGCAGGCATCCACCCGCGGGCACCGGGGACGTCCGGACGGCCTCGCCGGCTGGTGCTGGACGCAGCTCACGGACACGATGCAGGAGCGCAACGGCCTGCTCACGGAGCGGCGGGAGCCGAAGCTCCCCCTGGGCCGCCTCCGCGCCCTGATCTCCGGTGAGGAGAGGACGGCGGCCGGCGTCGTCGCAGGCGGCTGAGCCGCGGCGGCCATCCACAGACCACGACACCGGATGCGTGCGGCGATCCGCCCGCATCCACCAGGGCGGACCCGCCCGACTCGATGAGGAGGAAACACATGTCACGAAGGATCGCAGCGAGCCTCGCGATCGCCGCCGCGGCCGCGCTCGCCCTTGCCGGTTGCGGCGGCGGGGGCGCCGCGAAGCCCGCGGACGTCACATTCGACAAGGACACGAAGGCCGAGATCTCGTTCTCCTGGTGGGGCAACGACGACCGCGCCGCCCGGTTCGAGCAGGCCATCGCGGGATTCAACAAGGAGTATCCGAACGTCAAGGTCGTGCGGAACTTCAACGCGTGGGGCGACTACTGGACCGCCCGCAACACCGAGGCCGCCGGACACGCGCTGCCGGATGTCGTGATGATGGACGCCGGCTACCTGGGGGAGTACGCGAGCAAGGGGCTCCTGCTCGACCTGACTCCCTACCGCGAGAACCTCCTCCCCTTGAAGGGCGTCGCCGACAACGTGCTCGGCTCGGGGACGGTGGACGGCAAGCTCGAGAGCGTCCCGCTCGGCACGAACGCCTGGTCGATGATGTACAACAAGGACATCCTCGACAAGCTCGGCATCGCGTACCCGACGGGCGACATGACCTGGGATCAGCTCGACGCCTTCATCAAGAAGGTCGACGCGGCGGGCGCCTCGTCGGATCCGAAGATCTACGGCGCTGAGGACTACACCGGCGGGTTCCCGAACTTCATCTACCACCTGATGCAGCAGAAGAACCCCGTCTTCAAGAAAGACGGCACCCCCGCTTTCAGCAAGAAGGACGTGATCTCCTTCCTCGACAGCGCCGCGAGCCTGCGCAAAGCCGGAGCCTTCTATCCGATCGACCGGAGCATCGCGCTCTCGCCGTCCGGCGGCTTCCTGGCGGGCGAGTCCGCGCTCTGGTTCAACTTCTCCACCACGGTCCTGCAAGGGATGACGGACGCCGGAACCGAGAACATCGGGATGGTCACGCCGCCGCTCGCCGACGGCGAGAAGACGCACATCCTCGCGCCGAAGCCCAGCATGCTGCTCAGCGTCTCGGCCAACTCGAAGCAGCCGGAGGCGGCCGCGGCGCTGGTCGACTACCTCGTCACATCGCCCGATGTCGCGAAGATCTTCGGGACGTCGCTGGGGACACCGGCGACCCAGGCGGGTCGCGACGCGATCGACCAGCAGCCCGCCGACACGGTGAACCTCGACTATCTCGACTCGATCTCGAAGGAGCTCACCGCGAGCTATCCGATCCTGCCCTCCGGGTACGGCACGATCGAGGCGAAGTGGGGCGACCTGCACGAGCAGCTGCAGTACGGGCAGATCACCAGCAAGCAGTTCGCCGACGAGCTCTTCTCCGAGATGTCGCTGGCACTCGGCTCATGACGACGGCAACGGCTCTCCGTGCCGCGCCACAGCGGCGCGGCACGGCCCGCACGCGACGCGAGGCGCGGGCCGGATACGCGTTCCTCAGCCCCTGGCTGATCGGATTCGTGGCGCTGACCGCCGGCCCGATGCTCGCCTCGCTGTACCTGTCCTTCACGAACTACAACCTGTTCGCGGCCCCGACGTTCATCGGCCTCGACAACTACACCCGGTTGTTCGCCGATCCCAACTTCCTCCAAGCGGTGAAGGTCACGGGGCTGTACGTGCTCGTCGGGACGCCGCTGAAACTGCTCGCGGCCCTCGCGGTGGCGATGCTGCTGAACCAGCCGCGGCGCGGGCAGGGGTTCTACCGCTCGGCGTTCTACCTGCCGTCCCTCATCGGCGGGAGCGTGTCGATCGCGATCGTGTGGAAGGCGATGTTCATCGACGATGGGATCGTCGCCCAGATCGGCTCGTTCTTCGGCGGACCTCCCGCCGCGGAGGGCGGCTGGGTGGGCGATCCCTCCCGCACCCTCCCGATGCTGATCCTGCTCACGGTGTGGCAGTTCGGCGCCCCGATGGTGATCTTCCTCGCCGGACTGAAGCAGGTGCCCGCCGAGCTGTACGAGGCGGCGGCGGTGGACGGCGCGGGACCGGTGCGCCGGTTCTTCTCGGTGACCGTCCCGATGCTCTCGCCGGTGCTGTTCTTCAACCTGCTGCTGGAGACGATCCACGCTTTCCAGGTCTTCAACTCGGCCTACATCATCTCCAACGGCAGCGGCGGGCCCGCGGGCTCGACCCTCTTCTACACGCTGTACCTCTACCTGCGCGGCTTCCGTGACTTCCAGATGGGCTACGCGTCCGCGATGGCGTGGGTGCTCGTCGTCGCGGTCGGCATCGTCACGGTCATGCTGTTCCGGACGTCGAAAGCGTGGGTGCACTATGCGGGAGACGAGCGATGAGCGCAACGCACACCGAGACCACGGCGGTCGTCGCAGCCGACACCGCTCAACGCACTCCGCCCGGCATCACCCCGCCGAGACGCCCGCGCCGGCGCGGTCTCGGGAAGTCGGTGGTGTTCCACGTCTTCGCCGTCGCCGTCCTGATCGTGATCCTCTACCCGGCGGTGTGGATGCTGATGTCGTCTTTCAAGCCGGGGAACGAGATCATCGGCTCGGTCGATCTCATCCCCAAGAACGGCGGGCTTCAGAACTACGTCACGGCATTGAAGGGCATCGGCGGGGTCTCGTTCTGGACCTTCGTCGCGAACTCGCTGATCCTGGCCGTGGCCTCTGTCGCGGGCGTCGTGCTCTCCTGCTCCGTGACGGCGTACGCGTTCGCACGGATCAGCTTCCCGGGCCGAGGCCTGTTCTTCGCCTGCATGATCGCGACGATGCTGCTGCCGTTCCACGTCGTGATCATCCCGCAGTACATCGTGTTCAACCAGCTCGGCATGATCAACACGTATTGGCCGCTGCTGCTCGGCAAGTTCCTGGCGGCGGACGCCTTCTTCGTGTTCCTCATGATCCAGTTCATGCGCGGGTTGCCGCGGGAGCTGGACGAGGCGGCGCGGATCGACGGCGCCGGGCACGTGCGCACGTTCACGTCGGTCATCCTGCCGCTCATGAAGCCGGCGCTCGTGACCAGCTCGATCTTCGCGTTCATCTGGTCGTGGAACGACTTCTTCGGGCCGCTGCTCTACCTCAAGGACCCGGGCACGTACACGATGCCGCTCGCTCTGCGGCTCTACGTCGACCAGACGTCGACCAGCGACTACGGCGCCCAGATGGCCATGGCCATCCTCGCGCTGCTGCCGGTCGTCGTGTTCTTCATGGCCTTCCAGCGCTACCTCGTGGCCGGGGTCGCGACGCAGGGGCTGAAAGGATGACACGGGTCGACGACCTGCGCCGGTTCGGCGGCCGCGGCGTCGGAGCCTTCGGGGAGATGCTCGTCATCGGCCTCGGCATCACCGCGCTCTCGCTGCCGATCGTGACCATCGTGCCCGCGCTGGCCGCGGGGACCCGCCACCTGGACGAGCACGTGTCCGCAAGGCGGGACTCGGTCCGCGAGCTCGCGTCGCTCGGATGGGCCGCGATCCGCGGCGGCTGGCTGTTCGGCATGATCGCGGCCGCGGTGGTCGCGCTGCTGCTGCTCAATGTGGTGCTGGGCGTCGAGGGACTCGTCCCCGGGGGCGGCGTCCTGGCGGCCGTCAGCGGTGCGCTGGCCGTCGTCGCCGCCGTCACGGTCGGACGGGTGGCCGCCCGCTGGCAGCCCGGAGCCCGCTGGTCGCAGCTCTGGCGACGGCACCGGACCGATGCCATCACCGACCCGGTCGGGAGCCTGTTCGTGGTCGCCGGCCTGCTCGTCGCGGTCACCGTCGTCTGGATGCTCCCGCCCCTCATCGTCATCGCGCCCGGCCTCGTGGCCGTCGCGCTCGTCGCAGCGGAGCGACGTCGTCGCGCCGCCGCACAGGAAGGACACGAATGAACGCGCCTGAACCGGCGGGCGGCTCGCGCCCCGCCCCGATCCGCTCCGCGATCATCGGCACCGGCGGCATCGCCCACGCACATGCGCAGGCGATCGCCGCGCTCGGCGACCGGATGCGCCTGGTGGCCGTCTCCGACATCGACGAGGACCGTGCTGCAGCGTTCGCGGCCTCCGTCGGCGTCGAGCGCACCTATCCGTCCGCGACGGCACTGCTGGCCGCCGGGGGAGTGGATCTCGTCCACATCTGCACACCGCCGCAGACGCACGCCGCGCTGGCGATCGAAGCCATGCGGGCCGGGGTGCCCGCACTCGTGGAGAAGCCAACGGCCCTCAGCCTGGCCGAGGTCGACGAGATCGCGCGGGTCGAGTCGGAGACAGGGGTGCCGACGCTGACGGTGTTCCAGCACCGTTTCGGCGCCGCGGTGCGCCATCTCCGGCGCATGATCGCGGACGGGGAGCTCGGCCGAGCACTCGTCGCCACTTGCGAGACGCTCTGGTACCGTACCGACGACTACTTCGCGGTGCCCTGGCGCGGGCGCTGGGAGGTCGAGGGCGGGGGCCCGACGATGGGCCACGGCATCCACCAGTTCGACCTGCTCCTCGCGGTCCTCGGCCCGTGGGCGGAGGTCTCCGCGATCGCGGCGCGGCAGTCGCGCCCCACCGACACCGAGGACGTGTCCGCCGCTCTCGTCACCTTCGAGAGCGGTGCCGTCGCGACCGTCGTCAACTCGCTCGTCTCACCGCGGGAGAGCTCGCGTCTCCGCTTCGACTTCGAGTTCGCGACCGTCGAGGTGGAGCACGTGTACGGGTACACGACAGGTGACTGGACGCTGACGCCCGCGCCCGGGCATGAGGAGCTCGCCGCCCGCTGGGCCGCCGCCCCGCCCGCCGAGGAGACCAGCTCCCACCGGGACCAGTTCGCCGCGATCGCCGACGCCCTCGCGTCGGGCGAGCATCCGACGGTGGCCATCGACGATGCGCGCCGCACCCTCGAGTTCGCCGCGGCGACGTACGCGTCCGCCTTCCTGCGCACACCGATCGCGGCGGGCGCCATCGCCGACGACGACCCGTTCATGACGTCGATGAGCGGTGGACGCGTCCCCTGGGCGCCGGTGAAGGAGGTCGCGCGATGACCGCGCTGCGCGCCGTGCACGAGGTGGGCACCGCCGTGGCAGTGCTCGACGGCGACGTCGAGCTGTTCCGCTACGTGTACCGGCCCGAACATCCCCAGGTCGAGTCGCCGCGGCCCTACCTGCACCCGTTGCGCACGCGGAGCGGCGCGCTCGTCAGCCTCTACCGGCCGCACGACCACGTGTGGCACAAGGGCATCACCTGGTCGCTGCCGGTCGTCGAGGACGAGAACTTCTGGGGCGGTCCGACGTACGTGCACGGTCGCGGATACACCGCGCTCCCGAACAACGGCTCGCAGCGGCACCGCGGCGACCTCCGAGTGACCGCCGAGGGGGACGCCGTCGTGCTGGATCACGAACTCGACTGGGTGACGCAGTCCGGCGAGCTCTGGTTCGCCGAGCGGCGAACGCTGAGCGCGACTCCGGTCTCGGATGACGCCTGGGCGCTGACGTTCGCGACCGCACTGCGCAACGTCCGCGGTGCCGCCATCTCCCTCGGCTCGCCCACGACCCGAGGGCGCGAGAACGCCGGCTACGGCGGGCTGTTCTGGCGCGGTCCGCGGTCGTTCACCGGTGGCACCCTCGTCGCGCCGGGCGTGCGCGGCGGGGATGAGCTGCGCGGCCAGCGGCACGAGTGGATGGCGTTCGCCGGCCGGCATGACGAGACGGACGACGCGTCCGTGCTGCTCATGCTCGACGACGCCTCCAACGTGCAACATCCCCCGCAGTGGTTCGCCCGCACCGCGGAGTTCGCCGCCCTCAATCCGGCGCAGTTCTTCAGCGAGGAGCACGTGGTGCCGGCGGACGGCCTCCTGCGGCTGCGCTACGGAGTCGGCGTCGCGAGCGGCACCGCTGATGACGCGCCCGCTCTCGCCGCAGCCGTCCGGCAGGCGCTCGCGGCACGCCGATGACGCACCCCACCTTCCCCGGCGCGACCGGTGTCTCGCGTCTCGACGTCTACGACTCCCTCGCACCCGACGGGCTGGTCGGCGGCACACCGCACGTCCACCTCGTCTCCACCGAGGCATACGTGGTGACGGCCGGGCGCGGCAAGCTGATGACGATCGACGGCGCCGGCCTCCGGGAGACTTCTCTCGCAGAGGGAGCGGTCGTCTGGTTCACGCCGGGCACCATCCACCGGGCGGTGAACGAGGGCGGCCTGCGCGTCGTCGTGCTGATGAGCAACGCCGGACTGCCCGAGGCGGGGGATGCCGTCATGACGTTCCCTCCCGAGGTTCTGGCCGATCCGGTCAGCTACGCCGATGCCACCTCCCTGGGAGACGGGGACGACGAATCCCGAGCGGCTCAGGCGACCCGCCGCCGGGATCTCGCCGTCGCGGGCTTCTCCATCCTGCGCGACGCGGCGGAGGCGGGCGACCCGGCACCGCTCGCCGCCTTCTACACCGCCGCCGCCCGCCTGGTGCGCGGCCGGGCACACGACTGGTCCGCCCTGATCGAGCGGGGGCCGCTCGCGCAGGCGAACCGGTCGCTCGAGCGGGTGCGCGCCCTCGCCGACGGCCTCGTCCCGTCCTACGACGATGCGACCGTGCAGACCGCGCCGCCCTCACCGGGAGCGCGCGGGTTCGGGATGTGCGGGCGTCTGCGCACCTACGATCTGCGCGGTGGGCCACGCCCCCGGTGACTCGGCGACGCCGCCGTCTCCTCCCCGGGCGAGGTCCGAGGCCGTAGACGATCCGGCCCGCGACCGGGATCACGAGGAAGAAGATCCAAGCCCGGCCCCGTCCGGTGTGCGTGGGCCTCGGATCGTCAGGGCGAGTGTACGGACTCGGGGGCAGGCGACCAGGGGGTGAGTCGTGGCAGCCAGCACCGCACCTGAGCGCGGTAGCGGACGAACTGCCCGCCGAACCGCTCCTCGAGATCCAGTTCCTCGAACGGCCGCACCAGGTAGTTCCAGACGAGGGAACCGGCGATCGCATAGGCGAGGACGAGCCAGGAGCCGACGAGGAGGCCCACCGCCACGCCCTGCGCGATCCCGGCGAGCGCCATCGGGTTGCGCAGCAACCGGTAGGGCCCGGCCACGACGAGCCGGTTGGGCATCGCCGCGGGCAGGGGAGTGCCGCCACCCCGCGTGGACATCGCGATCGCCGCCCAGATCCCGAGGGCGCTCATCAGCACGAGGAGAGCGACGCCGACCGGTACCAGAACGGCGGAGGGCAGGGGCACGCGCAGGCCCCAGCGGTTCTCCGCCGCGGCGATGAGGAACGGCAGCACCACCAGGAACAGGCCCCAGAAGAGAACGATCTGGCCGAACGTCGCCGCGACGTGCGCTGCGACCGAGCGCCGCACGCGCGCGGGGCGGAATGCGAACGGCCCCCGCACGAGCCACTCCGCGGGCAGCCTGCCGAGCAGGACCGCGCAGGCGGCGGCCACCGAGCATCCCGCGGCGGCGATCATGAGCAGCACGCCCCAGCCTGCCTCGCCGGTGACGGTCGCGAAGAGCGCGAGAGCCGCCGTGACGACGACCGTCCATCCCGTCGCGACCGCGACCGCGACGCGGACGCCCGCCGCGGCGAGCGCCGATGCCCCGACGAAGAGCGGGATGTCGAGCACCGCGACAGCGATCGGGTCGAGGCTTCCCACCGTCGCCGAGCGCACCCATGGGACGCTGAACACCGCGACCCACCAGGCCGCACCGGCAACCGGCCTGCAGCGCGAAGTAGGCCCGGCCCCACCGGGCCGGCAGCGTGAACGAGACCCCCACCGGCCACATTCTGGCGGCGACGCCCTGCCCGCGCAACGCGGCCCGCCGTCAGTGCGACGCGGCCATCCTCGGTGGTAGCGTGCGGCGTATGCACCCGTGGGGGAGACGAGGACTCGCGCTGGGCGCCGTCGTGCTCGCCTCCGTGGGGCTCGCCGGCTGCGGTTCCATCGGTCGGTGCGGGCAGGCGATCAGTCCTCAACCCGACATCGAGGTGGACGTCCAGCCCTGGATCGACGCCCATCCGGGAACGAATGTGCGGGTGTGCGTCGGCGGCGATTGCACGACCGGCTACGCCGAAGTGTCGCTGTACGTACCCTTGTCGACACCGTGGGCCACCACCGGAACGTCGATCGAGGTCACCGCTGACGCCGTGCAGGGCGCCACCGTCACCTCTACGACCAGCACGAGCGCGACGCTGCGCGATCTCGGCTGCGGGCAGCTCGGCGCGCGGCTGGAGCTCGACCGGCAGGGCGTGCTGCGCGCCGCGCGAGCGACTGCCGCTCCGTGAACCGGAGGGCGCTGCCGTCGCTCAGCAGGTCCGCGTGCCCGCCAGTGTTCCCGAAGCCAAGACGTGGCCTGCCACGGCGGCCGGAAGACGGTCCGGAGATCCGACGGCGGCCATGTCGACCGGAGTGTCGAGCGCATACAGGTGGAAGCGGTACCGGTGGGTGCCGTGGCCCGGTAGCGGTCGCGGACCGGCGTACTTCGCACGGCCGAACAAGGTGGGCAGGAACCGGAGGGTGGGGTCGTCCGTGCGGAGCGCGCCCTCCGGGATCCCACTCGGTCGGGGCGCGAAGGCGACGATCGTGTGCAAGGCGGGAGCCGACCGCGGCGCGTCGAGGTCTTCGAACACCAGCAGGAGATCCACGGTCCCCTCCGGCAGCGCGCTCCACGCCAGCGCGGGGGAGAGGTCCTTACCGATGAGCGGGCCGCAAAACCTCGCGGGGATAACCTCGCCGTCGCGATAGGCGGGGGAGGTCAGCTCGATCGTGCGCGCCGCGCGGAACTCCGGCGCCTCGGCGAGACTGCGTGCGGCGTCCGGCCGGACGGAACGGAGGGTTCGGCCGAGCGGCCAGATGAGGGCTTCGACGGGATGCATGGTCCTTCTTCCAGGTTTTCAGGGAAACGTTCGTCAGAGGGGTGTCGCGGTGTGCGGCTTCACGAATCCGCGAGCCGGAGGAGCAGAGCGGCGGCGCGCAGGATGTCCTGCCGCTCGTCGGCCGTGAGCTCCGCCAGCCGGGCGTTGAGCCAGTCGCGCCGGTGTCGCTGGGAGGTCGTCGCCGCCGTCGTTCCCGCAACGGTGAGCGTGAAGATCACGCGGCGACGGTCCTCCGTGTCACGCGCCTTGGACACCAGGCCCTGCTGTTCGAGCCGTCGTACCGTCTGGCTCATCGAGCCGAGGGTCACCCGGCCCGCCTCGGCGAGCTCGCTCAGGCTCTTCGGCCCCTGCTTCAGCAGGACGAGAAGGACGAGCAGTGCAGCATCGGGCACCTCGCCCTCCACCCGCTCCGACCGGAAGCGACTGTGCAGTCGTGTGACGGCCCGGCGCAGGTCTGCAGCGACCTCCTCGATATCCGTGCTCATGAGGCCCCTCTCGCTCCGGCTCCTCCGGATGCTGAGTACACCTTAGCAGTTAATAAGTACTACTAAGCAATTGCCGCCCGCCATACGGATTGGTGGGCGGCGACGTAACGCGTCACCGCCTCCCAGTGCGCCCCGTGTCCGCTCGTGTACATCGTTCCCCACGGCTCCCGGCCGGTCTCATGGGCCGACCTCAGCAGCTCGTGCATCGCCGCCGCCCGCTCGTGCATGGTCCGGGGGAGGAGCTCCCGCATCCGGGCACTCGCGCCGTATCCGTCCACGAAGGCAGCGAGGCCGCGCGCTGCCTCGTGCGGCGGAGCGGTCACGTCGTTGAGCGTGAACGACTGGGCTGCGTACGCGAGATCCCAGAGCGCGCTGCTCGGACCGGCGCCGTCCCAGTCGATGAAGACCCAGCGCTCTCCGATCAGGAGGTTCCACGGCGCGAGGTCGTTGTGGCAGATCACGGAGGCGTCGGGCGGTGGCAGGAGGGTCTCCCACACGGCGTCGCGTCCGGGTGCGAAGTCGGCGCTCGCGTCGTGAATGGCGCGGACGAGCGCGCCGACCCTGCCGAGCTCGCCGAGTGTCAGCGGGGGAGCGTCGAGAGCCAGCCGACCCGGCACGAACTCCGTGATCTGGCGGCCCTGCTCGTCGCGCCCGAGGGGAGCGGGGGCATCCACCCCCGCGGCTCGGAGGTGGGAGACGAACTCCGCGACGTGCGCCGAGGCCGCGGTCCACGACTTGCGCACCGTGCCGCCCACGCGGACGACGGGTCCGCTCGCGTTGCCGCCGGTGAGCTGCTCTTCCTCGTTCACCTGACCCACAGTATGCTCGTGCGAGAACGTGACACGATCCGAGGAGGTGAGCCCGATGCTCGAACAGTCCATTCCGGGCGCTCCGCGGAGTTCACGATCGCGCGACTGAGGTAGCCGTCGCGGGAGCGCCTTCCTGTCTTCAGAAAGCTGCGCTCATGACCTCTTCGCAGAACGAACACCCCACCGGCACCGCCCTCGTCCTCGGCGGGGGCGGATCCGCCGGCAACGCCTGGCTGATCGGCGTGCTCGCCGGCCTCGCCGAGGGCGGCGTCGACGTGACGGACGCCGACCTCGTCGTCGGAACCTCCGCCGGCGCCACCGCCGCCGCCCAGCTCGCCGGCACCGACCCGCGTACACTGCTCGCCGCCATCTTGGACGCCCCGCCCGTCCGGACCGACGGCCGACGAGGCCCGCGCCCGACGGCCTCGACGCGGCCGGTCTCGACGCACCTCGAGCGCACCGACGCCCTCATCGCCGCAGCCTCGGACCCGGCCGACATGCGCCGACGGATCGGCGCGGACGCGCTTGAGCTCGCCGCCGCGAACCCGGCCCTCCGGGACCGGTGGCGCTCCACGGTCGCAGCGCGCTTCCCCGGCCACGACTGGCCGGAGCGCCGCCTGCTGCTCACGGCGGTCGACGCCCGCTCCGGGGAGCCGATCGTCTTCGACCGGGCAAGTGGAGTCGACCTCGTGGACGCGGTCGCGGCCAGCACCTCCGGCGTCGCCGGCTACCGCATCGAGGAGCGCGACTTCGTCGACGGCGGCTACCGGACCAACGCGGACAACGCGGACCTGGCGGCGGGATACGACCGCGTCCTCATCCTGTCGCCGTTCGGAGGTCGCACCCGCCTCCCGCTCGCGTGGGGGCTCGATCTCGCGACTCAGACCGAGCGGCTCCGCGCCGACGGCAGCCGTGTCGAGACGATCTTCCCCGATGCCGCCGCCCGCGCGGCGTTCGGGGACGACATGATGAATCCGGCGACCCGGCCGCCCGCGGCGCGCGCGGGTCAAGCCCAGGGGAGGGTGGCGGCCGATCTGGTCAGGGAGCTGTGGGGGTAAACGCCGACGCTCCGCGGGACTGCCATCGGACCACGGACACTCAACTTGCCGCAGAGGCCGCCCACGTGCAGCGCTCGGGCACGTTGAGGCGTCGTACTACGGCGTCGGGGACTGCTGGTGCCTCTGCTGCGACGGGTCCCCGACCACGTGAAGCGCAAAGCTCATCCACGGTGCGTGACACTGTCCGCGCGGCGCTCCGCGTCGGACTCGGCCGGCTGTGCGTCGGAAGACTCCGGTAGGACGAGGACCGTCTCCGGAAGGCACGCATCGCCGCGGGGAGACGCGCCGTCCCGCCACCCGTAGAGCACGGCTGCCGCGCAAACGAATGCGAAAGACAGTGTCCCGATGATCCACAACGGCATCGGTCCGATCGGCAGGCCCCACCACCACTCGATGTTCTTGTCGAGGTTGGGCCAGAACTCGTCCAACCCGGTGGTGAAGCGGCGGAGGGTCACCCACTGGATGGTGAGATCGCCGAGGAGGGCGGCCACAGCCACGAGGATCATGTGGACACGACGGAGCCCGGCGTTGGCGCGCCGGAATCCGAGCAGGCTGACTCCGGCGAGGATGATCAAGATCGGGTAGAGGTAGCGCGACTGGACCTGCTGCCCGACGAGGATGTGGTCGCGCATGAGCCACAGCAGCGGCAAGAGCACGAGCAGCCCGACGAGTATGGCGATACTGAGCCCCTTGCGCAGGCTGAGGCGCCGGAGCCCGAGGAACACCACACCGCCGAAGGCGAGCAGCACGGGGAACCAGATCATCCCCGGCACGGCGGTGCCCAGCCAGAGCGAGCGTCCCGCCACGGGCGCTCCGAACGCTCCCGCCCACAAGTCGGGAAGGCGGATCAGGTTGTTCCAGAGCAGGTCGGTCCAACTCGTCGGCACACTCCCGATCGGGCTCGAGATGTTCTCCCCGCCCAGGTTGACCGCTCGAGTCTGACTCGAGGTGAGGTAGCTCGCGCCGGCGATGCCGACGAGGATGACCGGGAAGATCGCGCGGACCAGGAAGGCGCGCGTCGGGCGGGCTTTGAGGATTCCGACCAACACGATCGCCACCGCGGCGTAGGCGGCGGAATCCGCCCGCGAGCCCGCGGCGATCACCATCGCGATGAGAGCCAGTGCCGCCAGCCCCACACGGCGTCCCCGTGACTCCGTCTCGAAGTATCCCAGCACCGCCAGCCAGAGTGTCGTGGCCGAGAGCACACCCCATCCGCTCGGATTGATGCTGGCGATCAGGAAGACGCCGAAGGGGACGACGGTCGCCAACGACGCCCACACCAGGAGTCCCCGCCGCGGGCGCGGAAGCAGGAGGAAAAGCCCTGTCATCACCACGACATAGAGCAGCGAATTGAACGCGCGCATGAGCAGAACCGATGTCGAGATGTTCGTACTCGCGAAGATGCTCATGGTGGCGTAGAAGACGGGTGGGTAGGAACCGGTGAAGTTGCCTCGGTCCGTATCCGTGAGCACCGACGACGGTGTGGCGGGGCACGACGCGGACTGATCGGGGAGGTTGTTGAAGCACTGACTCGCCACGAGAAGCTCGACCGGCACGCGACGATGCGCGTCGTCAGATCCTGCTTCGCAGAGGCCGTCCCGCACGCCCAGGCCGCACCAGGAGCTCGTGAGGTGGAAGTCCTCGTCGGCGCTCGAACCGACCGGGGATGACGCACTCCAGCTGAGGAGGGCGACGAGCAGAGCGAGGGGGGCGAGGCAATAGGCAACGATCCGGAGGATCCGGGAGGGTCGCTCGATCACTGTGAAATCCGTTCGATTCGGCCGGCAGGAGGCGCCGGGGCGCCCACCGAATCTACTACGTGGTGCGGAGTCCGCCTTCCGCCGCAGGGCGGTCCGGATCTGCGGCGTCGCGGCGCGCAGCGGGACTCGGGGTCGGATGCCCCCTCGACCGCGGCGATCTCGAACCGGCTCCCGTCTCGCCGCTCGGACGATACCGGCCGTTTTCGGGAGTGGACATCAGGGGGAGGACGGCCGATGGAGGGTGGAGCGGCTGGACCGAAGATCCGCACGATGAGGCCGGTCGGCGGGTGGGTCCTCTGCGCTGTCGGAGCGGAAAAGGCGTCCGCCCGCGCCGTGACAGCTCACGGACGCGCGGCGGCACCGCTCACGCCGTCGCGGGCAGCAGCTCGTCGAGAAGATCCTGCACGCGCCGCTTGATCTCGTCGCGGATCGGGCGGACCTCCTCGACCGGGCGCCCGGCGGGGTCGGTGAGGTCCCAGTCCTCGTAGCGCTTTCCGGGGAAGACCGGGCAGGTCTCGCCGCAGCCCATCGTGATCACCACGTCCGATTCCTTGACGGCCTCGGCGGTGAGGATCGTGGGCTGCCCTCCGGCGATGTCGATGCCTTCTTCGGCCATGACCTGGACGGCGACGGGGTTGATCTGGTCCTTGGGCTCGGAGCCGGCGGAGAGGACCTCGACGCGTCCTCCGGAGAGTTCGCGCATGAAGCCGGCGGCCATCTGGGAGCGGCCGGCGTTGTGGACGCAGACGAACAGGACAGTAGGAGGGGAGGAGGTCACCCGATTAACATAGACGCTCATCTATGCAATGGGGAAGGGGCGCGTTCGTCGCGGCACGGCCATTCGCTCTCGATCCGGCCCAGCAGTTCCCGGACGCGGTGCTCGATGTCGTCGCGGATCGCCCGGACGGCGGTGAGAGGCCGTCCGACCGGGTCGGGGATGTCCCAGTCCAGGTACTCCCGCCCCGGGAGGATCGGGCACGCATCGCCGCAGCCCATCGTGATCACGTAATCCGCCGCCCGGACGGCCTCGTCGGTCAGCGGCTTCGGGAACTCGCCGCCCAGCGGAGTGCCCACCTCATCGAGCACAGTCACGATCGTGGACCGCACCGCGTCCGCCGGATCGGAGCCGGCCGTCCGCACGACGACCCGATCACCGGCGAGCTGGCGCAGGATCGCCGAGGCGAGCTGAGAACGTCCGGCGTTCTGCACACAGACGAACAGGACGCGCGGCACCGCGTGCCGCTCCCGGCGGACCGACAGCACCGCATCCAACCGGTCGACGGCGAACGCACTGGCCGACGACGCCCGGTTCGGCCGACCGTCGAGACGGTCATAGCTGTCCGCGACGCACTCCGCGACGGTCTCGCGCGAGAGGATGCCGCGGTAGCGCTCGGTGAGGTCGGCGACGATCCGGGGGAGCGCGGCCGCCTGATCCGCCGGCCGGCCGTCGCCCCCGACGATCTCCGCGACACGGCCGGCCGCCGACGGCGTGACCGAGTACCAGGCGATCCGCCCCTCCTTCGTCCGCTCGACCAGGCCCGCCTCGCGGAGCAGTCCCAGGTGGTGGGAGACAGTCGGCTGCTGCAGGCCGAGCCGCTCAGCGAGAGGCGTGACCGCCTCTCGACCGTCCGGCGCGTCGAGCAGCATCCGCAGGATGGCCGCGCGGGTGGGATCGCTGATCCGCTTCAGGTCGCGCATCGCAGCGTCGTCCGGTCTCCGATCCATAGCGGGGAGTCTATGCGTGCGGGAGGGCGGTGAACCGGCCGAGCGCCCGTCTGCGGCGGCGCGCCACCGCGGTCGCGGCAGTATGGGACGGGTTCGATGCGCGGGTGGACGCGGGCACGTCGGGCGGGTGAAGGTGGATCGCTCGTGAAATTTCAGTCGGCGCGACGGGGTACACCGAGGAGGGGCGATGATCCGTGACAGGCATCGCACCGGCGAGATGTGGACGATGATCAGCAGGTCATCGAAGCACCTTAAGTTGCGATCTCGGTCGTGTACGTTTTCTCATCGACTCCTACTTCTCTTGCAGGTTCTCGCACCCCTAGATTTTTCCTACGCTCGACAGTTCGGGGCGTGGGGCTGGCGAGGGGGATTCCATGGTGCGTGGTGGTCGCTGGGTTGGGTCGGCGTTGGTCGCGACTGTGGTGGCTTGCGTGCTGGTGGTGTCGTCCGTTGTGCCGGCGACGGCTGAAACCTCGGCGCGATCGTTCAGCGAGTCGGTCGATTCCCCGACCGGACTTCCACCGTTGGTAGCTGGTGGGGCGGGGGTCTCACCGGGCACCGTTGAGGACCTGGGGGCGAAGCCATTGGAGTCGGAGCCTGCCGCGAAGCCGAAGTCGCTGAAGGAGGCGGACGCGCCCGCAGAGTCGGGTTCGCCCACCGATGTGACCGGTGCGACGGTTTCCGGCCGCGACGACTACACGACGACGTACACGAAGTCTGATGGTTCGCATGTGACGGAGGTGTCGCCGACCCCGATCAATCTGATGGAGGACGGTGAGTGGAAGGCATCGTCGACGATTCTGAGGGACGACTCGGCGTCGGGTGGCATGTCTGTACCCGACAACATCCTCCACCCCGTGTTTAAGGACGATGTGACGGCAAACGATGCCGTGTCTGTGGAGAAGGACGGCTACTCCGTCTCGTACACGTTGGAAGGTGCGGATTCGTCGCGGTTGAAGCGTCCGCTTCCGATGGCGGTGCGCAACGGTCAGGGTGCGGATGAGGCGTCTTACCCGGATGTGTTCGAGGGGGCCGACCTGGACTATCAGGTTCAGCCGTCGGCGGTGAAGGAGACGTTGACGCTGGATTCGGTGCCCGATGCATCGCAGGGTTCGTACTCGTGGAAGGTGAAAGCCCCCGGATTGGTGTTGGCGGTGAACCGGGATGGGGGCGTCGATTTCAGCGATTCCAATGGCACGGTGCGGTTCCGGATTCCGACGCCGCTGATGTGGGATTCGTCCGGGGTGGAGGGTGAGTCCTCGGATGCGACGACGAATGTTCCGTTGACGGTGGGGCAGGTCGGTGCAGACTGGAGCATCACGTTGACGCCGTCCCGGTCATGGTTGACCGATGCTGCCCGCGTGTACCCGGTGTATCTGGACCCGACGACCTGGGGCGGTGGGGCGCAGGACATTCATTCGTACAAGTCCGACGGCACCCTGCGTACAGACACAATTCTGGTCGGGAATGCGCGGGATCCTGGAGACCACTATTGGCGCTCGATCGTGCACTTCCCGTACGAGCAGCTGTTCGGCAAGCAGATCCTGGACGCCCAGATCTCGGTGGCGATGAACGGGATCGTCGGCACGACGGCAGGCCCGTACACGGGTGGCGTGTACTACGCGAGCTCGTTCGGCTACGGGGGAGTCGGGAGTGGGCTTTTGGCCTATTTGCCTGTGACGGATTCCGGTGCGACCAGCGCCGGTGGGGCGTTGCCGGGTTGGATCTCGAACTGGGTGAATGCAGGCTCTTCCGGCAACTATCTGATGCTGACCGGTCAGGAGCAGGCGGGTGCGTACACGCTGAAGAGCTTGAACGCAGCCCTCTATGTGGCGTGGAAGGACTACCCGGCAACGCCGGCCGCTGTGACGCCATCGCCGACCGGGGGAGCGCGGTCGGGGTTGACGCCGACGTTGAAGGTGTCGTCGTCTGATCCGGAGGGGACCGGTCTGGGTTACTACTACCGCATTGCGACCGGTGCGGACGCTGAGACAGGCGTCGCGTGGCAGTCGGGGTGGACGTCGAGCAACCCGGTGACGGTACCCGCGACGTATTTGCAACCGAATACGACGTACTACTATCACGTGTTCGTCAAGGACGCTTATTGCAACAGTGACAACGCAAACCCCGCCGGTTCGTGCTCGCAACGCGTCTCCCCGGTGTACTCGTTCAAGACCAACACCCCGGGCGTGGTGGCGCAGGCGAATACGTCGCCGTCTGATGGGTCGGTGATCGTTACACCGACTCCGACTCTCGCGTCGTCGGTTGCGGGTACGGATGCCAACGGTGACACGTTGAAGTACCAGTTCCGGATCACGACCGGTTCGGATGGGGCCAGTGGTGTGGTCGCACTCTCTGACCCCATCACCACGGGCCCGATCTCCTGGCAGGTCCCGGACGGGATCCTGCAGGACGGAGTCACGTATTCGTGGGTGATCGTCGTCGATGACGGGTTCGACAAATCGCCCGGCACGTGGGTGAACCATTTCCGGTATACCGCCCGGGCGGGCAGTGGCGGGCCGTCGCCGAGCGATAGCGCTGGGGGCGTTACGGTCAATCTCGCGAACGGCAACGCGAATCTGTCGTTCGCTTCGCCGACGGTGTCGACGGTGGGTGGTCCGATGGGGTTGTCGTTCACCTATAACTCGCAGCAGCCCTCGACACGGGGGCTGACGGCGACGTATTACGATGTGTCGGATTCCTCGGCGTCGGCCAGCAGTTTCGATCGGACGGATCTGACGAGTCGCATTCGACTGGTCCGTACCGACCCGGTGCTGAAGATGGAGTGGGGTACCGCCGCACCTGGGCCGGCTGTCCCGAACAACAACTTCCTCGCGCAGTGGAATGGGTTCATTACCCCGCCCGGTCCTGGTTCCTACACGTTCGGGTTCGTGCGGGACAACGGCGCGAAGCTCACCATTGGCGGTTCGACGGTTCTCGACCAGCTGACGGACACTTTCACGACGTCGACGTCGTGGGGGTCTGCCCTGAACATGGACCTGAAACCGGTCCCGATCAACGTCAAGTACTTCAACCACACCGGTCCGGCGCAGTTGGAGCTGTGGGTGAAGGGGACCTACACCGACGCGAACGGTGTCCAGCAGACTCTCGGTCAGACGATCGTGCCCGGCACGTGGTTCAGCAAGAGCGTGGAGACCCTGCCGCCGGGGTGGGGTGCGTCCACCGCGCTGAACGGCACGAGCGCGGTCTACGTCCGTGCCGAGGTGAAGGAGGGGTCGGTCGCGCTGATCGACACCAGCGGGGCCGCCCACACCTACACGAAGGCCGCCGGAGGTGCGTACACACCGCCGCCGGGGGAGCAGGGGGTGCTCATCCAGCGGACGCCGACCACCGACGATCCCTCGACCTACACCCTCACCGATGAGGCCGGCACGATCTACCAGATCAACACGGCAGGGAAGATCACGGCCATCACCCAGGCGATGGATGCCAAGAAGCGCGCCACGCCCGTGTTGGCATATCGGACCGGGACGAACCAACTGGACTCGATCACCGACCCCCTCTCCGGGACCGGGAGCACTATCCGGCAGGTGAAGTTCGCGTACGCGGGGGACACTGCCGCCTCCGTCGGGCTGTCGGCAGCTGACACGGATGGGTCGGGGCTGGCCTGCCCGGTGCCGTCGGGATTCTCCACCGCTCCCGCGGGGATGATCTGCCGGATCATCTACCCGGGCCATGTCGCCGGGGCCGCCGACACCACCCAGCTGCTCTACAAGGCTGCGGATGCGACGGACAACCCGAACCAGGTCGCCCTGCCGGAGTCGGCGGGCGGGAAGTTCCTCTCCCGGATCATCGACCCGGGCAACGAAACCACGGACTTCGGGTACAAGAACGGGTTGCTCTCCGCGATCCGCTCTGCGACGGTCAACGACTGGCTCGTAGCGCACCCGGACAAGAACGCGTCCGCACCGGAGGTGCTGACCCAGATCGGATACACCGGAACCAAGGTCTCGAGCCTCACCCTGCCTGCCCCCGACGGGGTGACCGGCTCGCTGCGGCCGCAGAAGACCTACACCTACACCACCAACCCGGACGGGTCGGGCGTCACCTTCGTGGACGCGGCCGGCCTGACCCCCTCCAGTACCGCACCTGCCAACGGGCACGCGGCCACTGCGTCCTTCGATACCGCCTGGCGACGCACCACTACTCTGAGTGCCACCGGTCTGGCGAGCTCGACGACGTGGAACGTCCGGGACCAGCAGGCCACGGTGACCGACGCGGCGGGACGGAAAGCCACCACGCTGTACGACCAGCTCAACCGGCCGACCGATGTCTACGGTCCAGCGCCATCCTCCTGCTTCGGCGCCGATCTGCGGCCAACGGCCGGCTGCGCGATCACTCCCGCGCACACCTCGACCGCCTACGACGAAGGGTTGAAGGGGCTGGGCGCCACCTACTACGCGAACTCCACCCTGTCCGGCCTGCCCAGCAATTACGCCCTCGGCGTGGGAACCGCCGACGGATCGGTGAACGCCAACTGGGGCACCGGCGCACCATACAGCGGCGGTCCGGCCGACAACTGGACCCTGAGGCTGACCGGCACGATCACGTTCCCCAACGCCGGCACGTACAAGATCAACACCAACGCCGACGACGGCTCCCAAGTGTGGCTGAACGACGTCCTGATGATCAACGACTGGGTGTCCGGCGCCGCCCACCTCTCGCCCACCGCGAACGTGACCGTAACTGCAGGCCAAGTGATGCGGATCCGTCTGCAATACAAGGAGGACACCTCCACTGCCAGCCTGCAACTGCTTTGGACACCCCCAGGAAGCTCGCAAGCGGTCATCCCCGGCACAGCCCTCTCGCCCGCATACGGGTTGGCGACGAGCTCGCAGACCGACGATTCCGCACCCGCCGGGAACCCGAACGTGTCCAATTCGCAGGTCCCCGCACTGAAGTCGGCGACCGGTTACGGATCGAACCCGTGGCTGGGCATGGCCACATCGACCAGCGCGGATCCGGCCGGACTGAACCTGACCACCACCAACACATACGAGCCCTACGGATCCACCGGATACCTCCGCCAACTCTCCCAGACCCTCCCCGCAGGCAACACCACCACCACGAACACCTACTACACGGAGACCGGCGGCTACGCCACACAGGTCAACGGCGGAACCGCAGTCTGCGGGCTACCAGCATCCACCCCGCAGTACGGGCAACTGATGACCTCCACCGGAGCTACGCCTGCCACCGGTGCAGCGATCGTCACCAGCTACGTCTACGACCTGCTCGGTAGGGTCGTCGCCACGAAGAGGACAGGCGACAATGACTGGTCCTGCACGACATACGATGCACGGGGCCGGGTCACTCAGCAAAGCTACGCGGCGACGTCGACCTCAGCCGCTCGTACAGCGGCGTTCGGATTCGCATCGTCCTCGGGAGACCCGCTCACATCCTGGGCACAAGACGACGCGGTGCCCGGGTCACCCACCAGCGGCCGAATCACCACGGTGTCCGACCTGCTCGGCCGCACCCTCTCCTACACGGACGTGTGGGGAACGGTGACCACGAACACATACAACCTTCTCAGCCAGCTGGTCACTCAGACAAGCACACCGGTCGGTCAAACCGCCCAGGGCGAATCCTTCACTTACAACGACGACGGCCAGGTGGCCACAGTTAAGGACCTTTCCGGAAAGACGCTTGCGCAACCCGCCTACACAAACGGGGAGGTCACCTCAATCGTCTACCCGGCCGGAGCCGGAAGTGCTGGGCCGGGTGTCACCGGTTCGATTGATCGGAACCCGGCGGGCGCGGTCCAATCACTCGGCTGGGCCTTCCCGAGCGGGCAGGCCGGCGTGACGGACGCCGTCGTGCGATCCCAGTCCGGCCGCATCCTCACCGACATGCTCACCGATGGGACCTCGTCTTACGGGTCCTCCTATACGTACGACGGCGCGGGTCGGTTGACCTCGGCCACGATCCCGAATCACACCCTCGCCTACGGTTTCGGCACCGCCGCCTGCGGTGCTGACCTGAACGCGGGCAAGAACGGCAACCGCACCTCGTTGACCGACACCTACACCACCCCCGGTGGGGGATCCCCCTCGGCATCCACCACCACGTATTGCTACGACAACGCAGACCGGCTCACCTCAACCACCGCACCGGCAGGACCGTCACAACCAGCGCAGGCACTCGCCATCGACGCGCAGGTCTCTGCCGATGGTGCCGACCTGGCTTCCGCGGTGACCGTGAACGCTCTGACCACGACGAAGTCCGGGGACGTGCTGGTCGCCCTGGTCAGCGCCGACGGTCCCGGCCAAGCGGCAGGGCAGACCGCCACCGTCACCGGAGCCGGTCTCACCTGGAGTCTCGTCAAGCGAGCCAACACCCGCTACGGCACCAGCGAGATCTGGACGACCACAGCACCCGGGACCCTTTCCAACGCCTCTGTCACCGCGACCCTCTCAAACACGAACGGCTACCACAAGTCGATCAGCGTACTCGCGTACTCCGGCGCTGCCGGGATCGGCGCCAGTGCTGCCGCGGGCGCGGCCTCGGGTGCACCGTCCGTCACCCTGACCACGACGACTGCCGGCTCTCAGGTCGTGGGTGTCGGCAACGACTGGGACGGCGCGACCGCACGCACGCTGGGTGCAGGTCAGACCGTGATCCACGAGTTCGCCGATGCTGCCGTCGGCGACGACTTCTGGATGCAACGCACCAGTGGAACAACCGGGACGGCCGGTACCGCGGTCACCATCAACGACACCGCGCCGACCGGCGACCAATGGAACCTTGCCGCAGCCGAGGTGACCCCGGCCGCGGCCCCTGCTCCGACCGGATCACCAATCGCGACCACCAGCCTCGGGGCCGGCACCCTCGCCTACGACGTGCACGGCAACACGACGACGTTGGCCGACCAGACGATCGGCTACGACCAGTCCGACCGTCACATCTCCACCACGACTGCGGGCGGTCCGACGGTCGGCTATGTCCGCGACGTGACCGGGCGGATCGTCGCCCGCACCGTGACCCCGGTCTCTGGTCCTGGCAACACGATCCGCTACAGCTTCAGCGGTGGTGGAGACAGCCCCGACTGGACTCTCACCACCGGAGGTGGCATCACCGAGCGCACCCTCGCACTTCCTGGCGGTGTGGTCGTCTCCCTCCAAGCGACCACGTCTGCCTGGTCGTTCCCGAACATCCACGGCGACGTCATCGTCACCACCGACGGGACAGGTGCCCGGCAGGGGCAACTCGCGCAGTACGACCCGTTCGGTGACCCCATCGACCCCACCACCCGACTCGTAGTAACGCAAAGAGCCGACGACGCGGTGCCAGCGAACACGCCGCAAGGTGCAACATACGGATGGGAAGGGTCAAACCAGAAGCTTTACGAGCACGAAGGCTCCATCGGGACCGTCGAGATGGGGGCCCGCCAGTATGTGGCACTTCTGGGTCGGTTTCTCTCGACGGACCCTGTCGTCGGGGGCAACACGACCGCTTACAACTATCCAAACGACCCCGAGAACGTGAGTGATCTCAGCGGCAAGTGGTCGCTCAAGCTGAGCGACGGCGGTCCTCATGGTGGAAGCATTTCACCGGCCCAACTGGCGCGCGTCAACGCCGCGTACCGTGTGCTGGCTCGAATTGACGGTCACGGTTCGTCCTTTCCCGGATACGTTGGAGGTCGTTCCTTCGGTAATCGGGAAGGGCTGCTTCCGAAATCAACATGGGACAACAACCCAATCAAATATAGAGAATGGGACATTTCGGAAAAGATTCCAGGGATCAATCGAACGGCCGAACGACTTGTCACCGGAGACGATGGTTCGGCCTATTACACGGATGACCACTACAAGTCTTTCACACGCATACGTCTCCCTTTCGATATGGGGCCGCTCAAGGGCGTCGGCGGTTCATCCATCCCAGGGGGAGTCATGCCGGGAGAAGACGACGGACTTACCGAGCGAGGCCCGTTCGATTTCGGCGAGGATTTCGGCGAGGATCTGGTCGAGGGTTCCCTCGAGTAGAACTTCAAGAGGAGTGATCTAATGAGTGAAATGGTGTACCCGAGGTGGACGTGGTGTGCGGAAGCCTGCCCCGCTTCAGAACTTCTAGGAGTAGTGAGTCATCGAGTCCAAGGTGCAAGCATGCTGACCGTGGCCGGCTTGTTCAATGAGTTCGCACAAGCCTTGGCTTTCCCAAGCTACTTTGGACACAACTGGGATGCGTTCGAGGAGTGCTACCGGGACGCTGAGTGGTTCGGAAATGAGACCGCGGCAGAGCTCATCATCGACGACGCTGATCTGGTGCTCAGCAAGGGGGGGACTTCGGATCTGGACACTTTTCTTTCTATTCTCAATGGCGGAGTAGAACGCCCTGAACGGGACGATCAATTCGTGGTGAAGTTGCTCTCTCGAACACCATTTCCCCCTCATGCGTGGACGGCGCTGATTCCGAGTCTCCGCGTTGACTGATCGGCTGATCGGGACACACGGCGACGTCGTCATCACCACCGACGGGACAGGCGCCCGGCAAGGACAACTCGCCCAATACGACCCCTTCGGCAACCCCGTCGAGTCCGCTACCCGACTGATCGGAACACAAGGAGCCGACGACACGGTGCTGGCGAACGCCCCCCAAGGGGCAACCTACGGATGGGAAGGGTCCAACCAGAAGCTCTACGAACACGAAGGAACCATCGACACCATCGAAATGGGATCACGACAGGACGTGCCACTGCTCGGGAGGTTCCTCTCGGTCGATCCCTAGTGGTGTGGATGCATATTGATGAGCGGCGTATTCGTCTATTCGGAGTCGTGAATCTGTCCTGATCCGACGATGTGTGGTCCTTCGAGGATGTCGAAGATAGTTCCTGGGGTCAGGGTGCTGTAGTCGATGTCGTAGGGCAGGTCGAGGAGGACTTCGGCGTCGTCTCCGGGACCGAGGGTGGTGGCGGTTTGCGTGCTTCGGATTATGATGCCGAGATATGTTCCGTCACCGCCGCGGATTACGATGTGTGGTCGGTAGGAACCAGTTAGCGAGATTGGGGAGCGTCGCCCGCTGTCGTTGGCTGGTCGGAGGCGGATGGTCGCTTGGAGTGGTTCCATCTCAGGATTGTGGCATGGGCCGTTTGCTGAGGTAGTCGATGAATTGGGCGCCGGCGTTGCGGCGGTGTTGTTCGGTGACGGTGTAGCTGTAGTTGAACGAGTCCGCGACGATCGGTGCGGGCATTTGGAGCACGAGTTCGCGGAGCGCGGCGTTCTTGGCGCCGCGGAGGTCGATGCCGGCATCGCGTAGCAGATTCATCAGCGTGTTCTGGTGGATGTGTTGGCCGGGCTGACCGCCGGGGAAGAGCCAGTCGTTGTCTCGGTGCGCTGTGGTGTTGAGGTTGGGAAGCTCGTCGAGATGCGCGCGGATGACGCCGGCGAAGGGTTCGGGGATGCGGAGCCGGTCTGTGGCGAATCGGATAGTGATGCCGTGATCGATGGTGTGGAGTTGGTCCAGTCGCATCCGGGCGATCCGTGCCAGCGGCTGCCCATAGAGCAGAAGCAACAGGGCCGCGGCCCGTTCCAGCGGACGCAGCGCGCGCTCGGGATCGAGCAGCCGCTGGATGTGGTGGAGGCGTTGTTTCTGGGTGATGACGGGTGTCGTCTTGGCGAGTCGGTAGGGGATCTCGATAGCAGGGAGGTGCCCGTGTTGCATGGCCCAGCGGATGAACCCGCGGGCCAGGCTGCGGGTCGTTGGGCCGCCGGTGAGCCAGTCGTCGATGTCAGCTTGAGCGCAGTCAGCCGGCGCCGTTCCCCGTTCACGGAGGTAGCCAAGGAAGTCGAGCGCGACGGTGGTTGATTGCTTGGCGGAGAGGAAGGTTCCCTTCTTCATTTGGCCGTTCTCGACGAGGTGGTGCATGCGGTTGAGGTGAACCCAGCGCCCGTATTGAGTGATCAGCCGGCCGTCGTCCGGGTGCGCCAGCGCCGCTTTCCGGGCCAGCCAGGCCTGGAAGCGTTCGATGTCGAGGTGCACGGGCTCCAGTAGTCCGTGCTCGATGCAGAGCTCGCGGAGGAAGGTGACCTTGCTCGCGGCGGGGTGCTCGGTGAAGGTGGCGTGATCGAGCGTGGCCTCGCCTCGAGCGAGCGCCCGGATGAGGGCGGTGACGTCGGGGTTGGTGATGAGCCAGATCTTCGCGCTGCGGGCGTGCTTCTGGCTTGTCAGAGCGTCGAACAAGGGATTCAGATGCGCGGCGATCTTGCCGTCGCCGTTGTCGAAGAGGTGGGTGAGGTCGTCGGTCAGGCAGCAGTGGGCGCAGAGGCCGGTGCGGACCGGTTCGTCTTCGCGGCCGCAGCGGGTGCAGTGGAAGTCTTTCGGAATGCCGGCGCAGTCGCCGCAGGCAGGAGCCCCGTCGATGAGTCCGGGCAGGAGCCGCTCAGTGCTGCAGCCCGGGCAGAGGCCGTGGATGCGGGTGGCCCGTTGGTAGCACCGTCGGCAGATGCGTCCTTCCGGCCAAGTCGTGGCGAACCGGACGCCGGCCCGTTCGCAACGCGCGCAGCCGGCCTGGGTGCGGGGCCCGATCAACTGGGTCGGTGGATCCGCGCTCGAGCAGGCCGGATCCCGTCGGCGCGGGCGAGGGCCGCCGCGTCGGTGGTTCCGGTGGCGCGGGTGCGGGTCTCGGTGGCGGTGACGGTGACCGGGACGAGCTCCTCGAAGCTGCAGTCCAACGTGTCCAGGATCGCCCCGAGCAGGGTGAGGTTGATCCGCTCGGGGGTTCCGCTGAGAAGGCGATAGAGCTGCGAGTCGGAGAGGGCGATGCCGCGGTCGGCGAGGTGGGGGATGAGGTCAGAGATGGTGGTCATCCCGCGGGCGGCCATGAGCTCCCGGAGCCGCCAGCCGTGTTCAACGCGTCGAATCATGAAATATCACTCCTGGGGGTGAGGGCTTGTGCGGCTATGCGGGCGATCGCGTCGTCGACGACGCGGGCCCGGTAGTCGGGGGAGAGGCCTGTGTAGATGGAGGTGGTGGAGGCGTGTTCGTGGCCGACCTGTTGCTGGATGAAGAACGCGTCGTAGCCTTCCTCGACCAGGTGGGTGACGTAGGAGCGGCGCAGCGAGTGGAAGTCAAGTTCGTCAGTCAGACCGGCTTCGCGTTTGACCTCGGCAAAGGCGCGGCTGATCTGACCGGCGGTGATGATCTGGTTGCCGCGCTCGCTCGGCCAAAGGCTGGTGGAGCCCGGTGGTGCATAGAGTGGCCGGATCTCGTCGCGCCATTGCTGCAAGCAGTCGACCGCCCAGGAGAACTCCGGCAGGGTCAGCACGGTGCGTCGTTTCGGGGGAGAGCCCTTCATCGCCTTCCCGAACCGGACATAGATGATCCCGGCGTCACCGAACTGGCGGGCCCGCGGGTTGGAGGCCAGGTCGACGAGGTCGAGCTGGCGGACCTCGTTGCGGCGCAAACCCCAGGCGTAGGCGACCTTCATCAGCGTCGCGATCCGGAACGCCGGCAGCCAGCCCTTCACCCCGGAGCGGCGGATCCGCAACACCCGCTCGTCAGCGCAGTCGAACAGATCCTCTAGCTCGTCCCGGGTGTAAGGCCGCTTGCCTGGTTCGGCGATTGACTCGGCCGCGTGCCGGGCCGTATTCCAGTCGTGGAACACCTGCGCCGGATGATCACCGAAGCGCTCCCAGCACTGCTCACTCCAACCGTAGGCCGGATCGGTCAGATACTCCAGGAACATCCGTAACGCGTTCTGATAACCCAGCACCGTCGAGCGGGAAGCACCACGGATGCCGCGCAGCTCCATGAAGAACTCGTTCACCAGCCCCGCCGTCCAGGACCACGGATAGGACTCCGCAAAGGCGCGGAATCGCAGCACGATCGACCGGCGAGCATCAACCGTAGACGGGGCAAGGTTGCGAGCGAACTGCTGCGCCCGCCAGCCATCCAGCATCGCCAACCAGACATTCTCGGCCTCATTCAGGACCGCCGAACCGGACCGTAAGTAGGCTGGGGCGACGCCGGGAACCGACTCATCAGACACTCGCATAATACGCGAAAGCTTCGCATTAACTGCGAAATCATCGCAAGTTGCGCCCGAAAACACCCGATCAGCGGCAAATCGATAGCAACCAACGGCTGGCGCAACTGTAATGAAACCACCGTCCAGCAAGCTCACCAAGGCTGCTTCTCCGGACTCACCAAGGGGAGTCGTGCCGGGTGTCGTATTCGCATCCAGTGGGGACAAGCCATCTTTAAACTGACATAATGTGCATTATCGGCGCTAAAACGATAGCTGCTTGCCACCGAGTCACCTGGCGTGTAATGCGAACAGGTTGTGCAGGCCGATGACGGCGGCGAGTGGTTTGATCAGCGTGATCTCACCGACTCGGTACTCACTGCCGCGCGCAAGGCGCTCGGCGAGGTCTGGGCGCTGCTTCCAGAGGTAGGCGCGACCCTTCTCAGCGTGCAAGGAGTTCGAGACGACTTTGATCGATTCCGCGTCCTCGATGAGAGGAATCGCGTTCTGGATGTTCTCCCAGGTCGACCGACTGGTGACATCGAGACGGATCGGGCCGGTGTAGCGGAGAACCTCTCGTGCGTAGTTCTCCATGAGCTCAGCCTCGGGGGTTCGTCCGGCGACCGCCCCACCGCAGAAGACGAGCGTGCTTGCCTCGGCGGCGGAGTCGATCGACCGAAGTCCAGCGCGCACTCGGTATCTGTTCATGAAGTTGGCGCGAGTGCCGGCGTTCTTGTAGCCGAGAACGACGATGGCTTCCGTACGTCCCGGGCTTTCGCCGTTCCCAAGCCTTCTTCGACTTGCGCACCAATGCGTGGCTTCTCCGAAGGCGAGAATGACGCAGATCAGTCCGCCGAGGGCCGTTGCGATGGGGCGAAGTCGCATCCATCCAGGATAGGAGCCTGCTCCCCCGGGTACAGGCCGCTGGTGGGTCCCGCATCCGGCGCCGACCCGGAATGGCCTTCAAGGCGCTATTTGATTGACTGGCGGTCAGTCATATGTAAGGCTGGTCACATGGAACTCGTCTCCGATCAGACGTCGCGCTTCGACGTCGGCGTGATCATCGGGAGTCTCCGCGCTGAGTCTGTGACTCGTCGGCTCGCCGAGGCGCTGATGCTCCTCTCCCCCGTGTCGCTGTCCATGCGCGTGATCGAGATCGGCGACCTGCCCCTCTACAACGAAGATCTCGACATCGAGATCGCGAGCGAGGCCCCACCGGCCTGGACGCGGTTCCGTCACGAGGTGAGTCAGTCCGATGCGATCCTGTTCGTCACCCCGGAGTACAACCGGTCGGTCCCCGCTCCATTGAAGAACGCGATCGACGTCGGGTCCGCCCCCCACGACCAGAACGTGTTCGCCGGGCTGCCTGCCGCGATCGTTTCCGCCTCCCCTGGCCGGATGGGGGCGTTCGGTGCGAACCATCATCTGCGACAGTCGCTCGTCTTCCTCGACATGCCCACGATGCAGCAGCCCGAGTTGTACCTCGGCGGCAGCTACAACCTCCTGGATGGCGACGGGCGGGTCTCGGACCCGAAGGTCACGCAGATGTTGACGCGCTACGGCGACCGCTTCGCGGCCTGGGTCCAGCAACACGCGACGGTGTCGGCGTGAGTGCGAGCATCGGTCGGCGGGCGCCCGAGGCCCGCCGGAATGCCGTGATCGAAGCAGCACGTGCCCTGTTCGTCGAGAGCGGGCAGGAGAACACGACCGTCGACGCGATCGCGAGACGTGCCGGGGTGGCGAAGGGCACCGTCTACCTCTATTTCCCGTCGAAGAGTCACATCGCCCAAGCCATTGAGGAACAGTTCAATGCCCGCGTGCTCACGCGTGTGCAGGCTGCGGCGCGCGAAGCCGTCGCCGCGGGGCACCCGCCCGCGGTCGCTTGGTGCGGGGCACTGATCGAGGCGTACCTCGATGAACTCGACACCCACGACATGCTGTTCACCGGCCGACCCCAGACACGGGATGCCGTGGACCCGCTCCTCGACGACCTCACCGCACTGCTCGCAGCACAGGGTCACCCCGATCCGGAACGCGTGGCGGCGTTCCTCCTCGGTGGCACGACGCTCCTGGCCGACCGCGCCATCGCCACCGACAGCAGGATCGACGCGGGTGAGCTCACGCACGTACTGGTGGCTCTCGACGAAACCGTTGGTGTCACGCGAACACAGAACACCGAACCCTCCCGATAGCCGGGCGATCAACGGGACGCCGAGGAGCCCGACCCCCCGGTCCCGATGGATCAGGGGTAGCCGCATGCCAGTGGTCCTCGTGAGGCCTGCCCGCACGTGCGCGCGATGACCGCGTGCGAAGTGACCGGCCCCGGGGCAGGAGATCGAAGAGCCGAGCGGACGCGCGCTGCCCGACAGCGGACCCTGCGGTTACCGATCGGTCGCGGGCTCTGCGGGCGTGCGCAGGTCCCCGAGTACGCCGCCGCGGTCACGGTCGATGAGGCGTCCGGACCGTGAATCGTGCCGCCCGTCGCGCGACCCGATGTCTGTAGGTCCGACGTCGCGCGGTGGGTTCGACCGGCTCCGCGAGCCGGGCGTAATAGAACGTCTTGCCGAGTTCGACCAGCACCAGATAGAGCAGCACCAGGCCGACGAGTGCGAGGAAGAACAGCGGCGGCAGCGGCGCGAACCCGAGCAGGTCCGCCAGCGGTGAGTATGGGAGCCAGCACCCGATGGCGACCACGGCCACGACGGCGACGGCGAGCGGCAGGGAGGGGCGGCTGCGGATGAAGGGAACGCGTCGGGTTCGGATGGCGAACACGATGAGCGTCTGCGTCGCGATCGACTCGATGAACCAGCCGGAGCGGAATTCGGACGGCGCAGCACGGAAGACGGCGAGCATGAGCCAGAACGTGGCGAAGTCGAACAGGGAACTGATCGGCCCGAAGAGCAGCATGAAGCGGCGGATGGTGCCGATGTCCCAGTGCGCCGGCGCCCGCAGCTGCTCCGGATCGGCGCGATCGGTGGGGATCGCCAGCTGGCTCGAGTCGTAGAGAAGATTGTTCAGCAGGATCTGTCCGGGGAGCATCGGCAGGAAGGGGATGACGACCGACGCCGCCGATGCGCTGAACATGTTCCCGAAGTTGCTGGACGTTCCCATCAGGACGTACTTGATGGTGTTGGCGAAGATGCGCCGCCCCTCCGTCACCCCGTCTGCGAGGACCCCGAGATCCTTGTCGAGCAGGAGGACGTCCGCCGCGTCTTTGGCGACATCGACAGCGGTGTCGACCGAGATGCCGACATCGGCGCGATGAAGTGCGAGGGCGTCGTTCACTCCGTCGCCGAGGAATCCCACGGCACGCCCCTTCTGGCGCAGCGCGCGGATGAGCCGGGCCTTCTGCTCGGGCGACACCCGGGCGAAGATCGTCGCCTGCCGTGCGGCGGTCGCGAGCTCGTCATCGCCGAGGCCGTCCATCGCGTCGCCGGTGAGCGTGCCACGCGAGGTCATGCCGAGCATCGAACAGACGCGCTCCGCCACCACGGCACTGTCACCGGTCGCCACCTTCACCTCGACGCCGAGACCGGCGAGACGGTCGAGCGATGAGCGCGCATCGGCTTTGACGCCGTCGACGAACGCGAGGAAGCCGCGCAGGGTCAAGCCGTCCTCGGGGAAGGGCGCGTCCGGACTGCCGGGCGCCTCCCGGCTTCCGACGGCGACGACCCGGGCACCCACGGCGTACAGGTGGGCGAGGATGTCGCCCGCACCGGGGTCGGCCGCCGAGCACAGGGGAAGCACCGACTCCGGGGCGCCTTTGACCACCACGATCGGAGCAGCGCTCGTCTCCGTCACCAGCGCCGCGACCCGGCGCGTCTCATGGTCGAACGGTCGCACCGCGAGTCGATGGAAGGCCGCAGCCGACGATGCGGCCGTGCCCGCCGAAGCCCAGAGCGCGGAGTCCAGTGCGTCGAGCCCGACGAGATCCGGTGCTTCGGGGTCCGCCTCCGTCGACAGCAGTCCGAGCACCACGAGATCCTCCTCCGTCGTCTCCCCCAGCGGCACCGCACGGTCGAACTCGATCCTGCCCGTCGTCAGGGTTCCCGTCTTGTCGGTGACGAGCAGGTCCAGATCGCCCAGGTCCTCGATGCACACCAACCGCTTCACGAGCACCCTCCGCTGAGCGAGCACCCGGGAACCTGCCGCGAGGCTCGTGCTCACGACAGCAGGCAGCAACTGCGGGGTGATTCCGACGGCGATCGCCAGCGAGAACAACAGCGACTCGAGCAGCGGGCGCCCGAGCGCGACGGCGACGACGAGGATCGCGGTGGTGAGGATGAGCGCAACCAGGAGGAGGAATGTCGAGAACCGAGCCAAGCCGCGCTGGAATTCGGTCGGGGGCTCCTGCAGGCCGAGGCCGACCGCGATCCTCCCGAACTCGCTCGCAGCGCCGGTCGCCACGACGACACCGCTGCCCTCCCCCGTGTGCACGACCGTCCCCATCAGCGCGCAGCAGCGCAACTCGCCGATTCCGACCGACCTTTCAACCGGATCGGCCGTCTTGGCCACGGCGCGAGCCTCACCCGTGACGATGCTCTCGTCGCACGACAGCCCGCTCACCTCGAGCAGTCGCAGGTCCGCCGGGACGACCGACCCCACGGTCAGGAGCACCACATCGCCGGGGACGAGCTCGGTGACGTCGACGCTGAGACGCCGTCCGCCGCGCAGCACCACGGCCGAGTGGCGGAGCCGGTCGTGCAGCGCATCGGCCGCGCGCTCCGCACGGAATTCGTTCACGAAACCGAGTCCGACGCTGACGATGAGGATGAGCGCGATGATCGCCGCCTCGACCGCGTCCCCCACGAACGCGGACACGAGAGCGGTCGCGAACAGGAGCAGGAGGAGAGGGCTGCGAACCTGGCGGCCGAGGACCCGCCACGGGTGGGCTCTCCGCCCGCGCACGGCATTCGGGCCGTAGCGGGCAAGCCGGAGGGCGGCCTCCCCGTCCCCGAGACCGTGGATCGTCGACCCGTAGGCGGCGAGCACGGCGAGACGATCCGTGAGGGCGGCGGCCCGCACCGCGCTGTCGCGGCCGGCCGGGGCCGTCCCGACGACGGCGCGGGTCACGTGTCGCGCCGGTTGCGCGCGACCACGACAGGAGCCCGCACGTTCAGGAGCACATCATGAGCGACCGAGCCGAGCATGAGCCGTTGGACGCCGCACCGCTCATGCGTACCCACGACGAGCAGGCGATGACCCCGGGCGGCATTCACCAGTCCGTCCGCCGGGGCCGCCTCCACCACCGTCGTGGCGATGTCGAGATCATTCCGCAGCTCCCGGGCGAACTCGGCCGCTGAGCGCACGATGCGTTCGCGGTGGTCGCCGACCGACACTTCCGGGACGAGGCCCGTGAGCAACGGATTCGCGCTGAAACCTGCGCAGACGATGTCCAGGCGCTCGCGCAGTCGGAATGCTTCCTCGGCCGCGAACGCGACGGCCGCCTCCGACGGTGGCTGGCCATCCACGCCGACGGCCACGCCGAGTCCTCCCCCTGTCCAGTCATGCGGGACGACCGCGACCGTGCACGCTGCCGCAGCGGCGACGCGGACGGCGAGCGAACCCCGGAACGGGCGATCGCGGTCCGTCCCGCGCCCGGTCCCCACGACGAGGAGATCTGCGTCCTCCGACTCGGACACGAGCTCCGCGCCGACATGGCCGTAGCACAGACGCGTCGCGGCATCCGAGATCGCCGCCGTGTGCCCGAGCACGTCCGCGAGGATCGCCTCGCCCGCTGCCCGGAGCGCCGGCGACGGCTCGTCCAGCGCGTCACCCCACGAGCGCTCGATCACGAACACGAGGACGAGCCGCGCCCGATCGCGGATCGCACGTGCGGCGGCCCACTCCACGGCGCCGCGATGACTCGGGTCACCGTCGACAGCGACCATGATCGTTCCGGGCATCGGCGACTCCTGTTCCTCAGTGGATGACGAGCACGGGGCAATCCGCGTGCTCGACGCAGGCCCGCGACACGGAGCCGAGAAGGAGGCCGGTGAAGCCGCCCAGTCCTCGGCTGCCGACGATCAACATCTCTGCGCCCTCGGATTCGGCGATCAGCTGCCGCGCGGTGGACCCGCTCCGGATCACCGACGAGTACCACGCGGGTGCCGCCGGGCCGAAGACGTCCGCCGAAGCCTCGTCCGCAATGCTGCGCGCATCCGCTTCCGGCGACCAGCCCGACATCTGATAGCCGGGCCAGGACGCGGGAAACTCCCACACGGTCACCCCCACGAGACGGCAATCGAGCCGCTCGGCGATGCGTGCGCCCCGCCGCAGCGCCGACAGCGATGAGGCAGAGCCGTCGACGCCGACGACGATCCTTCCACCCGGGTGGATCTGGTCGTCGATCGCGGCGATCGGTGTCTCGGTCATGGGATCCTCCTCGTTCTCTTGCCCCGCCGGTCCCGGCAGGACGTCAGGACTCTGCTACCAGCGGTCCGGCTCGGCCAGGCGCAGGAACCTCCGCCCGCTGAGCCGCTCGATGTCGATGTGCACCCAGCGATACTTGAGCGTCGGGATCCAGGGTCGCAGGGGTGCGCGTTCCGCGTCGGCGATCTCCTGCTGACGCTCGAGTTCTCGCGCGCGGCCATGGACGACGACGCTCCAGGCCTCGTCAACGGTGAACCCATCGGTCTCGAAAGCCACGACATCGTGAACGGTCAGCTCCAGAAGCTTCGTTCCCGGCGCGGTGCGGAGCAGGATGCTCTGGCCGTCCGAGTAATAGTTGACCGGGAAGATGTCGGGCTCTCCCCCGACGGCGGTGGCGAGTCGGCCGAGCTCGCCCTGCTTGAGCAGCTCGCGGCATTCGTCGCGGTCCAGTTCACGGAACGGCTCATCCGGCGACATGTGCGCCTCCCGTCATGCCTTGGGCACTCGAAGCGTCCTCCGTCGCGATGGCATGGACGACGAGGGTGGGCGAGGTCAGGTTCAGGAGCACGTCGTACGCGACCGATCCCAGCCCGCCGGGCTGTGCGAGGGTGCGACGCGAGTCCCCGACGACCAGCAGCGCGGCTCCGCGCGCGAACTCGTTGAGCGCGGCGCCCGGAGGCCTCCGGACCACGCGACTGCGGATCTCGATACGCGGCTGACGCGCGCGCGCACGGGCGACCGCTGCGGCGAGCACCCCGCGCGCCTCCTCGTCGCGCGCCTCCTCGTCGCGCGCCTCCTCGTCGCGCGCCTCCTCGTCGCGGGGCTCGTCGGCGGGAGTGGAATCGAGCGGCGAGCGCGCCTCCGACGACCGGACGGCGAGCAGCTCGCACTGGTTCTCACAGGCCAGATCAGACGCCAGATCCAGTGCGGCGCGTCCCGCGGGGGTGTCATCCACACCGACCACGACGCCGCGCCGGAGGCGAGAGGCCGCTTCCGGGATGACGGCGAGGGGGCCGACCACGAGGTTGGCGAGCTGCAGACTCCGTGAGCCGAACGCGCGCCCATAGTGGAAGCCCGTCTTGTGCGTCCCCACCACGATCATCGTCTTCGGCGCGCTCGCGGATGCCAGTTCAGCCATGGGACTGCCGCGCCGCAGCTCTCCGCGGACCTCGACGTTCCCGCCGAGCGAACGCGCGTAGGCGACGTCGTCCGCAAGCAGCTTCTGAGCGCCCGCGTCCACTTCGTCGATCAGGCGATTGCCGACCGCGCCCCACTCGTCGTCGGCTACGTGGACCAGGGTGACGGGCACGTGATCGCGTCGCGCCGACGCCACCGCCCACCGGGTCGCCGCCCGCGCTGGCACGGAGCCGTCGACCCCGACGACATACTGTCGAATCACCATGTCCACCTCCTGTCGCAGTGTCCGCCGGGCCCGTGGAACACCGACAGGGTCGTTGGTCCCACGGGACCTTCGGCCCGCTCGTCGCGCCTCCCGGTCGCTTCACTCGGAGCGGGAGGCGGAGGATGACGATGATGGATGCGTGGCGGACGACCGGCGTTCTCGGAGGGATCGAACAGGTCCGCATCACCAGACCCGAGCCGGCACCCGGCGACGTTCAGGTACGTGTGGACGCCTGCGGCATCTGCAGAACCGATCTGCACGTCGTCGACCACGAGATCCCGGTCCACCGCCCGCTCGTCGTACCCGGACACCAGGCGATCGGGAGCGTGAGCGCGGTCGGAGAGGGCGTCACGTCCTTTCGTGTCGGTGACCGTGTCGGCGTCGCCTGGCTGCGACGCACCTGCGGCGAGTGCCCGTTCTGCAGACGCGGGGCGGAGAATCTGTGCGCGCGTTCCGAGTAGACCGGCTGGGATGCGGACGGCGGGTTCGCGCAGTACCTGGTCGCACCTGCCGCTTATGTCTACCCTCTCGCTCCCGAGCTCGATGTCCTCGAGACCGCGCCCCTCCTCTGCGGCGGCATCATCGGCTATCGCGCCCTCGTGCGAGCGCAGCTGCCGCCCGGCGGGAACCTCGGCATCTACGGGTTCGGATCCAGCGGACACATGACCGCACAGCTTGCGATGGCCATGGGTGCCAGGGTCTTCGCCCTCAGCCGCGGAGAAGCCAACCGGCAGCTGGCCCGCCGCCTCGGCGCCGTGTTCGTGGGCGACGAGGCGGCGGAGGTTCCCGAGCCGCTCGATGCGGCGATCGTGTTCGCGCCCGCCGGGCCCCTCGTTCCCGTCGCCCTCGCAGCGACCGCGAGCGGCGGCACCGTCGTGCTCGCCGGGATCGAGATGAGCGACATCCCGCCGTTGGTGTACAGCGCCTCCCTCTTCCGGGAGCGCGACCTGCGCACGGTCACAGCGAACACCCGGGAGGACGGCGCACGCTTGCTCGCGCTCGCGCGCACGCTCCACCTCCGCCCGCAGGTCACGGCGATCCCGTTCGACGGCCTTGCCGACGCGCTGGACGACCTCCGCAGCGGCCGGGCCTCCGGCTCACTCGTGCTCCGGGTCGCCTCCTGACGCGGAGTCCTCGCCGCTCCGGAGCGCGTTAGACTCCCGCCGAGAACCTTCCGCCACGCCGTGCCCAGCCTGCAGAGGAGGACCGTGCTCCACGACGACGAGCCGATCACGTTTCCGGACGCTCCACGCGCCGAGTTGGACCGCGCTCTCTCCGACCTCCTCGATCAGGCCCGCAAAGTCCTTGCGACCCAAGGTCGACTCCGTACCCTCGTGCAGGCGAACCGGGCCGTCGTGTCGCACCTCGAGCTCCCGGCGGTGCTCCGCACGATCGTCGAGTCGGCCGTCGAACTCGTGGGCGCGCGGTACGGCGCTCTGGGCGTGATCGCCGAGAGCGGCGGACTCGAGCAGTTCATCCATGTGGGGATGAACGCCGCGGATGTGGATCGGATCGGGCACCTTCCCGAAGGGCATGGCCTGCTCGGCGCGCTGATCGACGACCCGCGGCCCATCCGCATCGAGGCGATCGCCGAGGATCCCCGCTCGGCAGCATTCCCACCCGGCCACCCGCCGATGAGCGCGTTCCTCGGTGTCCCGATCACCGTCCGTGGCACCGTCTACGGAAACCTGTACCTGACGGACCCGGTGTCCGGCGGGTTCTCGGAGGACGACGAGCAACTCGTCCGGGACCTCGCGGCCAGCGCGGGCCTCGCGATCGACAACGCTCGGCTGTTCGCCGACTCGGCGGCGCGGCAGTCGTGGAGCGCCGCGGCAGCCGACCTCACGGGAGGGATTCTCGGCAGCGATCCCGCGCAGGCCCGGGAGGAGTTCGTCACGCACCTCCGTCGGCTCCTGGCGGCGCGGGTCGTCGCGGTCCTGCCGAACGCCCGCCTCGACGACGCGCGGCTTCGAGGCGTCGTCGAAGGAGGACAAGCGACACGGGTCGACGAGCTGACGGATTTCCCCACGGACGGGGATTGGTCGCCGGGACCGGCTCTCCTGATCCCCTACGACGGCACGGTGGGGAGGCCTGGGCTTCTCGTCGTCCTCCGCGCCTCCGGCGACGCGGCCTTCACGGCGTCCGAGCTCGAGCGTGCCGTCGCCTTCACCCGACAGATCGAGGTCGCCTCCGAGCTCGCCGCCGCACGCGCCGACCAGGAGCGGATGGTCGTCCTCGAGGATCGCACCCGGATCGCTCGCGATCTGCACGATCACGTCATCCAGCAGCTCTTCGGCACGGGACTCGAATTGCAGAGCATCCTTTCGGCGCTCGACGCGGGATCGCTCGCGGCCCGGCTCGAGACCTCGATCGCATCGCTCGACGAGGCGATCACGCAGATCCGGACGATCATCTTCGCGCTCTCCGCTCAGGGCAACCACCCCGACAGTCTGCGCCATCGCATCCTCGACACCGTCGAGCAGGTCGGCGGCCCCTGGTCGGGATCCGCCACGGTGTCGTTCTCGGGTCCGGTCGATCTGATCGTCGACGCCGACGAGGGCGACGACATCATCGCGTACGTCCGAGAGGGTCTCACGAACGTCGTCCGGCATTCCGGTGCGGAATCGGCCGCCGTCACGGTGATCGCGACGGCGGATGCGATCACTGTCGATGTCGTCGACGACGGGCACGGCATCGGCGACGTCTCGCGTCGCAGCGGCCTGCGCAATCTGGTGGAACGCGCCGAACGCTGCGGCGGCCGGCTCGACATCCGGTCGGGGCCAAACGGCACGGCCCTGCGCCTTCGACTGCCGCTGCCGTCCGAAGGAGGGAATCGATGACACCCGACCCGATCCGAGTCTTCCTGGCCGACGATCACGAGATCGTCCGCCGGGGTGTCGCCGCGCTCGTCGACGGTCAGGACGACATGGAGGTGGTGGGCGAGGCCGCGACGGCTGCGCAGGCGCAGGCGCGCATCATCGCGGTCCTCCCGGACGTGGCTGTCCTCGATGTCCGCCTCCCGGACGGAAGCGGGATCGACGTCTGCCGTGCCGTCAAGCAAGCACAGCCGGGGATCCGCTGCCTCATGCTCACCGCCTACGACGACGAGGACGCGATCCGATCCGCCGTCATCGCCGGAGCGGACGGGTACGTGGTGAAGGACATCCGAGCCGGTAAGCTCCTCGACGATATCCGCGCAGCAAGCCGGGGCCGCACACTCATCGATCCGCGCGTCGCCGACCGCGTCACCGCCCGGCTGCGGGAGCCCGCAGACGACCCTCGCTTCGCGTCGCTGGGCCTGCGCGAACGGCAGGTCCTCGCCCTCATCGCCGACGGCCTGACGAACCGGCAGATCGCCCAGAGGCTCGGTCTGGCCGAGAAGACAGTGAAGAACTACGTGAGCTCGCTCCTCTCGAAACTCGGGCTCGAGCGCCGCACGCAGGCCGCGGTCCTCCATCTCAGCCAGCACGATCGCACCTGAGGTCGCCGGATCCGAGGGACTTTCGGCCCATCAGCGCGTGGCCGGTACCAGCACGACGGCTCCGGGGTCGTCATCGTCGCCCGGCCGCTGCGGCCACCCTGTCCTGTTCGTGTCTGTGCTGTTCGTGCAGGTCGTCGAGACCCGTGAGCCACCATCGCGCGGCGCCGCAACTGCGCACGTCGAACACATGCGACTCTCCACGGGGGGACGAAGCGACGATGCGCCATCCGGTCACCTGCGCGGGGTCGGGTCGTCGTCCCTCCGGTGTCACGACGACCCGCCCGCGCGGCTCGGGTGGTCCGTCGACGTAGTAGCGCTCACCGTTCCAGTCCAGCCGAACGGGCACGCGGGCCTCCAGCACAACGGTCACCGGCTCCTTCAGCGCGGTGTCGGTCTCGGTGAGCATTCGCCGCTCCTCTCGTCTGCACCGAGACTCTCACCCGCGCTCGGGGGTCACCAGAGTCGAAGGTCCCGCACCACGTGACCTTCGACTCTGTTCGCCCTCGTCCCGGCCGGAGAGGCTGAACGCATGAGCGAGACCCCAGAGACCGCACGCGCGGTCGTCGTGTACGAATCGATGTTCGGAAGCACCCGCCTGATCGCCGAAGCGATCGCAGACGGTCTGCGCGAATCCGCCGATGTCCGTGTGCTGCCCGTCCGTGAGGCACCGGAATCCTTCCCCGACTGCGACCTGATCGTCCTCGGCGCACCCACGCACGTGCACGGGATGAGCCGTCCGGCCACCCGTGCGGAAGCCGGCCGCTGGGCCGACGATCCGCACCGCGCTCTGACCCTGGAATCCGGCGCCGAGGGCATCGGCGTGCGAGAGTGGCTCGAGACGTGCGGTGACCTCCCCCATCTGTACGCCGCGTTCGACACCCGCGCGGACATGACCGAACTTGTCACCGGCTCCGCGGCGGCGATCCTCGACCGCCGGCTGCGCAAGACGGGCGCGCGAAAGCTCGCCGACCGCGCCAGTTTCCTGGTCGACAAGCAGAACGCGCTCGTCGGAGGTGAGATCGCTCGTGCCCGCGACTGGGGGCGTGCGGTCGGTGAGGCGCTGCTCTCGCAGGCGGAGGTGCGGAGTTGAACGTCCTCGGCCGTACCGTCCTCTGCTGGGACGGGTCGGAGCCCGCCGAGGCCGCCGGCCGGTGGGCGGTCCGGCGCTGGGAGAACACGGGTGCCGACGTCGAGTTCGTCGATGTGCTCGATCGGGGCCTCTTCGCAGGCGACAGGTCCGCGCTGGAGCGGGCGACGGTCGAGGAGGAGCGCCGGCTCGCGGATCGAGTCGGCGAGTTCACCTCCGCACACCCCGGCGTCGTCGCCGGGAGCACCCTGCTCGTCGGTGATCCCGTGGATGTCCTTTCCGAGCAGACGCGTCCGGGCACCCTCGTCGTCGTCGGGACGCACCGCCGAGTCGGTCCCCGCGGGCGATACGGCTGGTCGATGGGGGCTCGGCTGGCAGCATCCGCCGACGGACCGGTCGCCATCGTGCCGGTCGACGATTCCCCCGAGCGTCACACATCGACAGAGGTCGTCGTCGGCGTCGACGGGTCCGACACCGGACGTCGCGCGCTGCACTACGCCGCTCGGGAGGCCGCTGCCGCCGGTATGCGCCTGACCGTGGTCCACTGTTGGCAGGAGCCTCTCGCCGGCGAGCCGTTGATCGTTCCCGACGACGATTTCGTGGACGCGCAACAGACGGCGCATCAGGAACTGCTGGACGATCACGTCCGGGTCGTCCGGCTGCGTCATCCGTCCCTTCGGGTCGACCCGGTGCTGCTCCGTTCCAATCCGATCTCCGGGTTGCGCAATCGCACCGCCGACGCCGCGCTGCTCGTCGTGGGCAGCCGGCAGCTCACAGGCTGGAAGCGCGCGTGGCTCGGATCGGTCTCGCACGGGCTGGTGCTCGACATCAGCGCGCCGACCATCGTGGTCGGCCCGCAGACGCTGACCGGCGCCTAGAACCTCGTCAGACGAGCGCGCCCGGCGACACCACGATGGTCGGCACCGTGATGTCGAGGATCATGGCGTGGCTCACCGACCGGGCGCCGCCGTCTCCGTCTCTTCGATGTCGATGAGGAGGATGCCGTCCTGCTCCGCTTCGGCGCGGGCCACTGCCCACGTCAGCGCCAGGTCCGCCGCCGGCGAGCCGTCCCAGCCGACGACTGTGTTGTCGCTCACACCTGCTGTCTCTTTCGTGTCTCTCATCGTCGATCGGTGTTGTCGTGCCCCGACGGCACATTCCCTGCTGCCGCTTCGTCCGGGACGGTGAAGACGTACTCGCGCGGTGTGACCAGGACCGGGCACGGGATGTCCACGAGGACGTCATGGCTGACCGATCCGAGGACCGCCGCAGCGAACCGTCCGCGGCCTCGCGTGCCGACGACGAGCGCCACCGCGCCCGCACCACGCTCCACGAGCGCCTCAGCGGGGTTCTGTCGCACGACCACCTCCTCGATCGCGACGGACCGCGCGAGCGGGACGTCGTCGATGACGTCCCGCACCACGTGACGCTCACGCTCGACGACAGCCGGGTCCAGGTCGTCGCCCGGCGCGAGAGACCGGGCGAACGCCTCCGGAACGTCCCACGCGTGCGCCGCCTCGACGGTCGCCCCGTTCCAACTCGCCTCCGTCACGGCCAACGCGAGCGCCGATCGAGCGCGTGCCGAGTCGTCGATCCCCACGACAACCACCGACCGCTCCGCTCGTGGAGCGTCGGGGATCACGGCCACGACGCACTCCGCCGCTGCGGCAAGCCTGAGCGGCAGGGAGCCGATGCGCGACCCCTCACCGCGTGGGCCCCGATCGGTGCCGACGACGAGCAGCGACGCATCCTGGGACGCGGCGATCAGAGCGCGTTCCGCCGGCCCGTCCACCCACCGCGCGTCGATCAGCGCCTCGGGCGCGAGTGCCCGCGCGTGACGCTCGGCGAGCCGCAGGTCGTCTTCGACGCGTCCGACGATGTCGGCGTCGCGTCCCAGCATCTCCTCACCGATGGTGCGGTCCACCGCGCGGAGGATCTCGAGTCGTCCGCCCCGCACCGCGACCCGGTCAAGCGCCCAGTCGAGTGATCGCCACGACGACGGAGTCCCCTCGAACCCGACGATCGTGCGCCCGTCACTCATGGCTGCTCCCTTGTCTCCGGACCGTGCCCCGGGACGCCCCGCGCCCGTGGGCCGCACCGCGACATCCGACGTGGACGCCGGGCGACGAGCGGTGCTCACGCGATGCTATCCACGGTGATGCACACGCCCGCGGGCCTTTGGTCCCCCGGGCTGTCCGGCTTGGACGCCGGAAGTCGGGACCTTCGACTCTTCGCATTCGTCCGCCGCTCGGGTCGGATGGGCGCATGAACAGCAATCACGGCAGAGCGCGACACCCTCTGCACGATCTCACTCCATCGGGTCGTGCTCTCGTCGTCGCGGCGGTGGCCTGGAGCCTGGCCTGGAAGGGCGCGTCGATGTGGCGTGCTGCGCGCAACGGCAGCAAGCCGTGGTTCACGGCCCTCCTGCTGACCAATACCGTCGGCGTCCTGGACGCCGCCTACCTCTTCGGCGTCGACCGCCGCGGGCGACGGCGGGAGGTCGCGGAGTAGACGATCCTCGAGGGCACGGGAGAGCCCGCGCAACTCGGCCGAACACAGGAGACGTGACCTCCGGCTCGGACGGCGGACGTGCCCGGCAACGTGGACGTCGCTCGAGCGATCGCCTGATTCTCCGCAGGACCCATCGAACCCGCTGGCCCACGCAGGACACGCCGACGGACGGAGGCCTTCGGCCGCACGCCGCGGAGCGCTAGTGTCAGGGCTGGAACGCATCCCCCGCGCCATCCATCGAAAGGGTTAACCGATGTCCACCACCGATCCCGTCGACGCCGTCCTGCACGATTTCTCGCTCGACGCGAAGAACCTCACCCGCTCCGCGATCAACGGCATCCGTGCGACGCTCGGGATCAGCGGCGCCGTCGCTGTGATCCTCGGTGTCGTGCTGCTGTTCTGGCCGGTCAAGACCATCGAGGTGGTCGCGATCTTCCTCGGCATCTACTTCCTCGTCGCAGGCATCATGCGCATCGGCATCGGAATCTTCAGCACGGGCATCAGCGGCGGCCTGCGCACGCTGAGCATCCTCCTCGGCGTTCTGCTCGTGGTCGCGGGCGTCGTCGCAGTGAAGAACGTCTCCACCGCGGCGACCGTGCTCGTGATCTTCGCGATCGCGTTCGTCGGCGTCGGCTGGATCATCGAGGGCGTCATGGCGCTGGCCGAGTCGGGCCGCACTCCCAACTCGGGCTGGGCGATCGCTTTCGGCATCCTCAGCATCCTCGCCGGCATCGTGGTGCTGGTGCTTCCGGCGTCGTCCGCGGCCTTCCTGCTCCTGTTCGCCGCGATCGCCCTGATCGTGCTCGGCGCGATCGGGATCGTGCGCGCCTTCACCTTCGGCCGGGACGTGCTCGCGGCAGCGAAGTGACCGACCCCGGGCGCCGACGGCCCCGATGACGACGGCCCCGCCTCCGTGGAGGTGGGGCCGTCGTCATCCGCGGAGCCCGCCGTGCGCTACGAGTGGTTGTGCGCGGAGGGCAGGCGCTCGGCCCACCAGTCCAGGATGATGTCGAACCGGTCGCGGCGATGGCGGGGGCGCCCGCTGCGGCTCAGCTCGTGGTCCTCACCCGGGAACACGACGAGCTCGGCCTCTGCCCCGTTGCGCTTGAGGGCGGCGTAATAGCGCTCGGCCTGCGGGAGGGGGCAGCGCAGATCGTCGGCGGAGTGCATGACCAGGGTCGGCGTGCGCACCTGTTCGACGACGGCCTGCGGGCTCTGCGAGCGGACCAGTTCCGGGTCTGTGCCGGTGTACTCGTCGCCGAAGAAACTGCCGATGTCGCTGGTGCCGACGAACGCTTCGGGGTCCAGGAAGCCCCGCTCGACGATGGCGGCGGCGAAGCGATGGTCGTGCGCGATCGTCCAGGCCGTCAGGTAGCCGCCGTACGAGCCGCCCATGATACCGACGCGCTCACCGTCCAGGCCGAGGGTCTGCTCCACGACGCCGTCGAGGAAGTCGAGAACGTCCGCCATGTCGACCGTGCCCATCCGCTGCCGGATCACACGGCCGTGCTGCTGCCCGTAGCCCGCGGCACCGCGCGGATTGGACATCACGACCGCGTAGCCGGCGGCGGCGT
Organism: Leifsonia sp. ZF2019; assembly: GCF_019924635.1. Classification (NCBI taxonomy): domain Bacteria; kingdom Bacillati; phylum Actinomycetota; class Actinomycetes; order Micrococcales; family Microbacteriaceae; genus Leifsonia; species Leifsonia sp. ZF2019. Next base: position 2,248,869 of record NZ_CP065037.1, read on the forward strand.
ACACCTGCGCCTCGTCGAACAGCGCTCCGGTGTACGCCGCGTAGGGACCGCCGTGGATGTTCAGGAGCACAGGATGCGGTCCCTCCCCCTCCGGCACCACCACCCAGCCGTGAACAGGGTAGCCGTCGCGCGCGGTGACCGTGATCTCCCGTGGGGCGATCACGCCGGCGGCCCGGAGCGGAGCGGAGAAGTCCGTCAGGCGACGCACGCCGTCGGGTCCGAGAACGGCGACATCGCCCGCGGTCGAGGCGTCCGCGATGCTCAGGACCACGACCTCACCGGCCGCGGCGACGCCGCCGACCACGGTCGTGTCGTTGGTCAGCCGGGTCGACTCCCCCGCCGCGGTGACCTCGGTGAGGACGAGAGCGCCGCGGCGACGGTCGCGGACCAGCACGGAGTCGTCGCGATAGGCGACGATATCCGACTCGGTGAAGTCCTGCGTCTCGGGATCGGTGAGGCGCCGCGGTGCCGCACCCGGCACGTCGATCACGGAGAGGGCGGCGTTGCGGGCGACGAAGTCGCGACCGGACTCCCCCACCTCCTGCGCCAGGAAGTACAGCGCGCCGTTCAGACCGTACGAGACCCCGGCCACCGACAGATCACCGTGCGCGCCGGTGGCATCGACCGGGTCGCGGGACCCGTCGACGGGCACCAGGAAGACGCTCGACCGGAGGTCGTCGTCGCGGGAGGCGTGACGCGCCGAAACGAAGGCCAGCGTGGACCCGTCCGGCGAGAACGCGATCGACCCGTCGTCCCACGGGCCGTCGGTGAGCTGTGCGGCTTCGGGCACGCTCGGGGCGGGCGCGCTGGACCCGTCCGCCTCGGCGATCGGCATCACAGCGGGCTCGGCCCAGACGTCCGGCACCGGCACGAGGAAGATGTGCGCCCGGCGGTCGGTGATGTAGCCGAGGCCGTTCGCGCGGTAGTTCAGGATGTCGAAGCGACGGGGACGCTCGCTCGCCGCGTCGATCCCCTCGACGGTGCCGTAACGGCCCTGCTCGGGCACCCGGCTGACGAACGCGATGGAGCGGCCGTCCGGTGCCCAGACGAACTCCGAGACGCCGAGCCTGCGGTCGGTGACCTGCACCGGCTCACCACCCGCCGCGTCAGCCACGAACACCTGCGGCGCGGCAGCGGGTGCGGACCGCAGGAACGCGAGAAGACGACCGTCGGGAGAGAAGCGGGGCGCGGTGTCGCGGAAGCCGCGGGTCAGCCGGCGGGGCGCGGCGTGACCGACCAGCGGGATGGTCCAGAGCTGTCCGACCGTGGCGTCGGCGGCGAGGGAGGGATGCGTCACCGACACGACCGCGCGCCCACCTCCGGGGTGCACGGTCGGGGCGGAGACGGCGGTCAGCAGTTCGAGGTCGGCGGCCTTCACATCCGCCTCCTTACTCGTCGACCGGGGTGAAGCCGGCGACGTCGCCCACCAGGCGCGTGTGGTCGGCCGGGATCGGGTCGACCGCCGCCGCCGCGACCTCTGCCGCGAACTCGCTGACGTTGTAGAGCTTGCCTGCGGCCTCCTTGCGGGCCTCGATCGCTCCCGGATTCAGCCGGTTGAGCAGGGTCGCCGTGATGGTGCCCTCGATCATGTCACCGGAGACGACGACGAACTCGACGCCCTTCTCCTCCAGGGTCGGGAGCAGGGCGCGCAGGGCGTCCTCGCCCGCGCGCTTGCTCAGCGCCACCGCCTCGTACTCGGGCATCGTCGGCGTGGTGCGGATGAAGTGCGCCTGGTGGCTCGTCACGAACACGACGCGCGAGCCCGCACCCAGAAGAGGGAGCGCGGCCGTCAGCGTGTTGACCTGCGCGTCGCGGTTCAGCTGCATGGCGTAGTCCTCGGCCATGCCCGACTCCATGCCGCCCGAGGCGTTCAGCACGAGGACGTCGAGGCCGCCCCACTCCTGCGCCACGGTGTCGAACATCGCGCCGACCGAGGCCGGATCGGTGAGGTCCGCACCGACGGTGAGCACCGTCGCGCCCTCGGCGCGCAGGGCGTCGGCGAGCTTGACCGCGCGCGCCTCCTTGTTGCGGTAGTTGATCACGACGCTCGCGCCGGCGCCCGCGAGGTACTGCGCGGTGTCGGCGCCGATACCGCGGGACGAACCGGTGACGAGGGCGCGCTTTCCAGCGAGCGAGCCGGGGGCGAGGGGGTTGGACACGAAGACTCCTAGAGTGTGCGGAAAACTGCATCCTGAGACTACCAAGTGGGTTCGTGTCGCCCACTCCCGCACCTGATAGGTTCGAGGCGGGACGCGCGCTGGGAAGGGGGCCGGACGATGGACATCACATCCTTCGCGTGGATCGCCTGGCTGGTGCTGATCCTGATCTTCGTCATCATCGAGATGCTCACCCTCGACTTCGTCTTCCTGATGATCGCGGTGGGCAGCGTGGGCGGTCTGCTCTCCGGCCTCGTGGGAACTCCGTGGTGGGGCCAGCTGATCGTCGCAGCGGTGCTCTCGGTCCTGCTCCTCTTCTTCATCCGTCCCCCGCTGCTGCGGCTGCTCAAGCGCGGCGGCGACCCGGCCAAGAGCAACGTGGCCGCGCTGATCGGGATGGGCGGCCTCGTCGTCTCGACCGTCTCGCGCACCGGTGGGCAGGTGAAGCTCGCCGTCGGCGAGACATGGACGGCGCGGCTGTCGCAGCCCACCCCGCTCGTCGTCTCCGGCGCGGCGACGGAACTCGTCCCCGGCGAGCACGTCGTCGTCGTCGCCATCGAGGGCGCCACCGCCGTCGTCGTCCCCGCCCCGGTGTCCACAGGCACCGACGGCATCACCGAGAGGAGCGCGTCGTGACCGATGCCAGCCAGATCGTCGTGACCGTCGTGGTGATCGTGATCGTCGCGATCATCGCGATCTTCGTCCTGGTCACCCTCTTCCGGGCGATCCGCATCATCCCGCAGGCCCGCGCCGGCGTGGTCGAGCGGCTCGGCCGCTACCACAAGACGCTGACGCCCGGTCTGAACGTGGTCGTCCCCTTCGTCGACAAGGTGCGCCCCCTCATCGACATGCGCGAGCAGGTCGTGTCGTTCCCGCCACAGCCCGTCATCACCGAGGACAATCTCGTCGTCTCGATCGACACGGTCGTCTACTTCCAGGTCACCGATGCACGCGCTGCGACATACGAGATCGCCAACTACCTGGGCGCCGTCGAGCAGCTCACGACCACCACGCTCCGCAACGTGGTCGGCGGTCTCAACCTGGAGGCGGCGCTCACCAGCCGCGACAACATCAACGGTCAGCTTCGGGTCGTGCTCGACGAGGCGACCGGCAAGTGGGGCATACGCGTCTCCCGGGTGGAGCTGAAGGCGATCGATCCGCCGCTCTCGATCCAGGACTCGATGGAGAAGCAGATGCGCGCCGAGCGTGACCGCCGGGCGCTCATCCTCACCGCCGAGGGCACGAAGCAGTCCGAGATCCTCAACGCGGAGGGTCTGCGTCAGGCCGCCATCCTGCGCGCGGAGGGCGACGCCAAGGCCGCCGTCCTGCGTGCCGAAGGAGAGGCGCAGGCGATCACGACCGTCTTCAGCGCCATCCACGAGGGGAACCCCGACAACCTCCTGCTCGCCTACCAGTACCTCCAGACGCTGCCCAAGCTGGCCGAGGGCGAGGCGAACAAGCTCTGGATCATCCCGAGCGAGCTGACGGAGGCGCTGAAGGGGATCGGAAAGGCGTTCGGGGAAAAGGGCGCACCTGCCGCCGCGGCCGGACCGGAGGTCGAAGTCACCGCGGCCCCGTCGAGCACCACTGCTCCGTCCGCTCCCCCGGCGTGAGCTTCCTGGATGGACCGGGCCCTCGCGTCATCGCGCATCGCGGGCTCGCGATCGAGGCGCCCGAGAACACACTGCTGGCGTTCCTCAAGGCGCTCACGGCGGGGGCGACCCACCTCGAGACGGACGTGCACGCCTCCGCCGACGGGGTCGCCGTCGTCTGCCACGACCCCGACCTGACCCGTGTGGCGGGCCGGCCCGCCCGCGTCGCCGATCTGCGGATGTCGGAACTCCGGCGCATCGACCTCGGAGGCGGGCAGGTGTTCTCCTCGCTCGCCGAGACGCTGGACACCTTCCCGGAGGCGCGCTTCAACCTCGACATCAAGGACGAGCGCGCCGCCGCGTCCGCCGTCGACGCCATCCGCTCCACCCGGGCGATCGACCGCGTGCTGGTGACGAGCTTCTCGCGACGGCGGCGCGAGTCCGTCTCCGCACGGCTGCCCGGCGTCGCGACCTCCCCCTCGGTCCCGGAGTTCGCGCCCGCACTGCTCGCCGCGAAAGCGGGACTCACCCCACTGGTCCGGCGGGCGCTGCACCCCTTCGTGGCCGTGCAGGTGCCGGAACGACAAGGACCGCTGCGGGTGATCACCGCCCGCACGGTGCGCGCCGTCCACGCCGCCGGCGCCGAAGTGCACGTGTGGACGGTGAACGACGTGGCGGACATGGAGCGTCTGCTCGACCTCGGCGTCGACGGCATCGTGACCGATCGCTGCGACGTCCTGGCGGCGCTCGTCGCCTCCCGTGGCCTGTGAGTCTCCTGGGACGCTGTGAGCGTCCTGAGAGATCGACTCCACAGGAAAGACAATCCCCAGCTTGACGGTTTATAACTGTGAGGATTCGCGCGAAGAGGAGACCACACGATGGCAGATCGCAGTTTGCGCGGCATGAGGCTCGGCGCCCAGAGCTTACAAAGTGAAGAAGGCGTCGTCTACTCTCCGCGCACCCGTTACACCTACCTGTGCACAGAATGCGGCCAGGAGACCGAGACCGTGTTCTCGGCCGAGGCCGAGGCACCCGACGCCTGGGAGTGCCGCCACTGCGGGCACGAAGCCCGGCTGCTCGTCGGCGACACCCCTGTCGAGGTCGACCACTCCGACGTCAAGGCGCCGCGCAGTCACTGGGACATGCTCCTGGAGCGCCGCACCCGCGACGAGCTGGAGGAGCTGCTGGAGGAGCGTCTGCAGTACCTGCGGGCGCGCCGCGGCACCGGGGAGCGCAAGCACAGCGCCTGACCCCCGGCTACGACTCGAGGCCGCTCTCACCACACCGGTGGGAGCGGCCTCTTCGCGTGCGGGAACGGGTTCCTGCGTGCTCCGAAGGCGACCAGCAGCCCGAAGAGACCCAGGCCGGCCGCGAGGTACTCGATCCCGCGGCTGAGCAGCGTCGCCGGCGTCGTGGTGGTGCCGAGCGGAACGTCGGCGATCATGTGGCCGGGCTTGAATGGCGCGATCTCCGAGATCGTCCGGCCGTCCGGCCCGATGATCTGGCTGCTGCCGACCGTCGAGATGTTCACGAGCGCGCGGCCCGACTCGATCGCGCGCAGACGGGCGATCGCCAGCTGCTGCTGGTTCTCGTCCGTCTCGCCGAAGTCGGCGTTGTTCGTCTGCGCCAGGATGACCTGAGCGCCACCCTGCATCATGTCGGTGAGGAGCTGGTCGTCGACGATGTCGAAGCAGATCGAGATGCCGGCGCGAACACCTCCGATATCGAACACGTTGTCGCGCGTGCCCGGCGTGTAGTCGCGACCGATCAGGTCGATCAGGCCGGGCGCGAACGGCCGCCAGAACGCGCGATCGGGCACGTACTCGCCGAACGGGACCGGGTGCTTCTTGTCGTAGTAGTCGACGGCCCCCTTGCCCGCCTCCCACTGCAGGGAGGTGTTGAAGTACTTGCCGTCGCGGTAGGTGATGGTGCCCACGACGAAGGTCGCGTCCATCCTCCGGCTGAGTGCGTCGAGGATCGCGGCCGACGACGGATCGCGCGTGGGATCGGGCAGCGCCGCCCCTTCCGGCCACACGACGATGTCGGCCTTCTGGTCCGCGATCTTCAGCGTCTCGGCGACCTGCGCGTCGAGCACCGCCCCGACCGGAGCGTCGTCGAAGTAGCCGGCCGGACCGTTGCCCTGCACGGCCGCGATACGCGTCGTCCCGTGCGTCGGCGTCGGCCATGACGGAATGGCGAGGACGAGCGCCACCGCGGCACCGGCGACGAGTGCCCGCGGCGTCGTCCGCAGGTCGATCGCGAACGTCAGCTCGATCAGGAGCGCGATCAGCCACACCATCAGGAAGCTCAGGCCGGAGATGCCGAGCCACGCGGCGAGCGGCGCGAACGGGCTCTCCGACTGGGACTCGGCCACCCTCCCCCAGGAGAACCCGCCGTACGGCCAGGTGCCGGTCACGTACTCGCGCAGCACCCACAGTCCCGACACGATCACGGGCACGAGCCCGAGGCGGCCGCCGACCCCCGGCCACGCGCGCGGCACCCAGCGGTAGGCCAGTGTGATCAGGACGCCCCCGACGCCCCAGAACAGCGCTTCCAGGGTCGACAGCGCGACCCACGGGACCGGCCCGAGGTAGAGCGCGGTCCACGCCACATGGACCAGGTAGAACGACTCCCCTGCCAGCCAACCGACGAGGAAGGCGGAGCCGGCCCGGCGCCCGCGCTGCGCGAGCAGCACCATCGCGATGCCGACGAAGGTGAGCGGCCACCAGTCCTTGTCCGGAAAGCCGGCGTCGAGCACCGGCCCGGCGGCCACCGCCAGGAGGATCGCGAGCCAGAGCGGGAACGGGGCGCGCGGCGATCGGGTCACGAAGGGAGAGCCTAAGGCATCCGGCTCGGCGCCCCGCTCAGGCAACAGCGGAGTACGCGACGATGCCCCGGCGGATCGCGTCGAGCGCCTGCCGCGCCGTGCGGCCGACATTTCCGGGAGCGACGAGCGAGAGCTGGTCGAGCAGGTCGATCGTCTGCTTGGTCCACCGCACGAAGTCACCGGCGGCCATATCCGCCTCCCGCAGCACGGCATCCAGTGCGGCGCCGCGGGCCCACTGGTGCATCGCGAGGGAGAGCGCTATCGAGGGAGGCTCGCTGCCCGGGAGCCGGTTCTCGCGCTCCAGGTCGTCCAGTCGGCTCCACAGGTCGATCGTGCGGTCGAGAGCCGGCCGGAAGGCGCCGCGCGGCAGCGACCGCTCGTGCGCGAGGCCCTCGTCACGGCGCGGTTCGAAGACGAGCGCGCAGGCCATCGCGGCCAGGCTCGGCGCGTCGAGTTCCTTCCACGCTCCGCGGCGCAGGCACTCCGCGACCAGGAGGTCGCGTTCGCCGTAGATGCGCTTCAACGTCCGCCCGTGCACGGTGAGAGCAGTCGTCCCGTCCTCGTCTACGAGGTACCCGAGTTCCAGCAGCACGTCCGAGACCCGGTCGAACACCTTCGCGACAGCGCCCGTGCGCGACTGGATCTGCGCGCTCAGCCGGTCGGTCTCGCGCTTGAGCGTCCACCACCGCTCCGCCCAGCGCGCGTGCTTCTCCCGATCCGGGCACCGGTGGCAGGGGTGGTCCTTCATCCGCTTGCGCAGCGCCGCCAGCTGCCGTTGCCGCTTGTCGCGGTCGGCACGCGACGCGTTGTCCATCTTCGCTCCCTTGCACTCCAGGTCGGTCAGCTCACGGCGGATGCGCGAGTACTCGCGGAAGTCGCCCAGGTGGCAGGTCATGGCCTCCTCGTACCCGGCGAGGGACTCCTCCTGCTGGCGCACCTTGCGCGCCAGGTCGACCACGGCGCGGTCCGCCTGGAACTGGGCGAACGACGACTCGAGGATCTCGCGTGTGCGCACCCGGCCGAACTGGTCGATGAGGTTCACGGCCATGTTGTAGGTCGGCCGGAAGCTCGAGTTCAGCGGATAGCTGCGCCGGGAGGCCAGCGAGGCCACGGACTGCGGATCGAGCCCGTCTTCCCACTGGATGACAGAGTGCCCCTCCACATCGATGCCGCGACGACCGGCCCGCCCGGTGAGCTGGGTGTACTCCCCCGGCGTGATGGGCACACGCGCCTCGCCGTTGAACTTCTCCAGCTTCTCCAGCACCACCGTCCGGGCGGGCATGTTGATGCCGAGCGCGAGGGTCTCGGTGGCGAAGACCACCTTGACCAGCTTGCGCCGGAAGAGCTCCTCGACGACCTCCTTGAACGCCGGAAGCATGCCGGCGTGGTGCGCGGCGACCCCGCGCTCCAAGCCTTCCAGCCACTCCCAGTAGCCGAGCACGGCGAGGTCCTCGTCGAGCAGTGTGCGGCAGCGCTCCTCGACGATCGCGCGGATCTCATCGCGCTCGTGCTTCTCTGTGAGCCGGACGCCGGTCCGCAACGTCTGACGCACCGCAGCGTCGCAGCCGTTGCGGCTGAAGATGAAGAAGATGGCGGGCAGGAGGTTGCGCTCCCGCAGCAGCTCCACGAATGCGGCACGGTCCATCCGGAACGAGTCCGGCCGGCCGCCCTTCGAGTGGTAGCGACCCACGTCGCGCGTCTGCCTGCTGCTGAGTGCGCGGCCGCCGTAGCGCGCCATCTGCACCAGCTCCGGGTTCACCCGGTTGGTGGTCGCGAGCCCCGACGAGTCGAACAGGTCGATCAGCTTCGACCGCATCAGGATGTGCTGTTCGAGCGGGACCGGCCGCTCCTCCGACACGATCACGTCGGTCTGCCCGCGCACGGCCTGCAGCCAGTCGCCGAACTCCTCGGCGTTCGACACCGTGGCGCTGAGCGACACCATCCGCACCTCGGACGGCAAGTGGATGATGACCTCCTCCCAGACCGCGCCGCGGAAGCGGTCCGCGAGGTAGTGCACCTCGTCCATGACCACGTACGCGAGGTCGGTCAGGAGGTCGGAGTCGGCGTACAGCATGTTGCGCAGCACTTCGGTCGTCATCACGACGATGCGCGCGTGCGAGTTGACATTGGTGTCGCCCGTGAGCAGGCCGACGGACTCGGGTCCGTACACGTCGACGAACTCCTGGAACTTCTGGTTGCTGAGCGCCTTCATCGGCGTCGTGTAGAAGACCTTCGCGTTGGCCTCCCGCATCGCCAGGAACACGGCGAACTCGGCGACGATGGTCTTACCCGCGCCGGTCGGCGCCGCGACGAGAACGCTGCGCCCGGCCTCCAGGCTGGCGCACGCCTCCCGCTGGAACGGGTCGAGGTCGAACCGCAGGCCGCCGCGGAACGTCTCGATGAGCGGCTGGCTGGCGCGCTGGCGCGAAGCGGCGTAGCGCTCGGCCGGGGAGAGCTGCTGGTCGGTCACCCGTCCAGACTATGCCGCCAGCTCGGCCTCCAGCCGATCCGCGGTCTTCGCCACGCGGCGGTCGTGCAGCCAGGCGACGCCGTAGGCGGCGAAGTACAGCCCGACCATCGGGATCGCCAGCAGGAACATCGAGAGCACGTCGGCCGCCGGCGTCGCGATCGCCGTGAACAGGACGATCAGGATGAGGGCCCAGCGCCACGACGCGATGATCGACTTCGCGCTCAGGATGCCGATGAAGTTGAACAGCACGAGGAACACCGGCAGCACGAAGGCGATGCCGACGGCGAGCACCAGCTTCATGATGAAGTCGAAATAGGTCTTCGCCCCGATGATGGCGGCGTCCTGCTCCGGCGCGAAGCTCGTCAGCAGACTCACGATGTGCGGCACGAGCAGCCAGCCGACCACACCGCCGGCGATGAACAGCGGCACGGCGGTGAAGAAGAAGCCGAAGGCGTACTTCAGCTCCTTGCGGGTCATCGCGGGGACGAAGAACGCCCAGATCTGATAGAGCCAGACCGGGCTGGAGATGATGGCGCCGATCGTCACCGCGACCTGCATCTTCAGGTCGAAGGCACCCGTGATGCTGTCGTAGTTGAGCGTCGCCTCGCGGCCCTGCTGCTCGGCGATCTGCGTGATCGGGCCGCGCAGCGCGTCCATGACGAAATCGGCGAGGAACCAGCCGATGACGGCCCCGACGAGGAGCGCGATCGCCGACCGGAAGAGGCGTTTGCGAAGCTCGACGAAGTGCTCTGCGAGCGACATCCGCCCTTCGCGGTTCTTGCCTCGCTTGGTGGAGGCCACCGGGTTACGGCTTCGGCTTGGTCTCGGCCGACGAGTCCGCGGCCGTCTCCGGCGAAGCGTCGGCGTCCTTGCCGTCCTTCTTCATCTCGTTGACCTCGCCCTTGAAGATGCGCATCGACTGGCCGATGCTCTTCGCGAGGGCGGGAAGCTTCGGCGCACCGAAGAGGAGCAGGATCACTGCGAGGATGATGAGCAGATGCCATCCGGTGAGTCCACCGAGCATTATGAGGTCCTTCGAGTCACGTGTTCAAAGCGGGAGGGATCGGCTTTGACGAGTAGCTTACCGCGCCGCACGCGCGCATCCCTGCGAGCTTGCCTTGCGAACTCCTTGTCGGCACGCGACTGCTCGCGTCCGGCGCGCAGTTCGGCGGCGTCGGCGAAGACGGCGGAGTGGAACGCCTCCTCCTTCAGCTCGTCGGCACGCACCTGGAGCACCTCGGCCTTCTCGATGAGGGCGCCCGCCTCCTTCGCCGCTGCCACCACCTTCCGGAAGAGGCTCCACGCGAAGTACGCGAGCATGCCGATCAGACCGAGCACCAGCCCGGTCCAGATGAGCAGCCACGACCACCACGGCATGCGGGAAGCCTACCGGTACCGTGCGGCGCCGGCCGCGGCCCACTCGGCGACGACCCGTCGCGCCTCGGGAGGGTCGAGCACGGTCAGCACGCCGGAGAGGCCGCCGACCAGGCGCTTCAGCCCGTGGAAGTGCGCGACGCGGACGCTGGTCGTCACGACGCCGTCCCGCTCGATCCGCTCCGCGCCCTCGGGGATGTAGTCCTCGATCAGCGGGACGGCGGAGGCCGACACCTCGATCCGGACGAGCTGGTCGTCCGGGGTGCCCTCGAACAGCGTCTCGGGGAGCGTGACGTCACCCGGTCGGTAGGTGATCGGGACGTCGGTCGCGGTGAGCCCCTCGATGCGGTCGAGCCGGAACGTGCGCAGCGCGGTGCGCGCGTGGTCCCAGCCCCGCAGGTACCAGTCCTGGTCGATCGACTCCACCCGCAACGGGTCCACTCGCCGGCGCTCCCGCTCGCCGCGCGAGTTGCGGTAGTCGAAGTCGAGCCGGGTGCCGGCGATGACCGCATCCCGGATCACGGCCAGGGCCTCGTCCGTCTCGGACCGTGCCACCGCCACCTGGCTGGGGGCGGCGGAGGCTCCTCGGGCGAGCTTCGCCATGAGCGAGCCGATCACGTCGCGGTCCGCATTCTCGGGCAGGGACGTCAGATACTGCAGTCCGGCGATCAGTGCGGCGGCTTCGCGCGCTGAGAAGCGCGGCGAGTCGTCGATGGCGACCTGGTGCGTGAGCACGATGCGGTCGTTGTCCTCGAAGTCGTCCCAGGCGATGTCGAAGAGGTCGCCCGGCTGGTAGGCGTTCGTCTCGCCGGGGACGCCCGAGACCGCGATCAGGCGCACGGCCTCGCGCAGCTGCTCCGGCTCGACGCCGAAGTGCGCGGCGGCCTCCACCACCGTCACGCGGTCGCGGTCCATGAGGTACGGCACGAGGGCGAGCAGGAAAGCGAGCTTGTCCTGCGCCTGCATGGGACGGCGGCGCTCAGCCATCGAGGTCCTCCGCTCCGTGCGCGCGGGCAGTGGCGAGGAGTCGCGCGAGCACCTGCTCGCGCAGCTCGGGCGGCGACACCACCAGCACCTCCGGTCCGAAGCTCGCGAGCTGGTCGGCAAGGATGTTGATGTCCGAGAAGTTCACCGTCAGCGTGAACGCCTCCCCCGCGTCGTGCTCCGGCACCGCGTCTCCGTATCGCTTGCGCAGGCGCGTCGCCGCGTCCGTGCCCAGGTCGACGCGGATCTCGGCGACGTTGGCCTCCCAGATGGCGTCCAGATCGGCGAGGGCGCGCTCGGCGAAGCCGTCCCCCTCCGGCTCGAACGTCCGGGTCGTGACCTTCACCGGGCCGACCATGCGCGACAGCAGGAACGTGCGCGAGCCGTCGGCGTCCTGATCGATGCCCTGCAGGTGCCAGCGCCCCTGGTGCTGCACGAGGGCCAGCGGTGCGACTGTGCGCAGCCGCGAGGCGGTCTCCCCCGGCTTGAGGTAGGGGAACTGAACGATGGCATGGCGCTCGAGCGCCTGGCTCAGCGGCTCGAAGGCGGCCTCGCGCACGCGCAGCCGTGGCGCGTAGCCGACCACCGGGTCGTCCGCCTCCACGCCCAGCGACCGCAGCTTCATCAGCGCGCGCCGAGACTCGCCCGAGAGCGAACCTTCGCGCCACACCGTGGCGGCCAGCCCGAGCAGCGTGATCTCCTCCGGGGAGAACGAGACGTCCTGCGGAAGGTCGTACGCGCCCTTCGGGATGCGGTAGCGCAGCAGCTGGTTGTTGCCCGACGCCTCGGGCGACTCCACCGTCTCGAGCGGGACCCCGAGCTCGCGGATGTCGTCCTTGTCGCGCTCGAACTGGCGCTCGAGGCTGCTGTTGTCGCCATGCGCGACGAAACGCTGCCGGTAGCCCTGGACGGTCGACAGGATCTCGTTCTTCGTCAGCCCCGCCTCCGTGGCGAGCAGCGCCAGCACGAGGCTGAACAGACGCTCCTCGACGGGGACGCGCGAAGGCGAGGACGGGGTTCGTGGCACCCGTCCATCTTAGTCCGGGACTACTTGACTCCGAGGATGTCGACGACCCAGGCGGCGGCCGGGAAATTGCCGTCCTTCGGGGTCTCGACGACGACCTGCGAGCCGACCTTCTTGCCCACGAGCTCCCTGAGCATCGCCTGCGGGAGCACGGAGCTCGACTGCTGCTGCAGCGAGCTGGAGCCGGTGCTCATGTCCACCAGGTCGGGCGAGGTCGTCCAGCTGCTGGTCACGACGTTCTTCTCCTCCCAGCCCACGGCCGTGTACTGCAGGACGACCTGGCTGTCCTTCGCGACCGCCGCGCCATCGCCCTCCTTGAGGAGTTCGCTGCGCACAGCGGTCGGCGCGGAGCCGGACGGGATCGTGATGCCCGGCTGACCGGTCGGCGCGAGCACCACGGTCGGGAAGCCGGACACCGCGGGACGCACCGCGCCGTTCGCTGCGGGGAGGAACGCCTTGACGACGTCGATGACGTAGATCGGCGAGGGCGAGCCCGTACCCTCCTGCGCACCCGAGTCCTTCGGGGAGACGACGATCGCGACCCGCGAGCCGACCGGGGCGCACAGGAGGCCTTTGCCGATGGCGTCGGTGCCGGTCGCGTAGAGCTGCGTCGATGAGCTGCTGCCGGCGACCTCGCCGGTCTCGCCGTTGACCACGCTGTACGTGATCTCGAGCATCTGGTTGCGCTGCACCTTCTCGCCCGTTCCCTCGGTGAGGATGGTCCGCTGCGAGGTGCTGGTGTCCACCGGGGCCGGGACCTCCACCTTCGGCGTCGCGCCGATCTTCCCGGTCGCGGAGACCAGGTCGGAGGCCTTGCCCGACGGGAGTGCCCCGTCGCAGCTCGCGTTCGGGTTCGACGAACAGCCGGTGAGCACGACGGCGGCAAGGCCGGCGGCCACGACGAGTGCGGTAGCTCTGCGCACGGGTCCTCTTTCGATGCGATCGGTGGGGAGGTCGCGAGGCGCGAAGACCTCACGACCTCTCATGCTAGTCGACGGTCGGGGCGTCCTCGTCCGCACCGGCGGCGTCGCGCGCCTTGGCGAGCCCGGCACTCGTCGACGCCTCCCGCATCCGCTTGCGGAGGCTCTTCGGGCTGGACTCCCGCTCGCCGAGGGCGCCCGGCGTCCAGGCCTCGACGTCTTCGTCGGAGTAGTCGCTCTTGGAGGGCCGCCGCTTGAGCTCGGGGAGCACGGTGCCGGGAGCCAGCCGCCGCGCCGTCAGCAGGAAGCCGGTGTGCGCGATCATCCGGTGGTCCGGGCGCACGGCGAGCCCCTCGACGTGCCAGCCGCGCACCATCGTCTCGCTCGACTGCGGGTGCGTGTAGTGGCCGGTGGCGCGGATCGCCTCGGCGACGCGGGAGAGCTGGGTCACGGTGGCGACGTAGCAGATGACCACCCCACCCGGCTTGAGAGCGGTGGTCACAGCGTCGAGGGTCTCCCACGGCGCGAGCATGTCGAGCACGACGCGGTCGACGGTCCCCGGCTCGACGGCCGCGGGCAGCGCCTCCTGGAGGTCGCCGACGGTGACGGACCAGTTCTCCGGGTCGGAGCCGAGGAAGGTGGCCGCGTTGTCGCGGGCGACGTCGGCGAACTCCTCGCGGCGCTCGAACGAGTGCAGGCGGCCCTCCGGACCGATCGCGCGCAGGATCCACAGCGAGAGGGCGCCCGAGCCGACACCGGCCTCGACCACCGTCGCTCCCGGGAAGATGTCGGCCAGCGCCAGGATCTGCGCGGCGTCCTTCGGGTACACGATGGCCGCGCCGCGCGGCATCGACATGACGAAGTCGGTCAGCAGCGGGCGCAGCGCCAGATGCTCGACGCCGGCATTGTTCGTGACGACCGAGCCGTCCGGCAGGCCGATGATAGCGTCGTGCTCCAGCACGCCGCGGTGGCTGTGGAACAGCTTGCCCGGGACCAGTGTGATGGTGTTCATCCGGTTCTTCGGGCCGGTCAGCTGCACGCGGTCGCCCGCACGGAAGGGCCCGGAACTGCGGGGGGTCTCGTTCATCGGTGCCTATGCCTCCGGGGTCTGGGTGCGGGCCGCGGCGACCGCGGCGATGTCGTCGGCCGTGCGCCCGGCCAGGGTGGTCCACAGAACGTGCTCGTCCGACTCCGGCAGCGGCACGATGTGCGGCACGCCGATCGCCATGGCCCCGGAGGCGACGGCCGAGGTCAGCCCGACGATCGAGTCCTCGATCGCCACGACGTCGCGCACGTCGACGCCGAGCAGGCCGGCGGCACGCAGGTAGGGCTCGGGATGCGGCTTCGGCTGCTCCACCTCGTCGCCGCTGACGATGAGGTCGAACGCCTCGAAGGGAATCTGCGCGACGATCTGCTCCGCCATGCGCCGCACCGACATGGTGACGAGCGCGGTGGGCACACCGCTCGCCCGAAGCGACGAGAGCAGCTCCTGCGCTCCCGGACGCCACGGCACGCCGAGTGTCTCGAGCTTGTGCTGCACCTGGTCGGTCAGCCAGGAGACGATCGCGTCGGGCTCCATCGCCACGCCGTTCGCCCGCAGGATCTCGGCGGACGTCCACAGCCCCTGGCCGACCAGCTGGAGCGCCTTCTCGTGCGTCCAGGATCCGCCGAACGAGGCGACGAGCTCCTCCTCCGCGGCCATCCAGTACGGCTCGGTGTCGACCAGCGTCCCGTCCATGTCCCAGAGCACGGCGGCCGGGAGGAGCGAGCGGTCGGAGGCGGTGGCGGGGGTCGGAACGGTCACGGGCCACAAGTCTATCCGTACGCGCTCGGGCCTATTCTGGTGGGGAGGCGGTCGAACGGCCGCCACGAGAGGACCAGGTAGAGCTCAGTGACAGACGCAGACAGCATTCTCGACGGGCGCATCCTCGTGGTCGCCTTCGAAGGCTGGAACGACGCGGGCGAAGCGGCCAGCGGCGCGGTGAAGACGCTCAAGGAGCAGCTCGACGTCGTGCCCATCGCGGAAGTCGACCCGGAGCTCTACTTCGACTTCCAGTTCAACCGTCCCGTCGTCGAAGAGGTCGACGGGCGCCGCCGCCTGGTGTGGCCGTCGGCGATCGTCTACGGCCCCGCGCTGCCCGGGCACGTGCCGGAAGACCTGGCCGACGACGCCGAGCTCAGCGTGACGGGCGACAACGCCGGCAACATCTTCCTGCTCGTCGGCACGGAACCGTCGCGCAGCTGGCGCAGCTTCACCGCCGAGATCGTCGACGTGGCCCTCGCGGCCGACGTGGGCGCCGTCGTCTTCCTCGGCGCGATGCTCGCCGACGTGCCGCACACCCGGCCGATCTCGGTGTTCGCGTCCAGCGAGAACGCCACCGTGCGCGCCCAGCTGGGCATCGAGCGCTCCAGCTACGAGGGCCCGGTCGGCATCCTGAGCGCCCTCGCCGAAGGTGCGGAAGACGTCGGCATCCCGACGGTCATGATCTGGGCCTCGGTCCCCCACTACGTCCACAACGCGCCCAGCCCCAAGGCGGTCCTCGCGCTCATCGACAAGCTGGAGGAGCTGGTCGACGTCACCATCCCCCGCGGCAATCTGGTCGAGGAGGCCGCCGCCTGGGAGACCGGGATCGACGCGCTCGCAGCGGACGACGAGGAGATGGCGTCCTACATCCAGCAGCTGGAGCAGGCGCGCGACACGGTCGACTCCCCGGAGGCGAGCGGTGAGGCCATCGCGCAGGAGTTCGAGCGCTACCTGCGCCGCCGCGACGGCAGGGACGGCCGCGACGGCGGGACCGCCGGGCGCGCGCCGGACGACCCGCGCCGCGGCTGAGCGGCCGCGCGGCGGAACGCGGCTCAGGCGGCGAGCACGCCCGTGCCGAGCAGGATCATGAGCAGCACACCGAGCGCCACGCGGTAGATCACGAACGGCAGGAAGCTGCGTCGCGAGATGTACCCCATGAAGAACGCGATCACGAGCAGCCCGACCACGAACGCCACGAGCGTCGCCGCCGCGGTCTCGACCGGGCCGAACACCTCCACCGTGCAGGTCCCCGCCTTCGCGAGCGCCTCGGTGCAGGGCTCCTTGATCGCCTTGTAGAGCTGATAGAAGCCGCTGCCGAACACCGCGGGCAACGCCAGCAGGAACGAGTAGCGGGCGGCCGCGCGGCGCTGGTAGCCCATGAACAGTCCCGCCGTGATCGTCCCGCCCGAACGCGACACGCCCGGGATGAGCGCGAGGGCCTGCGCGAGGCCGAAGATGATGCCGTGCCCCCAGGTGAGCTCCTTGAGCCGGCGCGTCTTCGCGCCCGCCCAGTCCGCGATCCCGAGCAGGACACCGAACACGATGAGCGTCGTCGCGACGATCCAGAGCGAGCGGAAGGTCGTCTCGATCGCGTCCTGGAAGAACAGCCCGAGGACGACGATGGGGACGCTGCCGAGGATCACCAACCATCCCATCCGGGCGTCCGGGTCGTTGCGCGGGATCCGCCCGAACAGCGCCAGGAACCAGCGCGAGACGATCCGCGTGATGTCCTTCCAGAAGTAGAGGAGCACGGCGGCCTCGGTGCCGAGCTGGATGATCGCGGTGAAGCGGGCGCCCGGGTCGGCCCCGGTTCCGAGCAGCTCGCCGACGATGCGGATGTGCGCGCTCGACGAGATCGGGAGGAACTCGGTGAGTCCCTGGACGAGCCCGAGGATGAGGGCGTTGATGAACTCCATGCGTCGCTTTCCGGGAGGTTCGGTCGGGCGGGCGGGCCGCGGGCGGCTCAGTACGAGCTGAGCAGATCCCGGAGCACGGCCCTACCGAACACTAGCGCGTCGAGCGGGACGCGCTCGTCGACGCCGTGGAACATTCCAGGGAAGTCCATGTCCTTCGGCAGCCGGAGCGGAGCGAAACCGTAGCCGGTGATGCCGAGCTTGCTCAGCGCCTTGTTGTCCGTGCCGCCGGACAGGAGGTAGGGCAGAACCGGCGCGCCGGGGTCGTGGCGTTCGAGAGTGCCGGTGATCGCGTCGATCAGCTCGCCGCCGAATTCGGCCTCGAGCCCGATGTCGCGGTGCATGATCTGCACCTCCACGTCGTCGCCGATCAGGCGCTGCACCTCGGCAAGCACGCGGTCCTCGTCACCGGGGAGCGTGCGGATATCGACCAGCGCCTCCGCCGTGTCGGGGATGACGTTGTGCTTGTAGCCGGCCTCCAGGAGCGTGGGGTTCGTGGTGGCGCGCAGGGTCGCCAGGATGAACCCGGCCGCGGTCCCGGTGCGCAGCACGACCTCGTCCGGGCCGACCCGTTCGGGATCGACGTCGAGCAGGCGGCCGAGCTCGTCGACGAGCCGCGTGGTGGTCGCCGTGAGCTGGATGGGCCAGTCGGTGCGGCCGATCGCGACGACCGCCTCCGCCAGCCGCGTGATCGCGTTGTCCCGGATCAGCCGCGAGCCATGCGCGGCGCGTCCCCGGGCGATCAGCTTGATCCAGACCAGCGACTTCTCCCCGGTCTGCAGCAGGTAGGCGCGTCGCCCGGCGAGGTCGATCGAGTACCCGCCGACCTCGCTGATCGCCTCCGTCGCGCCGGCGAACAGCTCGGGGTGGTTGTCGACGAGGTGGTGCGAGCCGCGGCGACCGCCGTCCTCCTCGTCGGCGAAGAACGCGACGACGAGGTCGCGCTCCGGCTGCTCCCCGGCGTTCAGGATGTCGCCGACAGCGGTCAGGATCATCGCGTCCATGTTCTTCATGTCGACCGCGCCGCGGCCCCAGAGCAGGCCGTCCGCGATGACGCCGCCGAACGGGTCGACGCTCCAGTTGCGCGGGTCGGCCGGCACGACGTCGAGGTGGCCGTGCACCACCAGGGCGGGCTTGTCGGCGTTGCGCCCCGGGACCCGGGCGACGACGCTCGTGCGGCCGGGGTCGGAGTCGAAGAGCTGCGGCTTCAGCCCGAGCGCCGCGAGCCGCGCCTCCACATACTCCGCCGCGTCCGTCTCGCCGTTGGACCGGCCCTCTCCGTAGTTCGTGGTGTCGAACCGGATGAGGTCGCGGGCGATGATCGCGGTCTCGTCGAGGGCGGCGTCGTCGAACGTGGAGTCGTCGGTCATGGCCCCCACGCTACCCGGCCGCGGGCGCGCGATGTCCGCGCCGCGACGGCGAGTGACGCGCCACGCCCGGGATGCACCGCCGATGTGAAGCGGGGGTCGTGATCCGTGCTAATGTCTTTCTTCGGCAGCCGGTTCGACCGGAGGCCGAAAACACCCGTCCGGGTGGCGGAAATGGCAGACGCGCTAGCTTGAGGTGCTAGTGCCCGTATAGGGCGTGGGGGTTCAAGTCCCCCCTCGGACACAGCGAAGGTCCCGGTCTCACGACCGGGACCTTTTCTCGTTGCGGCCCGCGACTTCTCGTTGCGGCCCGCGACGCCGTACCGACATCTGCAGTTCTGGACCGAATCGCGGGTATCCCGCACTCTTTCACGACTTTTGGTCCAAATCGGAGCGGCGGGCGGGACTAGGGTGACCGGCATGGCCACGAAGCACACGGCGTCGAGCGTCTTCACCGTTCTGCTCGCGCTCGGCGCGAACGTGCTCGTCGCGATCGCGAAGACCGTCGCGGCGGTGCTGACCGGGTCCGCCTCCATGGTGGCGGAGGCCGCGCACTCGTGGGCCGACTCCGGCAACGAGGTCTTCCTGCTGCAAGCCGAGCGTTCGGCCGCCCGCCCCCGCGACGACGCGCATCCGGGAGGCTACGGCCGCGAATCGTACGTGTGGAGCCTGTTCGCCGCGGTCGGGCTGTTCACCGCGGGCGCGGTGGTGTCGATCATGCACGGAGTCTCGGAGCTGGGCGCGAACGAACCCGAGGCGGACTACCTGATCGCCTACCTCGTGCTGGCGGTGTCGTTCGTGTTCGAGGGGATCTCGTTCCTCCAGTCGTACCGCCAAGCGCGCATCCTGGCCGACGAGCGCGGGACCGGGACCGTCGAGCAGGTGCTGATGACCTCGAACCCGACGCTGCGTGCCGTGTTCGCGGAGGACGCTGCAGCTCTGATCGGGCTGGTGATCGCGTTCGCGGGGATCCTCCTGCACCAGCTCACCGGGCAGGCCGTGTACGACGCCCTCGGCTCCATCCTGGTCGGCGTGCTGCTGGCGACCGTGGCGGTGGTGCTGATCGACCGCAATCGCCGGTTCCTGCTCGGCGAGCCGGCGCCCGACCGCGCCCACCGCGCCGTGCTCGCCGGTCTCCTCCGCCACCCGGAGGTCGAGAAAGTCACCTACCTTCATCTCGAGTTCGTCGGCCCCGAGCGGCTCTTCCTCGTCGCCGCCGTCGACCTCGTCGGGAACGACCGCGAATCGGACGTCGCCTCAGACCTCGCCCTCGTGGAGGACTACCTCGAGCGCGACCCGCACATCACCGAGGCCGTGCTCACGCTCTCCCGCCCGGGAGCTCCCGCGCTCTCTCCGCGCGCGCTCGAATAGCGGTCACGATCCGGCCGCTTGCCGGTGCACACTGGACGCATGGCAAGCACCGGATCGCGCACGCTGCAGTTGCTCTCGCTGCTGCAGACCCATCGCTACTGGCCAGGCAGCGAGCTGGCCGATCGGCTCGGCGTCTCGCCGCGCACCCTCCGGCGCGATGTCGACCGCCTGCGCGACCTGGGCTATCCCGTGGACGCCACCCGCGGCGTCGCCGGCGGCTACCAGCTCGCGGCGGGCGCCTCCCTCCCGCCGCTGGTGGTGGACGACGAGGAGGCCGTCGCACTCGCCGTGGGGCTGCGCACCGCGGCACAGAGCGGAATCGCGGGCGTCGAGGAGGCGTCGGTGCGGGCGCTCGCCAAGGTCGTCCAGGTGATGCCCCCTCGGCTCAAGCGTCGCGTCAACGCCCTCCGCGTCGCGACCCTCGCGACCGTACTCCGGGGCGGCCCGGTCGCCGACGCCGAGACGCTGACCGCCGTCGCCCAGGCCTGCCGCGACGAGGAGCGGCTGCAGTTCGCCTACGTCGCCCGCGGCGGCGAGGAGTCCGTCCGAACGGTCGAACCCCATCGCCTGGTGTCGGTCGGGCGGCGCTGGTATCTCGTCGCGTACGACCTGACCCGGTTCGACTGGCGCAGCTTCCGGCTCGACCGCCTCACGGACCCGCGTGTCACCGGGGCGCGCTTCCGCCCGCGCGCGCTGCCCGCGGAGGACGCCGCCGAGTACGTCCGCGCCTCCCTCTCCGCTCCGGCCGAGCAGGTCGTCGTCGACGCGCTCGTCCGAGCATCGGCGACGCGTGTCGAGGAGGCGATCGGCCGCTGGGCGACGGTCTCCCCCGTCGACGACACCACAGCGCGGGTGCGGATGGCGGTGGAGAGCCCGGAGTGGGCGCTGTTCGGGCTGGCGGCCGTCGGCGCCCCGTTCGTCATCGAAGGCCCTGAGACCGTGCGCGTGCTCGCGGCCGACTGGGCGGCCCGGTTCCGGGAGGCCGCGGCCGGGGTCGCCTAGACTCGCACCGATGACCACCGCCGAGCGCATCCCCAGTCCCGCCGACATCCGCCGGTGGCGCCGCTACCTGGCCGACGAACGCGCCGAGGCGGCGGTCTACCGCGACCTCGCCCAGCGGCGCAGCGGCGAGGAGCGCGAGATCCTGCTGGCCCTCGCCGACGCCGAGGGACGCCACGAGCAGCACTGGCTCGATCTGCTGGGCGATCAGGTCGGCAGGCCGCTGCGCGGCGACGCGCGCACCCGGATGCTCGGCTGGCTGGCCCGGCGCTTCGGCTCGGTGTTCGTGCTCGCGCTGGCGCAGCGCGCCGAGGCCCGCTCCCCCTACGCCACCGACGCCGACGCGACCCCGCAGATGGCCGCCGACGAGCAGGTGCACGAGGAGGTCGTCCGCGCCCTCGCCGCCCGTGGCCGCCAGCGGCTCTCCGGCACCTTCCGCGCCGCGGTCTTCGGCGCCAACGACGGGCTGGTGAGCAACCTCGCCCTCGTGCTCGGCGTCAGCGCGAGCGGCGTCGCGACCCACGTCGTCCTCCTGACCGGCATCTCGGGCCTCCTCGCCGGCGCGCTCTCGATGGGTGCGGGCGAGTACGTCTCCGTGCGGTCCCAGCGCGAGCTCCTGGAGGCCTCGAGCCCCAACCCGGCGACCCGCTCCGCCCTCCCCCACCTCGATGTGGACGCGAACGAGCTGACGCTGGTCTATCGGGCGCGCGGCATGACCCCCGCGGAGGCCGAGGAGCGCGCCGGCGAGACGCTGCGGACGCTCGAGGCCTACACCGCCGAGGCCCCCGTCGGCGCCGGTGCGGGCGCACCGCTCGAGGACGAGCACGAGGCGATCGGCAACGGCTGGAGCGCCGCCCTCTCGAGCTTCTGCTTCTTCGCCTCCGGAGCGCTCATCCCGATCCTCCCCTACCTCTTCGGGCTGGGCGGCACGACCGCCGTCCTCGTCTCGGCGGCTCTCGTCGGCATCGTCCTGCTCGCCACGGGCGCGATCGTCGGGCTGCTGTCGGGCGCGTCCCCGCTCAAGCGCGCGCTGCGCCAGCTCGCCATCGGGTACGGCGCAGCGGCGGCGACCTACGTGCTGGGCCTCCTGTTCGGGACGGCGCTGGGATAGCGTCGCGCTAGCGCCGCCGCGGCCCGTCGACGCCGTACACGAGCGCGCCGGCGAGCGGGATGAGCAGGAACCACAGCCAGCTGTACTGGTAGCCCCAGATGCCGCTGGTGACGAAGAAGAGGATGACCGCGATGAACGGCATCACGGAGACGACCAGCAGGCCCCAGCGGTTGTTCGGGCGGTAGCGGTCGTCGCCGTACGGGTCGGCTGGCGCGGCCGGGGGTGCCGGGGCGAACGAGGCGGCCGGTGGGGACGGCGGCGTGGAAGCGCCGGGCTGGGCGCTCGCGGGAGACGGTGAGGTCGTCGCGTGGTCGTCGAGGTGCAGGGTCCCCGGCAGGTCTGCGAAAAGCGGAGCGAGGTCGCCCCGGGTGACCGCCGCGCGCGCGGACGCGACGCGGGACTGCAGCTCGGCGTCGTCGAGCCGCCCCGCGGCCGCGTGGGACTGGAGGGCGGCGACCGCGCGTTCGCGCTCGTCGTTACTGAGGCGCAGCGACGCGCCGGACGGGTCGGTGAGGTCGGTCATGCGGCCCAGTATGCCAGGGCGGCGGTCTCGGGGGGCAGGACGACCGGTCCAGGATGCGCGTGTCCCCGGTCCGGTCTACACTCGCGTTCGAACATCCGTTCGAATGGAGGAGGTGGCTGCGATGACCGATGTCGACGAAGCGGTCGCCGTGTGGACGACCGACGACGGCATCCCGTTGCGGCTGATCTGGCGGGCGACGCGCTACCGCGTGAGCGACATGCCGACCGTGTGGGCGGAGGCGCCCGCGTGGTGGCGGCCGTTCGGCGAGCACCGCTACGACGTGGGAGCGCTGCCGCGCGAGATCGGCGGCTGGCGGTTCCAGGCGACCAGCGACGCCGGGGACGCCCACGTCTTCGACGTGCGCCACGACGCCGCCGACCGCACCTGGCGCCTGGTGCGCGTCTTCGACTGAGGGCGTGGCTCCCCCGGTCGCCCAGCCACGTCGCATAGCCTCCTGGGGTGATGGACGATCGCTACGGATCCGATGTGCTGGCCCCCGGATGGAGAACGGCCGGCAAGAAGCCCATTCCCGATGTGGAGGCAGTGCGTGATCTCGTGGTCGAGGAGGCGGCGACCGGTTTCTGCGGCGCCGTCACCCGGCTGGAGGCGCAGACCGTCGAACTGGAGGACTACTTCGGGACGAAGCGGGTGTTCCCCCTCGGCTCGGCGTTCCTGATCGACGGGGAGCCCGTGCGGCTGGTGGTCCCGAAGCGCACGGCCGACGGACGTGGCCGCACCGCGTCCGGCTCCTTCTCGGTCGGCGAGCAGAAGGCACGCGTCGCCCGCGCGAGCCGCATCTTCGTGGAGGGCCGGCACGACGCTGAGCTCGTCGAACGCGTGTGGGGCGACGACCTGCGCGTCGAGGGTGTCGTGGTCGAATACCTGGAGGGCGTCGACGACCTCGACGCGATCGTGCGCGAGTTCGCCCCCACCCGCGGCCGCCGCATCGGCGTGCTGGTCGACCACCTGGTCGCCGGATCGAAGGAGAGCCGGATCGCCGAGAAGGTCGCCCGCGGGCCGTACGGCGAGCACGTGCTCGTGGTCGGGCACCCGTTCGTCGACATCTGGCAGGCGGTGAAGCCCTCTCGGGTCGGGCTGGAGGCGTGGCCGACCATCCCGCGCTCGATCGAGTGGAAGCGCGGCATCTGCGCCGCACTCGGCCTGCCCCACGAGAGCCAGGCGGACATCGCGCGCGCATGGAAGCGCATCCTGGGCCAGGTGCGCACTTTCGCCGACCTGGAGCCCGAACTGCTCGGCCGGGTCGAGCAGCTGATCGACTTCGTCACCGAGCCGGCGTAGGGTCGGCACGCCGGGCGGCTGCGCCGTCGCCCCTCCCGCCCGCCGGGCGGACGAGTCCCGCTGCGCACAGCGTTCGCACCCCAAAATGCATTTGCGCTGTTCGAACATATGTTCGAAAATAGAGCCATGTCCCCGGCCTCCGCTCCCGCCTTCGCCGATCCGGTCGCCGACCGGGCGCAGGTGCACGAGCTGCAGTCGCGCATCCGGCAGATGCAGGCGACGAAGCTGGAGAGCCGCACGTTCGAGACGCACCCCGCGCTGGGGCCGCTGCTGCCCGGCGGGGCGCTCAAGGCGGGAGCCGCGTACGCGGTCCACGGCTCGACCACCCTGCTGATGGCGCTGCTCGCCGGGCCCAGCGCGGCGGGCGCGTGGTGCGGGGTCGTGGGGATGCCCGACTTCGGTGCGGAAGCGGCCGGACGGTTCGGGATCGACCTGGAGCGGCTCGTGCTCGTGCCGCATCCGGGCGACCAGTGGCTCACGGTCACGGCGGCCGTCGTCGACGTGCTCTCGGTCGTGGCGATCGCCCCTCCCGCCCGCGCGAAGGACGGGGACGTCGCCCGGCTGAGCGCCCGTCTGCGGCAGCGGGAGGCGACGCTGATCGTCGCGGGTGACTGGCCGCAGGCCGAGGCGACGCTCTCCGTCGCGCGCAGCGGATGGGACGGCCTCGGCGCCGGGGCGGGCTATCTCTCGTCGCGGCGGGTGACCGTCGAGTCGGCGCCGCGTGGCGGGTCGGGACCGCGCCGCCGGGCCGAGCTGTGGCTGCCCGCACCCGACGAGAGCTTCCGTCCGTCGGGTCCGACCCGGCTGGAGGCGGTGGGCTAGATGCGCGAGGTCACCCGCGCGATCGTGCTCTGGTGCCCGGACTGGCCCGTGCTCGCCGCGCTGCGTGCCGACGCGGAGCTGGCCGACGACGCCCCGGTCGCCCTGATGCACAAGGGCGTCGTCTTCGCCTGCTCCGCCGCAGCCCGCGCCGACGGCGTGCGGCGCGGCCTCCGCATGCGCGAGGCGCAGTCGCGCTGCCCGCAGCTGGAGGTGCTGCCCTACGACCCCGTGCTCGACGAGCGCGCCTTCGAGCCGGTGCTGGCGGCGATCGAGGAGATCGCGCCCGGCGTGCAGCCGGTCCGACCCGGCACCTGCGTGCTACGGGCGCGCGGCCCGGCCCGCTACTACGGCGGCGAGGAGGCCGCCGCCGCCGAGCTGCTGCGCTGCCTGGAAGGGCTGGGACTGCCGGACGCCCGCGCCGGCATCGCCGACGGTCCGTTCGCCGCCGGGCAGGCCGCACGCTCCACCGGCACCTCCCGGGTGCGGGTGATCGCGCCCGGCGGCTCCCCCGCCTTCCTCGCCCCGCTGCCGGTCGCCCAGCTCGGTCTGACGGAGCTGACCCCGCTGCTGCGCCGGCTCGGCCTGCACACTCTCGGCGACCTCGCCGCCCTCGACCGGGTCGACGTGCGCGAGCGGTTCGGGGAACGCGGCGAGCATGCGCACGACCTCGCCGGCGGATTCGACGGCGCCGCGGTCGTGCCGCGCACCCCGCCGACGCAGCTGGACCGCACCATCGAGTTCGAGCCTCCCCTCGACCGGGTCGACCAGGTCGCCTTCGCCGTGCGCGGGACCGCCGAGCAGTTCGTCGCCGCCCTGACCAAGGCCGGGCTCGTCTGCACGACGCTGCGGGTGGAGGTCGCCGACGAGTCCGGACGCATCAGCGAGCGCAGCTGGCTGCACCCGCGCCTGTTCTCGCCGGGCGACGTCGTCGACCGGGTGCGCTGGCAGCTGCAGGGCTCCGGCGGCGCGGAACCCGGCCTCGCCTCGCCGATCGTGCGGGTGGGGCTCGTACCGGAAGCGGTGGACGACATCGGCCACCACGAGGACGGCCTGTGGGGCGGCGGCGCCGACGAGCGCATCCACCACGGCCTCACCCGGGTGCAGAGCATGCTGGGGCACGAGGCCGTGCTCACGGCGACGATCGGCGGCGGGCGCGGGCTCACGGAGCGGCAGGTGCTGGTGCCGTGGGGCGACCGGCCGGTGGGCGCCTCCCGGGCCGAGCAGCCCTGGCCGGGGTCGCTGCCCGCCCCCGCGCCGTCCACCGTGTTCGAGGTGCCGCGGCCGGTCGCGGTCCTGACCGAGGAGGGCGCGACGGTCGACGTGAGCGACCGCGGCGACCTCACCGCACCGATCGCCCTCTTCTCCCCCACCGGGGCCCTGCGCGACGCCCGGGAGGTCGCGTCGTGGGCCGGCCCCTGGCCGGTGCGGGAGCGCTGGTGGGACGCCACCCTCGCCCGCGCCATGCACCGGTTCCAGCTGGTCGACGCCGACGGCACCGCGTGGCTCCTCCGCCTCGCCTCCGGAGGCTGGTTCGCGGAGGCGCGCTATGACTAGCCGCGTGTTCCCCATGGTCGTCGACAGCGGGGTCGCCAATCGCCGGTATCCGGCGCTCGAAGCGGCGGAATGCGTCCCCGCGGCGGCGGTGCCCGCACGCGCACGGGAGGGGCGGCGCTGATGGGCTGGAACAACCCGCCGATCCCGTGGGCCGAGTTCGAGCGCCGGCTCTCCGGGCGCCGCACCGGGGAGCAGCCGGTCGAGCGCCCCTCCTCGCGCAAGCGGCAGAAGTATGTGCCGCAGCCCATGCCGGAGGAGCCGGAGATCGGCCACGTCCCCTACGCCGAGCTGCACGCGCACAGCAACTTCAGCTTCCTCGACGGGGCGAGTTCGCCCGAGGAGCTGCTGGAGGAGGCGACCCGGCTGCGGCTGCACGGGCTCGCGCTCACCGACCACGACGGCTTCTACGGCGCGGTCCACCTGGCCGAGGCCGCCGAAGCCTACGAGCGGGTGAAGACGGTGTACGGCGCCGAGCTGTCGCTCGCGCTCAGCCGCCCCCAGAACGGCGAGGCCGACCCCGAGGGCAGCCACCTCGTGGTGCTCGCCCGCCGCCAGGAGGGCTACCACCGCCTCGCGGCGGCGATCACCGCCGGCCAGCTCGCGGGCGGCGAGAAGGGCCGCCCGGTCTACCGGCTGCCCGAACTGGCCGAGCAGGCCGCGGGCGACTGGATGGTGCTGACCGGTTGCCGCAAGGGCGACGTGCGCCTCGCGCTGGCGGAGCGGGGCGAGCGCGCGGCCGAGCACGAGGCGGCCCGGCTGGCGGAGCTGTTCGGCCGGGACAACGTGCTGGTCGAGCTGATCGACCAGGGCAACCCGCACGACACCACCGACAACGATGCCCTCGCCCGCATCGCTGACCGCCTCGGGCTGCCGGTGGTGGCCACCAACAACGTCCACTACGCCTCCCCCGCGCAGTACCCGCTGGCCACCGCGATCTCGGCGGTGCGCGCCCGGCGCAGCCTGGACGAGATGGACGGCTGGCTGCCCGCCTCGGCCGCCGCCCACCTGCGCAGCGGGCGCGAGATGGCAGCCCGGTTCTCCCGCTACCCCGGCGCGGTGGAGCGCACCGTGGAGGTGGCGGACGACCTCTCCTTCCGGCTCCGCAGCGCCCGGCCGCGACTGCCCAAGCAGGAGGTGCCGGAGGGGCACACCCCGATGAGCTGGCTGCGCGAGCTGACCTGGCGCGGCGCTGCCGAACGCTACCCCGACCTCGACGCCCACCCCCGGTGGCGGGAGCGCATCGAACGCGAGCTCGACGTCATCGAGGCCAAGGACTTCCCCGGCTACTTCCTGATCGTCTACGACATCGTGCGGTTCGCCCGCAGTCAGGGGATCCTCTGCCAGGGCCGCGGCTCGGCGGCCAACTCGGCGGTCGTGTACCTGCTCGGGATCACCGCGGTCGACTCGATCAAGTACGACCTGCCGTTCGAGCGGTTCCTCTCCAGCATGCGCGAGGAGGAGCCCGACATCGACGTCGACTTCGACTCCGACCGGCGGGAGGAGGTCATCCAGTACGTCTACGCGAAGTACGGCCGGCACAACGCCGCCCAGGTCGCGAACGTGATCACCTACCGCCCCAAGAACGCGGTGCGCGACATGGCGAAGGCGCTCGGCCACTCCACCGGCCAGCAGGACGCCTGGAGCAAGCAGATCGACTCCTGGTCGCACGTCGAAGCCACCGACGACCACGACATCCCGGAGCCGGTGGTGGAGCTGGCGCAGCAGGTGCTGAAGTTCCCCCGGCACCTCGGCATCCACTCGGGCGGCATGGTGCTCACCGACCGTCCCGTCGGGGAGGTGTGCCCGATCGAGCACGCCCGCATGCAGGGCCGAACCGTGCTGCAGTGGGACAAGGACGACTGCGCCTGGATGGGCCTGGTCAAGTTCGACCTGCTCGGGCTCGGGATGCTGAGCGCACTCGACTACGGCATGCGCACCATCGCGTCGGCGCTGGGCGAGCAGTGGACGCTGGAGAGCATCCCGAAAGAGGAGCAGGGCGTCTACGACATGCTCTGCCGTGCCGACTCCATCGGCGTGTTCCAGGTGGAGAGCCGAGCGCAGATCGGCACACTCCCCCGGCTGCGGCCGCGCTCGTTCTACGACCTCGTGATCGAGATCGCGCTCATCCGCCCCGGCCCCATCCAGGGCGGCGCCGTGCATCCGTACATCCGCCGCAAGCTCGGCCAGGAGGAGGTGACCTACCTGCATCCCGCGCTCGAGCCCGTGCTGAAGCGCACACTGGGGGTTCCGCTGTTCCAGGAGCAGCTGATGCAGATGGCGGTCGCGGTCGGCGACTGCACCGCGGAGGACGCCGACCTGCTGCGCCGCGCGATGGGCTCCAAGCGCGGCGTGGAGAAGATCGACCGGCTGCGCTCGAAGCTCTACGCGGGCATGGAGCACAACGGCATCACCGGCGCCGACGCCGACGCGATCTACGCCAAGATCGAGGCGTTCGCCAACTTCGGCTTCGCCGAGAGCCACGCGATCAGCTTCGCCCTGCTGGTCTATGTGAGCTCGTGGATGAAGCTGCACTACCCGGGCGCGTTCCTCGCCGCGTTGCTGCGCGCACAGCCGATGGGCTTCTACTCGCCGCGCACCCTCACGGCCGACGCCCGGCGGCACGGCGTCGTCGTGCACCGGCCGGACATCCACCGCTCCGGCGTCTTCCCGCTGCTCGAACCGCTCGACGCCGCGCACCCGGGCCCGACCGGCGCGGACCCGTGCCTCGTGACCGAGCAGCCGCCGATCGCCCCGTTCGACCCGGCCGAGCCGCTCGACCACTCCGCCCATCGCCGCGACGCGGGGCACGCCGTGCGGCTCGGCCTCGCCGGGGTCACCTCCATCGGCGAGAAGCTGGCCGAGCGGATCGTCGCCGAGCGCGAGGAGCACGGCCCGTATCGCGACCTCGCCGACCTCTCCCGGCGGGTCGGGCTGACGACCGCGCAGCTGGAGGCGCTCGCCGCGGCGGGCGTGTTCGGGGGCTTCGGACTCGACCGGCGGCAGGCGATCTGGGAGGCGGGCAGCGCCGCCCAGGAGAAGGCGGAGTATCTGCCCGGCACGGCGATCACCGCGCAGCCGCCACTGCTCCCCCTGCTGAGCCCGGCGGAACAGCTCGCGAGCGATCTGTGGGCGACGGGTATCTCGACCGACGACCATCCGATCCGCTTCCTGCGCCCGGCCCTGGCCTCCCGCGGGGTGCGCACCGCCGCGATGCTCGCCACCTCGGAGTCCGGCCGCCGCATCGAGGTCGGCGGCGTCGTCACCCACCGGCAGCGGCCGGCCACGGCGGCCGGGGTCACCTTCCTCAACCTGGAGGACGAGACCGGTCTGGTCAACGTGGTCTGCCCGGTCGGGGTGTGGAACCGGTACCGCCGGGTGGCGCGTCAGGCGCCCGCGATGATCGTGCGCGGCATCCTGGAGCGCAGTGAGGAAGGGGTGGTCAACGTGATCGCCGACCGGCTGGAGCCACTGCAGACGGGCATGCGCACCGCCTCCCGCGACTTCCGGTGACGTCGGGCGTGGGGCTGAACCGTGGGCTAGACCACGCCCGTCGTGCCCAGCATCGCCCCGATCGCGAACGTCGCCGCCAGTGCGAGCGCCCCGCCGATCACGACGCGCAGCATCGCCCGCCCGCGCGGGCTGCCGCCGATCCAGGCGGCGACGTAGCCGGTGATCGCCAGCGCCACCAGCACCACCACGAAGGTGACCGGGATGCGCAGCGCCTCCGGCAGCAGGATGGTCAGCAGCGGCAGGATGCCACCGATCGTGAAGGCGACCGCCGAGGCCAGCGCCGCGTGCCACGGGCTCACCACGTCGTCCTGGTCGATCCCCAGCTCCACCGAGAGGTGCGCCGACAGCGCGTCCCGCTCGGTCAGCTCCGTGGCGACCTGCCGAGCCGTCTGCGGCTGGAGTCCCTTCGCCTCCCACAGGCCGACGAGCTCCTCGAACTCCTCCTCCGGCATCTCCGCCAGTTCGCGCCGCTCCTTCGCGATCAACGCGTGCTCGCTGTCGCGCTGGCTGCTCACCGACACGTACTCCCCCAGGGCCATCGAGATCGCCCCGCCGACGAGCGCCGCGAGCCCCGCCGTCAGGATCGCGGGTGTCGCGGGTGTCGCCCCCGCGACACCGACCACCACCGCCGCGACGGAGACGATCCCGTCGTTCGCCCCGAGCACGCCCGCGCGCAGCCAGTTGAGACGCTGGGCCAGACCTTCACGGTGGGGCTCGCCCGGGTGCTGTCGAGGGGTCGTGCTCTCCGCCATGAGGTCCAGCCTAGAGAGGTTCCCCGCCGACCGGCACCTCGCCGTAACCTCCCGGAAACATGAGAGTAGACTCAGAAATCTTGTGCGAAAGAAGGTTTCCGCTTGACGACGGCTCTCTCCTCCCTGCTCGACGACGTCCTCCGGCGCAACGCCGGGGAACCCGAATTCCATCAGGCGGCGCGGGAGGTGTTCGGTTCGCTCGGGCCGGTCATCGACCGTCACCCCCGGTACGCCGAGGCCGCGGTGCTGGAACGGCTCACCGAGCCGGAACGGCAGCTGATCTTCCGGGTGCCGTGGACCGACGACGACGGGCGCGTCCGCGTGAACCGCGGGTTCCGGGTCGAGTTCAACTCGGCGCTCGGCCCGTACAAGGGCGGGCTGCGGTTCCACCCGAGCGTCACGCTCGGCACGGTGAAGTTCCTGGGCTTCGAGCAGATCTTCAAGAACGCGCTCACCGGGCTTCCCATCGGGGGCGGCAAGGGCGGCAGCGACTTCGACCCCAAGGGCAAGTCCGACGCCGAGATCATGCGGTTCTGCCAGTCGTTCATGACGGAGCTGTACCGCCACCTGGGCGAGCACACGGACGTCCCCGCCGGGGACATCGGGGTGGGCGGTCGCGAGATCGGCTACCTGTTCGGCCAGTACAAGCGCATCACGAACCGCTACGAGTCGGGCGTGCTGACCGGCAAGGGTGTCGGCTGGGGCGGCTCGCTCGTCCGCACCGAGGCGACCGGATACGGGGCGGTCTTCTTCGCCCAGCGGATGCTCGCCACGCGGGGCCGCGAGCTCGACGGCGCCCGCGTGCTCGTCTCCGGCTCGGGCAACGTGGCGATCTACGCCATCGAGAAGGTGCACCAGCTCGGCGGCACCGTGATCGCCTGCTCCGACTCCTCCGGCGTCGTGCACGACCCGGCCGGGATCGACCTCGACCTGCTGCGGCAGATCAAGGAGGTCGAGCGCGGCCGGCTCAGCGAGTATGCGGCACGGCGCGGAGGCGCGGCCGAGTACCACGCCAACGGCGATATCTGGGCGCTCGCCGCCTCGACCAGGGTCGACGTCGCGATGCCGTGCGCCACCCAGAACGAGCTCGACGCAACGGCCGCGACCACTCTCGCGGCCCACGGTGTCGCCGCGGTCGTCGAGGGTGCCAACATGCCGTGCACGCCGGATGCGGTGAACGTGCTCCGTGCCGCGGGCGTGCTGTTCGCGCCGGGCAAGGCGGCGAACGCCGGAGGCGTCGCGACGTCCGCGCTCGAGATGCAGCAGAATGCGTCGCGCGATGCGTGGTCGTTCGACTACGCCGAGCAGCGCCTCGCCGACATCATGGCGAACATCCACGACAGCTGCGCCGAGACGGCCGCCGATTACGGCGAGCCGGGCGACTACGTCCTGGGGGCCAATGTCGCGGGCTTCGTACGCGTCGCCGACGCGATGCTCGCCCTCGGCGTCATCTAGGCGCGCGCATCCCTCTCACGGCTCGGTCGGCTCAGTGCCGGCCGAGCCGTTTGCGCAGGTACTCGATGCGCGCCTGCAACTGGGACACGCTCGCCTGCGCGACGGCGGGACCGCCGCACACGCGTCGCAGCTCCGCGTGGATGAGGCCGTGCGGCTCCCCCGCGTTCTTCGAGTAGAGACCGACGAGGCTGTTCAGCAGCTGCCGCTGCTCCTTGAGCGTGCGGTGCAGGGGCGCCGGGGCATGCCCCTCTGCGTCGGCCGGCCGCGACGACGCCCGGCGGGCCTGACGCTGCTGCCGCTGCATGAGCAGCTCGTGCACCTGGTCGGGCTCCAGGATGCCGGGCAGGCCGATGAAGTCGTGCTCCTCGTCCGTGCCGGGCACGGCGAAGCTGCCGAACTCCCGCCCGTCGAACACCACCCGGTCGAAGTTGGCCTCCGACCCCAGTGCCTCGAACGCGAACTCCTCCGTCAGCGCCTCCGACGCCCGCTCCTCACGATTGGCGTCGGCGACCATCGCGTCCTCGGGGTTCCACAGGTCACCCTCGGCGTTCTCGTCGGCGACCCGGTCGAGCGCGTGGTCCCGCTCCAGTTCCAGCGCGTTCGCGAGCGACATCAGCGCGGGGACGTTCGGCAGGAAGACGGACGCCGTCTCTCCCCGGCGCCGGGCACGCACGAAGCGGCCGATCGCCTGGGCGAAGAACAGCGGGGTGGAGGCGCTGGTCGCGTACACGCCCACGGCGAGCCGCGGCACGTCGACGCCCTCCGACACCATGCGCACGGCGACCATCCAGCGCGAGGTGCCCTTCGAGAACTCCTCGATCCGGTCGCTCGCCTCTTTCTCGTCCGAGAGGACGACCGTCACCGGCTCCCCGGTGATCTGCTGCAGGATGTCGGCGTACGCGCGCGCCGCGTAGTGGTCGGTCGCGATGACCAGCCCGCCCGCGTCGGGGATGGCGCCGCGCACCTCGGTCAGGCGGCGGTCGGCTGCGCTGAGCACGGCGGGGATCCATTCGCCGCGCGGATCGAGCGCGGTGCGCCACGCCTGCGACGTGATGTCCTTGGTGTTGCCCTCGCCGAGCCGCGCCTCCATCTCGTCGCCGGTCTTCGTGCGCCAGCGCATGTGGCCGGCGTAGACCATGAAGATGACGGGCCGCACGACGCCGTCGGCGAGAGCGCGCCCGTAGCCGTAGTTGTAGTCGGTGAGCGACGTGCGGATGCCCTGCTTGTCGGGCAGGTAGGTGACGAACGGGATGGGCGCTGTGTCCGAGCGGAACGGCGTCCCCGTCAGCGACAGCCGACGGGTCGCGCGCTCGAACGCGTCGCGGATGCCGTCGCCCCAGCTGAGTGCGTCGCCGCCGTGGTGCACCTCGTCGAGGATGACGAGGGTCCGGCTCGCCTCGGTGATGTCCTTGTGGAGGCTCGGCCGCATGGCGACCTGCGCGTAGGTGACGGCGACACCTTTGTAGTGTCGGGCGTAGCGGCCGTCGGCGTTCCGGAAGTCGGGGTCGAGGTTGAGCCCGACGCGCGAGGCGGCCTCCGCCCACTGCCGCTTGAGGTGCTCGGTGGGAGCGACGACGGTGACGCGCTCGATCGTGCGGCGGGCCAGCAGCTCGGTCGCGAGGCGCAGCGCGAACGTCGTCTTTCCGGCGCCCGGTGTCGCGGCGGCGAGGAAGTCGCGCGGCTCGTTCTGGAAGTACGCGTCGAGCGCCTCGGCCTGCCAGGCACGCAGCTTGCCCGCGGTTCCCCACGCGGCGCGCTCCGGGAACGAGGGCGACAGATGCTCGGCGGCGAAGCTTCCGGCATGCACTCCCACAGCCGACGCATCGGCGCCCGATTCAGGGCCCGGCTCGAACCCGGGGAGGGAGGCAGCTGTCGTTTCCACGTGGATCAAATCTACCCGCTCGCCCCGACATCCGCGTCGCGGGAGCGGTCGGATGCAGAATGGAGGAATGGTCGAAGCGCAGCACCCCTGGTCCCGCTATGTCGCCCTCGGCGACTCCTTCACGGAGGGCATCGGCGACCCCGAGCCCGCCAGCCCCGGCGGGCACCGCGGCTGGGCCGACCGCGTGGCGGAAGTGCTGAGCAGCCAGACGGACGACTTCGCGTACGCCAACCTCGCGGTGCGCGGCAAGCTGATCAAGCAGATCCTGGACGAGCAGGTCGCGCCCGCCCTGGCGCTCCGCCCCGATCTCATCACCATCTCGGCGGGCGGCAACGACGTGATCCGTCCCGGCACCGATCCCGATCAGATCGCCGTGCTGTTCGACGAGGCGGTGACCCGGCTCAGCCGCGACGGAGCCACGATCGTGGTCTTCACGGGCGTCGACGTCGGCTTCTCCCCCGTCTTCCGCGGCATCCGCGGCAAGGTCGCGATCTACAACGAGAACGTGCGCGCCATCGCCGCCCGGCACGATTGCATCGTCGCCGACCAGTGGGCGCTCACCGAGATCCAGGATCAGCGCATGTGGGCACCCGACCGTCTCCACCTCGCGCCGCTCGGCCACCACACCGTCGCGCGGATGGTGCTGGCCGCCCTCAACGTGCCCAACGACCTGCAGCCCCTCGAACCCGAGCCGCTTCCCGTGCGCACCTGGCGTCAGGCCCGTGCGGAGGACCTCTCCTGGGCTCGCGAGTACCTCGTGCCGTGGGTCGTCCGGCGCATCCGCCACCAGTCCTCGGGGGACCATGTGCTGCCCAAGCGCCCGGAGGCCGGGCCGTTCCTGATCCGCACGGAGGACTGACCGAGCACCTCACGCGCCGCATCGATCGACGAGGAGTCCCATGCCCCGCCCCGGCCCCACGACCGGCTCCGGCCCCTCCGGGGTCCCGGATGGCGTCGTGTCGTTCGAGACGTTCGCAGCCGCCCTCTCCGCGCTCCGTGTCGCCGCCGGGCCGCCCTCCTATGAGGAGATCGCCCGCCGCATCGGACGCGCGCGGGCCGAAGCCGGCCGCGGTAGCGCGCCCGGCAAGGTGACCGTCTACGACTGCTTCAGACCCGAACGACAGCGCCTGGACATCGAGTTGGTGCACGACATCGTCCTCGCCCTGACCGGAGACGCGCACCGCGCAGACGGCTGGCGGCATCTGGCGCAGACGCTGAACGGAGCGCGGGCCGGCGGGCACGTCGTCGTCACGACGCACCCGCCCGCCGCGGAGCCGGACGGGCGGCCGATGGGAACGCCCTCACCGCACATCACGCTGATCTCCGGACTCCCCGGTGTCGGCAAGAGCACCCTCGCCCGCGAACTCGCCTCCGCTGCGCGTCTTCCCGGTGGCGTCCACATCGTCGAACTGCGCGGCTACCACGCCGTGCTCGCGCCGGCGGAGCCGTTGGAGGTGCTCCGCGCCCTCGCGCGCGCCGTCGGAGCCCGGATCGCCACGCCTGCGACAGCGCAGAACCTCCGAGCCGCCGTCGACGCCGCCCTCGACGCCCGGCCTGCCGCCGTGATCTTCGAGGACGCCGGCTCGGTCGCCGAACTCGTCCCGGTGCTCCCAGACGGGGCCGCCTGCTTCGTCACGAGCCGCTCCGCGCTCGAGGGAGCGGAAGCGCTCGCCGCGGCCCGCGGGATCCGCATCCCCGTGCGCCGGCTCGCCCTCGCGCCCCTCGACGTCGAAGCAGCCGCCGCCGAGATCGCACGCGCCCTCGACCGCCCGGACGCCCCCGCCGCCGCGCTCGACCGCCTCGCGCGGGCGAGCGGCGGGATCCGGCTGGCGATAGACCTGATCGTCCGGTTCGCGCACGAACACCCTGACTGGACGCCCGAAGACATCGCCGACCGTTTCGACGTGACCGCGGCGGCGTCCCCCATCCACCCTCTGCTGGACACGGTCTATCGCGGCCTGTCCGCCGACGAGGCCGCCGCGCTGCGTCGGCTGGCGCTGCTGTCGTCGCCCATCGACGCCGGGACTCTGGCCCAGGCCTCCCCCGAGACGACGGCCGCGCTCGCGCGGCTGCGATCCCTGCATCTCGTCGAGCCCGGCGACACCGTCACGCTGCACGATGCCGTGCGCTCGTACGCGCGGGCCCGGGCTTTCGAGGAGGACCCGCTCAGCCGGCGTCGGTCCTTCGCCGCCGCGCTCGCCGACGCCGCGCGACTGCGGCTCGCCGAGAGCGAGCGGATGGACCGCGCCCACGCGCTCGTCCTGCACGCCGCGGGCGTGCTGGCACACGATCAGGGAGCCGACGAGGAGCTCGTCGCCCTCGCGCTCGCCGCGAGCGCGCATCTGGAGGACGACGGCCACTGGAGCGAGATCGTCTCGGTGCTCGAGCGCGCCGACGCGGTCGCGCCTGCGGACCGCCGCGGCGAGCTCGCCGAGCTGATGGCCCGCTCGTACGAGAAGCTCGGCCGTGTGGACGACTCGCTCGCCAGCCTGCACCGCGCCCAACGCCTCGGCGACGAGAGCCTCCCCGGCCGGCTCTGGAACGTCATCGGCAACCTCCACCGCGGGCTCGGGCACTGGGATGCCGCCCGCGACGCCTACCGCCGCGCCGCCCACGTTGCGCGCACGGCCGGAAATGACATCACGGAGGGACGCGCCCTCGGCAATGAGGCCAACCTCGCCCGGCTGTGCGGCGCACTCGCCGAGTCCGCGCGGCTGTTCGACCGCGCGCTGGCGGTCACCGACCGCGCCGGCGACGCGGGAAACCGGACCATCCTGCGAAGCAACCGGGTCTTCCTCGATGCCGCACTGGGCCGATTCGACGTCGCGGAGGCCGAAGCCCGATCTCTCCTCGCCGAGGCCCCGCCGGGCATCCCGGCTGCTTACCACTGCGTCCCGCTGGCGACCGTGCTGCTCGCCGCCGGGCGCCCCGCGGAGGCGGTGGACGCACTCGACGACGGGCGGCGCCGCAGCGACGGCGGCGAGTCGTTCGACGTGCTCCCCGAGATCGCAGCGCTCCGCGGTCAGGCGCTCCGCGCGGTCGGGCGCCTGGACGAGGCCGAGCGCACCGCCCTCGATGCCCTCGCGGCCGTCGACGGGACCGGTTTCGAGCTGCCTGTCGCCGACGCGCTGGGAACGCTGGCTCTGATCGCCCTCGACAGGGGCCGCGTGTCCGAGGCCGCCGACGCTGCCGGCCGCGCGCTCACGTTCGCCGAGCGGATGGGGGACGTCAACGAGCAGGCGCGCTCCCACGAGATCCTTGGGCGGATCGCGCTCGCCGCGGGTGAACCGGCCGACGCCGAGGTCCGGCTGCGGGAGGCGGTGCGGCTCCTCCGCAAAATGGGGCACGAACGCGGTGAGCGCCTGGCGACGGAGTTCGCGGACGCATCCGACGTCGTCGCCTGACCGCTCGGATCGAGCGCGACCGCGCGCGGTCCGTTCGGATCCGTTCGGGCGGATCGACGGCGCCGGCGGGACGGGCCAGCATGGTCGTCCGTGCGCCGCGCACGACTCGTCCCGAAGTCGAAAGGTCTCCGATGTCCGACTCCGATCCCCGTCCGCCTGCCGTCGAGACGTTCGAGAGAGAGGAGCGCGAGACACCGTGGGGCTGGCTCGGAGCGGCCGCCATCGCCGTGATCGTCGCCGTCCTGTGCTTCACCCCGATCTGGGACGAGGTCACCGACTCCTCCGGCCGGCGCGCCGGGTTCGCCCGTCTGCTCGGAACGCTCGGCCCGTTCACGGTCGCGGGCGTCGCCCTCGCCTTCGCCGTGCTCGCCCTCGTCCTCGCGCTGCGCGCGCGCCGTCGCCCGCAGCGCTGACCACTCACCGAAAGGAATCGACCCATGGGTCTCTTCGACAAGTTCGCGTCCGCCTTCTCCGGTCCCGCTGTCGACCACGCAGCGGAGATCGCCGCGGCCGGCGGGGACGCCGCGCTGGCGACCGCGCGCGTCGTCCCCAGCGCCTACACCCGGGGCGGCGGAGGCGGTGTCTCCCTGGACGGAAAGCTGCTCAACGCCGCGCTCTCCGCCGTGCAGAACACCGCCTCGGGTTCGAAGCACCTCGGCGGCGTCGAGGGCTCGACCGCCCATCAGCTCAGCCGCGCCTCCGATGTGATGGTGCTCTCGCTGGGTGAGGACGCCCTCACCTGGTGGGACTTCGGGATGACGGCGAACTCCGTCCCTCCCGAGTTGACGCAGCGTGTGGATCGGACGCAGGTCGCGTCGATCGTCGACACGGGGACGAAGGCGCAGGGCGGCGTGCCCGTCGTCCGGTTCACCTTCGCCGACGGCTCGTGGGCCGACTACCGCGTCATGCAGCCGTCCGAGACCTTCTGGTCCGTGGCCGCGGCCTACGGCCGGGCGTGATCGGCCCGGACGGCTGAGGCGTCTCAGAGCCCCAAGCCGCCCGGATGCGCCAGGCGCCAGCCGAAGCCCGGGTCGGGGATGTCCTTCGCGAGCGCGAGCTCGGCCGTCTGGGTCTTGCCGTTCGAGGTGAAGGTCACGCGCCCGATGACGTCGCCGGCGAAGCCGGACTGCACCCGGCGCGTCTCGACGGCGACCTCGATCGGCCGGTCGGACCAGACGACGAACGTCGTCGCCGTCGTGGCGACCAGGTCGGAGCTCGCCTTCCACGGCGTGCTGTACGACCCGAAGACCTGACCCTTCGTCGAGGCGGATACCTCGTGGAAGCCGGCTTTCACGCTCGTGAGCAGCGCCTTCACGCCGGCCCAGAGGTCGTCGTGGGTCGGCGCGCCGAGCACGACGCCGAGCACGCGCACCTTCGCGTTGCCCACCGCGACCTCCGCCGAGAACAGGAGGCAGTTGCCCGCCTCGTCGGTGTTGCCCGTCTTCAGCCCGTCGATGCCTTCCCAGCCGAGGAGGGTGTTGGTGTTGTCCTGCGCGCCCGCGCCGGGCAGCGTCGCCGTCTTCTGCGACACGATCGACGAGAGCGCGGGCGAGTCGAGCACGAGCTTCCCGAGCCCGAGGAGGTCCTTCGTCGAGCTGACGTTGCCCGGGTCGAGGCCGTCGGCGCTCACGATCTTCGTACCGGTGAACCCCTTCGCCGCGAGCCACGTGTTCGCCGCGTCGACGTAGGCGGACTGGGAGCCGTACGCCCAGTTCGTGAGCGAGATCGCGTAGTTGTTGGCCGAGGGCAGGAGCATCGCCGTGAGCGCCTCCTTCTCGGTGAGGGTCGTCCCCGCCTGCACCGGCGCCCACGACCCTCCCTCCGCGATGACCTCGTTCCAGATGTCGACGTCCTTCTGCGTGAACGGGATCGACGGCCCCTGCTCGCCTCCGGTCAGCGGCTTCGCGTCGAGGACGACCAGGGCGGTCACGACCTTCGTCACGCTCGCGATCGGCACGCTCGCATCGCTGCCGTGGTACTCGGTGGCGCCCTCGTAATCGGGCGCGGTCACAGCGGACGAGCCGTACCCGGGCCAGGCAAGCTGCGCGGCAGGCTGAACGATGGACTTCTCATGGGACACGACGGCGGCCGTGGCCGGGACCGGGGTCAGCAGCGAGCCGGCGACGTACAGAAAGGCCAGCAGGATCGCTCCGCCGAGGCCGAACACCACGAACCGGCGGCGACGGTACACCGTGCGGGAGAGACGGCGCGGAGGATCGACGGGGACTTGCGGGGACACCCTCGAAGTCTATGCGGGCCTATCGAGGCGACGGCTGAGAACGCGCCCGCAGCGCCCAGAGCGCCACCGCGCTCGCGGAGGCGACGTTGAGGGAGTCGACACCGTGCAGCATCGGGATGGTGACCACCGTGTCCGCCGCGGCCAGCGCCCGCCGGCTCAGGCCGTCACCCTCCGACCCGAGGACCATCGCGACGCGCTCCGGCGCCCCGGCCGCGTAGTCGTCGAGCGACACCGCGTCGTCGGCCAGCGCGAGGGCGGCGATGGCGAAGCCCGCGTCGTGCAGGATGGCCGCGGCCTCGTCCCACTCCGGGATGCGCGTCCAAGGCACCTGGAGAACCGTGCCCATGCTGACCCGCACGCTGCGACGGTACAGCGGATCGGCGCAGCGCGGGCTCACCAGCACCGCATCCGCGCCGAGCCCGGCGACGGAACGGAAGATCGCCCCGACGTTGGTGTGGTCGACGATGTCCTCCAGCACGACGACTCGGCGTGCGTCCTTCAGCAGGTCGCGCGGGTCCGGCAGCTCCGGCCGGTGCATCGCCGCCAGCGCCCCACGGTGCAGGTGG
Organism: Leifsonia sp. ZF2019; assembly: GCF_019924635.1. NCBI lineage: Bacteria > Bacillati > Actinomycetota > Actinomycetes > Micrococcales > Microbacteriaceae > Leifsonia > Leifsonia sp. ZF2019. Next base: position 2,288,787 of record NZ_CP065037.1, read on the forward strand.
TACCCGGTGAGCTGTTCGAGAACCGCGGCATCCCCGACGAAGACCGGGACGTCCGGGTAATCCTCCAGCAGCGGCTCGATGTCCGCGAGCCACTGTTCCTGCAGCAGCACCGAACGCGGCCGGTGCCCGGCGGCGAGGGCGCGGGTGATGACCTTGGTCGACTCGGCGATGTAGAGACCGCCCTCCGGCTCGCTGACCCGCCGCAGGGCGACGTCGGTCAGACGGGAGTAGTCGGCGAGGCCGTCGGCGCTCAGGTCGGTGATTCGCTGGATCTGCACGCGTCCACATTGCCAGGCCCCGGAAACAAATCGGAAAACTGGGGTGTTTAGACTCACGATGGGGGACGATCTGGAGGTGCCCGTGAACACGCTGACGACGGAGCTGACGCCGGAGCTCGCACGCGGGATCGACGACACGGTCGCCCTGCTCGCCGGACGCCGCTTCGCCGTGCTCACCGGCGCGGGCGTGTCGACGGACTCCGGCATCCCGGACTACCGCGGCGAAGGCGCCCCCACGCGCACCCCGATGACCTTCCAGCAGTTCCTCGCCGACGACCGGTACCGCAAGCGCTACTGGGCCGGCAGCCACCTGGGCTATCGGCGCTTCGCGGCGGCGCACCCCAACGACGGCCACCGTGCGCTCGCGGCCCTCGAGTCCGCCGGCGTCGCCAACGGCGTCATCACGCAGAACGTCGACGGGCTCCACAAGCAGGCCGGCTCGCAGCGCGTCGTCGATCTCCACGGCTCCATGGACCGCGTGCTGTGCCTCGTCTGCGGCCAGGTCTTCGCCCGCGAGGCGATCACCGCGCGCATCGACGCGGCCAATCCGTGGCTCGACACGGAGGGCGCGGTCGAGATCGCGCCGGACGGCGACGCCATCGTCACCGACGTCGACGCGTTCGAGGTGCCCGACTGCACGGTCTGCGGCGGGCGTCTCAAGCCCGACGTGGTCTTCTTCGGCGAGTTCATCCCGGCGGAGAAGTACCGGGAGGCCAGCGCGCTCGTGCGCTCGTCCGACGCACTCCTCATCGCCGGCTCCTCCCTCGTCGTCAACTCGGGGATCCGCCTCCTCGAAGAGGCGCGCCGCCGCAAGCTGCCGATCGTCATCGTCAACCGCGGGGAGACCAAGGGCGACCTGAGGGCGACCATTAAGCTGGAGGGCGGGACGACGGAGACGCTCGTCGAGCTCTCCCGCCGGCTGGCCTAGCGTTCGTCGCCGCGGCCACGGCGCGTCCTGCTGCGAAAGGACGCGCGTGACCCTCATCTCCCTGGTTCGCCATGGTCAGACCGACTGGAACCTCGCCCGCCGCATCCAGGGCTCGAGCGACATCCCGCTGAACGACACCGGCCGCGCCCAGGCGGAGGCCACCGGTCGCGCCCTGGCGGGCGGACGTTTCGACGCGATCTACGCCAGCCCGCTGGGCCGCGCCTTCGAGACCGCGAGCATCATCTCGTCGCACCTCGGCCTCGGGGAGCCGACGCCGCTTCCCGCTCTGGTCGAGCGGCACTACGGCGAGGCGGAGGGTCTCACCGGCGCCGAGATCCTCGAACGCTGGCCCGAGGGGACGCCCGTGCCCGGGCGCGAGACCCGCGAGCAGGTCGTCGAGCGCGCGCTTCCCGCCCTCGTCGAACTGGGCGAGAGTCACCCCGGCGAGAGCATCCTGGTGGTCAGCCACGGCGGCGTCATCGGGTCACTGGTGCGGCAGGTGACGGACCACGCGCTCCCCGGGCCGGGCGAGGTCATCCCGAACGGCTCGGTGCACCGTTTCGTATACGTCGACGGAGCGCTCCGGCTCGACCGCTTCAACCTCGGTCCGGAGGACCGCGACCTGCTCACCGCCTCCGTCATGTGACCGCAGGCGGCGTCTGCCGCCGCCGGCGACCTCGATCAGCGGGTGCGGCCGCCTGTCCGGCGCTCCGCCCGGGACGCCGTCGCCGTGAGGACCGTGAGCAGGTGCGCCGCGGACGCTTCCCAGGTGTAGCGGGCCGCCTCCGCGCGACAGGCCGCGGCGCGCGCCGCCCACACGCCCTCCTCTTCGAGGTGCCGCACCCGGTCCGCGAGCTGATCGGGAGCGTCGGCGTCGAAGAACAGCGCCGCCTCACCCCCGATCTCGCGGAAGATCGGAATGTCGCTGACGACCACCGGCGTTCCGAGCGTCATCGACTCCACGAGCGGGATGCCGAAGCCCTCGTCGCGCGACGCGGTGACCAGCGCCGTGGCGGCGGCCAGCGTCTCGGCGTACTCCTCGTCGCTGGCCCCGTCGTGGAAGACGAGGCGGGCACCGGGCGCGAGGGCCGCGAGCCGCTGCTTCTCCTCCTCGCCCACCCGGCTCATCAGGTGGAGTTCGTAGTCCGGCAGCAGGGCGACCGCGCGCACGAGCGTGTCGACGTTCTTGTACGGCATGAACGAGCCCATGTAGACCAGGCTCTTCGACTCCGGGGCGGGACGCGCGGCGCGCTCCTCCGCGATCGGCGGCATGTCGGCCGCGTTCGGCACCACGAAGACCGGACGGCGGGTGAGCCGGTGCTCGGCGATGAGGTCCTTGGTCGTCTTCGAGACGGTGACCACCGCATCCGACCGGTTGAGCAGCAGCCGCTGCGGCCACCAGGCGAGGTGGTAGAGCCGCCACAGACCGCGCACGAAGGCCGGGAGGTCGCGCGGCGGCGTCGGGTGGCGGTAGTAGATCAGGTCGTGCACGGTCAGCACCAGGCGGTACCGCCTCCCGAAGCCGCCCATCGTCTGCATGGGCGTGAACACGATGTCCGGGGAGAGCCGATTGACCTGGCGGGCGACCCACGGCTCGCCGACAGCGGTCGGCGAGCCGATGAGCTCCCACGGCAGATCCGGCAGCATCTCGAGCTGGCGATGGTCGCTGATCAGCATGGTGACGGCGTGGCGCTCGGCCAGGGCGGCGACGAGCCCGGCCGTGAAACGGCTGATCCCGTCGTGGCGGCCGATGCGGGTGTACCGGCAGTCGAACAGGATCTTCACACGGTCTCCTCGGTGGTGAGGAACGAGCGGATGGCCGCGGCCGCCTCGACCGGCTTCTCGTAGTGGATGAGATGGCCGACCCCGGCGATCTCCACAAGCCGCGCATCGGGAAAGACCTCGCACAGCCGCCGTTCGGCCGCGATCGGAGTGATGTCGTCGTCGACGGCGGCGACCAGGAGCGCCGGCTCCGGGATGCGCGGGGCGTACTCGCTGACGTCGTGCGACACCGACGCGCGGAACGCCTCGAGCACGACCCGGCGGTCGCTGAAGGCGGAGAAGTACCGGTAGTGCTGATCGTGGATCCAGGCGCGCAGGCCCGGCTCCCTGGTCTTGGCCATCGCCTCGCTCATGACGCGCACGATCACGCGGTTGCGCAGCAGGGCGAAACCCAGGCGCTCGGGCAGCACCGCGGCGAGCCAGTAGTAGAAGATCGCCAGGCGGGTGAGCACGCCGCGCGGCCCCTTCAGCGCGGGCTGGCCGATCGGGTTGACCAGGATCACGGAGGCAGGATGCGGCGGGTCGCCGGCACCGCGGGCGGCGAGCGCGCCGGAGACGACGATCGAGCCGAACGAGTGCCCGAGCAGCACGAGGGTGCCCCGCACGTCCAGCCCGGCCACGAAGGCGCGCAGCCACTCCGAGTAGCCCTCGATGTCGTGGGCGGCCCCGACCAGCGGCGTCGACTCCCCGAAACCGGGCAGATCGGGCGAGACCATCCGCAGCTGCGGGAGCTGCGCCACCACCGGCTCCAATCCGTGATGGTCCCCCCGGAACCCGTGCACGACGACGACCGTCACCCCTGCCTCGGGGTCGCCGTAGTCCCAATAGCGGGTCGTCCCGCCCAGCAGCTCCATCTCGCCGCGACGGACGGGTAGTCGGCCGAGCGCGTCGGCGTATGGTGAGGCTGTGTTCCTCGTCGAGGTGGTCATCGCACACAAGTCTAGGCAAGCCGCGCGCGCCCACCCCGTGAATGTGCGAGGAGGACTGGACAGGGCACTGCGCACACCCCCTAGACTTTCCTGGTTGTAACCGCTTGCATCCGGCCCCGTGCCAGAAGGAGAACCGTGAGTTTCACCGCGCCCATCACGCTGCCCGGGCTCACCCTCGACCCCCAGTGGTACCGCCGAGCGGTCTTCTACGAGGTCATGGTGCGCTCGTTCGTCGACAGCAACGGAGACGGCTCCGGCGACCTCGCGGGCCTGACCTCCAAACTGGACTACCTCCAGTGGCTGGGCATCGACGCGCTGTGGCTGCCGCCGTTCTTCCAGTCGCCCCTGCGCGACGGCGGGTACGACGTGTCGGACTTCAAGGCGATCCTGCCGGAGTTCGGCACCATCGACGAGTTCCGCGATCTGGTCACCAAGGCGCACGAGCGCAACATGCGCATCATCATCGACCTGCCGATGAACCACACCTCCGACCAGCACGAGTGGTTCCAGCAATCGCGCTCCGACCCCGAGGGGCCGTACGGCGACTTCTACGTCTGGAACGAGACCGACGACAAGTACCCGGACATCCGCATCATCTTCGTCGACACCGAGGATTCCAACTGGGCCTTCGACGAGGCGCGCCGCCAGTACTACTTCCACCGGTTCTTCTCGCACCAGCCCGACCTCAACTTCGAGAACCCGGCCGTGCACGACGCGATGTACGACATCGTCCGGTTCTGGCTCGACCTCGGGGTCGACGGGTTCCGCCTCGACGCCATCCCCTACCTCTACGAGTCCGACGAGGGCAACGGCGAGGGCGAGCCGCCGACGCACGAGTTCATCAAGCGGCTCCGCGAGATGGTCGACCGCGAGTACCCGGGCCGCATGATGATCGCCGAGGCCAACCAGTGGCCGCGCGAGGTCGCCGCGTTCTTCGGCAGCGACGAGGAGCCCGAGTGCCACATGGCGTTCGACTTCCCCGTGATGCCGCGCATCTTCTACGCGCTCCGCTCGCAGCAGGCGACCGAGCTGGTCCGCGTGCTCTCCGAGACCACGGACACCCCCGAGGGGGCGGCGTGGGGCGTGTTCCTGCGCAATCACGACGAGCTCACCCTCGAGATGGTGAGCGAGGAGTACCGGCAGGCGATGTACGGCTGGTACGCGTACGACCCGCGTATGCGCGCCAACATCGGCATCCGGCGCCGGCTGGCCCCGCTGCTCGACAACTCGCGCGCCGAGCTCGAGCTCGCGCACGCTCTGCTCTTCTCGCTCGCCGGCAGCCCGTTCCTCTACTACGGCGACGAGATCGGGATGGGCGACAACATCTGGCTGCCCGACCGCGACAGCTCGCGCACGCCCATGCAGTGGACGCCCGACCGCAACGGCGGCTTCTCCACCGCCGACCCGGGCAAGCTGTTCCTGCCGGTCGTGCAGTCGCTCGTGTACCACTACAACCAGGTGAACGTGGAGGCGCAGCTCGCGCAGTCCCGCTCCCTGCTGCACTGGGTGCGCAACGTCATCCACGTGCGCAAGGCCCATCCCGTGTTCGGTCTCGGCTCCATGCGCGTGCTGGAGACGGATCACGAGTCGGTGCTGGCGTTCGTGCGGTCGTACGAGGGCAGCGGCACCCACTTCGGAGACCAGCCGGAGGATGTGCTGTGCGTGTTCTCCTTCGCGCACAACCCCATCTCGGTCACGCTGGACGCCCCCGAGCTCGCCGGACGCACCCTCTACGACATGTTCGGCGGGGCCGAGTTCCCCACCGTCGCAGAGGACGGCCGGTTCACGCTCACGCTCGGCACCCAGAACTTCTACTGGCTGCACATCGAGCCGCGGCGCGACTGAGCGACCACAGTTCGCCGACCCGCCCGGTGTGGCGGCCGGGCGGTGTCGTCCGCTCCCCGTACCCTGACGGTATGGGTTGGCACCACGAGCTCGGAGTCTTCGATCTGGAGACCACCGGAGTCGATGTCGAGACCGCCCGCATCGTCACCGCGCACGTCGGTCTGCTGAACGAGCAGGGCGAGGTCGTGCACGGCCGCTACTGGCTGCTCGACCCGGAGGTGGAGATCCCCGCCGAGGCGACGGCGGTGCACGGCATCACCACCGCGCTGGCGCGGGAGAAGGGAATGGACGCCGGCGCAGGCGTCGCGGCGATCGTCGACCAGCTCCGTCGACTGTTCGCACGTGCCATCCCGGTCGTCGCATACAACGCCCCCTACGACTTCACCCTGCTCGACCGGGAGGCACGCCGCCACGGCGTGGAGCCCCTCGACTCCCCCGGTCCCATCGTCGACCCGCTGGTCATCGACCGCGCCGTGGACAAGTTCCGTCCCGGCAAGCGCACCCTCACTGTCGCGGCCGATCATTACGGCGTCTCCCTGACCGACGCGCACGACGCCGGGGCCGACGCGATCGCCGCGGGCCGCGTCGCCCAGGCCATGGCGCTCCGTCACGCCGAGCACCTCTCCATCGACGCCGCGGAGCTGCACCTCAAGCAGATCGACTGGTGCCGCGAGCAGGCCGCCGATTTCCAGGACTACATGCGCCGCGTGCGCGATCCGGAGTTCACCGCCTCCGGCGACTGGCCCCTGCGCTGAGCAGGGGCCGCGCACTCCACCGCCTCCGCCACCCCGATTCGGGACGACCGTCGCCACGTCTGCTGCCGTTCGGGACGACCGCGGTGCGGCGCCGCACCGCAGTCGTCCCGTAACACAGCAGTCGCCGGACGCGGCAGCGCCGACAGCGACCGCCGAGCACGGCGGCGCAGCTCCGGTACAGGACGACTGCCACCACGTCTGCTGCGGTTCGGGACGACCGCGGTGCGGCGCCGCGCAGCAAACGTCCCATGACGGAGCAGTCGCCGCGCGGACGCGGCTCTCCGCCTCCCGGGCTGGGGGTTCTCCCCCAACTCGCTGAACGCTAGTGTCGTCGGCATGAGCGATCCCAACCTGAACCCTCAGCCCCTCCCGCCGCAGCAGCAGCCGCAGTACGCTGCCGCCCCGCCCGCGCAGCCCGGCTACAACACCCTGGCGATCGTGGGCTTCATCCTGGCCTTCTTCGTCAACGTCGTGGGCGTCATCCTGGGCTTCGTCGCCCTCTCGCAGATCAAGCGCACCGGTGAGCAGGGCCGCGGTCTCGCGATCGCCGCCATCATCATCGGCTTCGCGGAGATCCTCCTCGGCATCATCTTCACGATCATCATCATCGCCTCGATCGGCGTCGCGGCCGCCAACTACAACAGCTACTGAGCACGCGGCGCAGCGCACGAAGAGGCCCCCGTCGATACGACGGAGGCCTCTTCGTGCGCTGCGGCCGGGCCGCTGCGGCTTACTTGCCGAAGTTCTTGTAGCGCGAGTTGAACTTCTCGACGCGGCCGGCCGAGTCGAGGATGCGCTGCTTGCCGGTGTAGAACGGGTGCGACTCGGACGAGATCTCGACGTCGATCACCGGGTAGGTGTTGCCGTCCTCCCACTCGATGGTCTTCTCGCTGGAGACGGTGGAGCGGGTGAGGAACGTCGCACCCGAGGCCAGGTCGCGGAAAACAACCGGAGCGTAGTCGGGGTGGATGCCAGTCTTCATCAGGACTTCCTTGTTGCGTTGGTTTCGGTCGGTCGTGCCCGCGTTACAGACGCGCGAGCGGAAAGCTCTCGGCCGCCACGAGGCAGAATGACTCGGGAGCCAGCTATCAAGTTTAGCAGATCACTCAGCCTGCGGTGGTCTGACGCGCGCGAGCGGTGTAGCGGCCGTCCGTCTCGACAAGCTCGACGTCGACGCCGAAGGTGTCGCTGAGGCTCTCGCTCGTCAGCACCTCCCCGATCGGGCCCTGCGCCGTGACCTGGCCGTCCTTCAGCAGGAGGGCGCGGTTGAAGCCGAGCGGGATCTCCTCCACGTGGTGCGTCACCATGACGATGGCGGGCGACTTCGCGTCGCTGGCGTAGCCGCCGAGCAGCTGGACGAGCTCCTCGCGGCCGCCCAGGTCGAGGCTGGCCGCGGGCTCGTCGAGGAGGAGGATCTCGGGGTCGGTCATCACCGAGCGCGCGATCTGGACGCGCTTCTGCTCGCCGTCGCTCAGGCTGCCGAAGGTGCGCTGCGCGAGGTGCTCCAGGTGCCACTCGCCGAGCACGCGCAGGGCGCGACGCTCGTCGATCTCCTCGTAGAGCTCGTTCCAGCGGCCGGTCACGGCGTACGCGGCCGTCATGACGACGTCGAGCACGGTCTCCTTGCGCGGGATGCGGCGGGCCAGAGCGCTCGACGCGAATCCGATGAGCGGACGCAGCTCCGCGAGGTCGCTCTGGCCGAGCGTCTCGCCGAGGACGACGGCCTCGCCGCCGGTAGGGTGGAGGGCGGCCGCCGCGATCTGCAGCAGGGTCGTCTTGCCCGCGCCGTTGGGTCCGAGCACGACCCAGCGCTCGTCCGGCTGAACGGCCCAGTCGACGCCTTGGAGGACGGCGTTGCCGTCCCGGGTCACGGACACGTCTGAGAGCTGGAGAACGCTGCTGGCCATGCCCTCTAGCCTACCCATGCGAGGAGGTCGGAACCGACCGTGACAGGCCCCCGGCGCGCTACCGGCTCACCGATCGGTAGATGTCACGTGTCTGCTCCGCGATCGCAGCCCAGCTGAACGACGTCTCGGCGCGCTCGCGGCCGGCCTGGCCCATCCGAGCGGCCCGCGCCGGGTCGCTCACGACCTCCGTCAGGGCCGCCGCGAGGTCGCGGACGAACGCGTCGGGGTCGGTCGGCGTCCCGGTGCCGTCCTGGAGCTGATCGATCGGCACGAGCCGGCCGGTGACGCCGTCGACGATGACCTCGGGGATGCCTCCGGTCGCGGTCCCGACGACCGGGAGGCCGCACGCCATCGCCTCGAGGTTGACGATCCCCAGCGGCTCGTAGATCGACGGGCACACGAAGACAGTGGAGGCCGTGAGGGCGATCCTCAGCTCCTCGTTGGTCAGGAGCCGGTCGATCCACACGACGCCGTCGCGTTCAGCCTGCAGCTGCTCGACGAGGCCGCTCACCTCGGCCAGGATCTCCGGGGTGTCGGGCGCGCCGGCGCACAGCACGAGCTGCACGTCGGCCGGGAGCATCCGCGCGGCCCGCAGCAGATAGGGCAGGCCCTTCTGGCGGGTGATCCGCCCGACGAACACGACGGCCGGCCGCGTCGGGTCGATCCCGAGCGCCCGCGCCCGCTCGTCGTCCGTCAGCGGCGTCCAGCGCTCGAGGTCGATGCCGTTGTAGACGACGGACACGCGCTCCGGTTCCAGCGACGGGTACGAGTTCAGGATGTCGCGGCGCATCCCGTCGCTCACCGCGATGACGCGGTCGGCGGCTTCGAAGGCGGTCTTCTCGACCCAGCTCGACACGCGGTAGCCGCCGCCGAGCTGCTCGGCCTTCCACGGCCGCAACGGCTCGAGACTGTGCGCGGTGACCACGTGGGGCACGTCGTGCAGCAGCTTCGCCAGGTGGCCGCCGGCGTTGGCGTACCACGTGTGCGAGTGGACGACGTCCGCTCCCCCGCAGTCCTGCGCCATCTGGAGATCGACCCCCAGGGTCGCCAGGGCTCCGTTCGCCTCCCGCAGCTCCGCGGGCACCGGGTACGCCACCGTGTCGGCGGCGTCCCGCGGCTCGCCGAAGCAGCGGACGATCACCTCGATGTCGGCGCGCAGCGCGCGCACGAGCTCTGTGACGTGCACCCCGGCGCCGCCGTAGATGTCCGGCGGGTACTCCCTGGTCAGAAGATCAACGCGCATGTCCAGAACGCTAGTACAGCCCTCCAGTTGCCTCTACTGTGGTGGCATGGCAGCAGGCAGGAAGATCTTCGGCATCGTACTCGCGGGTGGAGAAGGGAAGCGGCTGATGCCGTTGACGGCCGATCGCGCCAAGCCCGCCGTCCCGTTCGGCGGTCAGTACCGGCTCATCGACTTCGCGCTCTCGAACCTCATCAACTCCCAGCTGCGCCAGATGGTCGTGCTCACGCAGTACAAGTCGCACAGCCTCGACCGCCACGTCTCGCAGACCTGGCGCCTCGACGGGATGCTGAACTCCTACATCGCGTCCGTCCCGGCCCAGCAGCGCCTCGGCAAGCGCTGGTTCAGCGGATCGGCCGACGCGATCCTGCAGAGCCTCAACCTGCTCCGCGACGAGAAGCCCGACATCGTCGTGGTGGTGGGCGCCGACCACGTCTACCGCATGGACTTCGCGCAGATGATCCAGGCCCACATCGACTCGGGAGCGGCGGCGACCGTCGCGGCGATCCGGCAGCCCATCTCGCTCGCCGACCAGTTCGGCGTCATCGAGGTCGACGCCGCGCACCCGGACCGCATCGCCGCCTTCCGCGAGAAGCCGAGCGACCCGGTGGGCCTGCCCGACTCCCCGGACGAGGTGCTCGCCTCGATGGGCAACTACGTCTTCGACGCGGACGCCCTGATCGACGCCGTCATCCGCGACGGCGACCGCCCCGACTCCAACCACGACATGGGCGGCGACATCATCCCGGACTTCGTCTCGCGGGGCGAGGCCGGCGTCTACGACTTCAACAACAACGACCTCCCCGGCTCGACCGACCGCGACCGCTATTACTGGCGCGACGTGGGGACGATCGACTCGTTCTTCGAGGCCCACCAGGATCTGATCTCGGCGCTGCCGGTCTTCAACCTGTACAACCGCGAGTGGCCGATCTTCAGCCAGGTGCTCAACTCCCCGCCGGCCAAGATCGTCCGCGACGGCCGCGGTGCGCTCGGCACCACCATCGACTCCATCGTGTCGCTCGGCTCGGTGATCTCGGGCGCGCACCTGGAGCGCAGCGTGCTGGGTCCGTGGGCGAAGGTCGACTCCGGCGCGAAGGTCGTGGACTCGGTCGTGTTCGAGCGCGCGGTCATCGAGCCGAACGCGTTCGTCGGCCGTGCCATCCTGGACAAGGACGTCGTGGTGGCCGAGGGCGCCCGCATCGGCGTGGATCCGGCACGGGACCGCGCGCGCGGCTTCACCGTCACGGAGTCCGGCATCACCGTCGTCGGCAAGGGAGTTCACGTCGTTCCATGACGTCCGCACACACGCACCAGCAGCACCCTCAGTCCCCGGCGTCGTTCCTCGTCGTCCTCGACGCCGACTCGACCCTCATCCACGACGAGGTGATCGAGCTGCTCGCCGAGGAGGCGGGCGCGCGTTCCGAGGTCGCCGAGATCACCGAGCGCGCCATGCGCGGCGAGCTCGACTTCGCGCAGAGCCTGCGTGAGCGCGTGCGCGCCCTGGCCGGGCTCCCCGTCTCGGTCTTCGAACGCGTCGGGGAGCGCATCCGCGTCACGGACGGTGTCCCGGAGCTCATCGCCGGCGTTCAGGCCGCCGGTGGGCTGGTCGGCGTCGTCTCCGGCGGTTTCCACGAGCTGCTCGACCCGCTCGGCGCCCGGCTCGGGCTCGACCGCTGGCGCGCCAACCGCCTCGCCGTGCGCGACGGGGAGCTGACGGGCGAGGTCGAGGGACCGATCGTCGACGCCGAGGCCAAGGCGCATGCGCTGCGCGAGTGGGCCGACGCGGCGGGCGTTCCGCTCCCGCGGACGCTCGCGATCGGCGACGGAGCCAACGATCTGCGCATGATGGCGCAGGCCGGGCTCTCGATCGCGTTCAACGCCAAACCGCGGGTGCGGGCCGAGGCCGATCTCGTGATCGACCGCCAGGACCTCGCCCAGGTGCTCCCCCTTCTCGGCCTCCGCGGCTGAGAGGGCCCGGGAGGGACTCCCCGCTTCTGCCGCTGCGCCGATCCCCGCGCACCTCGCGGTCTCCGGAGGATTTCCCGCCGGCTCCGCTGCGAATCTCCTCCGCAACCCGCCATACCCGGGCGTGTCACGTCGCCCATCCTCCGTTCCCTGCGGCGCCTAGTGCCCCATCCCGAGACCGCCGTCGACCGGGATGACCGCTCCGGAGATGTACCCGGCGTCGTCGCCCGCGATCCAGGTGACGACCTTCGCCACCTCGTTCGGCGACGCGAACCGGCCGGCCGGGATGCTCTTCTTGTATTCGGCCTGCTGCGTCTCGGGCAGGGCGGCCGTCATGTCCGTCTCGATGAATCCGGGTGCGACGACGTTGGCTGTGATGCCGCGGGCGCCGAGCTCGCGCGTGATCGAGCGCGCCATTCCGACGAGTCCGGCCTTCGAGGAGGCGTAGTTGACCTGACCGGCGCCACCGAACAGGCCCACCACGCTCGAGATGAGGACGATGCGGCCGAAGCGGGCCTTCAGCATGCCCTTGTTGGCGCGCTTGACGACGCGGAAGGCGCCGCCGAGGTTGGTCTCGATGACGCTGTCGAACTCGTCGTCGGTCATGCGCATGAGCAGCGTGTCCTTCGTGATGCCGGCGTTGGCGACCACGATCTCCACCGGGCCGAGCTTCTCCTCGATCTCGGTGAACGCCGCGTCGATCGACGCGGTGTCGGTCACGTCGGCGCGCACGGTCAGCGCCCCCTCCGGCCCCTCGCCCGAGCGGGCGGTGACGGCGACGCGGTGGCCCTGGGCCACGAACTCCTCGGCGATCGCGAAGCCGATCCCGCGGTTGCCGCCGGTGACGAGCACGGTGCGCTGCGTGGTCATGTGGTGATTTCCCTTCGAATAGAACGGGTACCAGTCTATGGACGTACGCTTGAGGGGAATCCTCATGAAGACCACGCGCCCCACGCTCACGAACCTCCCGACCTCGCCCGACGAGGAACGCCACCTCCGGATGATCCGGTACTCGGTGGCGATGGGCATCCGCGTCGTCTGCCTCATCGTGGCGGTGCTGGTCCCGGGCTGGTGGGCGGCCGTCCCGATCGTCGCGGCGGTGTTCCTCCCCTACGTCGCCGTCGTGCTCGCGAACGTGCACGGGGACCCGCGTCGAGGAGAAGCCCAGCGTCCGGGCAATATCCTTCCCATGACGCCTCCGCCGCCGGGTGGCGGCCACGAGAAGCAGGAGGGCCAGTGATCGGATTCGGGGAGCCCGAGCCTCTGACGTGCTCGCGTGCCGGATGCCGCGAGACGGCGACGTGGCGGATCGAGTGGCGCAACCCCCGGATCCACACCGCCGACCGGGTCAAGGTGTGGCTGGCCTGCGCGGAGCACGTGGAGTTCCTGCGGGAGTTCCTCGCCGCGCGCGACTTCCCGCTGGCGGTGAAGCCGGTTGTTGCGGCGGCGCCGGACGCGGAGCCGGTGGCGGCCGACGAGCGGACCGGCGCGTGAGCGCGGGTGGGGGCTGGCGGTTCGCCTTCTCCAAGCGCTGGCTCGGTTACCTGGCGTTCGCCGTGGCGTTCGCGATCGCCTGCGGGTTCCTCTCCAACTGGCAGTTGGCGCGAAGCAAGGAGGCGGCGGCTGCGAACGCTCTCATCGCGCAGAACTTCGACTCGAAGCCCGTGCCCTTGACCGAGGAGCTCCCCTCTCTGACGGCGTACGCGAAGAATCAGGAATGGACGCGCGTCACCGTCACGGGCACCTACGAACCCGACCGCCAGCTGCTGGCGCGGAATCGGCCGTTCAACGGCAACCCGGGCTTCGAGGTCCTCACCCCGCTGCGCACGGCCGACGGCGCGCTCTTCATCGTCGACCGCGGCTGGGTGCCGACCGGGAACGACTCCGACGACCCCGACACGGTGCCGGCGCCGCCGACCGGTACCGTCACCGTCGTGGCGCGCCTCAAGGCCAGCGAGCCGGCGATATCCGGCCGCACCGCGTCGGGTGACCAGGTGGGCACGATCCAGCTCTCGGTGGTCAAGGAGAAGCTCGGCGGAGCCGACGTCTACACGGGCGCATACGGCCTCCTGGACTCCGAGGACCCGGCTCCCGCCACCGCACCGACCCCGACGGTGACGACACCGCCCACGCAGGACGAGGGCCTCCACTGGTCGTACATGATCCAGTGGATCATCTTCGCGATCATCGGCTTCTTCGGTCTCGGCTACGCGCTGCGAACCGAGTACCGCAAACGCAACGAGGACGACCCCGCCGAGAAGGCGCGTGCGGCCGAACGCGAGCGCAAGCGCGCCCTCAAGCGGACCGACGCCGACGTGGAGGACGAGCTCCTCGACGCCTCCTCCCGCTGACCCCCGGCACATTTGGACCACATGTGCACTCTGAGACCCTCAGAGTCGGCATTCGGTCCGAATGGCGGAGGTCAGGCGAGCGAGATGAGCTCCAGGTAGTCCTTGTTCCAGTGGTCCTCGACGCCGTCGGGCAGGATGAGGACGCGCTCGGGGTTGAGCGCCTCCACCGCGCCCTCGTCGTGGCTGACGAGCACGACGGCCCCCTCGTAGTGCGCCAGCGCGTCGAGGATCTCGTCACGGCTCGCCGGGTCGAGGTTGTTCGTCGGCTCGTCGAGCAGCAGCACGTTGGCGCCGGACACGACGATCATCGCGAGCGCCAGCCGGGTCTTCTCGCCGCCGGAGAGCACACCCGCCGGCTTGTGCGCGTCGTCGCCCGTGAACAGGAACGAGCCCAGCACTCGGCGGGCCTCCGTCTCGGTCAGGCTGGGCGAGGACGACACCATGTTCTGCAGCACCGAGCGCTCGACGTCGATCGTCTCGTGCTCCTGCGCGTAGTAGCCGATGCGGAGGCCGTGACCGGGCTCGATCTGACCGGTGTCGGGTCTGTCGACGCCCGCGAGCATCCGCAGCAGCGTGGTCTTGCCCGCACCGTTGAGACCCAGCACGACGACCTTCGAGCCGCGGTCGATCGCGAGGTCGACGGCCGTGAAGATCTCGAGCGAGCCGTAGCTCTTCGAGAGGTCGGAGGCCTGCAGCGGCGTGCGTCCGCAGGGAGCCGGGGTCGGGAAGCGCAGCTTCGCCACGCGGTCGACCTGGCGCACCTCGTCCAGGCCGGCGAGCAGTTTCTCCGCTCGCGCCACCATCTGGTGCGCGGCCGCGGCCTTCGTCGCCTTCGCGCCGAACTTCGCGGCCTGCAGCTGGAGGGCGCCGGCCTTCTTCTCGGCGTTGGCGCGCTCCTTCTTGCGACGCTCCTCGTCCGCGGCCCGCTGACGCTGGTAGTTCTTCCAGCCCATGTTGTAGACGTCGATGACCTGCCGGTTGGCGTCCAGGTAGAAGACGCGGTTGACCGTCTCGCCCACGAGCTCGACATCGTGCGAGATCACGATGAAACCGCCCGTGTAGCCCTTGAGGAACTCGCGCAGCCACACGACCGAGTCGGCGTCGAGGTGGTTGGTGGGCTCGTCGAGGATCATCGTGCGCGCGTCCGAGAACAGGATGCGGGCCAGCTCGATGCGACGCCGCTGGCCGCCCGAGAGGGTCTTGAGCGGCTGGTCCAGGATGCGGTCGGGCAGGTTCAGGTTGCTCGCGATGGAGGCGGCCTCCGCCTCCGCGGCATACCCGCCGAGCATGTGGAACTGCTCCTCCAGCCGGCCGTACTTCTTCATCGCCGCCGCCGACACCGCGGCGTCGTCGCTCGCCATGTCGAGCGTCGCCTGCTGCATTCCGAGCACGATGGACCCGAGCCCGCGCGCGTCCAGGATGCGGGTGCGCGCCAGGTCGTCGAGGTTGCCCGAGCGCGGGTCCTGCGGCAGGTAGCCGAGCTCCCCGCTGCGCTCGACCTTGCCCGCGGTCGGCAGCAGGTCTCCCGCGAGCACCTTGGTGAGCGTGGTCTTGCCGGCGCCGTTGCGGCCGACGAGGCCGATCTTGTCGCCGTCGGCGACGCGGAAGCTGACGTCCTCCATCAGGAGGCGGGCGCCGACGCGCAGTTCGAGGCCCTGGACGCTGAGCACGATGAATCCTTGTCTTTCAGAGGTCATCCGCCCCGGACCGAGGTCCGGGGCGGATGGAGGTGATGATGAGGGTGCGGGTCAGATGGCGAAGCCGAGCGCGCGCATCATGTCACGACCGTCGTCCGTGATCCGCTCCGGGCCCCACGGCGGCATCCACACCCAGTTGATCCGGAACGCCTCGACGATGCCGTCGAGCGACTCGGCGGTCTGCTCCTCCAGCACATCTGTGAGGGGGCAGCCCGCGCTCGTCAACGTCATCGAGATGATGAGAGCGTTGTTCTCGTCGTCCCAGCCCAGATCGTAGATCAGGCCGAGGTCGACGACGTTGATCCCGAGCTCGGGATCCATGACGTTCTTCAGCGCCTCTTCGACCTGGTCGAAGAGCGCCGGACTCAGCGTGGCGACCATGGGACGAGCCTACGCCCCGGCCAGCTCGCCGGCGGAGGCGCTGGCGGACTCGGGCGCGTCGAC
Source organism: Leifsonia sp. ZF2019 (assembly GCF_019924635.1). Lineage (NCBI taxonomy): Bacteria > Bacillati > Actinomycetota > Actinomycetes > Micrococcales > Microbacteriaceae > Leifsonia > Leifsonia sp. ZF2019. Next base: position 2,304,908 of record NZ_CP065037.1, read on the forward strand.
GTAGCGGTCGTAGCCCTCCTCCTCCAGGCGGTCGGCCAGCTCGGGGCCGCCCTGCTCCGCCACCTTGCCGGCGACGAACACGTGCACGAAGTCCGGCTTGATGTAGCGGAGGATGCGCGTGTAGTGGGTGATCAGGAGGATGCCGAGACCGGTGTTGGCCTTGGCGCGGTTGACGCCCTCCGACACGATCTTCAGCGCGTCGACGTCGAGGCCGGAGTCGGTCTCGTCGAGCACGGCGAACTTCGGCTTGAGCAGCTCGAGCTGGAGGATCTCGTTGCGCTTCTTCTCGCCGCCCGAGAAGCCTTCGTTGACGTTGCGCTCGGCGAACGACGAGTCCATGCGCAGCGCGGCCATGCTCTCGCGGACGTCCGTGACCCAGGTGCGGATCGCGGGCGCCTGACCGTCGATGGCGGTCTTGGCGGTGCGCAGGAAGTTCGTGTTGGTGACGCCGGGGATCTCGACCGGGTACTGCATGGCGAGGAACAGGCCGGCGCGGGCACGCTCGTCGACGCTCATCGCGAGGACGTCCTCGCCGTCGAGTGTGATGGTGCCGCCCGTGACGGTGTACTTCGGGTGGCCGGCGATCGTGTACGCCAGGGTCGACTTGCCCGAGCCGTTCGGGCCCATGATGGCGTGGATCTCGCCTTCGCGGATGGTCAGGTCGACGCCGTTCAGGATGGGCTTGGTGCCCTGGTCCGTTTCGACGGTGACGTGCAGGTCGCGGATCTCGAGGACAGACATGGTGTTCAAATCTCTTTCGTAACGTTCGGGTCGATGAAGACGTCGCCGTCGATCAGCTCGACCGCGTAGACGGGGACGGGCTCGTACGCCGGGAGGTTGAGGGGCTTGCCGGTGAGCAGGGAGAACTGGGAGCCGTGCGCCCAGCACTCGAGGGTCTCGCCTTCGACGAAGCCCTCGGACAGCGAGATCTCGCCGTGGGTGCAGGTGTCGCCGATCGCGTGGACGTCGCCCGCGGAGTCTTTGACGACCGCGATCGCGACGCCGTCCACGACGACACGGGTGGCCTGGTTCTCCACCAGCTCCGCGACGGCGAGCACGCGCGTGGCACCCATCAGCCGGCCGCCACGACGGAGGCTGCCAGCTCCGCCTCGATGGCGGCCTGGAGGCGCTCCTGCAGGGCGGGCGAGCCGATCTGCTGGACGATCTCGAAGAGGAAGCCACGCACGACGAGTCGGCGCGCCTCCTCCTCCGGGATGCCGCGCGACTGCAGATAGAACAGCTGCTCGTCGTCGAACCGCCCGGTGGCACTGGCGTGCCCGGCGCCGACGATGTCGCCGGTCTCGATCTCCAGGTTCGGCACCGAGTCGGCGCGGGCGCGGTCGGTGAGGACCAGGTTGCGGTTCTGCTCGTAGGTGTCGGTGCCGACGGCCTTCGGCCCGATCAGCACGTCGCCGATCCAGACCGTGCGTGCACCCTCGCCCTGCAGCGCGCCCTTGTAGGTGACGCGGCTGCGGGTCTCGGGACCGTCGTGATGCACGTACACCTGCTGCTCGAGGTGCTGGCTCGCGTCGGCGAAGTACGCGCCGAGGAGCTCCGCGTCCGAGCGGGCGCCGGCCAGGTGGGCCGACGGGTTCAGGCGGACGATCGAGCCGCCGAGCGTGACGGCGACGTGCTTGAGGCGCGCGCCCTCGGCCAGCTCCGCGAAGTGCGCAGCCACGTGGACGGCCTCGTCTTCCCACTCCTGAACGGTGACGACGGTCACGTCCGCGTCGGCCCCGACGAGGAACTCGACGTTCTCGGCGAGGTGCGCGGCGCCGCTGTTCTGCAGGATGAGCGTGCCGCGGGCGCCGGGGGCGATCTCGACGACCGTGTGCGCGGCGCGCGGGGCGGCGCCGAGGGACGCGCGGGTCACCGTCGCCTCCTTCGCGTCGTCACCGGAGAAGCCGATCAGCAGTGCCTGCTCGAACGCAGTCCACGCGTTGGCGGAGACGCGGTCCTCCGGGAGGCCGGCGGCACCGACGCGGGCGTCGTCGCGAGCGATCCACGAGGTGGTCACGCCGGGGGCGTCGACGACATCGACGGTGTATGGGGAGCCGTCGAGCTCACCGGTGAGGAGCTCGGTGAGCCGCGCGACGGGCGTGTACTTCCACATGACCTCGCGGCCGGTGACCGCCGGGAAGTCGGCGACGTCGGTCGAGGTGAAGCGCTCGGAACGGGTCTGGACGGGGACGGGCGCGCGCATGTGGGACGGAGCGACGGCCGCCGTGTCGATCGTGGGGGTCGTGGACGTCATTTCAGCCGACAGAGCCTTCCATGCCCATCTCGATGAGCTTGTTGAGTTCGAGTGCGTATTCCATCGGGAGCTCGCGAGCGATCGGCTCGATGAAGCCGCGGACGATCATGGCCATCGCCTCGTCCTCCGGCATGCCCCGGGACATCAGGTAGAAGAGCTGCTCCTCGCTCACCCGCGAGACGGTCGCCTCGTGGCCGAGCTGCACGTCGTCCACCCGGATGTCGATCGCCGGGTAGGTGTCCGAGCGCGAGATCGTGTCGACCAGCAGGGCGTCGCAGCGCACCGTGTTGGCGGCGTGGTGCGCGTTCGCATCCACCCGCACCTCGCCGCGATAGCCGGCACGGCCGCCGCCGCGCGCGATCGACTTCGAGACGATCGACGACTGCGTGTACGGCGCCATGTGGATCATCTTCGCCCCGGCGTCCTGGTGCTGGCCCGGGCCCGCGAAGGCGACCGAGAGGGTCTCCCCCTTGGCGTGCTCGCCCATCAGGTAGATCGACGGGTACTTCATCGTCACCTTGGAACCGATGTTGCCGTCGATCCACTCCATGGTCGCGCCCTCGGCCGCGGTGGCCCGCTTGGTCACGAGGTTGTAGACGTTGTTGGACCAGTTCTGGATGGTCGTGTAGCGCACGCGCGCGTTCTTCTTCACGATGATCTCGACGACCGCCGAGTGCAGCGAGTCCGACTTGTAGATCGGGGCGGTGCAGCCCTCGATGTAGTGGACGTAGCTGCCCTCGTCGGCGATGATCAGCGTGCGCTCGAACTGGCCCATGTTCTCCGTGTTGATGCGGAAGTAGGCCTGGAGCGGGATCTCGACGTGGACGCCCTTCGGGACGTAGACGAACGAGCCGCCCGACCACACGGCGGTGTTCAGCGCGGCGAACTTGTTGTCGCCGGAGGGGATGACCGTTCCGAAGTACTCTTCGAAGAACTCGGGGTGCTCCTTGAGCGCGGTGTCCGTGTCCATGAAGATCACGCCCTGAGCCTCGAGCTCCTCGTTGATCTGGTGGTAGACGACCTCGGACTCGTACTGCGCGGCGACGCCGGCGACGAGGCGCTGGCGCTCCGCCTCCGGGATGCCCAGCTTCTCGTACGTGTTCTTGATGTCCTCGGGCAGGTCCTCCCAGGTCTGGGCCTGCTTCTCCGTGGATCGCACGAAGTACTTGATGTTGTCGAAGTCGATCTCCGACAGGTCCGCGCCCCAGGTGGGCATCGGCTTGCGCTCGAAGAGCTGGAGCGCCTTGAGACGCCGTTGCAGCATCCAGTCCGGTTCGTCCTTCAGCGCGGAGATGTCGGTGACCACCTCCGGCGAGAGGCCGCGACGCGCGGTGGCGCCCGCCGCGTCGGAGTCGGCCCAGCCGAACTCGTACTGCCCGAGGCTGTTGAGTTCTGGCCGGTCGATCAGGATGTCTGACATGTCTACCTCTTTCCTTCCACTCGTAACCGGATATCAGTCCGGCTCATTCCTCTCGGGCGGCAAGCGCTGGCCTGCCGATCGGGCGTCCTGATTGTGCGGGTGGCTGGTGTGCGAACCTAAAATGATCGAAGACGACGGGCGACTGTGCCCTGGCCGCTTCGCGTCGGACTGCCGTTCTCGGCAGGGGCGCGGGCGGGCACGCGCAGGAGCGCGTTCTCGAACCCATCGATTCTACAGGTGCGGGCCGGTAAATGTAGAGGCGCGCCCTGCGCGTTGGCCGAGTATCCGAACCACACCGAGAAAGCCCCTAGGAAGACATGAAGCGCATCATCGCCTGGCTGCCCGACCGCGTCGACACCCGGCTGAAGGTGATCGGCTGGGTCTACCTGGTCGGCCAGATCGTACTGGTGGGCACCGGGGGCCTCGTCCGGCTGACCTCGAGCGGCCTCGGCTGCCCGACCTGGCCGAAGTGCACGGACGACTCCTTGGTCAACACGCCCGAGATGGGCATCCACGGGGTGATCGAGTTCGGCAACCGCCTGCTGGGCGTCGTGCTCGGCATCATCGCCATCGTCGCCTTCCTGATGGTGCTCAAGCTGCGCCGATCGCGGCCGGAGCTCTTCTGGCTCACGCTTCTCGCCGGGCTCGGCATCCCCGCACAGGCCGTGATCGGCGGCCTGAGCGTGCTCACGGACCTCAACCCGTACGTGGTGGGCCTGCACTTCGTGATCTCGACGGTCCTCGTCGCGCTGTGCGCGGCCTTCCTCCTGCGTCTCTACGCCGTGCCCGGCCCCCGGGTGCGCGCCGTTCCCGCCTGGTTCGCCGGCCTGGCGCACCTCACCAGCTTCGTCGTCGCGGTCACCATCGTCGTCGGCATCCTGACGACCGGCTCCGGGCCGCACTCGGGTGACACAAAGGCGAGCCGCAACGGGCTGAACCCCGAGATCCTGGAGCACGTGCACGCGATCCCCGCCTACGTGACCTTCGGGCTCACGCTGGTGCTCGTCATCGCGTCGCTCCGCATCCGGACGACCCCCGTGCACCGCTACGCGATGTACCTGCTGGCGGTGGAGGTGCTCCAGATCGCAGTGGGCCTCATCCAGGCGAACACCGGACTGCCGGGGATCCTGGTCGGCATCCACATGATGCTCGCTGCGCTGCTCGCGGCGGCGATGACTGCCGTCGTCATGTCGCTGAAGGCGCCCGTCGCAGCCGACGACGCGCGCGAGGGATCAGCGGTCAGCGGGGCTGTCGCCGCGTAGCAGCTCACCGACGAGGGCGTCGCGGTCCTCGTCGTGGAACCGCACCCGGTGCACGGCGCCCTCGTCGAAGCGGAACCCCACCGACGAGGCCAGCCGGCGGCTGACCTCGTTGCCGACCAGGCACTCCCACCGCAGTCGCTCGAACCCCAGGCCGTCTGTGGCGAGCGCATACGCGCAGACCGCCGTGAGGGCTTCCCGCATCACCCCGCGGCCGCGCGATCCCGGCTCGAGCCAGCAGCCGAGCGACGCCGAACCCGCCTTCTCGTCACGCCGCACCTCGACGACGCCGAGCAGCGGGGCGGTCTCCCCCGGCCGGATCGCCCACACCGTGTACTGCCCGCTCGCCAGGCCGTGCGGGCAGTAGCTGCGAACGAAGAACTCCGCGCTCGCGCGGGTGTACGGCTGCGGGAGCGGGACCCACCGCGAGGTGTCCTCGTCCTGGCACGCGGCCAGGACAGCGGGGATGTCGCTCTCGCGAGGGGCGTCGAGCACGAGCCGCGGCGTCCGGAGGGTCAGCACCCTCCGACGCTAGCAGCGGCGCCGGAGGCCGGGCCAGAACGGGTCGGGCAGGCCGTACCCCGCTGCCGACGGCTCAGAACGGCAGCAGCGGGTCGATCGCGACGGCGAGGAAGATCAGGGTCAGGTAGGCGATGGAGCCGTGGAAGACGCGCATCGGCGACACCGACTCGTGCCGGATGGCGAGGTTGTAGAGGCGGTGCGACTCGTAGAGGAACCAGCCGCCCACCACGACCGAGATCGCGATGTAGAAGAGGCCCATGTGCGCGACGGGGATGAGCAGCAGCGAGCACGCCACCATCGCCCATGCGTAGAGGATGACCTGCAGTCCGACGACGGCGCGGCCGCGGACGACCGCGAGCATGGGAACGCCCGCGTCCTTGTAGTCGGTGCGGTACTTCATCGACAGCGGCCAGTAGTGCGGCGGCGTCCAGAGGAAGATGATGCCGAACAGGATGAACGGCGTCCAGTCGAGGGATCCCGTGACGGCCGCCCAGCCGATGAGCACGGGCATGCAGCCCGCGACTCCGCCCCACACGATGTTCTGCGGCGTGCGGCGCTTGAGGATGAGCGTGTAGAAGACGACGTACAGGAGGATCGCGACGACCGAGAGCGCAGCGGCGAGCCAGTTCGTGAAGACGGCCAGCACGACGACCGAGGCGATTCCCAGCACCCACGAGAACACGAGCGCCTCGCGGTCGCTCAGCTCGCCGGTGACGAGCGGCCGGTTCTTCGTACGCCGCATCACGCGGTCGATGTCGCGGTCGATGTAGCAGTTGAAAGCGCCGGCGGAGCCCGCCGACATGTAGCCGCCGACCACCGTGGCCAGCACGAGCCAGAGGTTCGGGATGCCGTTCGCGGCGAGGATCATCGTCGGGACCGTCGTGACGAGCAGCAGCTCGACGACACGCGGCTTGGTCAGCGAGATGTACGCCTTGACCTTGCGCGCGACGCCGATTCGGCCCGGATCGACACGGCTCTCTACAGCGACGTCCATTGCTCCTCGTGATGTTCGCTCGTGCGACCGGGCGGTGCCGTTCGGGCGACCGCCGTCGTGGTCGAAGTCCTGCTGATCGCAGTCATGAGCAAGTCTACGACACCTCCGCGCCGGTACCCCGCTCCGAGCCGCTTCACAACCCGCTGAGGGAAGAGGGCACGTTTCGTGCGTGTTACCTATACTTGGAGGTGCTCGCCAGCCGGAGCCCGTTTCCCGTACGGCCGTTTGTAGGTGTCATCACGCAGACGGGGGCCTGGCGCCGATGACGTCCACGGCGCGCACTACCTCAACCGGTGCGGGTTTCACGACGACCCTCACCACATCTACGAAGGGTCAGTTTTCACGTGGCAGCTCTGCAGTGGGATCCCATTGACAACAAGGCGGTAGACACGGCGCGCGTCCTCGCGGCCGATGCGGTGGAGAAGGTGGGCAACGGTCATCCCGGTACGGCGATGAGCCTGGCCCCGGCCGCGTACCTCCTGTTCCAGAAGGTCATGCGCCGCGACCCCCACGACCAGCACTGGCTGGGCCGCGACCGCTTCATCCTCTCGGCGGGTCACAGCTCGCTCACCCAGTACGTGCAGCTCTACCTCGGCGGCTACGGCCTCGAGCTCGACGACCTCAAGGCGCTCCGCACCTGGGGCTCCCTGACCCCCGGACACCCGGAGTACGGCCACACCGACGGCGTGGAGATCACCACCGGCCCGCTCGGCCAGGGCATCTCCTCCTCGGTGGGCTTCGCCTACGCCGCCCGCTACGAGCGCGGCCTGTTCGATCCGGAGGCCGAGCCGGGCACCAGCCCGTTCGACCACTTCGTCTACGTGATCGCCGGTGACGGCGACCTGCAGGAGGGTGTGAGCTCCGAGGCCTCGAGCCTCGCCGGCCACCAGCAGCTCGGCAACCTGATCGCCATCTACGACAGCAACCAGATCTCGATCGAGGACGACACCAACATCGCCTTCACCGAGGATGTCAAGGCCCGCTACGAGGCCTATCACTGGCATGTGCAGGTGGTCGACTGGAAGAAGACCGGCGTCTACACGGAGGACGTCCAGGCGCTCAACGACGCGATCGTCGCCGCGCAGGGCGTGACCGACAAGCCGTCCCTCATCATCCTCAAGACCATCATCGGCTGGCCGTCGCCGAAGAAGCAGAACACCGGCAAGATCCACGGCTCCGCCCTGGGCGCCGACGAGCTGCGCGCGGTGAAGGAGGTGCTCGGCTTCGACCCCGAGAAGACCTTCGAGGTCGCCGACGAGGTCATCGAGCACACCCGCAAGGCCGTCGAGCGCGGCGCCGAGCAGCGCGCCGAGTGGCAGAAGGGCTTCGACGCCTGGGCCGCCGCCAATCCGGAGCGCAAGCAGCTCCTCGACCGCCTGCTCACCGGTGAGATGCCCGAGGGCGTCGAGGAGGCGCTCCCCGTCTTCGAGGCGGGCAAGGACGTCTCCACCCGCGCCGCGAGCGGCAAGGTGCTCAACGCCATCGCGCCGATCATGCCCGAGCTGTGGGGCGGCTCCGCCGACCTCGCGGAGTCGAACAACACCACCATCGAGGGCGGCGCGTCGTTCGTGCCGACCGAGCACTCGACCCACGAGTGGACCGGCAACCCGTACGGGCGCGTCCTGCACTTCGGCATCCGCGAGCACGCGATGGCCGCGATCCTCAACGGCATCGTGCTGCACGGCCCGACCCGGCCGTTCGGCGGCACGTTCCTGATCTTCAGCGACTACATGCGCCCGGCCGTTCGCCTGGCCGCGCTGATGCAGGTCCCGTCGATCTTCGTCTGGACGCACGACTCCGTCGCCCTGGGCGAGGACGGCCCGACGCACCAGCCGATCGAGCAGCTGTCGACGCTCCGCGCGATCCCGCACCTCGACGTCGTGCGCCCCGGCGACGCCAACGAGGTCGCGCACGCCTGGAAGACGATCCTCGAGCGCCGCAAGGGCCCGGCCGGCATCGCGCTGACCCGCCAGAACATCCCGGTGTTCGAGCGTGGGGACGGCGACGCCAGCGGCGACACCCTCGCGTCCGCGAAGAACGTCGCGAAGGGCGCCTACGTCCTGGCCGAGGCGCCAGGCGGCACCCCGGACGTCCTGTTCATCGCCACCGGCTCCGAGGTGCAGATCGCGCTCGAGGCCCGCGAGGTGCTGCGCGGCGAGGGCATCAACGCCCGCGTCGTCTCGGCCCCGTCGCTCGAGTGGTTCCACGAGCAGCCCGCCGAGTACCAGGAGCACGTCCTCCCCGCGTCGGTGAAGGCCCGCGTCTCGATCGAGGCCGGCCTCTCCCTCAGCTGGGACAAGATCGTCGGCGACCACGGCCGCAGCGTCTCGATCGAGCACTTCGGTGCCTCGGCCGACTACAAGACCCTGTTCCGCGAGTTCGGCATGACCACCGAGCACGCCGTCGCCGCCGCGAAGGAATCGCTCGCGTCGCTCTGAGCGCGGGCACGAGGAGATAGAAGAGAAATGACCGACACCACTCCCACCGCACAGCTCTCCGCCGCGGGCGTCAGCATCTGGCTCGACGACCTGTCTCGCGAGCGGATCGCCACCGGCGGCCTGCAGAAGCTCATCGCCGAGAAGAACGTGGTCGGTGTGACCACCAACCCGACGATCTTCGCCGCCGCGCTCAGCAAGGGCGAGGCGTACGCCGACCAGGTGAAGAGCCTGGCCGCGGCCGGCACCAGCGTCGAGGACGCGATCTTCGAGATCACGACCGACGACGTCGCCGCCGCGAGCGACATCTTCCACGAGGTCTACGAGCAGACCGAGGGCACCGACGGGCGCGTCTCGATCGAGGTCGAGCCGGGCCTCGCGCACGACGCCGCCGGAACCATCGAACAGGCCAAGAAGCTCGCCGCCAAGGTCGACAAGCCCAATGTGCTCATCAAGATCCCCGCGACGGTCGAGGGCCTCGAGGCCATCACCGAGACGATCGCGGCCGGGATCAGCGTCAACGTGACCCTGATCTTCAGCCTCGATCGTTACCGCGGCGTCATCGACGCATACCTCACCGGGCTCGAGAAGGCCAGGGCCGCGGGCATCGACCTGTCCGGCATCCAGTCGGTCGCCTCGTTCTTCGTCTCGCGCGTCGACACCGAGATCGACAAGCGCCTGGCCGCCATCGGCACCGATGAGGCCGACGCCCTCAAGAGCAAGGCCGGCGTCGCCAACGCCCGCCTCGCCTACGAGGTGTACGAGCAGGCCTTCGCCTCCGACCGCGCAAAGGCCCTCGTGGCCGCCGGCGCCAACGAGCAGCGTCCGCTCTGGGCTTCCACCGGCGTCAAGGACCCGAGCCTGCCCGACACGCTCTACGTGACCGAGCTCGTCGCACCGAACACCGTCAACACCATGCCGGAGAAGACGCTCGACGCGACGTTCGACCACGGCGTCATCACCGGCGACACCGTCACCGGCAACTACGCCGACGCGAAGGGCGTGCTCGACGCGCTCGCCGCCCTCGGCGTCGACTACGACGACGTGACCGCCACCCTCGAGCGCGAGGGCGTTGACAAGTTCAACGTCTCGTGGGCCGAGCTGGTCGAGACCGTGAAGACCGCTCTGGAGGGCGCCAAGTGACCTTCCGCATCCACGTCACCGGGCCGGCCGCGGACGCGGTCGCCTCGGTCGTCCCGCAGCTCGTGGCCGACAAGGTCGCGTCCGGCATCACCGCGCTCGACCCGGCCCTCTGGGGTCCCGACGCCGAGCCCGAGGCGTCCAAGCGCCTCGGCTGGACGGAGGCCGTCGCGATCTCGCGGCCCCTCGTCGCCGAGATCGTCGCCCTCCGCGAGCAGCTGCACGCCCGCGGCGTCGACCACATCGTGCTCGGCGGCATGGGCGGCTCGTCGCTCGCCCCCGAGGTCATCACGCGGACGGCCGAGGCCGAGCTCACCGTGCTCGACTCGACCGACCCCGGCCAGGTGCTCGCGGCTCTCCGCGACCGCCTCGACCGCACCGCCGTCGTGATCTCGTCGAAGTCGGGTTCGACCCTCGAGACCGACAGTCAGAAGCGCATCTACGAGAAGTGGTTCCGCGAGGCCGGCATCGACCCGACGGAGCGCATCATCGTCGTGACCGACCCGGGCTCCCCGCTGGACGAGTCGGCGCGCGCCGCCGGCTACCGCGTGTTCAACGCCGACCCCAACGTCGGCGGACGCTACTCGGCGCTGACCGCGTTCGGCCTCGTGCCGTCCGGCCTCGCCGGCGTCGACATCGCCGAGCTGCTCGACGAGGCGGAGGCCACATCGCTCGAGCTCGCCGTCGACCGCGAGGACAACCCGGGTCTGGTGCTCGGCGCGGCCATCGCCGGGACGAACCCGCTCAAGGACAAGCTCGGCATCGTCTCCGACGGCACGCACATCGTGGGCTTCGCCGACTGGGCGGAGCAGCTTATCGCCGAGTCCACCGGCAAGGAGGGCACCGGGCTCCTCCCTGTCGTCCTCGACACGCTGGCCCCCGAGCTCGAGCTGAAGCCCGCCGACCTGCAGGTCGTCCGCCTCGTCGCGAACGCGGAGGCGCACCACTTGTTCCCGGCCGACCGTCACGAGGGCGAGATCCTCGTCTCGGGCAGCCTCGGCGCTCAGCTCCTCGTGTGGGAGTACGCGGTCGCCGTCGCGGGTCGCCTCCTGGGCATCAACCCGTTCGACCAGCCGGACGTGGAGGCGGCCAAGGCCGCCGCCCGCGCGCTGCTGGACGACCGCCCCGAGGCCGCGGCCCCGGCGTTCACCGCGGGCGGTATCGAGGTCCGCGAGACGGGCACCTTCCTGGGCGACGCGACCACCCTCGACGCCGCCGTGGACGCCCTGCTCGCGCAGCTCGGCCCGGACGGCTACGTGTCCGTGCAGGCCTACGTGAACCGCCTCGCGCTCCCCCAGCTCGAGGGTGTGCGCGACCTGCTCGCCGCCAAGGCGAAGCGGCCCGTCACCTTCGGCTGGGGACCGCGGTTCCTGCACTCCACCGGGCAGTTCCACAAGGGCGGCCCGGCCGTCGGCGTCTTCCTGCAGATCACGGCGGTCGCTCCGGAGGACCTCGAGATCCCGGACCGGCCGTTCACCTTCGGCCAGCTCATCCAGGCCCAGGCCGCCGGTGACGCCAGCGTGCTCGGCGCGCACGGCCGTCCGGTGCTCACCCTCACCCTCACGAACCCCGAGGCGGACGTCGTCTCGCTGTTCGAGGCCGTCAACTGACCAGCGGCGCCCCGCGCCGACCAAGGAGATCGATGTCCCCGGTGGAAATCACCCCGGAGTTCAACCCGCTGCGGTTGGCCTCCGATCGACGCCTCAACCGCATCGCCGGACCCAGCAGTCTCATCATCTTCGGTGTGACGGGAGACCTCTCCCGCAAGAAGCTGATGCCGGCCGTGTACGACCTCGCCAACCGCGGCCTCCTGCCGCCCGGGTTCTCGCTCGTCGGGTTCGCCCGGCGCGACTGGGAGGACCAGGACTTCGAGAAGGTCGTCCACGACGCGGTCATGCAGTACGCACGCACCCCGTTCGACGAGGACGTCTGGAAGCAGCTCGCACAGGGAATCCGCTTCGTCCCCGGCGAGTTCGACGACGATGCGGCGTTCGAGCGCCTCAAGGAGACCGTCGAGGAGCTGGACCGTGAGCGCGGGACCATGGGCAACCATGCGTTCTACCTCTCGATCCCGCCGAAGGCCTTCCCCATCGTGACGGAGCAGCTGCGCCGTTCCGGCCTGGCCGACCAGTCCGGCGAGGGCTGGCGCCGCGTCGTCATCGAGAAGCCGTTCGGGCACGACCTGCAGTCGGCCCGCGAGCTCAACGCCGTGGTCGAGACGGTCTTCCCGGCCGACTCGGTGTTCCGCATCGACCACTACCTCGGCAAGGAGACGGTCCAGAACATCCTGGCGCTGCGCTTCGCGAACGAGCTGTACGAGCCGATCTGGAACGCGAACTACGTGGACCACGTGCAGATCACGATGGCCGAGGACATCGGCGTCGGCGGACGTGCCGGATACTACGACGGGATCGGCGCCGCGCGCGACGTCATCCAGAACCACCTGCTCCAGCTCCTCGCCCTCACGGCGATGGAGGAGCCCATCTCGTTCGACGCCGCGGACCTCCGCGCCGAGAAGGAGAAGGTCCTCGCCGCCGTGCGCCTGCCCAAGGACCTCGCCACGGCGACGGCCCGCGGGCAGTACTCGAGCGGCTGGCAGGGCGGCGAGAAGGTCGTCGGCTTCCTGGAGGAGGACGGGATGAACCCCGAGTCCACCACGGAGACCTATGCGGCCATCAAGCTCGGCATCGGCACCCGCCGCTGGGCGGGCGTGCCGTTCTACCTCCGTGCGGGCAAGCGCCTCGGCCGCCGCGTCACCGAGATCGCCGTCGTCTTCAAGCGCGCCCCGCAACAGCTCTTCGCGGAGTCGCAGACGTCGGCCCTGGGGCAGAACGCGCTGGTCATCCGCGTCCAGCCGGACGAGGGTGTGACGATCCGCTTCGGCTCGAAGGTTCCGGGCGCCGGCATGCAGGTGCGCGACGTGAGCATGGACTTCGGCTACGGGCACGCCTTCACCGAGGCGAGCCCGGAGGCGTACGAGCGGCTCATCCTGGATGTGCTCCTCGGCGACCCGCCGCTGTTCCCACGCCACGAGGAGGTCGAGCTCTCGTGGAAGATCCTCGACCCGATCGAGCAGTTCTGGGAGACCCAGGGCCAGCCCGAACAGTACCGCCCCGGCACCTGGGGCCCGAAGTCCGCCGACGAGCTCCTCGCCCGCGACGGCCGCGTCTGGAGGCGCCCATGATCGTCGATCTGCCCGACACCACCGTCAGCAACATCTCCAAGACCCTGGTGAAGATCCGCGAGGAGGGTGGCGCGGTCGCCCTCGGCCGCGTGCTGACCCTCATCATCGCGACCCACCTGGGCCAGGAGGAGGAGGCCATCGAGGCCGCCAACGACGCCTCCCGTGAGCACCCGATGCGCGTCATCGTGGTCTCCACCGAGGAGGAGCGCAGCCACAAGGCCGACGCCAACGACGGGGAGGGCCGTCTCGACGCCCAGATCCGCGTCGGCGGCGACGCGGGCGCCAGCGAGGTCATCGTGCTCCGCGCCTACGGCGAGACCGCGAGCGACGAGGAGGGGCTGGTCACCGGCCTGCTCCTGCCCGACGCGCCGGTCGTGGTCTGGTGGCCGGGCATCGCTCCGGCGAAGGTCTCGCACTCCCCGCTCGGCCGCATCGCGACCCGCCGGATCACCGACGCATCGGCGCAGCCGAACCCGCAGGAGGCGCTGTACCACCTGGCCGAGACCTACGCGCCGGGTGACACCGACTTCGCCTGGACCCGCCTCACCCTGTGGCGCGCCCAGCTCGCGGCGGTGCTCGACCAGCCGCCGTACGAGCCGATCACCGCGGTGGAGGTCGCCGGCGCGGCGGACTCCCCCAGCACCCTCCTCCTCGCCGCCTGGCTGCGCCTGCAGCTGCAGGTCCCCGTGCAGTACGACCTCGCCTCGCGCGCGGTCGGCTCGGGGGGCATCCACGGCGTCCGCATGGAGCGCGCGTCCGGCACCATCGAGCTCGAGCGCGAGGTCCCGAACGTGGCCCGCCTCTCGCAGCCCGGCCAGCCGTCGCACGATCTGGCCCTCCCTCGCCGCAGCCTCCGTGATTGCCTCGCGGAGGAATTGCGTAGGCTGGACCCGGACGACCTCTACGGCGAGGTGATCACCCACGGCCTCGGACTCCTCGAGACCGCCGACGAAGGAGCGGGCGCGCGCGCATGACGAACGAACGGCGGGTGCTCGTGCACCCCGACAAGGAGGCCGTGACGGCTTCGGTGGCCGCACGGTTCCTGACCAAGACCATCGACATCCTCGACGACCTCGACGGGGCGCACATCGCACTCACCGGCGGGACGATGGGGATCGCGGTGCTGGAGGCGATCAACGCCTCCCCCGCTCGCGACACCATCGACTGGTCCAAGGTGCACTTCTGGTGGGGCGACGAGCGGTTCGTCGAGAAGTCGAGCCCCGACCGCAACGAGCGTCAGGCCCGCGAGGCCCTGCTCGACCACATCGCGGTCCCCCCGGAGAACGTCCACCCGTTCCCTGCCACCGACGAGATCGCCGACATCGACGAGGCCGCGCGGGTCTACGCTGCTGAGCTCGAGGCGTATGCGTCGGAGGGACTCGACTTCCCGCGGTTCGACATCACCTTCCTCGGGGTCGGGCCGGACGGCCACATCGCGTCCCTCTTCCCCGACCGGCCGGGCATCCGGGAGACGGAGGCGACGGTGATCGCCGAGCGCGAGTCGCCCAAGCCGCCGCCCGCGCGGCTCAGCCTCACCCGCCCCGTGCTGAACGCGTCCGACCGCATCTGGCTGGTGCTGGCGGGCACGGACAAGGCAAGCGCTCTGGGCCTCGCCCTGGCCGGGGCGAGCTACACGGAGGTGCCGGTCGCCGGCGCCAAGGGCCGCAAGCGCACCGTGTTCTTCGTGGACAAGGATGCGGCGGTCGACGTGCCGGAGAATCTGATCGCGCCGAGTTACTGACGCGATACGCCTGACGCCCCGCCGGTCATCGACCGGCGGGGCGTCGTCGTGTGCGCTGCGGAGGGGCCGACGACGTGCAGCGTCGACCACACACAGAAAGGGCCGCTCACGAGATCGTGGGCGGCCCTTTCAGCGACGCGCTGGGCGTCAGTTGCTGGTGGGCTTGCCGCGGCGGGCGCGGAGCTGGTTGAGGGCGTCCTCGAGCAGCTGCTCCGCTTCCTCCTCCGAACGGCGCTCCTTCACGTAGGCGAGGTGCGTCTTGTACGGCTCGGCCTTCGCGACCGACGGCGGGTTCTCCCGATCGCGTCCGGCAGGCAGGCCGCTGGACGGCGAATCGATGGTCTCGGGGATCTCCTCCTCGGGCAGGTTGGCCGCGAAGTAGCGGACGGTCTCGTTGCCGAGCGCATCCCAGTACGACACGGCGATGCGGTCCGCGTGGAACCCGCGGTCCTGCTCGCCCATCGGGCCCGCGCCGACGCGCGAACCACGGATTGCACTTCCTCCGGAAGCCATTGTTCTCCTCTGGTGAAAGGCGCTGACTAAGCGCTGAACTTGGTGATCAGCCCGAGCACGACGATGCAGACGATCCAGATGATGCCCAGAACGACCGTGATGCGGTTGAGGTTGCGCTCAGCGACGCCCGACGCGCCGAGGTTGGAGGTGACGCCGCCCCCGAACATGTCGGAGAGTCCGCCGCCGCGCCCCTTGTGCAAGAGGATGAGCAGCGTCAGCAGGAGGCTGGTGATGCCCAGCAGCACCTGCAGGACGACCTGGAGAATCTGCACGAGTTACCTTTCGCGTAACGACACCCGGGCCGCGCCCGGGGAAAGCCAACGACCAGTATAACCGGCCGGGTCGAGAACGACCGTCTCCGTCAGAGACCGACGTGCTTCTGGTAGCGGATGATGCTCGCGAACTCGGCCACGTCGAGGCTCGCGCCGCCGACGAGCGCACCGTCGACGTTCGGCTCGCGCATGAACGCGGCGATGTTGCCGGACTTCACCGAACCACCGTAGAGGATGCGCGTCTTCGCCGCGACGTCGGCGCCTAGCAGCTCGACGATGACGGCGCGCAGCGCGGCCGCCACCTGCTCGGCTTGCTCCGGCGTCGCCGCCTGGCCGGACCCGATGGCCCAGACCGGCTCGTACGCGACCACGAAATCGGCGGCCGAGTCGACCTGCGCGAGCGCGGCGCGCAGCTGCGCGACCGGCACGGCGCTGGCGCCGTGCACCT
Organism: Leifsonia sp. ZF2019; assembly: GCF_019924635.1. NCBI lineage: Bacteria > Bacillati > Actinomycetota > Actinomycetes > Micrococcales > Microbacteriaceae > Leifsonia > Leifsonia sp. ZF2019. Next base: position 2,321,090 of record NZ_CP065037.1, read on the forward strand.
CGAGGTCCTCCGCGGTCTCCCCCACACAGATGATCGGGGCGATGTTGTGCGCGATCGCCTGGGCCGTCTTCGCTGCCACCTGCTCGTCGGTCTCACCGTGGAGGGTGCGACGCTCGGAGTGGCCGATGATCACGTAGCGGCATTCGAGGGCGGCGAGGAACGCCGCCGAGATCTCGCCCGTGTAGGCGCCCGAGACGTGCTCGGAGACATCCTGACCGCCGAAGGCGATCGGGAGCTTGTCGGCCGACACCAGCGTCTGCACGCTGCGCAGATCGGTGAACGGCGGGAAGACCGCCGCCTCGACCGCAGAGAAATCGTGGCCCGCGTCTTTGAGCGTCCACGCGAGCTTCTGCACGACCGCGATGGCCTGGAGGTGGTCCAGGTTCATCTTCCAGTTGCCGGCGATGAGCGGAACACGCCGCACCGAAGGGTTCACTGCTGCCATCCGAGGACCTCCAGACCCGGGAGGCGCTTGCCCTCGAGGAACTCGAGACTCGCTCCACCGCCCGTCGAGATGTGACCGAACTGATCGTCCGAGAAACCGAGCGCGCGGACCGCAGCGGCCGAGTCGCCGCCGCCGACGACGCCGAGACCGTCGACCTCGGTCAGCGCCTGCGCGACGGCCTTGGTGCCGGCCGCGAACGGGGCCAACTCGAACACGCCCATGGGGCCGTTCCAGAAGACGGTGCGTGCACCACGGACGTATTCCGAGAAGAGCTGCGCGGTCTCCGGGCCGATGTCGAGACCGAGACCGGAGGCGCCCCAGTCGGTGTCCTCGATGGCGTCGACCGGGCGCACCACGTGCTCCGCGTCGGCGCCGAACTTCGAGGCGACGACCACGTCGCGCGGCAGCACGATCTCGACGCCGCGCTCGTTCGCCTGAGCGAGGTAGCCCTTCACGGTGTCGATCTGGTCGGCCTCGAGCAGGCTCGATCCGACCTTGTGGCCGAGGGCGGCGAGGAAGGTGAAGAGCATCCCGCCACCGATGAGCAGCGAGTCGACGCGCGGCAGCAGGTGGCCGATCACGCCGAGCTTGTCCGAGACCTTCGAGCCGCCGAGGACGACCACGTACGGCCGCTCGGGGTTCTCGGTGAGCCGATCGAGCACGTCCAGCTCGGTCGCGATGAGCGTGCCCGCGGCACTCGGAAGCGCCTGCGCCAGCTCGTACACGCTGGCCTGCTTGCGGTGCACGACTCCGAAGCCGTCGGAGACGAAGGCGTCGCCGAAGGCCGCGAGCTTCGCGGCGAACGCGGCGCGCTCGGCGTCGTCCTTGCTGGTCTCCCCCGGGTTGAAGCGGAGGTTCTCGAGCAGGGCGACATCGCCGTCCTGGAGGCCGGCGACAGCGTCTGCGGCGCCCTGGCCGACCGTGTCCTGCGCGAAGGTCACCGGCTTGCCCAGCAGCTCGGAGAGCCGCTGGGCGACCGGCGCCAGGCTGTACTTCGCATCGGGTGCGCCCTCGGGGCGACCCAGATGGGAGATGACGACCACCTTCGCGCCCTGGTTGATCAGGGCGTTCAGGGTGGGAATCGACGCTCGCACACGGCCGTCGTCCGTGATCTGGCCGTCCTTCAGGGGGACGTTCAGATCACAGCGGACGACGACACGCTTGCCGGCGAGCGAACCGAGTGAGTCAAGGGTGCGGAGCGTCACGTCGGTTCCCTGTCGTTAGAGGCGCTCGGCCACGTACTCGGTCAGGTCCACCAGGCGGTTGGAGTAGCCCCACTCGTTGTCGTACCAGCTCGAGAGCTTGACCTGGTCGCCCAGCACGCGCAGCAGGCCCGCGTCGAAGATCGACGAGTGCGGGTCGGAGACGATGTCGCTGGAGACGATCTCGTCCTCCGTGTACTTGAGGATTCCCTTGAGCTCGCCCTCGGCGGCCTCCTTGTACGCGGCCTTGATCTCGTCGACGGTGACCGGGCGCGAGGCGGTGACGGTCAGGTCGGTGATCGAGCCGGTGGGGACCGGGACGCGGAGCGCGAAGCCGTCGAGCTTGCCCTTGAGCTCGGGGAGGACCAGGCCGATCGCCTTCGCGGCGCCGGTCGAGGTCGGGACGATGTTGATGGCGGCGGCGCGGGCACGGCGCAGGTCGCTGTGCGGGCCGTCCTGGAGGTTCTGGTCGGCGGTGTACGCGTGGACCGTGGTCATGAGACCGCGCTCGATGCCGAACTTGTCGTTGAACACCTTCGCCAGCGGGGCGAGGCAGTTCGTGGTGCACGACGCGTTGGAGATGATGTTGTGCGCGGCGGGGTCGTAGAGGTGCTCGTTCACACCCATGACGAACGTGGCGTCCTCATCGGTCGCGGGTGCCGAGATGATGACCTTCTTGGCGCCGGCCTCGATGTGCTTCTTGGCGTCGGCGGCCTTGGTGAAGCGGCCGGTCGACTCGATGACGATGTCGACGCCCAGGTCGCCCCAGCCGAGGTTGGCGGGGTCGCGCTCCGCGAGGACCTTGATCGGCTTGCCGTTCACGACGATGTTGTCGCCGTCCAGCTCCACCGTGGCGTCCAGGCGGCCCGTGATCGAGTCGTACTTGAGCAGGTGTGCGAGCGTCTTGTTGTCGGTGAGGTCGTTCACCGCGACGATCTCGAGGTCGCTGCCCTTCGCGAGGGCCGCGCGCAGGTAGTTGCGACCAATGCGACCGAACCCGTTGATTCCGATCTTTACGGACACAGATGTCTCCAGTTACTTGATGGGCGCCGGACGGCGCTGATATGGGTGTGTGAAGCGGACGACGGCGTCCCGGGAGGAGCCCTCCCGGGACGCCTCACCTGACTACGACAGTAGCAGCAGGCCCGAGGTCTTTTCGCGCGCCTTCAGGAAGCGGTCCTGGACGTCGGCCCAGTTCGTGATGTTCCAGAACGCCTTCACGTAGTCGGCCTTCACGTTGACGTAGTCGAGGTAGAAGGCGTGCTCCCACATGTCGAGCAGGAGGAGCGGAACGGTCGCCGCTGCGAGGTTGCCCTGGTGGTCGTACAGCTGCTCGATGATGAGCTTCTGGCCCAGCGAGTCCCACGCGAGGATCGACCAGCCGGAGCCCTGGATGCCGAGCGCCGACGCGGTGAAGTGAGCGCGGAACTTGTCGAACGAGCCGAAGAACTCGTCGATCGCCGAGGCGAGCTCGCCGGTCGGCTTGTCGCCGCCGTCCGGCGAGAGGTTGTTCCAGAACACCGTGTGGTTCACGTGACCGGCGAGGTTGAACGCGAGGTCCTTCTGGAGCTTGTTGACGTTGGCGAGGTCGTCCGCGTCGCGGGCCTCGGCCAGCTTCACGAGCGCGGTGTTCGCACCGTCGACATACGCCTTGTGGTGCTTGTCGTGGTGCAGCTCCATGATCCGACCGCTGATGTTCGGCTCGAGCGCCGAGTAGTCGTACGGAAGGTCGGCGAGCGTGTAGTCAGCCATTACTCATCTCCTCAGGTGTGTCCCGGCACGAACGGTTCCGCCGGGATCGGGCGACTTTTCCAGTCTACTGAGGGCAACTCCGGCCGCGACCGGAAGCTTCCCGGACGGGGCGCCCCGCCACGGAACCTACACCTCGTCGAGGTCGGCCGGGAGGTTGGCATCCGTACCGGGGATTCCCAGATCCGCCGCGCGCTTGTCAGCCATCGCGAGAAGGCGGCGGATGCGACCGGCGACGGCGTCCTTCGTCATGGGCGGGTCGGCGTGGTGGCCGAGCTCGTCGAGGCTGGCGTCGCGCTGCGAGAGGCGCAGCTCGCCGGCGTAGCGCAAGTGCTCCGGAACGTCGTCGCCGAGGATCTCGAGCGCGCGCTCGACGCGGGCGCAGGCGGCGACGGCGGCCTGCGCCGAGCGACGCAGGTTCGCGTCGTCGAAATTGACCAGCCGGTTGGCGGTGGCGCGCACCTCGCGGCGCTGACGCAGCTCCTCCCAGTTGGCGACGGTCTGCGCTGCGCCCATCTGGACGAGCATCGCGCTGATCGCCTCGCCGTCGCGGATGACGACGCGGTGCACGCCCCGGACCTCCCGAGCCTTCGCGGCGATGCCCAGACGACCGGCGGCCCCCACGAGCGCCATCGCAGCCTCGTTGCCCGGGCAGGTGACTTCGAGGGCGGCGGAGCGACCCGGGTCGGTGAGCGAGCCGTGCGCGAGGAACGCGCCGCGCCAGACGGCGGCCAGCTCCTCCCGTGAGCCGGTCGTGAGACGGTTGGGGAGGCCTCGGATCGGGCGGCGGCGGGCATCGAGCAGGCCGGTCTGGCGGGCGAGGGTCTCGCCCCCCTCGAGCACCCGGACGAGGTACTGCGGGCTGCGGCGGATGCCGGAGGCGGAGATGATGGATCCTTCGCTGCGGACGCCGTAGAGCTCGGCCAGGTCCTTGCGCACCCGCGTGGCGAGCTCGGGGGTGTCGAGCTCGCTCTCCACCGCGATGCGGCCGCCGATCAGGTGCAGTCCGCCGGAGAAGCGGAGGATGGTCGCGAGCTCGGCGGCGCGCACGGTCGTCTTGCTGACCTGCACCTTCGTGAGCTCGTCCTTGACGTCGGCGGTGAGAGCCAATCGGATTCCTAACTGTTGAGCGACGGCGTCGGTGGCGCCGTGATACGGGTGGCCGGCGTCATTCACGGCCGAGGTCGCGGTGTTTGGTGTTCACCGCGAGACCCGGGAAACTGCGCAACCGTGCCGCGAGCTCTTCCGCAATCGCGACGGACCGGTGCTTCCCTCCCGTGCAGCCTATCGCGATCGTGGCATGCCGTTTGTTCTCGCGCTGGTACCCCTCGAAGATCGGACGGAGCGCCAGCACGTACGCGGAGACGAACTCCTCCGCCCCGTTCTGGCTCAGGACGAAGTCGCGCACGACCTCGTCGAGACCGGTGTGCGGCCGCAGCTCCGGGTTCCAGAACGGGTTGGGCAGGAAGCGCGCGTCGGCCACGAGGTCGGCGTCCGGCGGCAGCCCGTATTTGAAGCCGAAGCTCTGGACGGTGACCTGCACGCCCGCCGTGCCCTCGGAGGCGAACGTCTCCGTGATGTTGGTCGCCAGCTGGTGGATGTTCAGGTCGGAGGTGTCGACGATGAGGTCGCTCGCCTCGCGGATCTCGCGCAGACGCGCCCTCTCCGCGGTGATCCCATCCAGGATGGTGCCATCACCCTGCAGGGGATGCGGGCGCCGCACCTGCTCGAACCGGCGGACGAGCACGGAGTCGGCGGCCTCCAGGAACAGCACGCGCACCTTCGTGCCCTCGCGCAGGCTCTGGATCATCTCGCGCAGGTCGGCGAAGAAGTTGCGGCCGCGGACGTCGACGACGGCCGCGATCCGGGGCAGGCCGGAATCGGCCCGGTTCGCGAGCTCGATGAGCGGGCGCAGCATCTGGGGAGGGAGGTTGTCGACCACGTACCAGTCGAGGTCCTCGAGCGCGTTGGCGACCGTCGAACGGCCCGCCCCCGACATGCCCGTGACGATCAGCACTTCCTGCTGCGCGGTGTCGGTGGCCACCTGTTCTCCTCCTCGCGATGCGTGTCCGCCCAGCCTACCGAGAGACGGCGGCCGAGATGGATGTCCTGCGCATAATCAGTGGGGCCGCGCACGCGAGCGCAGCGGCGACGACCCAGGCGGCCGCTGAGCCTCCCGTCACGAGCGTCAGCACGACGCCCGACGCGCCGGCCACGGCTCCCGTGACGGCCGTGACCGGGGAGACCTGCGGCGCCGTGTCGGGGCGCGCGGGGGCGGTCTCGATGCGTCCGGCCACGGCCACCGCCCCGGCGACGGCGATCAGGACGACCGCGAACCACACCGGGCGGGACGACCACCACTCCGCACTCAGGATCGGGGGAAGCGTGGTGCCGGAGACCAGCAGCGCCCCCGCGAGCACGATCAGCACCGGCATGTGCCACAGGTAGACCGTCATCGCACGCGCCGAGATCCACGCCACCACGGCCTCCACACCCGGGCGTGTCGCTGCGGAACGCAGAGCGGGGGCGACGACCGCGAAGAGCGCGAGCTGGATCGCGCCGAGCAGCACGAGAGCCGACACCGGCGGATTGAGGTTCGCGAGCATGTCGAAGGACCAGAAGCCCGTTGCGCACACCCCCGCCAGCAGTGCGGCGGCGCCCGCCGCGCCGAGGAGCAGCGTGCGGGGGCGGAGTGCGCCCACCCGCCCGTCGGCCAGCCAGAAGCCGAGCTGCTGGACCGCCAGCCAGACGAAGACGAGGTTGGCGAATCCCACCCCCGTGACGCCCGTCGACACCCGGACGACGTCGGCGGCCAGCGCGAGAGCGACCGGCGCGAGCAGGCCGAGCACCGGCGCGCGACGATGGAGGGCGACCATCGGCGGGACGCCGACCGTGCAGAGCACGTACACGCCCAGGAACCACAGCGGCTGGCTCATCCGGAAGCCGGCGACGGCGACGAGGGACTCCGGGACCCCCGCGAGCGTGAGCGCGCTCAGGAGCACGGCCACGCCGCCGAGGGCGACCGCGGCGGGCACGAACAGCCGGCGCACACGCGCCCCCAGGTATTCGCCGTAGCCAGCGCCCCGCCCCCGCATCCGCTCCCACTGGGTGTACGACGAGAACCCGCCCAGGACGAAGAACAACGGCATGACCTGCACGAGCCAGCTCAGCGCGGCGAAGCCCGGCCAGTGCTCCATGGCGTTCTCGAGCACCGGACCCGCCGCTCCGGCGCCGACGCCGACCATGAGCGCGTGCAGCAGCACGACGACCACAAGAGAGGCGGAGCGCGCCAGGTCGACGGCCGCATCCCTGCGGGCCGGCGGTTCACGCCGCTCCGGTGCGCGGGTCGCGAGGGACAGGGTCATAGGAGGCTCCTTCCGTCCGGCCCGGCGGGCCGACGGTCAGAGCGTCTCAACGGGATGTGGGGCCTCGCGTCACCCCGGAGAGCCAACCCGCACCCCTACCGCGGTAGGGGTGCGACAGGGCTGCGGTACGGAGCGGTGGACGGGGAGGCGGTGAGGGCCGGGGCGGGTGGCGCCCGGTCAGGGGTTCGGCGCGACGAGTCCCGCGTCGAAGGCCAGGATGACCGCCTGCACCCGGTCGCGGAGCCCCAGCTTGGAGAACACGCGGCTCACGTGGGTCTTGACCGTCTGCTCGGCGATGAACAGCTCGGCGGCGATCTCGGCGTTGGAGAGACCGCGCCCGATCAGCACCAGGATCTCCCGCTCGCGCTCGGTCAGGCCGGCGAGGCGCTGCGCCTGCGCGCCCCCCGCCGGCCGAAGGGAGCCGAAGCGCTCCAGCAGACGCTTGGTGACCCGCGGGGCGAGGAGGGCGTCTCCGTCGGCGACCACGCGCACGGCCTGCACGAGATCGGCGGGAGGGGCATCCTTCAGCAGGAAGCCGCTCGCGCCCGCGCTGAGCGCGTCGTAGACGTACTCGTCGGCGTCGAACGTGGTGAGGACCAGCACGAGCGGGCGATGCGGATCGCCACGGCTCGGGCGCACCAGCTCTCGGGTGGCGTCGATTCCGTTCATCACCGGCATGCGCACATCCATCAGCACGACATCAGGCCGCAGGCGGCGCGCCAGCTCCACCGCCTCGGCGCCGTCGGCCGCCTGACCGAGCACCTCGATCCCCTCCTGCGCCTGGAGGATCGCGGCGAAGCCCGCGCGCACCATCGCCTGATCGTCCGCGACGAGCACGCTGATCGTCATGCCGATTCCTTTCCGACGCGGAGCGGGAGCACCGCGCGCACCCGGAAGCCGCCGTCGGCGCGCGGCGCCGCCTCGAGCGTCCCGCCCAGGAGCTCCGCGCGCTCGCGCATCCCACGGATGCCGTGGCCACCGGTGTCGGGCGCGGGCGCGGAGGCCGGCCTCCCGGGAGGCGCGGAGTTCGCGACCGCGACCTGCAGGCCCCCGCTCACGCGCTCCACCACGACCTCGACGGCCGCACCGGTGGCGTGACGCGCAACGTTGCTCAGGGACTCCTGCACGATCCGATAGACAGCGAGGGCCAGGACCGGGTCAACTGCGGCCGTGGTCTCGGGCGCGAGCCGGTCGTCCAGATGCGCGGCTCCGCGGCGACCCGCCGCGGCGACGAGCGCGGCGAGGTCCCCGAGGCCCGGCTGCGGCGCGGTCTCGGCGGTCGCGTCCTCGCTGCGGAGGACGCCGAGCAGCGCGCGCATCTCCCCCATGGCGCTGCGCGCGGTCGCCGCCAGTTCGTCGAACTCCGCGACGGCGTCCGGCGAGAGGTCCGGGAGCCGGTACCGCGCGCTCGAGGCCTGCACCTGGATCGCGGACATGCCGTGGGCGACCACGTCGTGCAGTTCCCGCGCGATCCGCGTCCGCTCCTCAGCCACCTCACGGAGCGCCTGCTCGGAGGCGGAGATGCGCTGCTCCCGCAGGAGCTGCCGCCGGACGTCCTGCCAGCGTGCCACCAGCACTCCACCGCCGAGCGCGGCCGCGCTCACCGCAGCGAAGACGATCAGGTCGGCGGTCACGGCGCCGGACGTCGCGGGAGCGCGCATGCCCGACCAGCCCACGATCGACGTCGCGGCGACGGCGACCGTCCACACGACCCCGGCGGCTCGCCACGCCCCTCCCGCAGCGGCCAGGCCGAGGGCGGCGGCGAAGGCGATCGTCGACGGCACTGCCACCGGCCACGGGCCACCACCTGCCGGGGAGCCGAGCAGGGACAGCAGGAGGACGGCCGCCGCGGAGACGGCGACCGCGGCCGCCGGCCGCACCAGCGCGAGCAGGAGTGCGCCGCCGAGCGCGGCCGAGACCAGCAGGGCGACGACGACGGGGGTGGCGTAGAGGGTCGCGGAGAGCGCGGCCGACACGGCGAGGATCGCCACCGTCGCCGTCGTCGTGGCGCCCCAGAGCAGGACGCGCGAGCCGTCGATCCGCAACACAGGCGGCTGCGGGAGCGCGCTGGGCGTCGACGCTGTCATCCGCGGGCCTCCTGCCGGTCCTGTGCGACGGTGCGAACCGTCGGCGCTGTTCTTCGTGCCGTCCCGCGGGCGGGAGCGACGGGGCGCGGCGATCCAGCGCCCGAACGTGCCTCGCGTCGCTTCGCATGAGCGCGCAGCCCGGCATCGATCCCGATGCCCACCGTCACGCCCAGGACGATCCCGACGGCCATCGCGAGGAGCGCGTTGCCGCCGAGCCAGTGCGCGGCGACCACCCCCACAGTAACGGAGTAGAGGGCCCACGAGACCCCCGCGACGGAGGACAGCAGCAGGAAGCGCGCCGGCGCGATCCGCGAGGCGCCCGCCATGAGGTTGACGGCCACCCGGCCCACCGGCACGTATCGCGCCGACAGGAGCAGAACGCCGGTCCGCTGATGCAGTCCGCGACGGGCACGTGCCAGCGCCGCGCTCGTGCGCGGGCCGCGCAGCGGGCGGAGACGCTCGATGCGGTCGATGGGCACGAGACGCCCCACCGCGAAGGTGAGGTTGTCGCCCGCGATCGCCCCCGCGGCGGCGCACGCGAGCACCAGCGGCAGGCTCGGCGCCCCGACGGCGACGGCGGCCGCCGCTGCCGCGATCACCACGGACTCGCTGGGCACGGGTGGGAAGAACGCGTCCACGAGCACGACGGCGAAGACGACCAGATACACCCACGGGGACGCGGCCGCGTGGGCGATGAACTCGTTGAGGGCTTCCATGCCTCGACGCTACGGACGGAGAACGCGCGACGCGTCCCCCAGCGGTACCGGCCACCCCCTACCGCAGAGGGAGAAACCGCCGAGGGCGACCCTGCACCCGGACGACCGGCAGAGCGAGCCTCAGCGCTCGGCCAGCCGCTCGGCCACGGCGGCGGCCAGCGTCGGGCCGACGCCGCGCACCTCTGCGATCTGCTCCGGCGTCGCCTGCTTCAGCTGGGCCACAGAACCGAAGTGCTTCAGCAGCTCCTTCACCCGCGATGGGCCGAGGCCCGGGATCTCGCCCAGCACGGTGCCGATGTCACGCTTACGCCGCGACCGCTGGTAGGTGATCGCGAAGCGGTGTGCCTCGTCGCGCAGCCGCTGGATGAGGAAGAGGGCGTCGCTGTTGCGCGGCAGGATGACCGGGAAGTCCGAGTCGGGCAGCCAGATCTCCTCCAGACGCTTGGCGATACCCGCCAGCTGGATGCCCTGCACGCCCGACTCCTCGAGGGCGCGCTGCGCCGCGGCCACCTGCGGCTGACCGCCGTCGACGAGGAGGAGGTTCGGCGGGTAGGAGAACTTGCGGCGGCGCTTCTCCGCCGCTTCCGCGAGCTCGGCGTCGACATCGATGGTCGGGTCGTCTCCCCCGTCGTCGGCGAACGGCTCGTCCGTTCGCCCCGTGCCCGCAGCGACCGGATCGGTCTCGATGGGCGCGTCGTCCTTCAGGTAGGCGAGTCGCCGCGTGATCACCTGGTAGATCGACTCCGTGTCGTCGGTCGACTCGGGGATGCTGAACCGGCGGTACTGATCCTTGCGCGGCAGACCGTCCTCGAAGACGACCATGGACGCGACGATGTTGGTCCCGCTCAGGTGCGAGACGTCGTAGCACTCCATCCGCAGCGGAGCCTCGTCCATGCCGAGCGCCTCCTGGATGTCGGAGAGCGCCTTGGACCGGGCGACGAAGTCCGCAGATCGGCGCGTCTTGTAGAGCACGAGCGCGTTCTTGGCGTTCATCTCCGCGGTCTGCGCCAGCGCGGCCTTGTCGCCGCGCTGGGCGACGCGCAGCTCCACACGACCGCTGAGCCGTCCGCGCGTCGCACTCGGGTCGCTCACGCTCCCGCCGCTGGTCTCGTGCCGACGTTCGGTGAGCCACCGTTCCAGCTCCGCCGTGTCGTCCGGCAGTTCGGGCACCAGAATCTCGCGCGGGGGCACGTCGGCGCCCTCATAGGCGTTCTGCAGGACGGTCTCCACCAGTTCGCCGAGCTCCATGTCGAGCTCTTTGTCGACCACCCAGCTGCGGACACCGCGGATGCGCCCGCCGCGCACGATGAACTGCTGCACCGCGGCCGCGAGCTCGTCGTGGGCGATGCCGAAGGCGTCGAGGTCGACCGTCTCCTGCAGCACGACCGCGCTCTTGCCCATGGCCGCCTCGAGGGCCTGGATGGCGTCACGGTGCCGGGCGGCGGCCTCGTAGTCCATCGTGCTCGCGGCCGACTTCATCTTGTCGTTCAGCTCGCGGATGTACTTCGTGTCATTGCCCGCCATGAACGAGACGAAGTCCTCGGCGAGCCCGCGGTGGTCCTCCGGCGTGATACGGCCGACGCAGGGCGCGGCGCACTTGCCGATGTCGCCGAGCAGGCACGGACGACCCGTCAGCTCGGCGCGGCGGTACACCCCGTCGGAGCAGCTGCGGACCGGGAACGCCTTGAGCATGAGGTCGACGGTGTCGCGGATCGCCCACACCTTCGTATATGGACCGAAGTAGCGGGCGTCCTTGACGCCGCGGTTGCGGGTGACCATCACGCGCGGGATGCGGTCGCCCAGCGTCACGGCGAGGTAGGGGTACGACTTGTCGTCCCGGAACTGCACGTTGAACGGTGGAGTGAACTCCTTGATCCAGGTGTACTCCAGCTGGAGCGCCTCGAACTCGCTCGCCACCACCGTCCACTCGACCGACGCGGCGGTCGTGACCATGCGCCGGGTGCGCTCGTGCAGGCTGCGCAGAGGCTGGAAGTAGTTGCTCAACCGCGCACGCAGGTTCTTCGCCTTGCCCACGTAGAGCACCCGCCGGTTCTTGTCGCGGAAGCGGTAGACGCCCGGCTGGGTCGGGATCTCGCCGGCCTTCGGCCGGTAGCTGACGGTGTCGGCCACGCGCGCGCCCTACGCGGCGCCCTGGGCGCTCTCGCCCTGCAGGATCTCCTTGAGGAAGTAGCCCGTGTGGCTGCCTGGAGCCTCCGCCACCTGCTCCGGGGTGCCGGTCGCGATGACCTGGCCGCCCCCGGCGCCGCCTTCGGGGCCCATATCGATCAGCCAGTCCGCGGACTTGATCACGTCGAGGTTGTGCTCGATGACGATGACGGTGTTGCCCTTGTCGAGAAGGCCGTTGAGCACGAGCAGCAGCTTGCGGACGTCTTCGAAGTGCAGACCGGTGGTCGGCTCGTCGAGCACGTAGACGCTGCGGCCGTTCGACCGGCGCTGCAGCTCGGTCGCGAGCTTCACGCGCTGCGCCTCGCCGCCCGACAGGGTCGTCGCGCTCTGGCCGAGCCGCACGTAGCCGAGACCCACGTCGACCAGCGTCTTCAGGTAGCGGTGGATGGCCGAGATCGGCTCGAAGAACACCGCCGCCTCGCTGATCGGCATGTCGAGCACCTCGGCGATGTTCTTGCCCTTGTAGTGCACCGAGAGCGTGTCGCGGTTGTAACGGGCTCCCCCGCACACCTCGCACGCGACGTACACGTCGGGCAGGAAGTTCATCTCGATCTTGATCGTGCCGTCGCCGGAGCACGCCTCGCAGCGACCGCCCTTGACGTTGAAGCTGAACCGGCCCGGCAGGTAGCCGCGCATCTTCGCCTCGGTGGTCTCCGCGAAGAGGTTGCGGATGCGGTCGAACACGCCCGTGTAGGTGGCCGGGTTGGAGCGCGGAGTCCGGCCGATGGGCGCCTGGTCGACGTGCACGACCTTGTCGAGATTGTCCAGTCCGGTGACCGTGCGGTGCTTGCCCGGAAGCTTGCGGGCCCCGTTGAGCTTGTTGGCGAGCACGCGGTAGAGGATGTCGTTGACGAGCGACGACTTGCCCGATCCCGAGACGCCCGTGACGGCGACGAACGTGCCGAGCGGGAAGTCGACGGTGACCTTCTTGAGGTTGTTCGCCTCGGCGTCGACCACGCGCAGCATCCGCTTCTTGTCGATCTTCCGGCGCTTGGCCGGGATGGCGATCTCGCGACGGCCCGCGAGGTAGTCGCCCGTGAGCGACTCGGTGTTCGCCAGCAGCTCATCGTACGAGCCGGAATGCACGACGTGACCGCCGTTGACGCCCGCGCCCGGACCGATGTCGACGACCCAGTCGGCGGTGCGGATGGTGTCCTCGTCGTGCTCGACCACGATGAGCGTGTTGCCGAGGTCGCGGAGGGCCACGAGCGTGTCGATCAGGCGCCGGTTGTCACGCTGGTGCAGGCCGATGCTCGGCTCGTCGAGCACGTAGAGCACGCCGGTCAGCCCCGACCCGATCTGAGTGGCGAGCCGGATGCGCTGCGCCTCGCCACCGGACAGCGTGGCCGCCGCCCGCGAGAGGTCGAGGTAGCTGAGTCCGACCTGGATCAGGAAGTCGAGGCGGATCTTGATCTCGCGCAGCACCTGGGCGGCGATCTTCTGCTCGCGTTCGGTGAGGTGCAGCTTCTCCATGAACGCGCGGGCGTCGCTGAGGCTCAGCTCCGACGTGTCCGCGATGCTCGCACCGTGGACGTGCACGGCGAGCACCTCGGGCTTGAGGCGCTTGCCCTTGCAGACCGGGCACGGAACCTCGCGCAGGTACTCGGCCCAGCGTGCGCGCTGCGTGTCGGTCTCGGCCTGCAGGTACTGGCGCTCGATGTACGGCACCACGCCCTCGAAGCCGGAGGTGTACGACATCTCGCGTCCGTACCGGTTCTTCCAGCGGACCTTGACCTCGAAGTTGTCGCCGTGGAGCACCGCGTCGCGCACGTTCTCCGGGAGCTTCTTCCACGGGGTCGTCAGCGAGAACTTCAGGTCACGAGCGAGCCCGTCGAGCAGCTTCTCGTAGTAGTTGAAGAGCCCTTTGCCCTGCGTGGTCCAGGGGACGATCACGCCCTCCGCGATGCTCAGCTCGTCGTCGCCGAGCAGGAGGTCGTCGTCGACCGACATGCGGGTGCCGAGGCCGGAGCACTCGGGGCACGCGCCGAACGGCGCATTGAACGAGAACGTGCGCGGCTCGATCTCGGTGAGCTGGATCGGGTGGCCGTTCGGGCAGGAGAGCTTCTCGCTGAAGTTCTGCCAGGCCTCCGGTCCCTCACGGTCGACGAAGTTGACCTGGACGAGACCGTCCGTGAGCCGCAGCGCGGTCTCGAGCGAATCCGTCAGACGGGTCAGGATGTCGGGGCCGGCCACGAGACGGTCCACGATGACCGAGATGTCGTGCTTGTACTGCTTCTTGAGCGTCGGCGGTTCCGCGAGCTGGATCATCTCGCCGTCGACCAGCGCGCGCGAGTAACCGCCCGCCGCGAGCTCCTTGAAGAGGTCGACGAACTCGCCCTTCTTCTGCGAGACGACCGGGCTGACCACCATGTAGCGGGTGCCCGCCTCCAGCTCCATCAGCTGGTCGGCGATCTGCTGCACCGTCTGCCGCTGGATCTTCTCGCCGCAGATCGGGCAGTGCGGCACGCCGATGCGCGCCCAGAGCAGACGCATGTAGTCGTAGATCTCGGTGATCGTTCCGACGGTCGAGCGCGGGTTGCGGTTCGTCGACTTCTGATCGATCGACACCGCGGGGCTGAGACCCTCGATGAAGTCGACGTCGGGGCGGTCGACCTGTCCGAGGAACTGACGCGCGTAGGCCGACAGCGACTCGACGTACCTGCGCTGCCCCTCCGCGAAGATCGTGTCGAACGCGAGAGACGACTTGCCCGAGCCCGACAGGCCGGTGAACACGACGAGGGAGTCGCGCGGGATCTCGAGGTCGACATCGTGCAGGTTGTGCACACGCGCGCCCCGGACGCTCAGGTGCGACCCCGTGACCCTGGCGATGCTCCCCTGCGGCTGATGGCTCTGCGCCTGACCCTGGATACCCTGCCCCTGAATACTCACTCGTCCCATTTTCCGCTAGTTCTCGACGGCGTCGGCCCGTGTTCGCCGACCGCGCACGCGCGCCGGCGGTTCGAAGTTTTGTTCGATTCTAGCGCCTCCGCGGCGGGTCGGGGCCCGCACGCGCGAGTCTAGGCGCGACCACCGACATCGGGGACCCCTCCCGGTCACCCCCGACGCGGCCGCAGGAGGAAGACCGCGACGAGGACGGCGATGGCCAGGATCGCGGCACCGGCCACGATCGCCATCGCGCCGACGCCCTGCTCCGGCCGCAGCAGGAGGATCACGACGGCGACCGCCTGCACCGGGAGCTGGATCGCGATCAGCCGCCGTACCCCGGGGAGCAGCACGGCGGGTTGGAGGCGGGCGCGGACGGGCACGGCGAGCATCCACCCCGCCAGCACGTGCAGCACGTGCACGCCGACGATCAGCGCGAGGAGGCGCGCGGAGACGCCTTCGGCCGGCTCCAGGAGAGCGGAGAAGGCCAGCACGGCAATGAGCAGCCACGCCGTCCGCCAACGCGGCACGACGACGGTCACCGCCGCGAGGGCGACGCCGATCACGGGCCACGGA
Source organism: Leifsonia sp. ZF2019 (assembly GCF_019924635.1). Classification (NCBI taxonomy): domain Bacteria; kingdom Bacillati; phylum Actinomycetota; class Actinomycetes; order Micrococcales; family Microbacteriaceae; genus Leifsonia; species Leifsonia sp. ZF2019. The sequence continues at coordinate 2,336,300 of NZ_CP065037.1, forward strand.
CCGCTGGGCGCCGCCGACAGCGCCAGGGGGACGGCGATCAGAGCGAACGCGACCCGCAGCGACAAACCGGGGAGCGTCCACGGGAGCCCGGTCACCTCCGCCCGGGACTCCCGGGCGTCGGGCGTCGGGCTCATGCGGGCCTGCCCGCGGTCGTGCGGCGCCGGGGTGCAGCGAGCCGGCGCAGGGCGGAGTCCCGATCCGGGGACGTCCACACCAGCAGGTCCGCGCCCGCCGCCCGCAACCGCTCGAGCCGGACGGCCCGCTCGGCCGCCACCACCCGGAGGGCGACCTGCTCCCGCGCCGTGAGCGTCGCGGCGCGCAGCGGAGGGAGGACGTCCACCGCGATCACGCGATGCCCTGCAGCGCGCCAGGTCAGGGCCAACCGCAGCGGCTGGTCGTCGAGGAACGTGGAGAGCACGTAGACCAGCGCACCGGTGGCCAGCCGGGGGACGCGTACGCGATCGCCGACGGCGCGGCGCGCTGTGGTCGTCTCGATGCGGCGGAGTACCGCCTCCCTGTGCCGCGAGCCCGAGCGCGGGGGAAGGGCGCGCGCGGCGTCGGCGATATCGTCGAAGCCGACCCGGTCGGCGACGGCCGCGTACGCCGTCGCGAGCGAGACCGCGGCCTCCCTCGCCACGTCGAGCGAGCGCAGGCCGGCCCGCGGGTGCGGTGCAGCCCAGTCCGCCACCTCGCCCGGGAGGTCGTCGCGGGCATCCAGGACGAGCTGGACCGCCGCGTCGGAGGTCGCCGTCGTGCGGCGCACGTAGAGCTCACCGGGGCGCTGCGCTCGACGGGCCGTCGCCTTCCAGTCGATCCGCCGCAGCCGGTCGCCGGCACGATAGCGGTCGACATCGCGGAACTCGCCGCCGTCGCCCGGCCTGCTGGACACGTGCTGCCCCGTGAGGCCCTGCAGGCGAGCGGGCAGCGGAAGGCTCCGGATCGGCAGCGCCGCGGGCCGCACGACGCGAACGACCGTCGCGGCGGCCCCTGGCACGTCGGGGTCGCCCGTCCACGAGGCGTCCGCGCCGATCGCACGCCCCTCGACCAGGACGACGCGCTGCGGCCCGGAGTGCCCGACCGCGACGCCGACACGGAGCTGCGTCGCGGCCCTCGGCGTGAGCACCGTGTCGACGGGTGCGCGGTCCGCCGGGGTGATCCGGAGCTGGATCGCGTCCGGATGGCTGCCGGGCGCCGCCGCGGCGGAAACGGCGACTGCGACGCGAGCGGTCGCACCGTCGTCGCGGGCGGGCTCCCCCGCCCCGGCGATGCCCGGCGCCGGCTCCGAGCCGTCGACCGCAGCCACGGCGTGCGCCCTCATCGTGACGGCGCTCCCGTCGCGCGGGCGGCGCACCCGGTCGCCCAGGACGGCCAGGAGCAGCGGCGCCGCGACCAGCACCAGCTCGACGCGCCCGAACAGGAAAGCGGCGGTCATGCACACGGCGGCCACCAGCGCGGCCCCGGTCTGAGCCGGACTGGGAACGCGACGCAACGGCGATCCCGCACTCTTCCCGTCCGGCGCAGCACCGGCGCGCGATGCGCTGTCCGTCATACGCCCGCCGACCCCTCCACGTGCTCCGGGGCGCGCGTGCCGACCGCCGGCGGCCCCGGCACGGCGGCGACCACCTCTGCAACGACGTCCTGCGCGCTGACGCCGCCTGTCCAAGCCGACACCGTCAGCGTGAGCCGGTGGGCGAGCACCGGGACGGCGACGCGCTTGACATCGTCGGGGAGGACGAAGTCGCGCCCGGCCAACACCGCCAGCGCGCGGGCCATCAGCAGCAGCCCCTGCGACCCGCGTGGCGAGGCCCCCACCTCGACCGAGCGGTGGCGGCGGGTCGCGGCGGCCAGAGCCACGCAGTATGCGGCGATGTCGGGGTCGACGTCCACTCGCTCCACGCCCGCCTGCATGGCGAGCAGCGTGTCCGCGTCTGTCACCGGTGCCACGGCGGCGACCTCGCGTCGTCGTGCGACCCGTGCGAGCAGCACCTGGCGCTCCCCCACCGCGTCCGGATAGCCAACGCTCAGCCGCACCATGAATCGATCGAGCTGCGCCTCGGGGAGGGCGTAGGTGCCCTCGGACTCGATCGGGTTCGCCGTCGCGACCACGTGGAACGGCTGCGGGAGGGCGAAACTGCTCCCCTCGACCGACACCTGCCCCTCCGCCATCGCCTCCAGCAGCGCGGACTGCGTCTTCGGCGAGGTGCGGTTGATCTCGTCGGCGAGGAACAGCCCGGTGAAGACGGGCCCGGGCCGGAACTCGAACTCGGCGGTCTGCGGCAGGTACACGAACGACCCGGTGATGTCGGACGGCAGGAGGTCCGGAGTGCACTGGAGGCGGCGGAAGTCGAGGCCGACGGCCGCCGCGATCGAGCGCGCGGCGAGGGTCTTGCCGAGACCGGGGACGTCCTCGAAGAGCACATGGCCGCCGGCGAGGATCGAGGCGAGCGCGAGCGTCAGCGGCTCCCGCATCCCGATCACGACGGACTCGACGCGATCGAGCACGGCGGCACCGAGGCGCGCGACGTCGTCGACGGACAACGGGGCGGGGAGGGACGGCATGGTTCTCCTGGGGTCGAGGGACATGACGGGGCGGGACCGAGCACTCCGCTCAGCCGCCCCCGTGGTCCGTCACCGGGGCGAGCGCCTCGATACGGGCGAGCAGGGACGCGTAGGCGGCCGTGCTCGGCGACTCTCCGCTCCCGCGCCGCAGGATGGGAAGAGCGTCGTCGCCGAGCAGACGGGCGACCTCCGCCGCCGACGCGGGGTCGTCGAGCGCCACGCCGCGGAGGGCGAGACACTCGGTCGCGAGCGCCCGGAGCCTCCGGACGGCGTCGGGCGAGACGTGCCCGGCGCGGAGACCGCGGGAGCGGGCCGCGATGGACCAGCCGAGCTGAACGACATCGCGCCGCGCGCCGGGGCGCGGCCCGGGCGCGGGGACGGCCCACGAGACCTCCCCCTGAGCGCCCACGAGCGCCAGGACACCCGCGAGCGCCGCGACGACCGCTCCGGCCCCGATCGCGTGCGGCGCGTCCATCCCGAGAACCCAGGCGGCGACGCCGACGATCAGTCCGAGCGCACCGCAGCCGGCGATCCGGCGCCCGGCCCGTGGCGGTGTCACCGGGCCTCCTGCGAGCGTGCGCCGGCCGGCGTCGCCAGCCATGACGCGCGCAGCGACTCCAGAGCGGCGCGGGCGTCCGCCACGTCTGCGTCCGTCGCGGGACGGGTCCCGAACCGCACGCGCTGGTACACGCCGAGCAGCGAGCGCGCTGCCGACGCATCGGCTGCGACCCTGGCGACAACGCGGGCGACGAACTCGGCGGGGGTCTCGGCGGGCAACCGCCGCACGCCGGAGTCGGAGGCGCCCTCCTCCAAGCCCAGCCAGGCGCGCTCGATGGCGTCACGGGGATCCCTCGGCGCGTCCAGTTCCGCGAGTGCCCGGTCCAGCCCGCGACGGACGGGCTCCGGCCGAGGCTCTTCGGCGGCCGGCGGCAGCTCGCCGTCCGTCACGGCCCCGAGCAGCGCGGCCGAGGGAGCGGCCCTGTCCGCCATCCGCCGGCGCAGGTAGCGCCAGACGAGCGCAACGACGAGCACGGCCGCGAGCGCGACGAGGGCGACCACGACCCAGGACAGGTCGACCTGGACGACCCGACCGGTGTCCCACGGCCCGGGAGTGCCGGTCACGGCGTCGGTGGCTCCGGGCCGCGGCCCGAGATCTGCGTCGGGCAGGCCGATACGCGGGCCGCTGAACACGGGAGGCCCCTGCGAGCTCACTGCGACGGCCGCCACCGCGAGCAGCAGTGCGCCCACGCCAGGGACGACCCACCGCTGCCACGCCGCCTTCGATCTCACCCTGCCACCGTAGCGCGCTCGCGGACTGCCCGGTCGACGAGGCGGATCTCAGCCCAGGTGCCCGGCCTTCTCCATCTGGCGCAGATCCCGCTTGAGGTCGGAGAGCTCGTCGCGCAGGCGTGCCGCCAACTCGAACTTGAGTTCGCCCGCCGCGGCGAGCATCTGCTGGTTGAGATCGGCGATGAGCCCTTCGAGCTCTGCGGCGCCCTGCGCGGCGATGCCTCCGTTGCGGAGGTTCGGCGTCGGGCTCTTGCGCTTCTGCTCGCGTCCCGCGAGCATCCGAGCGGTATCGGCCTCCTCGCGGGCGAGCACGTCGGTGATGTCGGCGATGCGCTTGCGCAACGGCTGCGGGTCGATGCCGTTGACCCGGTTGTACTCCAGCTGCTTGTCGCGACGCCGATCAGTCTCCTCGATCGCGCGCTGCATCGAATCGGTGAGCACGTCCGCGTACATGTGCACCTCGCCCGACACGTTGCGGGCTGCGCGGCCGATGGTCTGGATGAGGGAGGTCGACGACCGCAGGAACCCCTCCTTGTCCGCGTCGAGGATCGCGACCAGCGACACCTCGGGCAGGTCGAGGCCCTCGCGCAGCAGGTTGATGCCCACCAGCACGTCGTAGACGCCCGCACGCAGCTCGGTCAGCAGTTCGACGCGCCGCAGCGTGTCGACGTCGGAATGGAGGTACCGCACGCGCACGCCGGCCTCGGCGAGGAAGTCGGTGAGCTCCTCCGCCATCTTCTTCGTGAGCGTCGTGACGAGGATGCGCTCGTCGCGCTCGACGCGCACCCGGATCTCCTCGAGCAGATCGTCGATCTGCCCCTTCGTCGGCTTGACGACGATCTGCGGGTCGACGAGCCCGGTCGGGCGGATGATCTGCTCGACGACGCCGTCGGCGATCCCCAGCTCGTACTGCCCCGGGGTGGCCGAGAGATAGACGGTCTGGCCCACGCGGTCCTTGAACTCGTTCCAGCGCAGCGGCCGGTTGTCGAGCGCGCTCGGGAGCCGGAAGCCGTGCTCCACCAGGGTGCGCTTGCGGGACGCGTCGCCCTCGTACATCGCGCCGATCTGGGGGACGGTCACGTGCGACTCGTCGATCACGACGAGGAAGTCGTCCGGGAAGTAGTCCAGCAGGCAGTTCGGCGCCTCCCCGGGCTGCCGGCCGTCGATGTGGCGCGAGTAGTTCTCGATGCCGGAGCAGAAGCCGATCTGCTCCATCATCTCGAGGTCGAACTGCGTGCGCATGCGGAGGCGCTGGGCTTCCAGCAGCTTGCCCTCGCGCTCCAGCTCGACCAGCCGGTCGTGCAGCTCGGTCTGGATCGTTCCGATGGCGCGCTGCATGGTGACCGGGCTGGCCGCGTAGTGCGTCGCGGGGAAGACGGACACCGCGTCCATCTTCGAGATCACGTTGCCGGTGAGCGGGTGCAGCGTGTACAGCGCCTCGATCTCGTCACCGAACATCTCGATCCGCACGGCGTGCTCCTCGTAGACCGGGATGATCTCGATCGTGTCGCCGCGCACGCGGAACTTGCCGCGCGAGAAGTCGACATCGTTGCGCTCGTACTGCATGTTGACGAACCGCCGGATGAGCGCGTCGCGTCCGATGGTCTGGCCCACCTGGAGCGCGACCATCGCCTCGAGGTATTCCTCCGCCGCGCCGAGGCCGTAGATGCAGGACACCGTCGAAACGACCACCACGTCGCGCCGGCTGAGCAGCGAGTTCGTCGTCGAGTGGCGCAGGCGCTCGACCTCCGCGTTGATCGAGGAGTCCTTCTCGATGAACGTGTCCGTCTGCGGCACGTAGGCCTCGGGCTGGTAGTAGTCGTAGTACGAGACGAAGTACTCGACGGCGTTGTTCGGCAGCAGCTCCCGGAACTCGTTGGCGAGCTGCGCCGCGAGAGTCTTGTTGTGCGCGAGGACGAGGGTGGGCCGCTGCACCTGCTCGATCAGCCACGCGGTCGTCGCCGACTTGCCGGTGCCCGTCGCGCCGAGGAGCACCACGTCGGTCTCCCCCGCGTTGATGCGGCCGGCGAGCTCGGCGATCGCCTGCGGCTGGTCCCCGCTCGGGGCGTATTCGCTGACGACCTCGAAGGGACGGACGGCGCGCGTGGGTTCCATGACATCCAGCCTAGGACGGACCACCGACACCGCGGCCTGCTCTCGCTCAGAGCGGAACGCGCCCGGCGCTCACCCCGAGTCGCGCGACCGCAGCCGCTCCCACAGCGCGTCGACCTGCTCGCGCGTGCGCTCGAGGCTGCCGTCGGTGTCGATCACGACGTCGGCGACGGCGAGCCGCTCCTCGTCAGTGGCCTGCGCTCCGATGCGACGCTCGGCCTCGGCCCGGTCCATCCCCCGCAGGGCGACCAGGCGCTCGACGCGGGTCGGTGCGGCGGCGTGGGCTACGACGACGAGGTCGAACGGGTACTCGTTCGCCGACTCGACGAGCAGGGGCACGTCGTAGACGACGATCGCGTCCGGATCCGCCGCCCCGGCCGCGGCGAAGCGCGCCGTGGACTCGGCGAGCACGGCGGGATGCGTGATCTCGTTGAGAGCGAGCCGCGACTCCTCGTCCGCGAACACGATCGCCCCCAGCGCCGGCCGGTCGAGGCTGCCGTCGGCCGCGATCACCCCGGGCCCGAACCGCTCGGCGATGGCCGCCAGGGCCGGACGGCCGGGCTCGACGACCTCCCGGGCGATGCGGTCCGCATCCACGATCACGGCGCCGTGCTCGGCGAGACGGGAGGCGATGGTCGATTTGCCGGAGGCGATCCCGCCGGTGAGTCCGATCAGCTGCACGCGTCCAGCTTAACGGCCGGACGGCCGGCCCCCGAGGGGACCGGCCGTCCGGTGAGACATGCTCCGAGTGGAGCACGGACTCAGTTGTTGGAGCTGAGCTTCTCGCGCAGGGCGGCGAGGGACTCGTCATCGGCGAGCGTGCCGCCGTTGCCGGTCTCGCTCGAGTAGGACGAGGTGCCGCTGTCGGCGGCGGCCTCCTCCAGGCCTTTGGCGACCTGGCGCTTGTGCGCCTCCCAGCGGGCCTGAGCGGCGGCGTACTGCTGCTCCCACTCGTCGCGCTGGGTCTCGAAGCCTTCCTTCCACTCGTTGGTCTCCGGGTCGAAGCCCTCGGGGTACTTGTAGTTCCCCTGGTCGTCGTACTCGGTGACCATGCCGTAGAGGGCCGGGTCGAACTCGGTGCCCTCGGGGTCGACGCCCTCGTTGGCCTGCTTGAGGCTGAGCGAGATGCGGCGGCGCTCCAGGTCGATGTCGATGACCTTGACGAAGACCTCGTCGCCGACCGACACGACCTGCTCCGCGAGCTCGACGTGCTTGCCGGAGAGCTCGGAGATGTGCACCAGACCCTCGATGCCGTCCGCGACGCGGACGAACGCACCGAACGGGACGAGCTTCGTGACCTTGCCCGGCGCGACCTGACCGATCGCGTGGGTGCGGGCGAACACCTGCCACGGGTCTTCTTGGGTGGCCTTGAGAGACAGCGAGACGCGCTCGCGGTCCAGGTCGACCTCGAGGATCTCGACGGTGACCTCCTGGCCGACCTCGACGACCTCGGAGGCGTGCTCGATGTGCTTCCAGGACAGCTCGGAGACGTGCACGAGGCCGTCGACGCCGCCGAGGTCCACGAACGCACCGAAGTTGACGATCGAGGACACGACGCCCTTGCGGACCTGGCCCTTGTGCAGGTTGTTGAGGAACGTGGTGCGCGACTCGGACTGCGTCTGCTCGAGCAGGGCGCGGCGCGAGAGCACGACGTTGTTGCGGTTCTTGTCCAGCTCGAGGATCTTGGCCTCGATCTCCTGACCCAGGTACGGGGTCAGGTCGCGGACGCGGCGCAGCTCGATGAGCGAAGCCGGGAGGAAGCCGCGCAGACCGATGTCCACGATGAGACCACCCTTGACGACCTCGATGACCGTACCGGTGACGACACCGTCGGCCTCCTTGATCTTCTCCACGTCGCCCCACGCGCGCTCGTACTGCGCACGCTTCTTGGACAGGATGAGGCGGCCTTCCTTGTCCTCCTTCTGGAGAACGAGCGCCTCGACGGTGTCGCCGACCTCGACGACCTCGGTGGGGTCGACGTCGTGCTTGATGGAAAGCTCGCGCGAGGGGATGACACCCTCGGTCTTGTAGCCGACGTCGAGGAGGACCTCGTCGCGGTCGATCTTGACGACGGTGCCCTCGATGAGGTCTCCGTCGTTGAAGAACTTCAGCGTCTTTTCGACCGCGGCAAGAAAGTCCTCTGCGGACCCGATGTCGTTGACGGCGACCTGCTTCGGCGCCTTGTCGGTCGTTGCGGTTGTCATGTAGTGGATGCTCCGTAATGGACAGAAATCAGGCCGGACGCGAACTCGAAGTCGTGTTTCCCGCGAACGGCAGGTGAATGTGGATGTCACACAAGTGACGGTCTAGTCTACCCAGCCGGAGGCGTGCGCAGCAACCCGCGCCGGAGACGCCACGGCCGGGGCGCGTCGGACGCGTCCCGGCCGTGGCGGCGGTTCCTCCCCGCTCAGTCGAGCAGCGCCGACTTCAGCGTGTCGAGACCGACGCCGCCGATGTCGAGGGCCTTCTTGTGGAAGGCCTTGATGTCGAACGCGGCGCCCTCGCGGCGCGCGTACTCGTCGCGCAGCTGCTCCCAGATGCGCTGGCCGATCTTGTACGACGGCGCCTGCCCCGGCCAGCCGAGGTAGCGGTTGACCTCGAACCGCACGAAGCCGTCGTTCATGTTGACGTTCTGGCCCAGGAACTCGAACGCGTACTCACCGGTCCACGGGCCCGAGCCGTCGGGCAGCTGCTTCTCGAGGTGCACGCCGATGTCGAGCACCACCCGGGCCGCGCGCATCCGCTGGCCGTCGAGCATCCCGAGCCGGTCGGCCGGGTCGTCGAGGTAGCCGAGCTGCTCCATCAGACGCTCCGCGTAGAGCGCCCATCCCTCGGCGTGGCCCGACGTGCCCGCGATGCGTCGCCAGGAGTTCAGCTGCGCCTTGTTGTAGGTCGCCTGGGCGATCTGCAGGTGGTGTCCGGGGACACCCTCGTGGTACACCGTCGTGAGCTCGCGCCAGGTGTCGAACTCGGTGACGCCCTCCGGGACGCTCCACCACATCCGGCCGGCGCGGGCGAAGTCGTCGCTCGGGCCGGTGTAGTAGATGCCGCCCTCCTGCGTCGGGGCGATCATGCACTCGAGACGGCGGATCTCGGTCGGGATGTCGAAGTGCGACTTGCCGAGCTCCTCGATCGCGCGGTCGCTGGTCTCCTGCATCCATTTCTGCAGCGCATCGGTGCCGTGGAGCTTGCGGCTCGGGTCTCCGTCGAGGAAGGTGATGGCTTCGTGCACGCTCGCACCGGGCTTGATCTCCTTCGCGATGGCCTCCTGCTCGGCGACCATGCGCGCGAGCTCCTCGATGCCCCACTCGTAGGTCTCGTCGAGGTCGACGGTCGCGCCGAGGAAGCTGCGGGAGGCGAGCGCATACAGCTCCCGCCCGACCGCATCCTTCTCCGGAGCGTGGGAGGCGAGCTCGTTCTGCAGGAAGTCGGCGAGCTTCGCGTAAGCGCCCGCCGACTCCTTCGCGCCGGCGGCGAGGTCGGCGGCGAGCGACGCGGGCAGGTCGCCGCCGGCCGTCTTCGCTCCCGAGGTCAGCTCGAAGAAGAAGCCGGTGTCCGCCACCTGCTTGTTGGCCTGGGCGAGCACCTCTCGAACCTGGCGGATGGCGGGCACGTTGCCGGCGGCGATGCCGCTGCGCAGGGTCTCGATGTAGCCGTCCATCGCGGCCGGGAGGTTGTGCAGGCGCTTCGCGACGTTCGCCCAGTCGTCCTCCGTGTCGGTGGGGACCAGGTCGAAGATGTCACGCAGCTCCTGCGCCGGCGACGCGATCACGTTGAGGTCGCGCTGGGCGAAGCCGGCCTCGTGCTTCTCGACCGTGAGCTCGAGCTCGCGGGTGAGGTCGAGCTTCGTGATGCGATCGATCTCGTCGACGGGCTCCGCGGCCCGGATGGCAGCGAGGGACTCCTTCACCTTCGCGACGGCGGTCTCGGCGCCGGCCGGCGAGTAGTCCGCGTACTCGCCCTCGCGGCCGGGTCGGCCGAGCCAGACGTGGAACTCGGGGTACAGCTCGAGCTGGGTGTCGACCCACGCTTCTGCGATCGTGTCGATCGGCGTGGGTTCGCGCTTCTCTGCGTTCGTCATGCTCCGAGCCTAGCCGGGAGCACGCCACCGGTCAGTGGCCCGCGGCGTCCCAGTTGGCTCCTCGGCCCACCTGCACGTCGAGCGGCACGCGGAGGTCCGCGGCGCCGGACATTCGGGACTGCACGACGGCCGCCAGCGCATCCCACTCGCCCGGCGCGACCTCGAAGATGAGCTCGTCGTGCACCTGCAGCAGCATGCGTGACTGGAGGCCCTGGTCGATGATGTCGCCCGCGATGCCGAGCATGGCGATCTTCATGATGTCCGCCGCCGAGCCCTGGATGGGCGCGTTGAGCGCCTGACGCTCGGCGTTCTCGCGCAGCACGCGATTGGTGGAGGTCAGATCGGCGAACGGCCGGCGGCGGCCGAAGATCGTCTCGGTGTACCCGTCGACGCGCGCCTGCTCCACCACGTCGCGCAGATAGTCGCGCACCGCGCCGAAGCGCTCGAAGTAGCCGCCCATCAGCTGGCGGGCCTCGGCGGTCTCGATGCGGAGCTGCTTGGAGAGCCCGAACGCGCTCAGCCCGTACGCCAAGCCGTAGGACATCGCCTTGACCTTCGTCCGCATGAGCGGCGTGACGTCGGCGGGCTCGACGCCGAAGACGCGGGCGCCCACGAAACGGTGGAGGTCCTCCCCCGCGTTGAACGCCTCGATCAGGCCCGGGTCTTCGGAGAGGTGCGCCATGATCCGCATCTCGATCTGCGAGTAGTCGGCGGTCAGCAGCGTCTCGTACTCGGCGCCCGCGGTGAACGCGGAACGGATCTCGCGCCCCTCCTCGGTGCGGATCGGGATGTTCTGGAGGTTCGGATCGTTCGACGAGATGCGGCCGGTGGAGGTGCCGGTCTGGTCGTAGGTCGTGTGGATGCGGCTGTCGCCGGTGACCGAGCGCTCCAGGGTCTCGACGATCTGCTTGAGCTTGGTCGCGTCGCGGTGCTGCAGCAGCAGGCCCAGGAACGGGTGCGGGCTCTTCTCCTGCAGGTCGGCGAGCGAGGCGGCGTCGGTCGAGAACCCGGTCTTGGTGGCGCGGGTCTTCGGCATCTGCAGCTCCTCGAAGAGCACCTGCTGAAGCTGCTTCGGGGAGCCGAGGTTGATCTCGTGGCCGATCTCGGCGTAGGCCTGGGCGGCGAAGTCGTTGGCCTTGTCCGTGAGCTGGCCGCGCAGTCGCGCGAGCACCGCGGAGTCGATGGCGACGCCGGTGAGCTCCATCTCGGCGAGCACGGCGACCAGCGGCAGCTCGATGTCGTCGAGCACGGCGCGGGTGCCCGGGTCGAGCGCGATCGCCTGCCCCTCCGCGACGCGGCGGATGTACCAGGCCTCGGTCGCCGGGCTGACGGCGTCGTTCATCGGGACGAGCTGGTTCGGATCGGAGACCGGGAGCGTCTCGCCGAGCACCTCGTAGACCTGCTCGGCGAGCGACTGCGGCGCGGCGCCGGGCTTCACCAACCAGGAGGCGACGCGGGTGTCGAATGCGAGCCCGTCGACGACGAAGCCCGCGCGGCTCAGCGCCTTGAACTGCGGCTTGGTGTGGAAGAACTGCTTCGGGGCCGGGCTCGCGAGCCAGGCCTCCAGCGCTTCGTAGTCCTTGCGGTCGGCGACCCAGGGCACGTACACGGAGTCGTCGGCGGAGGCGAGGCCGAAGCCGGTGACGCCGGCCGGCCCGAGCTCGACCTGCACCGCGACCGGGGCGCCGTCGGCGGACGCCTTCGACAGCCAGTGCGCGAGCTCCTCGTCGACCAGCGTTCGCACGGCGGGCGCGCCGACCGCGCCCGCGTCTCCCGCGTCGACGACGGACGCGGAGCCGTCGAGCAGCCCCTCCTCCGCCGCCGTCTTCATCAGACGGTCGAGCAGCGTCTTGAACTGGAGGCGCGCGAAGATGTCGCGCACGGCGGCCTCGTCGAGCGGCTTGCGCTCCAGGTCGGCCGGACCGACGGGCAGCTCGACGTCGTCGAGGAGCTTGTTGAGTCGGCGGTTGCGGAGGGCGTTCTCCTTCTGATCGCGGAGGTTCTGCCCGACGACGCCCTTGATCTCGTCGGCGTGCGCCACGATGTTCTCCACCGTGCCGTACTGCTGCACCCACTTGACGGCGGTCTTCTCGCCGACTTTGTCGATGCCGATCAGGTTGTCGCTCGTCTCGCCGACAAGCGCCGCGATCTCGGGGTACTGCTGCGGCTCGACGCCGTAGCGCTCACGCACCGCCGCCGGGTCGTAGACCTTCAGCTCGGAGACGCCGCGGACGTTCGGGTACAGCAGCGTGACCTCGTCGGTGACCAGCTGGATCGTGTCGCGATCCCCCGAGACGAGCAGCACGCGGTAGCCCTCCTCCGCACCGCGCCGCGCCAGCGTCGCGAGGATGTCGTCGGCCTCGAAGTCCTCCTTGGCGATGGTCGTGATGTTCATCGCGTGCAGGGCCTCCTCGAGCAGCGGCACCTGGCCGGCGAACTCGGGCGGCGTCTCGCCGCGGGTCCCCTTGTACTCCGGGTACTCGCGGGTGCGGAAGGAGTAGCGCGAGATGTCGAACGCCACCGCGATGTGGGTCGGCTTCTGCTGCTGGAGCAGGTTGATCAGCATCGCGATGAAGCCGTGGATCGCATTCGTGTGCTGGCCCTCGCGGTTGACGAAACTGTCGACCGGAAGGGCGTAGAACGCCCGGAAGGCCAGCGAATGGCCGTCGATGATCAGAAGGGTAGGCTTTTCGGAGTCTGACACCGGACCAGCCTACAAGCCGGCGGTGACACTCCAGGCGACGACCGACGACGGTGAGGGAAGGCCCAGATGACCGAGGACGCGCTCGCGTACGTGCAGCAGAGGGGACTCGGCGCACTGGCCGAGAAGATGGGCATCGAGATGCTCGAGTTCACGGTCGAGCGGGCTGTGGCGCGCATGCCCGTCGCGGGGAACACGCAGCCCGCCGACCTCCTGCACGGCGGCGCCTACGTGGTGCTCGGCGAGTCCCTCGGCTCGATGTCGGCCAACCTCTACGCGGGCGCCGGCCGGCTCGCCGTCGGCATCGAGATCAACGCGTCGCACACGCGCTCCGCGACCAGCGGATACGTCACCGGCGTCTGCACTCCGGTCCACCTCGGCCGCACGCTGACGACGCACGAGATCGCGGTGACGGACGACCAGGGGCGGCGCTGCTCCACCATCCGCATCACGAATCTCATCAAGGAGCTCGGCTGAGGCGGCTTCCGCCGCCGCGCCTCGTGACGAGCGCGGTCGTTCGGGACGTCTGCGTCCCGGCGCCGCGCCGCGCGCGTCCCGAACAGCAGCGCACGTTCCAAGCGGCAGTGATCGGCCGAGCGCGGTCGTCAGGGACGTCTGCGGTGCGGCGCCGCGACGCAACTGTCCCAAACAGCAGCAGTCGCCCAGAGCGGCGACCGTCGGAGCGGGCGGCGCCGAGCGGGCGACCGCGGCACCGCGGAGCGGCTACTTCTTGGCGGCGAGCTGCTCGATGATGGCCTGGGCCACGTCGTGCATGGTCAGGCGGCGATCCATCGACGCCTTCTGGATCCAGCGGAACGCCTCGGGCTCCGACAGGCCCATCTTCTCGTTGAGGAGGCCCTTCGCGCGGTCCACGAGCTTGCGGGTCTCGAACCGCTGCACCATGTCGGAGACCTCCGCCTCGAGGGCGATGATCTGCTGGTAGCGGGCGAGCGCGATCTCGATCGCGGGCAGGAGGTCGTTGGGCGTGAACGGCTTGACGACGTAGGCCAGCGCTCCGGCCTCGGTCGCCCGCTCCACGAGCTCCTTCTGGCTGAACGCCGTGAGGAGGACGACGGGCGCGATGTGGCCCTTCGAGAGGCGCTCGGCGGCCGAGATGCCGTCGAGCTGCGGCATCTTGACGTCCATGATCACCAGATCGGGGCGCAGCTCAGTCGCCAAGGCGACGGCGGTCTCGCCGTCTCCGGCCTCACCAACGACCTCGAATCCGTTGTCGCGCAGGGTCTCGACGATGTCGAGGCGGATCAGCGATTCGTCCTCCGCCACGACGACGCGGCGGGGGGCGGTTGGGGTGGTTTCCTGGTCAGTCACGCATGAAAGCCTACGGTATTGTTCAGGTGTTGTTGTGCGCCGCTGTGGCGGAATGGCAGACGCGGAGCACTCAAAATGCTTTGTCCGGAAGGGCGTGTGGGTTCGAGTCCCACCAGCGGCACGACGAACGGCCCCTCAGATGCGGGCTCCGATGACGGAGGCGGCGAAGCGCCGCGCGCGCTCGGCGAGCCCGGCGATGCGGTCCGCGATGGCCGCGTCCACGTCGAATCCGATGAACTGCGGGGGCGGCGTGCGGCGGACGTTCACGCTGCACTCGAACTCTCCGCACACGTGGGTGCCGACGGTGTCGCCGTTGCGGCCCGCCTGGCCGGCGCGCCGCGCCGACCAGAAGTAGACGTCGCGCGGGTAGTGCACGTCTTGGCACCAGCCGCACATCGACGGCGCGTGCGATCGCATGGACGCTTCCGACGCGCGCAGCAGTATGCCGACCGGGCCCTCGTCGGTGGGGATGACGACGTAGCCGCGCTGCGGGAGCCGCGGATCGCGCCAGCCGAGGTACTCTCGGCGCGACCAGTCGATCTCGTGCATACCGGGCGGCAGCGGCATGTCGTCGGCTTCGCTGCGCGTGCAGTTGACGAAGGACTCGCGGATCTGCTGTTCGGTCAGGCTCTCCATGTGCACCTCCGCGTTCCATGCTCGCACAGGTTGACCTTGCCGCCGGGGGCAGGGCTTAGCGTGCCGACATGACGACAACCGACAGCCTCATCCGCAGCGTCACCGACGCCTCCTTCGCCGCCGAAGTGCTCGCTGCGCCCGGCATCACGCTGGTCGAGTTCTGGGCGGAGTGGTGCGGCCCCTGCCGTGCCCTCGGGCCGGTGCTCGAGCAGGTCGCCCGCGACCACTCCGACGTCCTGCGGGTCGTGAAGATCAACGCCGACGACAATCCGCGCACCGCCGCCGAGTACCGCGCGCTCGCCCTCCCGTTCATGAAGATGTTCCGAGCCGGGGAGCCCGTGGGGACGATCGTGGGCGCGAAGCCGCGGCCGGCGATGGAGATGGCGCTCGCGCCCTATCTCGACTGAGCGGACCGGCGCCGCCCCCTCGGGTTGCTCCACGGCGCACACGGCGCACAGCCGATCGGCCACGCCCGGCACACGAGGCGGAATACGGGAGAGCCGCTCCGCCTTGGACCCGGTGTGAAGAAGATCGGATTCCTCTCGTTCGGCCACTACCAGGAGGTGCCGGGCTCTGTCGTGCGGACGGCGGGCGACGCCCTCCGTCAGAGCATCGAGCTCGCGGTCGCCGCAGAGGAGCTGGGAGCCGACGGCGCGTTCTTCCGCGTGCACCACTTCGCGCCGCAACTGGCGTCCCCGTTCCCGCTCCTCGCCGCCATCGGCGCCCGCACCAGCCGTATCGAGATCGGCACCGGCGTCATCGACATGCGCTACGAGCACCCCCTGTACATGGCCGAGGACGCCGCGGCGGCGGATCTCATCAGCGAAGGACGACTGCAGCTCGGCGTGAGCCGCGGATCACCCGAGACCGCGCTGCGCGGGTACGAGTCGTTCGGCTACCTGCCCGACGAGGGCGAGACCGACGCGGACCTCGCGCGCCGCCACACCGAGCTGTTCCGCGCCGCGATCGCCGGTGCGGGCATCGCGCAGGCGAACCCGCAGATGACCGGCCGCACCGGCGCTCTCGCCATCGAGCCGCAGTCCCCCGGACTCGGCGATCGCATCTGGTGGGGCTCCGGCACGCGGCAGACCGCGGTGTGGACGGCGGAGCAGGGCATGAACCTGATGAGCTCCACCCTCCTCACGGAGGACACCGGCGTCGCCTTCTCCGACCTCCAGGCCGAGCAGATCCAGCTCTACCGCGATGCCTGGGCCACCGCCGGCTGGGAACGGGAGCCCCGTGTCTCCGTCAGCCGCAGCATCATGCCCATCGTCAACGACCTCGATCGCCGCTACTTCGGAGCCTCCGCCCAGGCCGACCGCCGCGACCAGGTCGGGCACCTCGACGGCGGCCTCGCCCGCTTCGGCAAGAGCTACGTCGGCGAGCCGGACGCCCTCGTCGAGGAACTGCGCACCGACGCTGCGGTGGAGGCTGCCGACACTCTGATCCTGACCGTCCCGAACCAGCTCGGCGTGGATTACAACGCCCACCTGCTGGAGTCGGTCGTGACGCACATCGCGCCCGCACTCGGCTGGCGCTGACGCAGCCGCGGCCTCCGTCGAGACGGCTCAATCTCGGGGCGAAGGCGCCGAGGAGGCCCATAATGGGCCTTCTCGGCGCACTCATTTGTACCCCGAACGGAGGCCTGTCCGGCCCACCTTTGAATGGAATACTGGCATTGCTGCACACCCGAATCGCAGCGACTCCGTGTTCCGTCCGAAGGGTGTGCCATGCGTGTTCCGCGACTCCGAGCATCCCTCATCGGTGGCGCCGTCGCCCTCGCTCTGGGAGGCTCGCTGCTGATGACCGCAGCTCCCGCTTCCGCAGCATCCACGCCCTCCGCGAACCTCGCAGCCAAGGCGACCGGGTCCGCGATCACGAGCATGTGGGCGTGGGGCAACCCGATCGACCCCGCCGTCGACGCGCGCGGGCAGGGGGACCCGGAGTTCGCCCCGAAGGCGCTCGCCGCCTTCGCCAGCGCGCACAAGCTCAAGACGGTGTACCTCTCGGTGCCATGGGCGGCCGACGAGGGACCGTTCTCGAGCTGGCTGAAGGCGTCGATCACCGCGCTGCACAGGGCGGGCGTCACCACGGTGGCCGCGCTCGGCGGCGATCCGGCGTGGGCTGACGACCCCGACCTGGCGGCGACGTGGACGCGCGCAGCGCTGAAGGCGGCTCCGTTCGACGCGATCCAGTTCGACGTCGAGCCGTGGGTGGACGCGACCGAGGACGAGCTGCCCGGCATCGTCGACAAGCTCGCCACGATGTACGACGCGGCAGCGGACGCCGCGCGGGCGGTCCCCGTCGGCGCCGACCTGCCGTGGTGGCTCGCTGCGAAGCAGAACCCCGCCGGCGGGACCCTCTTCGGCGAGCTCCTGCCGCACCTCGACTCCGTCGCGATCGTCGCGTTCGTCGACCACGCGCGCGGCGACGACGGGATCATCGCACTGGCGGGTCCCGCCGCACGCGAGGCGAGCGTGGCCAGGACGCCGTACAGCATCGGCGTGGAGACGGACTCCCCCGAGGTCGCCGGAGGTCCGGGAGCGACGTTCGGCGACGACAGCGCAGCCCTGCTCGAGTCGGAGACCGCCCTCGTGCGGTCCGCGTTCTCGTCCGTCTCCGGGTACGCCGGGGTGACGGTCGAGCACCTGCTCAGCTGGCAGGACCTGATCGCGAAGTAGGCGCAGCCGCATCGGCCGTGGCCTCGATCGCGGCGAGCTCGATCGTGGACACCGTCAGCATGGCCTCGTGGGCGCGACGCGCTCGCCGCCCCTCCGCGTCGCGGTGCGTCCCGTGGTACGCGCGGCGGGTAGCGTAGGCCTGTGTTCACCTCCTACATCGCGATCGGGGACAGCTTCACCGAGGGCGTCGGCGACGACCTCCCCGACGGGCGGGTGCGCGGCTGGGCCGACTTCGTCGCGCTCGGGCTCGCCGCCGCGTCCCCGGAACCCGTCCGGTACGCCAACCTCGCCATCCGCGGCCGCAAACTCGGCCCGATCGTGGCCGAGCAGATCGGCCCGGCGATCGACCAGCACCCGCAGCTGGTGAGCCTCAACGGCGGCGGCAACGACATCATGCGGCCACGGGTCGCGATCTCCGAGGTCGCCCGGATCCTGGTCGACGCAGCCGACCGGGTCACCGCGTCCGGCAGCCATATGCTCCTCCTGAGCGGAGCCAATCCCAGCGCCCACCTCCCGTTGGGCGGTCTCGTGCGCAGACGTGGCGACGAGCTCGCTCGCGAGGTGCGCGCGATGCTCCCCCGCGACGGCATCACGTTCGTGGACAACTGGGCCGACGAGAGCCTGGAGGACATCCGCTACTGGTCGGAGGACCGCCTCCACCTCAACGCGCTGGGGCACGCGCGGGTGGCGAGCAACGTGCTCACCGCGTTCGACGTGCCGGTGCCGACGGAGTGGGGCGTCGAGGAGGTCGCGGCGGCGCCCGCGGGGCCGCGGAGCCGCCGCACCGCCGACTACTACCGGCGCTTCGTGCTCCCCTGGGTCGGCCGCCGCCTCACCGGCCGTTCCTCGGGCGACGGCCGTGCGGCGAAGATCGCCGAGCTCACCGTCGTCGACCCGGCGAGCGCCCAGCCCCTCTGACCCTCGGCGGCCTCGTCCGGCCGGCAGGATGCGACCCCGCTGTGTCCGTCAGCGCGGGAGATCGTGAGGCGTCTCAGTCGTTGTCGCCGCCTGTGGAGTCGAGGCGCGCCCCGTCCGCGTCACCGCCCCACCCCCACTCGGCGACGACGGGGATGTCCTCGCCGTGCTCACGTGTGTACTGGCGGGCGGCCAGGCGCGCGTCCTGCATCTCCTGCCGGAAGGCCGTCTCCCGCGCCGCGAGCCCCGGGACGCGGTCGAGCACGTCGATCACGAGGTGGTACCGGTCGAGGTCGTTGAGCATCACCATGTCGAACGGTGTCGTCGTGGTGCCCTCCTCCTTGTAGCCGCGCACGTGGAGGTTGTTGTGGCCGGCCCGGCGGTAGGTGAGTCGGTGGATGAGCCAGGGGTAGCCGTGATAGGCGAAGATCACCGGCTTGTCCGTCGTGAAGAGCGCGTCGTACTCGCGGTCGCCCAGGCCGTGGGGGTGCTCCCCTTCGCTCTGCAGGCGCATCAGGTCGACGACGTTCACCACCCGCACCTTCAGCGAGGGGAGGCGGTGGCGCAGGATGTCCGCCGCGGCGAGCACCTCGAGCGTCGGGATGTCTCCCGCGCAGGCGAGCACCACGTCCGGCTCCTCGCCGTCCACTTCCGTCCCGGCCCACTCGAACACGCCGATGCCGCGGGTGCAGTGGGCGATGGCCTGGTCCATCGTGAGCCAGTTCGGCGCGGGCTGTTTGCCGGCGACCACCACGTTGACGTAATCGGTGGACCGCAGGCAGTGGTCGTAGGTCGAGAGGAGCGTGTTCGCGTCGAACGGCAGGTACACGCGCACAACGTCCGCCTTCTTGTTGACGACGTGATCGATGAAGCCCGGGTCCTGGTGGGAGGCCCCATTGTGGTCCTGCCGCCACACGTGCGAACTGAGCAGATAGTTGAGGGAGGCCACCGGGCGCCGCCAGGCGATCTGCCGCGAGCTCTTCAGCCACTTGGCGTGCTGGTTGAACATGGAGTCGACGATGTGGATGAACGCCTCGTACGACGTGATGACTCCGTGCCGTCCGCTCAGCAGATAGCCTTCGAGCCAGCCCTGGCACTGGTGCTCGCTCAGCATCTCCATCACCCGGCCGCTGGGGACGAGATGGTTGTCCGCGTCGATGGGCCAGTACTCGGCGTTCCACTGCTTGCCGGTCACCTCGTAGACGGCCTGGAGGCGGTTGGACGCGGTCTCATCCGGTCCGAACAGCCGGAAGTCCTCCGGGTTCTCCCGCATCACATCGCGGAACCACTCGCCGAGCACCCGCGTCGCCTCCGCGACCGAGCCGCCCGGGGCCGGGACGTCGACCGCATAGTCCCGGAAGTCGGGCAGCCGCAGATCTTTGCGCAGGAGGCCGCCGTTCGCGACCGGGTTGGCGCTCATGCGCCGCTCGCCCTGCGGGGCCAGGGCGGTGACGAGAGGCACCGGCGCGCCGGCCTCGTCGAAGAGCTCTTCCGGCCGGTAGGACGCCAGCCAGCTCTCCAGCAGCCGGGTGTGCGCCTCCGTGTCGCGTGCGTCCGCGAGCGGCACCTGGTGGGAGCGCCAGTTGTTCTCCGCGGGATGCCCGTCGATCTCGGGCGGACACGTCCAGCCTTTGGGGGTGCGGAGGACGAGCATCGGCCAGGCGGGACGGGCGTCCAGCTCCCCTGCCGCCGCGGCGCGCTTGATCGCGGCGATCTCGTCGAGGATGAGGTCGAGTTCAGCGGCCATGCGTTTGTGGACCTCGCGCGGGTCCTCGCCGTCGAAGCCGCCGGACACCAGGTGCGGCGTGTAGCCGTAGCCCCGCATGAGGTCCATCAGCTCGCTCTCCGGGATGCGCGCGAGCACGGTCGGGTTGGCGATCTTGTATCCGTTGAGGTGCAGGATGGGCAGCACGACGCCGTCGGTCACCGGGTCGAGGAACTTGTTGGAGTGCCACGCGGTCGCCAGCGGGCCGGTCTCCGCCTCGCCGTCGCCGACGACGGCCGCGACGAGCAGGTCCGGGTTGTCGAACGCGGCGCCGTACGCGTGCGAGAGCGAGTAGCCCAGCTCCCCGCCCTCGTGGATCGATCCGGGCGTCTCCGGAGCCGCGTGGCTCGGGATGCCGCCGGGGAACGAGAACTGCCGGAAGAGCCCGCGCAGCCCGTCCTCGCTCCGGTCGATGGCACTGTAGACCTCACTGTAGGTGCCGTCGAGGTAGGCGCTCGCGACCACGCCCGGGCCACCGTGCCCGGGACCCGCGATGAAGATCGTGTCGAGGTCCCGCTCCTGGATCACGCGGTTGAGGTGGGCGTAGACGAAGTTGAGACCCGGCGTGGTGCCCCAGTGGCCCAGCAACCGCGGCTTGATGTCGTCGCGCGAGAGCGGCCGCCGCAGGAGCGGATTGTCGAGGAGGTAGATCTGCCCGACCGAGAGGTAGTTGGCGGCACGCCACCACGCATCCAATCGGTCCAGGCTCTCCTCACTCAGCTCGGTGCGGTCGATCGATGCGGTGGATTCGCTCACAGTCTCTCCCCTCGTGGGAATCCTACGGCGGGGCCGCTCCGAACAACAGGACGTGGAGAAGATCGAGGTGAACACTCCGTGCGGCGCGGTCGCGGTGCGGCGCACGGAGCGGCGCGGGCGCACCGCCACGGTCCTGCTGCACGGCGCCGCCGGATCGTGGACGACCTGGCGCGCGGCCATCGATTCCGCCGAGAGCGGCGGCGACGTCTCGGACCTCGTCGTGCCTGATCTCCCGGGCTGGGGCGATTCCCCCGCCGATGTCGACACGCTCGACCCGGCTGGGATCGCCGCAGCGGTCGCAGCGACCGTGCGCGCGCTCGGCTATGAGCGCTGGCGGCTCGTGGGGCATTCCCTCGGCGGATTCGTCGCCCTGGAGCTGGCGGCGCAGGAGCCGGAGGCGACCGAGTCGGTCGTCCTGGTGTCGGCGACGACGTTCGGTGGGCAGGGCGACCGGCTCGGCGCCGTGGAGTTCGCGCGCCGTTACCCGGCGCTCCTCGGTCTCGCCGCAGCGATGCGCGCACTGGACGCGCTCGGCCCCGCGGGGATCCGTTTCGTGGGCGTCCTCGACCGGATCGGCCTCCTGCGCACCCTCACCGCGCCGCTCTTCGGCCGGCGCGTGCCGGATGCCGTGACCGAGCTGGCCCGCGATCTGCGCCCCGCCGCCTTCCTCCGGGCCCTCGCCTGCGCACGCCGCTACCCGGCCGCGGAGCGTTGGCGTCGCGTGCGCTGCCCGGTCCTCGCCGTCCACGGCGACCACGACCTCTTCTCGCCCGCGTCGGACGACCTCCCGCTGTCGCGCCTGCTGCCGCAGCTGCACTCGACGGTGCTCCCGGCGACGGGGCACTTCGCACACGTCGAGCACCCGAGCCTCCTGGCGGGGGCGCTGCACGCGCGGTAGCGTCGGTCGCATGGTGCACGAGGTGGTCATCCGGTCGGCCGACGCGAGCGCGTGGGAGGACGTGCGCACGGTGTTCGGCACCGTCGGGGATCCCGCCGGCTGCTGGTGCCAGTGGTTCAAGCTCCCGCGCGCAGCGTGGGACGCCGGCTCCCGCGACGACAAAGCGGAATCGATGCGCGCGCAACTCGAGGACGGATCGACCGGGGTGATCGCCTTCCTCGACGGGGAACCCGCGGGATGGGCGGCCGTCGAGCCGTTCGCCGCCTACCCGGCGTTGAGCCGGTCGCCCATCACCCGGCGGCAGACCGAGGACCCCGTCGACCCGTGGGCGGTCACCTGCTTCGTCGTGCGCCCCGAGTTCCGCCGTCGCGGGCTGGCGGGCGAGCTCCTGGCCGGCGCCGTCGAGCACGCGCGCGACCGCGGCGCGACCGTCGTCGAGGGCTACCCGGTCGACACCGAGGCGCGGCCGACGCTGTCGGCCGCCGAGCGGTACCACGGCACGGTCGCGCTCTTCCGGGCGGCCGGCTTCGAGGTCGCGCGGCGCCCGTCGGCCTCGCGGGCGATCATGCGCCGACGGCTAAGCTCGGCGGAGTGAACTCCAGACGCGATCGGGTCGTCGGCGCCGGCACCCAGGTCGCCACGGAGGTCAGCATCAACTTCGGCTCCGCGATCGCCGGGCTGCTCATCCCCGTCGTGGGAGCGGTCGTCGTCGTGGCTGCGCGTCAGCTCGTCACGGCCGTCGCCGTCCTGCCGTTCTACCGGCCGAAGCGGGCGGAGCTGACCTGGCGCAGGCTGTGGCCGGCGCTCGCACTCGGCGTCGTCCTCGCTGCCATGAACCTCAGCTTCTACGAGGCGGTCGGTCGCCTCGGGCTCGGCATCGCGGCCACGATCGAGTTCCTCGGCCCGTTCGCCCTCGCCCTGCTCGGATCGCGCCGCGTCCTCGACGGGGTCTGCGCGCTCGCCGCCGCGGCGGGCGTCGTGCTGCTCACGGCGACGGAGGGCGAGCTCGACCCGCTCGGCGTCGTGCTCGCCCTGACGGCCGCCTCCGCCTGGGCCGCGTACATCCTGCTCACGCGCCGTGTGGCGACGCGCCTGCCGGGGCTGGAGGGCCTCAGCGTCGCGAGCGTGGTCGCGACCGTGCTCACCGTGCCGATCGCACTCGTCGTGATCGACTACGCCCGTGTCGACTGGGGAGTGCTGGGGCTGCTCCTCTCGCTGGGCGTGCTGTCCTCCGCTCTTCCGTACAGCCTGGACACCTTCATCCTCCGTCGCATCACGCCGCGCCTGTACGCCATCATCACCAGCTTCGGCCCGGTGGTGGCCACGGTCTTCGGTGTGCTCGTGCTGGGCGAGCGTTTCGCCCTGATCCAGGTCGTGGGCATCGTCGTCGTGTGCGTCGCGGCGGGCGTCAGCATCGCGACGCAGCGCGAGAAGCCGCGCTCGGACCTGGAGGCTGCGGCGGAGGGGATGCCGTAGCCCGCGACAGCTAGGAGAGGATGTCTTTCGTCGTGAACCGGCCGATTGCGAGCGCGCCGAACACCGCGATGTAGCCCAGCTGGAGCAGGGCGTTCTGGCCGAGAGCGTCCCAGGAGATCGGGTCGCGCAGCAGGTCGCCGAACGCAAGCCAGTAGTGGGAGAACAGCCACGGGTGCAGGTCGGAAAGCTGCGGCAGCTGATCGAGGACCTGCGACACCACCGCCAGCACGGCGGTGGCGGCCATGGCGCCCACCGGGACATCGGTCAGGGTGGAGAGGAACAGCCCGATGGCGCACAGCCCGAGCAGCGACACGACGACGTACGCGGCGATCAGCAGCAGCCTCCCGAACGCGTCCGCGACGCCGACCGTCGTGCCGGAGAGCAGGGTCACCGGGCCGATCGGGAAGAGCACCGCGCCGATCGCCGCGCCCGCGATCGCCACCGTCAGCGCTGCTGCCACGCAGAACGCGGCCGATCCGGCGTACTTCACGGCGAGGAGGCGCAGACGGCCCGCTGGGGCGATGACGAGGTAGCGGAGGGTGCCGTGACTCGCCTCACCCGCAATCGTGTCTCCGGCGACGACGCCGATCGTGAGCGGCAGGAAGAGCGGCATGCACACCACCAGGGCGGTGAAGGCGACGAAGAGCCCGTTGTCGGTGATCTGGCTGAGGAACCCGGGACCCCGGCTCGACCCGCCGGTGATGCGCACGGCGACGGCGATGAGCACGGGAACCGCGGCGAGTGCGGCGAGCATGGCCCACGTGCGCAGCCGCCGGAAGAGGACGGACAGCTCGGAACCGAGCAGTCCCCATCCGGCCGACGGCCGCGTCCGCCGCGCGCCGACCGCGCCGGCGGACGGGGCGGCGGTCGTCGCGTCACTGCTCGACATCGAAGCCCTCCCCGGTCAGCTCGACGAACCGCTCCTCCAGGCTCGAGGAACGCACCGCGAACCCCCGCAGCCGGACCCCGGCACCGACCAGGGCGGACGCCAGCTCTTCCGCGGCGGGAGCGTCGGCCCCGAGCGACGCCTCCACGCCGGATGGGACGGGAGAGGAGTCCAGACCCATCCCGGCCAGCACCGAGGCGGCGAGCGGCGCGTCGGGAGTCTCGACCGCCACCCGCGGCCCGGATCCGCCCCGCAGCTCGGCGAGCGAGCCCTGGGCCACGAGCCGGCCGGCCCGCATGATCGCGGCGTGCGTGCACATCTGCTCGATCTCGGCCAGGAGATGGCTGGACACGAACACCGTCGTGCCGCCGTCGGCGAGCGAGCGGACCAGGGAGCGCACCTCCCGCGTCCCCTGCGGGTCGAGACCGTTCGTGGGCTCGTCGAGCACGAGCAGGTCGCGCTCGGTCAGCAGGGCCCCGGCGATGCCGAGCCGCTGCTTCATCCCGAGCGAGTAGGCGCGCACATGCTTGCCGGCGGCGTGCGAGAGGCCGACGCGCTCGAGCGCGGCCTCCACCCGCCGACGCCGGGTCGCACCCGGGGCGAGACGATCCGCGCTGTCCCGGCGCAGGAGGTTCGCCGTGCCCGACAAGTATGGAGCGAACGCCGGCCCCTCGACCAGGGCGCCGACGCGGGGCAGCACGCTCGCACCGCGGTCGGGCATCCGCTCGCCGAGAACGCGGGCCTCCCCCGCCGACGGCGCGACCAGTCCCAGGAGCATCCGGATCGTGGTGGTCTTTCCCGACCCGTTCGGTCCGAGGAAGCCGAACACCGAGCCGCGCGGAACCTCCAGGTCGATGCCGTCGACCACCGCGCGCGAACGGAATCGCTTCGTCAGGCCGCTCGTCGCGATCGCGGCGGCGTCGGTCACCGTGCGGCGGCCTGCAGCGCGGAGACGGGGACGGCGCCGGCGAGCACGCGTCCATCGGAGGTCACGAGCACCGACACCAGGGAGGTGCTGAGCGCCCGACCGCCGTCCACCGTGGTCGTCAGCTGTGCGAACAGCGGATCGGAGACGAGACCGTCCGGAGCGGAGCCGGCGGCCAGCGTGACGATGCTCGCCCAGCCCTCGCCGCTGACCTGCGGCTTCGGGTGGTCGGCGCCCTGCGGCTGGTGTCCGGACGGCGCCGACAGCGACTGCTCGGTCACCTTCGCGCCCTTCGGCGGGGTGAAGGCGAACAGGTCGGTGGACGGCCGGTCCGTGCTGAACGACGTGAACCCGGCCTCGAACGCCGGGGCGCTCGCACCGCGCGCGAGCACCTGCACTCGCAACGGGATGCCCGTGGCGCCGTCGACCGCGATCCGGACCGAGCCCACCAGCGTCGCCGCCGTGCGCGGGGTCAGGACGAGAGTGTAGGCGTCACGCCCCGCGACCGTGGACGGCGCGGCGAGCGTCACCTCCGTCGTGGGGTCGGCCGCGGCGATCAGCTTCTCGGCGAGAGCCTGCGGAGTGGTGGCCAGCGGCGTCGGCGTCGCGGCCTCGGCACCCGACGAGGCGCGATCCGGGAGGGTGAGATGCGTCGCCGACTCCCCCTTCGAGTCGTACAGCCACACGTCCGCACCGTTGCGCACCGCGTCGCGCTCGGCCAGCTGGTCCAGCACCTGGACGCGCTGGCGCGTCGGACCGTCGACGTACACCTTGGCGGTGTGGTCTCCGGTCAGCAGCTCGAGGGCGCTCTGCTCGCTCGACGTCGCTGAGGACGAGGATCCGGTCATCCCCGAGATGTCGGGCAGCCCCAGCTCGGAACTCTGCGCGACCGTCCCGGAGAAGGTCTCCGTGTCGCTCGCGGCGACGAGGCGCACCACGTCCTCCGGCGAGCGCACCGGGAGGTCCGCCGCGCCGGCGGCGAGGGGCACGGCGATCGCCCCGGCGGCGATCGCCGCGGGAACGGCGACCGCGGGAACCCAGCGGATCCATCGGCGACTCATACCCTCAGGATACGCTCCGCCTCACCCGGTCACCCTGCGAGCTGACCGGGAAAAGCACGGCGCTGACCACCACCGCGGACGCGAGGAGGCCCCGCGTCCGATCGACGCGGGGCCTCCTCCATCCGTGATATCGGGTCGGCTCAGAGCACGTCGCCGACGCGGTGCACGCGGATGTCGTTGGTGGTTCCGGGGATCCCGGGAGGGGAACCCGAGATGATGATGACCTTGTCGCCGTTCTGGGCGCGGCCGGTCGACTTGAGCGCCTCGTCCACCTGGGCGACCATCTGGTCGGTGTGGGTCACACGGTCGACGACGAAGGACTCCACACCCCAGTAGAGCGCCATCTTGCGACGGGTCGACTCCTCGGGCGTGAAGGCCAGAATCGGGATCCTGCTGCGCAGGCGGGCCATGCGGCGGGCGGACTCGCCCGACTCGGTGAACACACAGAGGTACTTCGCCTCGACGAAGTCCGCGACCTCCACGGCCGCCAGGGTGATGGCACCGGACTGTGTGCGCGGCCGCGTGCCGAGCGGCGCGATGCGGTCGAGACCGTGCTCCTCGGTGGAGGTCACGATGCGGGCCATGGTCTGGACCGTCACGGTCGGGTACTCGCCGACGCTGGTCTCGCCGGAGAGCATGACCGCGTCCGCACCGTCCAGGACGGCGTTCGCGACGTCGGAGGTCTCGGCGCGGGTCGGGACCGGGCTCGAGATCATCGACTCGAGCATCTGCGTCGCGACGATGACCGGCTTGGCGGCGCGGCGGGCGAGCTCGACCGCGCGCTTCTGCACGATCGGGACGGCCTCTAGCGGCAGCTCCACGCCGAGGTCGCCACGGGCGACCATGATGGCGTCGAACGCCTCGATGATCCCCTCGAGCGCCTCGACGGCCTGCGGCTTCTCGATCTTGGCGACGACCGGGACGCGACGCCCCTCCTCCGCCATGATCTCGTGCACACGCTCGATGTCGGCGGCGTTGCGCACGAACGAGAGCGCGATCAGGTCGGCGCCGAGCTTGAGTCCCCAGCGCAGGTCAGCCTCGTCCTTCTCGGACAGCGCGGGCACGTTGACCGCGACGCCCGGGAGGTTGATGCCCTTGTTGTTCGAGACCGGGCCGGCGACCACGACACGCGTAGTGACGACGGTGCCGTCGGTCTCGAGGACCTCGACGCGCACCTTTCCGTCGTCGATCAGCAGGAAGTCGCCCGGCTTGACGTCCTGGGGCAGCCCCTTGAACGTGGTCGAGGAGATCTCCTTGGTGCCGATGATGTCCTCGGTGGTGATCTTGAAGATGTCGCCCTCGGCGAGCTCGTAGGGGCCCGCCTCGAACTTGCCGAGGCGGATCTTCGGGCCCTGCAGGTCGACCAGGACCGCGACGGGCTTCCCGGCGTCCGCGGCAGCCTTGCGCACGTTCGCGTAGACCCCCTCGTGGACGTCGTAGCTGCCGTGGCTCAGATTCATCCTGGCCACGTCGACACCCGCGTCGATGATCGCGCGGATGTTGTCGTAGCTGGACGTCGCCGGCCCGAGGGTCGAGACGATTTTCGCCCTTCTCATGCTTTCGTTGCTCCGATGTTCGTGCGCCCCTGACGGCGCGCGGTTCGTGGTGATGCCCGAAGAGGGCATCGGGTCAGACGAGGATTCCCCGGTCGGTCGGGCGGACCGGAGCCGGCAGCTGCGTCTCCCCCTCAAGATACCGGTCGACGGCCGCCGCCGCCGCCCGGCCCTCGGCGATCGCCCACACGATGAGCGACTGGCCGCGGCCCGCGTCGCCCGCGACGAAGACGCCCGGCTCGCTGGTCTGGTACTGCCCGTCGCGCTGGAGGTTGCCGCGCTGGTCGAAGGGGAGGTTGAGCTGGGCCGACAGGTCGTCCTGCTCCGGGCCGGTGAAGCCCAGGGCGAGCAGCACGAGGTCCGCGGGGATCTCGCGCTCGGTGCCCGCCTTCGGCACGCGGCGGCCGTCGAGGTACTCGGTCTCGGCGACGCGCAGTGCGCGCACCTCGCCGAACTCGTTGGCGAGGAACTCGACGGTGGACGCGAGGAACTCGCGCTGGCCGCCCTCCTCGTGCGCCGACTGCACCTCGAAGAGCGTCGGTGTGGTCGGCCACGGCTGGTGCGCGGGGCGCTCCGACGGCGGCTGGACGCCGATCGCGAGGTTGGTGACGCTCGCCGCGCCCTGGCGGTGGGCGGTGCCGATGCAGTCCGCGCCGGTGTCGCCGCCGCCCAGGACGACGACGTGCTTGCCGTCGGCCGTGATCTGGCCGGAGACATCGTCCCCGGCGCCCGCCTTGTTCTGCTGGACCAGGTACTCCATCGCGAAGTGCACGCCGGCCAGGTCCCGGCCGGGGATGGGCAGATCGCGCGGGACCATCGCACCGGTGGCGACCACGACCGCGTCGTAACGGGTCCGCAGTTCGTCCCAGGTGATGTCCGTGCCGATGTCGACGCCCGCGCGGAAGCGGGTGCCCTCGGCCATCATCTGGTTCAGACGCGCCTCGAGGTGCTTCTTCTCCATCTTGAAGTCCGGGATGCCGTAGCGCAGAAGGCCGCCGATGCGGTCGTCGCGCTCGTACACGGCGACGGTGTGGCCGGCGCGCGTGAGCTGCTGCGCGGCGGCGAGGCCGGCGGGACCCGAGCCGACGACGGCGACCGTCTTGCCGGTCAGGCGCTCCGGCGGGTGCGGCTGCACCCAGCCGTTCTGCCAGGCCTGGTCGATGATCGACACCTCGACCTGCTTGATCGTCACGGCGGGCTGGTTGATGCCGAGCACGCACGAGGACTCGCACGGGGCCGGGCAGAGACGGCCCGTGAACTCCGGGAAGTTGTTGGTCGCGTGCAAGCGCTCGATCGCCTGGCGGCCCTCCCCGCGCCACATCAGGTCGTTCCACTCCGGGATGAGGTTGCCCAGAGGGCAGCCCTGGTGGCAGAACGGCACGCCGCAGTCCATGCAGCGGCCGGCCTGCCGGCGCAGCTGGGCCGGGTCGCCCGCCTCGTAGACCTCTTTCCAGTCCATGAGGCGCACCGAGACCGGTCGCCGCGCGGGGAGCTCCCGCTCCGTGGTCTTCAGAAAGCCCTTCGGGTCAGCCACCAGTGACCTCCAAAATCCGGTTCCACACGATGTCGCCGTCGGGGTCCAGACCCTCGTCGACGGCTTCTTGACGCATCTGCAGCACGGCCGCGTAATCCCGCGGCAGCAACTTCACGAACTTCCCGACGGTCGCGTCGAAGTCCTCGAGCAGACGGTCGGCCAGCGCCGAGCCCGTCTCCGCACGGTGTTTCTCGAGCAGGTCGCGCACGATCTCGACGTCCGCGCTGCCGAGCGGCAGCAGTTCCAGCTCGCCGCTCGCGAGGGAGTCGCGGTTCACCCGGTCCTCCTTGAGCTCGTACACGTACGCGGTGCCGCCCGACATACCGGCGCCCAGGTTGCGCCCGGTGCCGCCCAGGATCACGGCGAGGCCACCGGTCATGTACTCGAGCGCGTGGTCGCCCACACCCTCGACGACCGCGGTCGCTCCCGAGTTGCGCACCAGGAACCGCTCGCCCACGATGCCGCGGATGAACATGCTCCCCTGAGTCGCGCCGTAGCCGATGACGTTGCCGGCGATCACGTTGCGTTCGGCCGGGAACACGGCGTCCTTCGAGGGGCGCACGACGATCTGGCCGCCCGAGAGCCCCTTGCCGACGTAGTCGTTCGAGTCGCCCTCCAGGCGCAGCGTGATGCCCGCCGGGAGGAACGCGCCGAGCGACTGGCCGGCCGAACCGGTCAGTGTGATGTCGATCGACCCGCTGGGCAGGCCGTTCTCACCGCGTGCCTTGGTCACCTCGTGCCCGAGCATCGTGCCGACGGCACGCTCCGTGTTCCGGATCGGAAGCGTCAGCGAGAGCGTGCCGCCGTTCGCGAGCACGTCGCGGGAGGCGTCGATCAGCTGGTTGTCGAAGTGCTCGTCCAGCTCGTGGTCCTGCGCGCGGCCGTTCTTGCGCGGCGCATCGGCCGGGAACGCCGGGCCGTGCAGGATCGGCGACAGGTCCATGCCCGACGCCTTCCAGTGGTTCACGGCGCGGTCCACATCGAGCAGCTCCGCGTGGCCGATCGCCTCGTCCAGCGTGCGGAAACCGAGCTCCGCGAGGTACTCGCGCACCTCCTGGGCGATGAACTCGAAGAAGTTCACCACGAACTCGGGCTTGCCCGAGAAGCGCGAACGCAGCTCCGGGTTCTGGGTCGCGACGCCGACGGGGCACGTGTCCAGGTGGCACACGCGCATCATGATGCAGCCAGAGACCACCAGCGGCGCCGTCGCGAAACCGAACTCCTCGGCGCCGAGCAGGGCGCCGACGATCACGTCGCGGCCGGTCTTCAGCTGGCCGTCGACCTGCACGACGACGCGCTCCCGCATGCCGTTGAGCATGAGGGTCTGCTGCGTCTCGGCGAGGCCGAGCTCCCACGGCGTGCCCGCGTGCTTGAGCGAGTTGACCGGGGAGGCTCCCGTGCCGCCGTCGTGGCCCGAGACCAGGATGACGTCGGCCAGTGCCTTCGCCGTCCCCGCGGCGACCGCGCCGATGCCCGACTCCGAGACGAGCTTGACGTGGATACGCGCACCCGGGTTCGCCCGCTTGAGGTCGAAGATCAGCTGCTTGAGGTCCTCGATGGAGTAGATGTCGTGGTGCGGCGGCGGGGAGATCAGGCCGACTCCGGCCGTCGCGTGCCGTGTGCGGGCCACCCAGGGGTACACCTTGGTCGGCGGCAGCTGACCGCCCTCGCCCGGCTTCGCGCCCTGAGCGAGCTTGATCTGGATGTCGTCGGCGTGCGTGAGGTACATGCTCGTGACGCCGAAGCGGCCCGAGGCGACCTGCTTGATCGCGCTGCGGCGCTCCGGGTCGAGCAGGCGCTCGAGGTCCTCGCCGCCCTCACCGGTGTTCGACTTGGCCCCGAGCCGGTTCATGGCGATCGCCAGGGTCTCGTGCGCCTCCTTCGAGATGGAGCCGTAGCTCATCGCGCCGGTGGAGAACCGCTTGACGATCGACTCGATCGGCTCGACCTCGTCCAGCGGCACCGGCGTGCGCTCTCCCGATTTCAGGGCGAACATCCCGCGCAGGGTCATGAGCGACTCGGCCTGGTCGTCGACGAGCTTCGTGTACTCGCGGAAGATGTCGTACCGGCGCGTGCGCGTCGAGTGCTGGAGCCGGAAGACCGTCTCCGGGTTGAAGAGGTGCGGCGCGCCGTCACGGCGCCACTGGTACTCGCCGCCGGTCGCCAGCCGCTCGTGCGCGACGATCGCGCTCTCGGCCGGGTAGGCGCTCTCGTGACGCGACAGGTTCTCGGCCGCGATGACCTCGATGCCGACGCCGCCGAGCTTGCTCGTGGTGCCGGTGAAGTAGCGGTCGACGAACTCCTGACTGAGGCCGACGGCCTCGAACGCCTGCGCCGCCGCGTACGACGACACGGTGGAGATGCCCATCTTGGACATGATCTTGAGGACGCCCTTGCCGAGCGCCTTGATGACGTTCTTCACGGCCTTCTCCGGCGAGACGCCCGGGATCAGACCAGAACGGACCAGCTCCTCGCAGGTCTCCATCGCCAGATACGGGTTGATCGCCGAGGCGCCGTAGCCGATCAGGAGCGCGACGTGGTGCACCTCGCGCACGTCGCCCGCCTCCACGATGAGCCCGACCTTCATGCGGTTCTCGGCGCGGATCAGGTGGTGGTGGACGGCCGCGAGCATGAGCAGCGACGGGATGGGGGCGAGATCCTTGTTGGAGTCGCGGTCGCTCAGCACGATGAACTGGGCACCGGCCTCGATGGCCTCGTCGACCTCGTCGCACATCTCGGCGAGACGGCGCTCCATGGCGTCCGTGCCCGCGTCGAAGCGGTAGAGGCCGCGGATCGTCGTGGCCAGGCGGCTGCCCGGGCGCGGGTCCATGTGCTGGATCTTCGCGAGCTCGTCGTTGTCGATCACCGGGAAGTCGAGGACGACCTGGCGTGCGTGCTCCGGTCCGGCGGAGAGCAGGTTGCGCTCCGGGCCCAGGCCGAGCTTCAGCGAGGTGACGACCTCTTCGCGGATCGAGTCCAGCGGCGGGTTGGTCACCTGGGCGAACTGCTGCGTGAAGTAGTCGAAGAGCAGCCGCGGACGGTCGGAGAGCACTGCCACGGGCGTGTCGGAGCCCATGGCGCCGAGCGGCTCCGCGCCGGTGGTCGCCATCGGCTTGAGGAGGATGCGCACCTCCTCCTCCGTGTACCCGAACGTGCGCTGACGGCGGGTGATGGAGGCCGGAGTGTGCACGATGTGCTCGCGCTCCGGGAGGTCCTTGAGGTTGATGCGGCCCTCGTCGAGCCACTCGCCGTACGGCGCGCCGTTGGCGAGCTCGGATTTGATCTCGTCGTCCTCGATCAGCCGGCCGGCGACGGTGTCCACGAGGAACATGCGACCCGGGCGCAGTCGGCCCTTGCGCACGACCCTGCTCGGCTCGATGTCGAGCACGCCGATCTCGGAGGCCAGCACGACGAGGCCGTCGTTGGTGACGACGTAGCGGCCCGGGCGCAGTCCGTTGCGGTCCAGCGTCGCGCCGACGAGCGAGCCGTCGGTGAAGACGATCGCGGCCGGGCCGTCCCACGGCTCCATGAGCATCGAGTGGTACTCGTAGAAGTCGCGCCGGACCGGGTCGATCTCGGTCTGGTTCTCCCACGCCTCCGGCACCATCATCATCACCGCGTGCGGCAGCGAACGACCGGTGAGCGAGATGAGCTCCACGACCTCGTCGAACGACGCGGAGTCGCTCGCACCCGGCGTCACGATCGGGAAGACGGGCGAGAGATCGCCCAGCAGCTCGCTCTCGAGCTGCGACTGCCGGGCGCGCATCCAGTTGCGGTTGCCCTGCACCGTGTTGATCTCGCCGTTGTGCGCGATCATCCGGAACGGCTGCGCGAGAGGCCACGACGGGAACGTGTTCGTCGAGTAGCGCGAGTGCACGAGCGCGAGCTTCGAGGCGAAGCGCTGGTCGGACAGATCGGGATAGAACGGCTCGAGCTGGAGCGTCGTGACCATGCCCTTGTAGACGATGG
The DNA here is from genome assembly GCF_019924635.1 of Leifsonia sp. ZF2019. NCBI lineage: Bacteria > Bacillati > Actinomycetota > Actinomycetes > Micrococcales > Microbacteriaceae > Leifsonia > Leifsonia sp. ZF2019. Next base: position 2,369,427 of record NZ_CP065037.1, read on the forward strand.
TGCGGCTCGACAGCGACGAGAAGTACAGGTCGAGCTCGCGCTCGGCGCGCTTGCGGAGGAAGAACGTCTGCCGGTCGAGCGCGATGCCCGCGACGAGGTCGCCCTTCTCGTCCGTGCGTGTGCTGGCGACGTAGAGCTGCTCGATGACCGGCATCGCGTCGCGCGCCAGCGTGCCGAGCTCGCCGGGGCGGACGGGAACCTCGCGCCAGCCGAGGACGGTGAGGTCCTGCTCGACGGCGATGGCCTCGACGGCGGACTTGATCGCCGCGCGCTCCTCCGCCCCCGTGGGCAGGAACGCGTTGCCGACCGCGTACCGTCCGGCCGCCGGGAGCTCGAGGCCCGAGACGGCGCGCAGGAAGGCGTCGGGCACCTGCGTGACGATGCCCGCCCCGTCGCCGGTTCCGGCGTCGGAGCCGACAGCGCCGCGGTGCTCGAGGTTGCGCAGCGCCTGCAGCGCGGCGTCGATGATGTCGTGCCCGGCGGTGCCGCGCAGGGTCGCGACCATCGCGAGACCGCAGGCGTCCTTCTCCTCGGCGGGGTCGTAGAGACCCTGCTTCGCAGGAAGGGTGCTGAACCGGGTGTGGGGAGGCGTGAACGCCATCTTTCGACCGTCCTCACAGTGTCGTGGATGTGGGGATGCTATGTGCGGGGACGCCATCGGCCCTGAGGAGGTGGTGGATCCGCCGCGCTCACCCGGCTGTGTGCGGCCGGTGGCTCGGTGCGGTCGGTGATGCTTTCGGGATTGCCTCGACAGACGTTACGGGTGGTGCGAGCCGGCGGCGTTTCAGCCGTTCGTGGGGCTTGTGGCCTTGGCTCCTGAGGATCCGGCGGGCACCCCGTCGTCCTCGTCGGGGACCTCGTCATCCGAGTCCGTGTCGTCCGAGTCTACCTCAGCATCCGGGCGGACCCATTCACGACCCGGCCGGTACACGCCCGGCTCGAGGCCGGGGTGGCGACGGGTCTGGACGATGAGGATCACGATTCCGAGCACGACGGCGAGGAAAGCGGCCCACACGTTGGAGGGGATGCCGAGGATGTTGAACTCGCTCGGGTCGATGCGGATCGACTCCAGGTACGACCGTCCGAGGCCGTACCAGATCAGGTACAGGGCGAACGTCTTGCCCCAGCGCAGCTGGAACTTCCGCTCCAGGAGGAGGATGACGACGATGCCGATGACGTTCCAGATAATCTCGTAGAGGAACAGCGGCTGGAACAGGGTGCCGTCCGGCAGCCCGACCGGGATCGCCTTGTTGCCCGCGTCGATCTGCAGACCCCACGGGAGGTTGGTCGGCAGCCCGAAGAGCTCCTGGTTGACATAGTTGCCGAGGCGGCCGATGGACTGCGCGAGCAGCAGCGCGGGAGCGAGCGCGTCGGCGAACGACCAGAAGCGCACGCCCGAGATCTTCGAGGCGATCGCGACGCCGACGGCGCCGCCGATGAGCGAGCCGAAGATGGCGTTGCCGCCTTCCCAGATGGCCCAGATGCTGCCCGGCTCGAACGGGTTCCAGGGGTTCGATCCCGGGCCGAAGTAGTCGCCCGGGTGCGTGAACACGTGATAGAGCCGTGCCCCGATGATGCCCAGCACGACAGCCCACAGGGTGAAGTCCAGCACCACGCCCGGCTCTCCGCCACGCTTGCTCAGCCGGCGCGAGGTCCAGAGCACCGCGACGACGATCCCGATCAGGATCATGATCGCGTACGTCTGGATGCGCCAGTGCCATCCGAACAGGTCGATCGGGATGTTCTGCCACTCGGGCCCCGGGCTCGGGATGCTGGCGTACCAGCTGCTCATCGTCGCAAACACCCGAAGACTCACCTTTCGTTCCGGTCAGACCGTCGCGGTTCGCCGCGCGGCCTCCATAGTCTAAGACGACGGCGCTACCGCGCCGTGCCACCCGCCAGCTCGGCAGCCGTGCGGGCGACCGCGTCGACCCCGCCGTCTGCAAGGGCTTTCACGAGAGCGGAGCCGACGATCGCGCCGTCGGCGTATTCGAGCACCTCACGCACCTGGGCTCCCGTGGAGATCCCGACCCCGACGCACGCGCTCGTCGAGCCGGCCTCGCGGAGGCGGCCGACGAGGGTGCGCGCGGCGGCATCCACATCGGCGCGCGCGCCGGTGATGCCCATGGTCGAGACCGCGTACACGAACCCGCGGCTCGCCTCGACCGTGCGGCGCAGCCGCTCGTCGGTGGAGGTCGGCGCGGCCAGGAACACCCGGTCCAGGCCCGCGCGGTCCGACGCAGCGAGCCACTCGGCGCCCTCGTCGGGGATCAGGTCGGGCGTGATGAGCCCGGCTCCCCCGGCCGCGGCCAGCTCGTCGGCGAAGCGGTCCACGCCGTACTGCAGCACCGGGTTCCAGTAGGTCATGACGAGCACGGGGACGTCGGCGCGCGCCGTGATCTCGCGCACCGCCGTGATCCCGTCGCGCAGCCGGAAGCCGTTCGCGAGGGCCTGCTGAGTCGCGGCCTGGATGACCGTGCCGTCCATGACCGGGTCGGAGTACGGCAGCCCGAGCTCGATGATGTCCACGCCGTTCTCGGCGAGGGCGACGGCGGCGTCGATGCTGGTCTGCAGGTCGGGGAACCCGGCAGGCAGGTAGCCGATCAGCGCGCCGCCGGCCTCCCGGTTGCGCTGGGCGATGGTGTCGGCGACGCGGCTCACGACTGAACGGCTCCTTCGTCGATCAGGCCGAAGTAGCGTCCGGCGGTCTCCATGTCCTTGTCGCCACGACCGCTGAGGTTGACCAGCACGATGCCGTCCGGCCCCAGCTCACGGCCGAGCGCCAACGCGCCGGCGAGCGCGTGGGACGACTCGATGGCCGGGATGATGCCCTCGGTCAGACTCAGCAGGCGCAGCGCGTCCATGGCCTCGGCGTCCGACACCGGGCGGTACTCCGCGCGGCCGATGGAGGCGAGCCAGGAGTGCTCCGGTCCGACCCCCGGGTAGTCCAGCCCGGCGGAGATCGAGTGGGACTCGATGGTCTGGCCGTCCTCGTCCTGCAGCAGCATGCTGCGCGCGCCGTGCAGCACACCGGGACGGCCCTTGGTGATGGTGGCGGCGTGGCGCGGCGTCTCCGCGCCCTCTCCCCCGGCCTCGAAGCCGACGAGGCGGACATCCTCGTCGTCGAGGAAGGCGTGGAAGATGCCGATGGCGTTGGACCCGCCGCCGACGCAGGCGGCCACCGCGTCGGGAAGCCTGCCGGTCAGCGCGAGCACCTGCTCGCGGGCCTCCTCGCCGATGATCTTCTGCAGGTCGCGGACCATCGCCGGGAACGGGTGCGGGCCGGCGACCGTGCCGAAGATGTAGTTGGTGGTCTCGACGTTGGTGACCCAGTCGCGCATGGCGTCGTTGATCGCGTCCTTGAGGGTGCGCGAACCGGTCTTCACCGCGATGACCTCGGCGCCCAGCAGGCGCATCCGGGCGACGTTGAGCGCCTGACGCTCCGTGTCGACCTCGCCCATGTAGATCGTGCACTCGAGGCCGAAGAGGGCGGCCGCCGTCGCCGTCGCGACGCCGTGCTGGCCCGCGCCGGTCTCGGCGATCACGCGCTTCTTGCCGATGCGCTTGGTCAGGATGGCCTGGCCGAGCACGTTGTTGATCTTGTGCGACCCCGTGTGGTTGAGGTCCTCGCGCTTGAGGATGATACGCGCGCCCCCCGCGTGCTCCGCGAAACGGGGCACCTCGGTGATGATCGACGGGCGCCCGGTGTAGCTGCGCTGCAGCTCGTCGAGTTCCGCGTGGAATGCGGGGTCGGCCTTGGCGGCCTCCCAGGCCGCGGAGAGCTCGTCCAGGGCGGCGACGAGCGACTCGGGCACGAAGCGGCCGCCGAAGTCGCCGAAGTAGGGACCGGTCTCGGAACGGAGGGACATCAGACTCCCAGGAATTCGCCGAGCGTGGCGACGGGATCGCTCGTCACGAGCGCTTCGCCGACGAGCACGACGTCCGCGCCCCCCGCCCGGTAATGCGCGACGTCGGCCGCCGAGAGGACGGCGGACTCCGCGACGCGGATGGTGCCGGACGGATACCGGTCGGCCAGGCGGCCGAACAGATCGCGGTCCAGCTCGAACGTGGAGAGGTTGCGGGCGTTGACGCCCACGAGCTTCGCGCCGGTGTCGAACGCCCGGCTCAGCTCGTCCTCGGTGTGAGCCTCGACCAGCGGGGTCATGCCCAGCTCGACGATCAGGTCGTGCAGCGAGACCAGGGTCTTCTGGTCGAGCGCGGCGACGATGAGGAGCACGAGGTCGGCGCCGGCGGCGCGCGCCTCCAGGATCTGGTACGGCTCGGCGACGAACTCCTTGCGGAGCACCGGGATCGACACGGCAGCGCGGACCGACTCGAGATCGGCGAGCGAGCCGCGGAAACGACGCTCCTCGGTCAGGACGCTGATCGCGCTGGCGCCGCCGGTCTCGTACGCGGACGCGAGAGCGGCCGGATCCGGGATGTCGGCGAGGGCGCCGCGCGAGGGGCTCGCCCGCTTGACCTCGGCGATGACCTTGATGCGGTCGGCCGGGGCGAGGGCGGCGAGGGCGTCCAGCGCGGGGGCGCGATCGAGGGCGGCCGCTTCGACGACGGCGAGCGGACGCTCGACGCGCCGCCGTTCAGCATCCTCGAGCGCGCCGGCGACGAGGTCGGCGAGCACGCGTCAGTGGCCCTTCGGGGTGTACTTGGAGCCGCCGACGCCGTACCCGGCGCGCTTCATGATCCAGCCGACGATGAGTCCGACGACGGCGAGGCCGGCTGCGGCCCAGACGACGACGGGAGCCTCGAAGAAGAAGGCGACCGCGCCGATGGCGAAGGCGACCAGCATGATGATCACGGCCGTCCACGCCGCCGGCGAATGACCGTGGCCTGGCTCGACTGACTCGGTGCTCATGGGACTCCTGCACGTCTGGTGCGCGCCGATGGGCGCGCACGGGGTTGGGAACGGATCAAGTCTAGTGGCTCAGCGCGTGGGATCGTCGCCGCGGCTCAGCTCGTCCCAGCTGTCGATCGCGGTGTCCCGGTCGAGGGCGGCGGGCCCGGACGAGGCTTCACCTTCCGCCACGGCGCGTGCTTCGTCGTCGTCCGTCTCCTCGGTCGCGGACAGTCCGAGAGCGGCGGCGGAGTCGACCCCGTCCTCCCCGGCGAAGCGTGTCTGGTACTTGCGCGACGGTCCCGGCCAGAGGCGGGAGAGCACCACGACGGCCGCACTCGCCAGCACGATGAGCGCACCGCCGACGACGGCGAGCCACGGCCAGAACTGCACGTCGACCTGGTCGACCAGGCGGCGCACGGACGCGGTGCCCGCGACCCCGGTCGCCGTCGTGATGGCCGAGGACGACGCACGCAGCGCGTCTCCCAGGGCGGTCCCCGCCGAGATGAGCACCGAGACGCCCAGCAGCACGCCGAGCAGCGCGAGGGCGATCCGGAAGACCGGGCCGGCGATCGCGAGCGCCGCGGTGAGGGCGAGACCCGCCAGCGCGAGGGCGGTGAGGGCCGGCGCCGCCGTCGACCCGGGAACGCTCAGGACACTGACGTGACGTGCGACGTCCGTGAGGTGCACGCCGAACCAGGTCTGCGTCGCGGCCAGCAGCGCGAGCCCGCTCCCGGCGACGAGCGCCAGCAGGGTGACGTACTTGGACCGGCGGCTCACGCGGCGCTCGACCTCCCGGTCGATGTCACCGCCGTCGCCCTCGGTCGGGTCCACGGTCATGGCGTCAGCGTCCGCTCTCGTCGCCGGTGACCCGGTGCAGCGCATTCGCCACCGCGACGGCGCGCAGCGGGGCGGCGGCCTTGTTCTGCGACTCCTGGAACTCGCTGCGCGGCACGGAGTCGGCCACGAGGCCGCCCCCGGCCTGCACCCGCGCCACGCCGTCCATGATGGTCGCGGTGCGGATGGCGATGGCGAGATCCGCGTCGCCGGCGAAGTCGAAGTAGCCGATCACGCCGCCGTACACCCCGCGCTGAGCGGGCTCCAGCTCGTCGATGATCCGCAGCGCCATCGGCTTCGGCGCGCCCGAGAGCGTTCCGGCGGGGAAGGTGGCGCGGAACACGTCGATCGCCGACGACTCCGGCAGCAGGTCGCCCTCCACCGACGAGACGATGTGCATGATGTGGCTGAAGCGCTCGACGCGCATGAACTCGGTCACCTCGACGGTGCCGGCGGCACAGACCTTGAGAAGGTCGTTACGGGCGAGGTCGACGAGCATGAGATGCTCGGCACGCTCCTTGTCGTCCGCCAACAGCGACGCCTCGAGGTCGAGGTCCTCCTCCGGCGTCGCCCCGCGGGGACGCGAGCCGGCGATGGGGTGGGTGAAGGCGCGCCCCTCCTGCACCTTGACGAGGGCCTCCGGGGACGAGCCGACGATCTGGTAGGCGCCGCCGTCCGGCCGCTCGAGCGACAGGAGGTACATGTACGGGCTCGGGTTGAGCGCGCGCAGCACTCGGTAGACATCGATCGCCGAGGCGGTGCACGCCAGCTCGAACCGCTGGGAGATCACGACCTGGAAGATGTCACCGGCGACGATGCGCTCCTTGGCCGTCTCCACCGACGCGAGGAAGTCCTCCTCGTGGGTGCGCGACACGGGTTCGGCCGGGGTGTCGAGGTCGACCTCCGCCAGCCACGCCTCCGACGGCTGGGCCAGCTCGCGCTGCATCCGGTCGAGGCGCGCCTGGGCGTCCGCCCACAGGGCCTCGGCCGGCTCCTCACCGTCCGCCAGCGCGTTCGCGATGAGCTTGACCGTGCCCGACCGGTGGTCGACGACGACCAGGTCCGAGGCGAACGCGAGCGCCTGCCCGGGGATGTCGTAGTCGGCCGGAGGCTGCGCCGGCAGCCGTTCGATCTGGCGGATCGCCTCCCAGCCGATGAATCCGACGAGGCCGCCGGTTAGGGGCGGCAGCCCGGGGATGCGCGGCGTCTGCCAGCGCTGGTGCAGGGCGGCCAGCGCCTCGAGCGGGCGGAGCGCCGCCTGCGGGCCCAGGGCCCGCTCGGCCGAGAGACCGTAGTCCAGCCAGCGCACATCGTCGCCGTCCTGCGTGAGCACGCCGAACGAGGCTGCGCCGACGAACGAGAACCGGGACCAGATGCCGCCCTGCTCGGCGGACTCCAGGAGGAAGGTGCCCGGACGTCCGGCGGCCAGCTTGCGGTAGATGCCGACCGGGGTCTCGCCGTCCGCGAAGAGCTCGCGTACGACGGGGACCACGCGGTGGCTGCCGACGAGCGCGTCGAAGTCCGCGCGTCGGGTGGTGGCTGCGGTGGTCGCGATCACAGGTCGGACCTCATCTCCTCGGAGAAGGCGACGCCTGCCGCGTCCCCGACGACGGGGGCGAGCTGGTCGGCGTCGAAACACGTACGGGTGCCGGTGTGGCAGGCGGCGCCGATCTGATCGACCGTCACCAGGAGCGTGTCGCCGTCGCAGTCGAGCGCGGCCGACTTGACGAACTGCACGTGGCCGGAGGTGTCCCCCTTGCGCCAGTACTCCTGCCGGGAGCGCGACCAGAAGGTCACCCGCCCCTCGGTCATCGTGCGCCGGAACGCCTCCGCGTCCATCCAACCCATCATGAGCACCTCGCGGGTGTCCCACTGCTGGATGATCGCCGGGACGAGCCCGGTGTCGGTGAAGCGGATGCGGTCGAGCACCGCCGTCTGGTCGTCGCTCATGTGCGGACCTCCCGTCCTGCCCCGGCCAGGGCCTCCTTGACATCGCCGATCGTCAGCTCGCGCGAGTGGAACACGCTCGCGGCGAGCACGGCGTCGGCTCCCGCGTCGATGGCGGGCGCGAAGTCGGCGACCTTCCCGGCGCCGCCGGAGGCGATCACCGGCACGCTGCTGATCGCGCGCATCTCGCGGATGAGCTCTAGGTCGAAGCCCTCCTTGGTGCCGTCGGCGTCGATCGAGTTGACGAGCAGTTCGCCCGCACCCAGCTCGATCGCGCGTCGCGCCCACTCGAGCGCGTCGAGGTCGGTCTCAGTGCGGCCGCCGTGGGTCGTCACGACGAAGCCGGACGGCGTCGCCGCCGAGCGCTTCACGTCGAGCGAGAGCACCAGCACCTGCGCGCCGAAGCGGTCGGCGATTTCGGCGACGAGCTCCGGACGCGCGATCGCGGCCGAGTTGACGCCGATCTTGTCCGCCCCGCTGCCGAGGAGCCGCGCGACGTCCTCCGGGCTGCGCACCCCGCCGCCCACGGTGAGCGGGATGAAGACCTGCTCGGCGGTCGCCCGCACGACGTCGTAGGTCGTCGATCGGTCGTCGACCGTCGCCGTCACGTCGAGGAAGGTCAACTCGTCGGCGCCCTGCTCGAAGTACATCCTGGCGAGTTCGACCGGGTCGCCCTGGTCGCGCAGGTTCTGGAAGTTCACGCCCTTCACGACGCGGCCGGCGGCCACGTCGAGGCACGGGATGACGCGGACCGCGACGGACATCAGATCCGCGCCGCGTGGATGGACGTGACGAGGATGGCCCGCGCACCCAGCTCGTAGAGGTCGTCCATGACACGGTTCGTCTGGTCCTGTTTGATCATCACGCGCACGGCGACCCAGTCGGGCTCGCCGAGCGGGGACACCGTCGGCGACTCGACACCCGGGGTCAACGCGACCGCACGGTCGAGCAGCACGGCGGGCAGGTTGTAGTCCACGAGCACGTACTGGCGGGCGACCATGACGCCCTGGAGGCGGCGCACCAGCGTCTCCACGCCCTCGGCCGGGGACGGGGACGAGATGAGCACGGCCTCCGACTCGAGGATCACGGGACCGAAGATCTCCAGACCCTGCTTGCGCAGGGTGGAGCCGGTCTCGACCACGTCGGCGACGGCGTCGGCGACGCCCAATCGCACGGCGGACTCCACCGCACCGTCGAGCTTGATCAGGCTCGCCTCCACCCCGTGCTCGGCGAGGAAGGCGCCGACCAGTCCCGGGTAGCTCGTCGCGACGCGCTTGCCCTGCAGGTCGGCGAGCTCACGGAACCCGTCGGCGGGCGCGGCGAACCGGAAGGTGGACGCCGCGAAGTCGAGCGACGCGATCTCGCCGGCGGACGAGCCGGAGTCGAGCAGCAGATCGCGGCCGGTGACGCCGACGTCGAGTGCCCCGGAGCCGACGTAGGTGGCGATGTCGCGCGGGCGCAGGTAGAAGAACTCCACCCCGTTGCGCACATCGGTGACGATGAGCTCCTTGGGGTCGCGGCGGCCGACGTAGCCCGCCTCGTGGAGCATCTGCGCCGCGGTCTCAGAGAGGGAGCCCTTGTTGGGGACGGCGATCTTCAGCATGTGTTCGAAGTCTTTCGTGACGTGACGGATCAGGGTGCGCCGGGCGGCGCCTGCGGGATCGGGGTCACAGATGTCGGTAGACGTCGGCCGGCGTCAGGCCCTTGGCGAGCAGGAGCACCTGGAGGTGGTAGAGCAGCTGCGAGATCTCCTCGGCCGTCTCCTCGTCGGACTGGTACTCCGCGGCCATCCAGACCTCGGCGGCCTCCTCCACGATCTTCTTTCCGATGGCGTGCACGCCCGCATCCAGCTCGCGCACCGTTCCGGAACCCTCCGGACGGGTGGCGGCCTTCTCGCTGAGCTCGGCGAAGAGGTCGTCGAAGGTTTTCACCATTACAGCGTAGCGGTCGCGGGAGGGCCCGCGTGCCGCGGTCAGTGGAGGTGGGAGGCGACAGCCGCACGCAGGCCGGCGATGTTCGAGGCGGGATCGCCACGGAAGACGCTTGACCCCGCCACGAACGTGTCCGCACCGTTCTCGGCCGCGACCACGATCGTCTCGGCCGTCACTCCGCCGTCCACCTGCAGCCAGACGTCGAGGCCGCGCGTCTCGACGGCCTCGCGCAGCGCGCGCAGCTTGGGCATCGTCTCCGGCATGAACGACTGACCGCCGAACCCGGGCTCGACCGTCATGACCAGCACCTGGTCGAACTCGGGGAGCACGTCGAGGAACGGCGCGACGTCGGTGCCGGGCTTGAGGGCGACGCCGGCCCGGGCGCCGATCCCGCGCAACCGCCGCGCGAGCGCCACCGGATCGGCGGCGGCTTCGGCGTGGAAGGTGACCGAGTACGCGCCGAGCTCGGCATACCCGGGCGCCCAGCGTTCCGGGTCGTCGATCATCAGGTGCACGTCGAGAGGGATGGCGCTGACGGCCTGGATCCGCTCCACCATCTGCGGGCCGAAGGTGAGATTCGGCACGAAGTGGTTGTCCATCACGTCGACGTGCACGAGGTCGGCCGTCGCGATCCGGGCGAGGTCGCGCTCCATGTTCACGAAGTCGGCGGCGAGGATGCTGGGGTTGATGCGGGCCATGGTTCCAGCCTATGGGGCGGGCGTGGTGAGCAGCGCGATGAACATGGCGTCGGTGAGGTGACGATGCGGCCACAGCTGCACGACGTCCGGGTCGCCCGCGAGATCGAGGCGCTCCTCGGCCAGGCCCTGCACGACCTCCGCCGTGGCGACCTTCTGCAGTGCGGGGTGCCGCTCGAGCGCCGCCGCGACGACGCTCCGCGTCTCGGCGATGTGCGGCGAGCAGGTGACGTACGCGAGCAGACCGCCGGGCGCGAGCGCGGCGACGGCGGAGTCGAGCAGCCGTGCCTGGAGCGCGCTCAGCTCGGCGACGTCCTTCGGGTCTTTGCGCCATCGCGCCTCCGGACGGCGGCGGAGGGCGCCCAGGCCCGTGCACGGCGCGTCGAGCAGGATGCGGTCGAACTCTCCCGGATGGTCGCGGCCGACGTCGACGCCGTCCTGCTCCCAGACCGGGACGTCGAGCGGCACGGCCGCGAGAGCCTTTCGGACGAGCTCCGCCCGCGCCGGGACGAGTTCGTTGGCCACCAGCGCGGCGCCGCCCGCCAGCGCCTCCGCCGCGAGCAGCGCGGCTTTGCCGCCCGGGCCGGCGCACAGGTCGAGCCAGCGCTCGCCCTCGCGGACCGGGCGTGCGCGGGTGAGCGCGAGCGCCGCGAGCTGCGAGCCCTCGTCCTGGACGCGCAGGCGCCCGTTCGACGACTGGACGAGCCGGAGCGGGTCTCCCCCGTCTCCCGAGAAGCCGACCGGCGAGTACCGGTCGGGCCGCGCACCGGCCGGCGCGTCGGCGAGTCCCGGCAGCGCGATCAGGTTCACTTTCGGCGCCGCGTTGTCGGCGGCGAGCAGCGCCTCCAGCTCCCCGCCGCGCCCCTCGGCCTCCAGCGACCGCCGGAACGCACGGATCACCCAGGTGGGATGCGACGTGACGGCCGCCAGCGCATCGTCCGTGCTCTTCGCGCCCGCGACGACGCGGTCGCGCCACTCCTCGGGGGTGTGCCGGCCGATCTCGCGGAGGACGCCGTTCACGAACCCCGTCGCGGAACGGCTGCCCACCGCGCGCGCGAGCGCGACGGACTCGTTGACGGCGGCGTGCGGGGGGATGCGGGTGGAGAGCAGCTGGTGCGCTCCGAGCCGCAGCACGTCGAGGATGGGCGGGTCGATGCGGTCGACCGGGCGCCCGGCCGCGCGGGAGATCACGCGGTCGTAGTAGCCCTGCATCCGGAGCGTGCCGTAGGTCAGCTCGGTGGCCAGCGCCGCGTCGGCGGGCGACAGGTCGGCGCGGGCGATCCTGCTCGGCAGCAGGAGATTGGCGTAAGCGTCCGAGTCGCGCACCGCCGAGATGACGTCGTAGGCGACGGTGCGCGCGGAGGCGGCGAGTGGCCGGGAGTCGCGGGAGTCGCGGGCGCGGCGATCGTTCACGCGAGCACCGCCGTCCCACCGGCGCCCCGCCACCAGTCGGCGGCCGCCATGGCGCGCTTGCCCGCCGGCTGCACGACGAGGAGCTCGAGCGGCGACGTCCCGGTCCCCAGGAGGACCCGCGTGCCGTCCAGGACGACGTGCCCGCTCGCCACGCGGTCGGCGTCGTCGGCGCGTCGCGCCTCCGCGATCTTGAACCGCTCGCCGTCGAGGAGCGCGTACGCGCCCGGCTCCGGTGTCACGCCGCGCAGACGGGCGTAGACCTCGTCGGCGGGACGGGCCAGGTCGAGACGCGCATCCTCGATCGAGAGCTTCGGTGCGACGGTGGGCTCGCCCTCCTGGGGACGGGCCGTCGCCGTCCCGGCCGCGAGCGCGTCGACGGTGTCGGCGAGCAGAGAGGCCCCCGACTCCGCCAAGGCTTCGAGGAGCTCACCGGCGGTCTCGTCGGCGCCGACCGGGCGGCGCAGCTCCGCGAACACGTCACCCGCGTCGAGCGCGGGCACGAGCTGGAACACGGCGGCGCCGGTCTCGGCGTCGCCGGCGATCACGGCGCGCTGGACGGGCGCGGCTCCGCGCCAGCGCGGCAGAAGGGAGAAATGCAGGTTCACCCAGCCGAGCCGGGGCGAGGACAGCAGCGGCTCGCGGACCAGCCCCCCGTACGCGACGATGACACCGAGATCCGCTTCCAGGGCGGCCACCGCCTCCGTGACCTCGTCGCCGAGGCGGTTCGCTTTGATCACCGGGAGACCCAGCCGCTCGGCTTCGGCGGCCACCGGCGATGGCGTGAGGACGCGCTTGCGGCCGATCGGGGCGTCCTCCCGGGTGATGACGGCGGCCACGTCGTGCCGCGCGGCGACCGCGCGGAGGGACGGGAGGGCGACGGCGGGGGTGCCGGCGAAGACGAGACGCATACGAAGGTTCTTCCGGAGGGTCGGGCGCGCGGGAGGGCCGCGCGAGGGACCCGACGAGTCTACCCGCGCCCGTCAGAGGATCTCGGGGTCGTCGAAGCGCACCCGGAGCGCGGGGGCAGGCCGGAAGCCGCCGCGGCCCGCCGGTGCCTTGCGCCGCTTGGTCGCGTTGCGCACGACCGCCGCGCGGACAGCCACGGCGACCTCCGGCCCCCGCGAGTACTCGAACCGGAGGATGCCGCGCACGAGCTGATCGTCGACCGGGGCGGGGCCGAGCACGTCGATGAGGAGCGCGGCGTCGACGGCGTCGATCGCGGCACGCACCGCCTGGTCCGTCCCGGTGATCGACGCCAACCGGACGGCGGGAGGGAAGCGCAGCTCGCGCCGGTCGGCGAGCTCGGCGCGGGCGAAGTCGACCAGCCGTCCGGTCGCGAACGCCCGCGCAAGCGGGCCGGACACGCCGACGAGCACGGTGGGCGCACCCGGTGCGGCGAGGGTCGCCGCGCTGGACCACCAGCGCAGGCAGTCCTCGGCGACGTGCAAGGTCTCGCGCGCCAGCATCCGCTCGCCGTCCAGCAGCAGCACCGCCTGGTAGCCGCCCTCGGCGATCGGCTCCGCCCCCCGCGTCGCGACCACGAGAGCCGGTGCCGCACCGACGCGCTGCACGGGGTGATCTCCGTCGGCGACGACGACGCGGATGCCGGGGAACGCCCTGCCCAGCTCCTCCGCGGTGCGGCCGGAGCCCAGGCTCACCATCCGGAAGCGGTGACCGTCGCAGCGCTCGCACGTCCATTCGGTGGCGAGAGCGCCGCACCAGCCGCAGGAGGGCGTCGCGCCCGCACGGACCTGGCCGAGGGGCCCTTCGCACGTGTTGCAGCGCGCGGCCTGCCCGCAGCTCACGCACGCCAGCTGCGGCACGTAGCCGGGGCGCGCCACTTGCACGAGGACCGGGCCCTTCGGGCGCCCGCCGTCGCCGCTCAGGGCCTCGCGCGCGGCGCGCCACGCGAGCGAGGGGATGCGGGCGGCGCGCGCCGCGTCCTCGGTCGCTTGCTGGTTGGCCGTCAGCACGACGCGGGGCGACACCGCCCGCGCCGGGCCCACGTCCCGCAGCCAGCCGAGCTCGACGAGCCGCTGCGCCTCCACGCTGCGCACGAGGCCGGACAGCACGAGCGCGCAGCCCGTGAGCTCCTGGCGCACCAGAGCCGCATCGCGGGTGTGGACATACGGGCTCAACGGCTCGGCGTGCAAGGGGTCGCTGTCCTCCCAGACGACGATCAGCCCGAGCCGCTCAGCTGGCGCATACACCACGGAGCGGTTGCCGAGGACGATCCGCGGACCGCTCAGCGCGGCGAGGAACGAGCGGTAGCGGTCGGCGTTCGCCTGTGAGGCGTCGGCGCGCACCACCGCCTCGGCGGGGGCGATCGCGGCGAGGGCGGCTCCGAGCTGGTCGAGGTCACGATGATCGGGCACCGCGATGATCGCCGTGCGCCCCTCCGCCCAGCAGGCGGCCGCGAGCGCGGCCAGGGTGACGGCCCACTCCCCGACCCAGGTGCCGTCCGGGAGCGCGCTGAGGCGCGGGATCGCCTGGAGCGCCAGGCGCTCACCCCGGGCCACCGCCTGCTCGAGGAGCCCGTCCCCGTAGCCGCGCACGGAGATCGCCGGCGGGCGGGGCCGCGGTGAACGCTCCTCTTCCGTCGACGCCAGCCAGGCCTTCTCGGCACGGACCATGCGCCCGGGCACGGCAAGGCGCAGGATGTCGCTCGCGGTGCCCGCGCTGCGGTCGGCCAGCTTGCGCGCGAGCGTCCACACGCCCGCGGTGAGCACGGGAACGGGCGAGACGACCTCCTCCAGCGGGCTCAGGGACCCGTCGAAGCCCTCGCCCGCGTCGGCGAGTTCCACCAGGTAGCCGTCGGCGATCCGGCCGGCCGTGCGCAGCGGCACCCGCACGCGCACACCCGGCACCGCCTGTTCGGCGAGCTCGTCGGGGACCGCGTAGTCGAAGAGGTGATCGAGCTGTGGGAGCGGCGAGTCGAGGACGACGCGGGCGACCCGGGCGGCCGCCGCCACTCCTAGAGCCCCGCGGCCGACCGCAGGTCGTCGACGCGGTCGAGCCGCTCCCAGGTGAAGTCGGGGAGCTCGCGGCCGAAGTGGCCGTACGTGGCGGTGCGCGCGTAGATCGGCCGCAGGAGGTCGAGGTCGCGGATGATGGCAGCGGGACGCAGGTCGAAGACGTCACGGATGGCGGCGATGATGCGCTCGTCGGGAAGCGTGCCGGTGCCGAAGGTCTCGACGTACAGCCCGACGGGCGCCGCCTTGCCGATCGCGTAGGCGACCTGCAGCTCGAGGCGCTCGGCGAGACCCGCCGCGACCGCGTTCTTCGCGACCCAGCGCATCGCGTAGGCGGCCGAGCGATCCACCTTCGACGGGTCCTTGCCCGAGAACGCGCCGCCGCCGTGACGGCTCGCGCCGCCGTAGGTGTCGACGATGATCTTGCGTCCGGTCAGGCCGGCGTCGCCCTTCGGGCCGCCGATCTCGAACCGGCCGGTCGGGTTGATGAGCGTGCGGATGTGGGACGTCTCGAGCCCGGCCCCGTGCAGCACGGGGGCGATGACCTCCTCGACGACCTCGGCCTGCAGCTGCTCGTTCGTCACCGTCGGCGCATGCTGGGTCGAGAGGACCACGGTCTGCACCGACTTCGGGACGATGCCCTCGTAGCCCACCGTGACCTGGGTCTTCCCGTCCGGGCGCAGGTAGTCGAGCGTGCCGTCCTTGCGGACCTCGGCGAGGCGCTCCGAGAGGCGGTGCGCCAGCCAGATCGGCAACGGCATGTACTGCGGGGTCTCGGTCGTGGCGTACCCGAACATGATGCCCTGATCGCCCGCGCCCTGCCGGTCGAGATCGTCGCCGCTCTGCTCCGCGCGCGTCTCGAGCGCGTTGTCGACGCCCTGCGCGATGTCGGGCGACTGCGCACCGATCGAGACCGAGACGCCGCACTGGGTGCCGTCGAAGCTCACGTCAGACGAGTCGTAGCCGATCTCGACGAGCTTCTCCCGGACGAGCGCCGGGATCTCGACGTAACCGCGCGTGGAGACCTCGCCCGCGACATGCACGAGGCCCGTCGTGACCAGCGTCTCGACCGCGACGCGGCTGTGCGGGTCGACGGCCAGCAGTGCGTCGAGGATGCTGTCGGAGATCTGGTCGCAGATCTTGTCCGGGTGTCCCTCGGTGACCGACTCGGACGTGAAGAGGCGCAGATCTGCCATTGTTCTCCTTGGGTCGAACGAGAGGTGCGGCGCCGCCGTCAGGCGATGACGTCGAGGATACGGTCGGCCACCGACAGCTTGGTGCCCGAGGCCTCCATCACTATATCGCCGCCCTTTCGCAGGACCACGACCTCATTGCTCTCCGTTGCGAAGCCCTGCGACCAGCCGACCTGGTTGAGCACCAGGAAGTCGCAGCCCTTCGCCGCGAGCTTGCTGCGGCCGAGCTCGATGAGGGCGGACGGGTCGGGCTCGGTCTCCGCGGCGAAGCCGACGAGCACCTGCCCGTCGCGCTTGCCGGTCGCGAGGCCGGCGAGGATGTCGGGATTGGCGACGAGCTCGAGGGTGAGGGTCTCCCCCGCCTCGGACTTCTTGATCTTGGCGTCGCGGGTCTGCGCCGGCCGGTAGTCGGCGACCGCCGCCGTCATCACGACGATGTCGGCGGACCGTGCGGCCTCCGTCACCGCCTCGCGCAGCTCGAGCGCCGTCTGCACCTCGACCAGCTCGACGCCCTCGGGCGGCTCGACCTCCAGGTGGGCGGCGATCAGCACGACCTCGGCGCCGCGCGCCAACGCGGCGCTCGCGAGCGCGACGCCCTGGCGGCCGCTCGACCGGTTGCCGAGGAAGCGCACCGGGTCGAGGGGCTCGCGAGTGCCGCCGGCGGTGACGACGACGCGCCGGCCGGCGAGGTCGACCCCGCCACGCGGGAGGCGCGCCGCCTCGTTCGCTCGACGGCGCTCCGAGAGGACGACCACGTCGGCGGCGGGCTCGGGAGCCGCGGCGGCGACCGGGCGCGGCGACACACCGGCGGCGCGGAGCGCGGCCCTCGCGATGACCTCCGGCTCCTCCATGCGCCCCGGGCCGGAGTCGGCCCCGGTGAGCTGCCCGCTCGCCGGCCCGACGATCGTGACGCCCCGACCGCGCAGGGTCGCGACGTTGGCCACCGTCGCGGCGTTGCGCCACATCTCGGTGTGCATCGCCGGGGCGATGACGAGCGGGGCCGTCGAGGCGAGGACCGTGTTGCCGAGCAGGTCGTCGGCGATGCCCGCGGCCAGCTTGGCGATCGTGTTGGCCGTCGCGGGCGCGATCACGATCAGGTCGGCCGACTGGCCGATGGCGACGTGCCTGACCTCCGCGACGCCCTCGTAGAGGTCGGTCGCGACCGGGTTGCGGCTGATGGCCTCCAGCGTCGGGCGCCCGACGAAGCGCAACGCGGCCTCCGTCGCCACGACGTGGACGGAGTGCCCGTCCAGCACGAGCGCGCGGATGACCCCCACCGCCTTGTACGCGGCGATGCCGCCGGTCACTCCGACGACGATGGTCAAACGTGCGCTCACGGCGCCACCCCCTCAACGGCAGAGTACTGCTGCAGCCGGGCGTGCCCGGCGGTGCCCGATCCGGCGATCGGCTCTATTCGACGATCGGCTTCAGGACGAGCTTGTCCTCGTTGATCTCGTGCATCGCCACGGAAAGCGGCTTGTCGTCGACGGACGAGTCGACCAGCGGGCCGACGTTGTCGAACAGGCTGCCCTCGTGCAGGTCCGCGTAGTAGTCGTTGATCTGGCGCGCACGCTTGGAGGCGAAGATCACCAGGGCGTACTTCGACTCGACCTTGGCGAGCAGGTCGTCGATGGGCGGGTCGATGATGCCGTTGTTGCTGGTTGCCATGCGGAGGGACTCCTTCAGCTGATTTCTGTGGAAGGCCGTGGTCGGCCCTGGTCGTTCTGGGCGGTCGACGTGCGGCGACCGGCGCCGGTTCCGGCGCGACGAGAGCGGTCTACGGACGCGACGGCGCCGCGCGGACCTTCATCAAGTCTACGACCTCGCGGGCGGCCTCGGCGACGTCGTGGTTCACGACGCGGTGATCGAACTCGTCCTGGGCCGCCAACTCGACCTTCGCGGTCTCCAGCCGGCGGGCCTGCTCGGCGGAGTCCTCGGTGCCGCGGCCGATGAGGCGGCGGACCAGTTCCTCCCACGTCGGCGGCAGCAGGAAGATGAGCCGGGCCTCCGGCATGCTCTCCCGCACGCTGCGCGCACCCTGCAGGTCGATCTCGAGCAGAACGCTGCGCCCCGCGTCGAGCGCCTTCTCGATCGGCGCGCGCGGCGTGCCGTAGCGGTACGCGTTGTGCACGGTCGCGTGCTCGAGCAGCTCGCCCTCCGCGATCATGCGGTCGAACTCGGCGTCGTCCACGAAGTAATAGTTGACACCGTCGACCTCGCCCGGGCGCGGCGCGCGCGTGGTCGCCGAGACCGAGAGCAGCACGTCCGGGTAGTTCTCACGGATGTACGTCGAGACCGTGCCCTTGCCGACGGCCGTCGGCCCGGCGAGCACGACGAGCTGATTGCGCTGGCGGCCGGCCTTGTTCTCCCGGTCGATGAGGAAGTCGCGCAGGCGCAGCCGCTGGTGGCGGCCCAGGCCGCCCAGCCGCTTCGCGGGCGAGATGCCCAGCGTCGTCAGCGCTTCCTGCATCTTGGTGGTCCCGATCGCGGGGATGCTCAGCAGGAACTCGGTGACGCGCAACCGCCCCTCCACGCCGTCCGGCTGGGCGGTGGCGTGGTCGAGCACGGTGAGCGGCGACACGTCGCGGGAGGCGATGGACTTCTTCACGGCGGCACGAGCCCGGCGCGCCGCGACAGCGGCCCGGGAGGCGGCGCGACGGTCGACCTCCGGCGGGGCGGGGCGGCGGGAGACGGGCTCAGCCATGGCTGGCGCGCACCTCCTCGGCGCGGCGCGCGATCGCGTCCGCGAGGCCGTCGCGGCCGGCACCGAGCAGGCCGCGGGACTCGCTCACGATCACGCCCGGCGCGAGGCTTCCGAACAGGTGCGGCGCGTCCTCGACGCGCGCGCCCTGGTGGCCGAAGCCGGGAGCGAGCACGGGGAAGGCCGGCGAGAACACCGGACCGCGGGTGTCGATGCCGTAGGCCGTCAGGTCGACGGTCGCGCCGAGCACCAGGCCGACGGTGCCGAACGGATGCGGGGTCTGCTCGAGGTTGAACGCGTGCACGCCTTCGATGATCGCACGGGCGACGGTGGCTCCGGCATGGGGACCGGACGCGACGACGGCCTGCTGGATCGCGGCGGCCTCCGGATTGGAGGTCGCGGCGAGCACGAACAGGCCCTTGCCGTGCTCCTCGGCGAGGCGCATCGGCTCGGCGATCGAGCCGACGCCCTGGAACGCCGACACGGTCAGCGCATCCGCTTCGAGCGGCGCGCCCGGCGTCAGCCACGACTCGGCGTAGGCTGTCACGCTCGTCCCGATGTCGCCGCGCTTGGCGTCGGCGATCACCAGAAGACCCGCGGCACGCGCCGCTCCGATCACCTCCTCCAGTGCGGCGTATCCCGCGGAGCCGTAGCGCTCGAAGAACGCCACCTGCGGCTTGACCAGGCCGGCCCGGCCAGCCGCCGCCGCGACGGCGCGCAGGCCGAACTCCCGGGCCCCCGCCGCCGAAACGGGCAGGCCCCACTCCGCCAGCAGATGCTCGTGAGGGTCGATGCCGACGCACAGCCGGCCGCGTTCGGCGAACGCCTCCGCGAGACGGTCGCCGAACGCCGTGCCGACTGCCGTCATGCGCGCGCGGCCCGCTGCAGCGCGTACTCCTGGAGCGACGTGACGTCGAAGCCCTCGCGCACCGCGTCGAGCGAGGCGACGGCCGCACTCAGCTCGGCGATGGTCGTGAAGAGGGGCTTGTCCCCGGCCACCGCGGCGGCGCGGATCTCGTATCCGTCGGCGCGCGTGGTGCCGCCGCTCGGGGTGTTGATCACCACGTCCACCGCGTTGCGGGTGATGAGGTCCACGATGGAGTCGTCCGGCGATTCGCTGTACTTGCGCACCACACGCGCCTCGATGCCGTTACGGTTCAGCACCTCGGCGGTGCCCTCCGTCGCCAGGATCTCGTAGCCCAGCTGCCGCAGACGCAGCACCGGCAGCACGATCGCGCGCTTGTCGCGGTCGGAGACCGAGACGAAGACCGTGCCGGTCAGCGGCATGCCGCCGTAGGCAGCGGACTGGCTCTTCGCGAACGCCGTCGGGAAGTCCTTGTCGATGCCCATGACCTCTCCGGTCGAGCGCATCTCCGGGCCGAGCACGGAGTCCACGATCTTGCCGTCGCGGGTGCGGAACCGCTTGAACGGGAGAACCGCCTCCTTGACCGCCACCGGCGAGTCCATCGGGATGACCGATCCGTCGGCCTTCGGGAGCAGGCCCTCCTCGATCAGGCCGGCGACCGTCTCGCCCACCATGATGCGGGAGGCGGCCTTCGCCAGTGGGATGCCGAGCGCCTTCGAGACGAACGGGACCGTGCGCGACGCACGCGGGTTGGCCTCCAGCACGTAGAGGACGCCGGCTCCGATCGCGAACTGCACGTTCAGCAGCCCGCGGACGCCGATGCCCTCGGCGATCTTGCGCGTCGCCTCGCGCACCCGGTCGATCTCGCGCCGTCCGAGCGTGATCGGCGGGAGGGTGCAGCTCGAGTCGCCGGAGTGGACCCCGGCCTCCTCGATGTGCTCCATGACCCCGCCGATGTAGAGCTGCTCGCCGTCGAAGAGGGCATCGACGTCGATCTCGATGGCGTCGTCGAGGAACCGGTCCACCAGGAGCGGGTGCGCCGGGCCGACGATGCCCTGGCCCGCGACGCGCTCGAAGTAGTCGGCGAGGGACGGGGTGTCGTAGACGATCTCCATGCCGCGCCCGCCGAGCACGAAGCTCGGGCGCACGAGCACCGGGTAGCCGATCGTCTCCGCCGCGTGCGCGGCGCTCGGGAAGTCGACGGCGGTGCCGTTGCGCGGCGCCAGGAGACCCGCGTTCTCGAGGATCTCGGCGAACAGGCCGCGCTCCTCCGCCAGGTCGATCGCCTCCGGGGTCGTGCCCAGGATGGGGACGCCCGCGGCCTCCAGCCCCTTGGCGAGGCCCAGGGCCGTCTGCCCGCCGAGCTGCACGACGACGCCGACGAGCTCGCCGGACTGCGACTCGGCGTGGATGACCTCGAGCACGTCCTCCAGCGTGAGCGGCTCGAAGTAGAGGCGGTCGCTGGTGTCGTAGTCGGTCGAGACCGTCTCGGGGTTGCAGTTGATCATGATCGTCTCGAACCCGGCGTCGTGCAGCGCGAACGACGCGTGCACACAGGAGTAGTCGAACTCGACGCCCTGTCCGATTCGGTTCGGGCCGGAGCCCAGGATGACGACCTTGCGCTTGTCGCTCGGGGCGACCTCGGTCTCCAGGTCGTAGCTGGAGTAGTGGTACGGGGTCAGTGCCGGGAACTCGCCCGCGCAGGTGTCGACCGTCTTATAGACCGGGCGCACGCCCAGGATGTGCCGCACCTCCCGCACATCGGCTTCGCCGAAGCCGCGGAGCTCGCCGATCTGTGCGTCCGAGAAGCCGTGGTCCTTGGCGTAGCGCAGCGTGTCGGTGTCGAGGGTGTCGGCGTCGCGGATCTGCTCCGCGACCTCGTTGACGAGCACGATCTGGTCGATGAACCACGGGTCGATCTTGGTGGACTCGAAGACCTGCTCCGGCGTCGCGCCGAGGCGCAGGGCCTGCTGCACGTCGACGATCCGGCCGTCCGTGGGCGTGCGGATGGACTCGAGGAGCTCCTCGACGGTGCGCGTCTGCGGACCCCAGTGGAAGGACGAGCCGCGCTTCTCGAGCGAGCGGAGTGCCTTCTGCAGTGCCGACGAGAAGCTGCGGCCGATGGCCATCGCCTCGCCGACCGACTTCATGGTCGTCGTGAGCGTCGGGTCGGCGGCCGGGAATTTCTCGAACGCGAAGCGCGGGACCTTGACGACGACGTAGTCGAGCGTCGGCTCGAAGCTCGCCGGGGTGACGCGGGTGATGTCGTTCGGGATCTCGTCGAGGCGGTAGCCGATGGCCAGCTTGGCGGCGATCTTCGCGATCGGGAAGCCGGTCGCCTTCGACGCGAGCGCCGACGAGCGGGAGACGCGCGGGTTCATCTCGATGACGATGATGCGCCCGTTCTCGGGGTTGACGGCGAACTGGATGTTGCAGCCGCCGGTGTCGACGCCGACCGCGCGGATGATGTCGATGCCGATGTCGCGCAGCTTCTGGTACTCGCGGTCGGTCAAGGTGAGCGCCGGCGCGACCGTGATCGAGTCGCCCGTGTGGACGCCGACCGGGTCGACGTTCTCGATGGAGCAGACGACGACGGTGTTGTCGGACGTGTCGCGCATGAGCTCGAGCTCGTACTCCTTCCAGCCGAGGATGGATTCCTCGAGGAGCACCTCGCTGGTCGGGCTCTGGTGGATCCCGTCGCCGACGATGCGGCGCAGTTCCTCCGGCGTGTAGGCGAAGCCGGAGCCGAGGCCGCCCATGGTGAACGACGGGCGGACGACGAGCGGGTAGCCGAGGTCCTCGGCGAACTCGAGGGCCTCCTCGACGGTGTGCGCGATGTGGGAGCGCGCGACCTCGGCGCCGGCCTCGATGACCAGCTCCTTGAAGATCTGGCGGTCCTCGCC
Organism: Leifsonia sp. ZF2019; assembly: GCF_019924635.1. Lineage (NCBI taxonomy): Bacteria > Bacillati > Actinomycetota > Actinomycetes > Micrococcales > Microbacteriaceae > Leifsonia > Leifsonia sp. ZF2019. The sequence goes on from NZ_CP065037.1 coordinate 2,391,736, forward strand.
CTTCTGGATCGCCTCGAACTTCGCGCCGATGAGCTCGACGCCGTACTTCTCGAGGATCCCGTGCTCGTGCAGCTGCATGGCCGCGTTGAGCGCGGTCTGGCCGCCGAGGGTCGGCAGGATGGCGTCCGGCTTCTCCTTGGCGATGATGGTCTCGATGACCTGCCAGGTGATCGGCTCCACATAGGTGGCGTCGGCGAAGTCCGGGTCCGTCATGATGGTGGCCGGGTTCGAGTTCACCAGGATGACGCGCACGCCCTCCTGCTTGAGCACGCGGCACGCCTGGGTGCCGGAGTAGTCGAACTCGCAGGCCTGGCCGATGACGATCGGACCGGATCCGATGACCAGGACGGATGAGATGTCGGTGCGCTTGGGCATCAGGCGCCGGCCTCCTTGGTGGGCTCAGCGTCGGCGGTCTCGCGACCGGTGATCATGCTGAGGAAGCGGTCGAAGAGGTAGTTGGCGTCGTGCGGTCCTGCCGCCGCCTCCGGGTGGTACTGCACGCTGAAGGCCTGCAGGTCGAGGCAGTTGAGGCCCTCGACGACGTTGTCGTTCAGGCTGAAGTGACTCACCTCGACACGACCGAAGCCGGCCGGCGAGTCGAACGTCGCGTCGAGGGGCGCCTGCACGGCGAAGCCGTGGTTCTGAGCCGTGATCTCGACCCGTCCGGTGCGCTTGTCGAGCACCGGCTGGTTGATGCCGCGGTGACCGAACGGGAGCTTGTAGGTTGAGAGTCCGAGCGCCCGCCCGAGCAGCTGGTTGCCGAAGCAGATGCCGAAGTACGGCAGCCCGGCCCGCAGCGTGTCCTGGAGGAGCGCCACGTGGCGGTCGGAGGCCTGCGGGTCGCCCGGTCCGTTCGAGAAGAACAGGGCGGAGACGCCGAGGTCGAGCACATCCTGCGCGGACACCTGCTGCGGGAGCACGTGCACGTCCAGCCCCCGGCCGGCCAGGTTCTCCAGCGTGGACTTCTTGACGCCGAGATCGAGCACCGCGACCGAGCCGACCTTCTCGCCGACGGCGGGGAGTGTGTACGGCTCCACGGTCGAGACCTCGGCGGACAGGTTGCGGCCGCTCATCGCCGCGCCGCTACGGACCAGGTCGAGCTGCTCCCCGTCGGAGAGGTCGAAGTCCTCGCCGGAGAAGACGCCCGCGCGCATGGCGCCCGCCGAGCGGATGTGTCGGGTGACGGCACGGGTGTCGATCCCGCTGATGCCCACCACGCCCTGGGCCACCAGGTCGTCGTCGAGGCTCCGCTGCGCGCGGAAGTTCGACACGATGCGGCTGGGCTCGCGGACCACGTAGCCGGCGACCCAGATCTGCCGCGACTCCATGTCCTCGTCGTTGGTGCCGGTGTTTCCGATGTGCGGGGCCGTCATGAGGACGATCTGCCCGGCGTAGGACGGGTCGGTCAGCGTCTCCTGGTATCCGGTCATGCCGGTCGAGAACACCGCTTCGCCGAGCGTCCGCCCGGTGGCGCCGTAGGCCCGGCCCACATAGCGCTTCCCGTCTTCGAGGACGAGCACTGCCCGTCCGGCTGTCACGTCACCTGCAGTCACGTCACACCTCCTGATCTTCCGGGCCGTTTCCGCCCGTCGTGCTCCCCGTCGGCGTCGCGCCGGGGAGGATGTCTTCGATGGCCGCTGTCACCGTGTCGCGGCCGGCCGGGTCGACGACCCGGAAGTAGCTGTCGGCGGGGATCCCGCCGCTGGTCATCCATCCGAACCGGAGCAGGCCGTCCCGCTCCACCACCCGGTCGATGGTGAAGGTAGCCGCGCCGACGCCGGTGAGCGTCGAGGCCGGCACGAAGACGGGCTGCTCGCCCGCGACCCGGATCGCGACCCCCTCGGGCGAGACGCTCAGGGTCCCCTTCCCGCGGTAGGCCAGACCCGGGAGGGCGAGCCGCTCGAGCTGCTCCCCCGCCTTGGTGGTCGCGACGTAGAGCACATCGGCCGCGGCGGTCGGCGCACCGAGCTGGGCGGGGACCGGATGGCCGCCGCCCGCAGACGCGTCGCGCCGCACCCGTCGTCGCCAGCCCCAGAGCGCGAGCAGCAGGACGACGACCAGGACGACCGCGACGCCCACGGTGGGGAGGAGCTTATCCACGGGTGGCCTCCAGATCGACGACGGTGCCGTCGAGCACGGTCGCATAGCCCCGGTGGAACGTCGCGACGACGCGGCCGGGGAGGGTCATCGACAGGTACGGCGAGTTGACGCCCTTGCCTGCGAGGTCGCCGGTCGCGAACGAGCGCGACGCGGCCGGGTCGTAGAGGAACAGCTCGGCGGGGGCGCCGGCCTCGATCGGGGTGCCGTGCCCCGCGAGCCGGCCGATGCGCGCCGGGGCGCTCGAGAGCACCCGGGCGACGTCCGCCCAGCCGAGGAGTCCGTTGTCGACCACCGAGGCGTGGACGACCGAGAGCGCGGACTCCAGGCCGACCATGCCGAACGCGGCGGCGTCCCACTCGCAGTCCTTCGACTCGACGGGGTGCGGCGCGTGGTCGGTGGCGACGATGTCGATGGTGCCGTCCGCGAGGCCCGCGCGGAGCGCCTCCACGTCCTCGGCGCGACGCAGCGGCGGGTTGACCTTGTAGCGCGCGTCATAGCCCGACGCGAGCTCCTCGGTCAGCAGGAGGTGGTGCGGCGTGACCTCGGCCGTGACCTCGATGCCGCGCGCCTTCGCCCAGCGGATCACGTCGACGGACCCCGCGGTCGAGACGTGGCACACGTGCAGTCGCGAGCCGACGTGCTCGGCCAGGAGCACGTCGCGGGCGATGATCGACTCCTCGGCGACGGCGGGCCAGCCCGCCAGCCCGAGCTCGCCGGACAGGGCGCCCTCGTTCATCTGCGCGCCCACGGTGAGCCGGGGCTCCTGCGCGTGCTGCGCGATCACGCCGTCGAACGCCTTGACGTACTCCAGCGCACGCCGCATCAGGAGCGGGTCGGAGACGCACTTGCCGTCGTCGGAGAAGACACGGACCCGGGCGCGCGAGTCGGCCATCGCGCCGAGCTCGGCGAGACGCTCCCCCTCCAGGCCGACGGTCACCGCGCCGATCGGGCGGACCGTGACGTAGCCGGCGGCCTCTCCGAGGCTCAGCACCTGCTCCACGACGCCGGCGGTGTCGGCGACGGGCGACGTGTTCGCCATCGCGAACACCGCCGTGAAGCCTCCCGCGGCCGCGGCACGCGTGCCGGTCAGCACCGTCTCGCTCTGCTCGTAGCCCGGCTCGCGCAGGTGGGTGTGCAGATCCACGAGGCCCGGCAGCGCCAGGAGCCCGTCGGCGTCGATCCGCGACGCCCCCGCGGCGGAGAGCCCGGAGCCCACCTCCGCGATGCGGCCGTGGTCGATCAGGAGGTCGGCACGCGTGCCGTCGGCGAGCGTCGCGCCCGCGATCACATACTTCTCGGCCAGTTTCTCGTCCATCGTCGTCTTATGCCTCACGCTCGCCACCGGACAGCAGGAGGTAGAGAGCCGCCATCCGAACGGACACGCCGTTCGCCACCTGCTCCCGTACCGTGGAGCGGGGCGAGTCCGCCGCTGCGGCGGAGATCTCCAGCCCGCGGTTCATCGGGCCCGGGTGCATCACAATGCTATCGGTGCCGAGCCGCCCGAGCCGCTCATCGTCCAGCCCCCAGCGCCGCGTGTACTCGCGCGGGTTGGGGAAGAACGCCGCGTTCATGCGCTCGCCCTGGATGCGCAGCATCATCACGACGTCCGGATCCGCATCGATCGCGGCGTCCAGGTCGTATCCGATCGCGGCCGGCCAGCCGGACACGTCGACGGGCAGCAGGGTCGGCGGCGCGATCAAGGTCACCTGGGCTCCGAGCGTGCGCAGCAGCCAGACGTTGGACCGCGCGACGCGCGAGTGCAGGATGTCGCCGACGATCGTCACGGTCACGCCGTCGAGGTCGCGCCCGCGCGACGCCGCGCCGTGCAGCCTCCTGCGCATCGTGAACGCGTCCAGCAGCGCCTGCGTCGGGTGCTCGTGGGTGCCGTCCCCGGCGTTCACGATCCCCGCGTCGATCCAGCCGCTGGTCGCGAGGGTCTGCGGCGCGCCCGACGAGCCGTGTCGCACCACCACCGCGTCCGCGCCCATCGCCGCGAGGGTCTGCGCGGTGTCCTTCAGGCTCTCGCCCTTGGAGACGCTGGAGCCCTTCGCGGAGAAGTTGATGACGTCCGCGGAGAGACGTTTCGCCGCCGCCTCGAACGAGATGCGCGTGCGGGTGGAGTCCTCGAAGAAGAGGTTGACCACGGTCTTGCCGCGGAGGGTCGGGAGCTTCTTGACCTCCCGCTCCTGGACGTCCGCCATGTCCTCGGCCACATCGAGCAGCCGGATGGCATCCTCGCGAGGGAGGGTCTTGGTCGACAGCAGGTGCCTCATGCGCCGGCCTCCGCACCCGCGCCGGCATCGGCGTCCGGCGACTCGATGGTCACCGACTCCTCGCCGTCGACCCCCGACAGACGCACGAAGATGCGCTCCGAGGAGGCGGACGGGAGGTTCTTGCCGACGTAGTCCGCGCGGATCGGCAACTCGCGGTGGCCCCGGTCGACGAGCACGGCGAGCCGCACGGCGCGTGGCCGTCCGAGGTCATTGAGCGCGTCGAGCGCGGCGCGGATCGTGCGCCCCGAGAACAACACGTCGTCCACGAGAACGACGGTCTTGCCGTCGATTGGGCCGGGCAGCGACGTGGGCTGCGGCGTGCGGATCGGGTTGCGGGCGAGGTCGTCGCGGTACATCGTCACGTCGAGGGCGCCGACGATGTCGGCGGGCGACGCCACGGACTGCGGCTCGATGCGCTGGATGGTCTCGGCGATCCGCCGGGCCAGCTCGACGCCGCGCGTCGGGATGCCCAGGATCACCAGGTCGTTCGTTCCCCGGTTCGACTCGAGGATCTCGTGGGAGATCCGGGTCAGTGCCCGGGCGATGTCAGCCTGCTGCAGCACGGTGCGCGCTGTCATGCCGACCTCCTTCCCCGCCTCACAGGACGGCTCTTAAAGGATGTCTGTCGAGAGCCGAGCATAGCAGCCCGGCCCTGGTCACTTGTCGTTCAGGAAGGTGCGGAACGCGTCGGTGTCGCTGATGCTGCCGGTGAACTGCTTCCCATCGACGAGGACCGTCGGGGTCCCCTCGATCTTGTCGAGCACCTTCTTCCCGTCCACCTCGATCGGCCCGGTCTGCGAATGCGCGGTGTTGGCCTGCGCCCACGCCTGGTATGGGCCACTGCGATCGAGACAGCCGGAGATGTCCGCGATGCCGAGATCCGTCGCCCGCTTGGCGAGCTCCTTGTCGGTCAGGCCGTCGGAGTTCTCCTCCGGCTGGTCGGTGAAGAGCGCCTGATAGTACTCGAGCACATGCGACGGGTCGTGGACACCGACGCAGGTCAGCGCCGCGGCCGCGCGCGTCGAGTACCCGGTGCCGTTCGACAGGCGGTCGAGGAATGTCAGCGGGTGCAGCCGCAGCGTGATCGAACCGTCCTTGACGGCCGCGTCGAGCGTGTCGCCGTTGGCCTTCTCGAACGCACCGCACACCGGGCACATCGCGTCGAACCAGATGTCGACCTTCTTCGATCCGGTGCCGGCCGAGATGTAGCGCCCGTCGAAATTGACGGCGCCGTCGACGCCCGTCGGCGGCGTGTCCGTCGCGACCGGCGCCGAGGTGTCGGCGAACATCGAGCAGGCCGAAGCGCCGAGCGCGAGGGCTGCGGCGACAACGGTGGCGGCGAGGATGCGGCGGGTGCGCTTCACGTCGTCCCTTCGGTTGGTGGATCTGAGCGGTGCCTAGGCGGTCTTGTTGCTCTGGGCGATCTTGGCGAGCAGCCCGTTCACGAACCCGGCGGAGTCGTCGGTCGAGAGCACGGTGGCGGCCTCCACCGCCTCCGAGATCGCGACGCCCTCCGGGATCGTGTCGTTGAAGAGCAGCTCCCACACGCCGATTCGGAGGATGGCGCGGTCGACGGCGGGCATGCGGGCGAGGGTCCAGCCCTGCGCGTACGTCTCGATCTGCTCGTCGATCTCGTCCTGGTGGTCGACGACGCCGTCCACGATCTCGCGCGCGTACAGCCAGGAGGCCTCACGGGCGGGCTCGTTCGCGGCGCGCTCCGCCTCCGTGGCGAGGGCCTGGCGGAGCGGCGTCTGACGCAGGTCGGCGCTGTAGAGCAGGTCGAGGGCGCGCTTGCGTGCCTTGGTCCGGGCGCTCACTAGTCGTTGACGCGGCCGAGGTAGTCGCCCGTGCGGGTGTCGACCTTGACCTTGGTTCCGGTCTCGAGGAAGAGCGGGACCTGGATCTGGTAGCCGGTCTCGACGGTGGCGGGCTTGGTGCCGCCCGTCGAACGGTCGCCCTGCAGGCCGGGCTCGGTGTAGGTGATCTCGAGGACGACGGAGGCGGGCAGCTCGACGTAGAGCGGCGATCCCTCGTGCAGCGCCACGGTCACGTTCTGGTTCTCGAGCATGAAGTTGGCGGCGTCGCCGACGATCGGGCCCGGAATGGTGATCTGGTCGTAGTCGCTGGTGTCCATGAAGACGAAGTCGGCGCCGTCCTGGTACAGGTACTGGTAGTCGCGGCGGTCGACGTTGGTGATGTCGATCTTGGCGCCGGCGTTGTACGTGCGGTCGACCGTCTTGCCGGTCGTGACGTTCTTGAGCTTCGTGCGGACGAACGCGCCACCCTTGCCCGGCTTCACGTGCTGGAACTCGATCACGCTCCAGAGCTGTCCGTCGATGTTGAGGACGATGCCGTTCTTGATGTCAGCGGTCGATGCCATGCGCGAGATCCATTCAGTTTGCGAAAGAGTTCCGGGTGGGATCCGCGGGCGTCAGCGGTCCACATCGCCGCGCGCGATGCGGCGGCCCGCAGAAGATTCTAGACGTCAGAGGGCGTTTCGGCGAATGTACGCCAGCGCGAGGCGGTACGACTCGAAGCCGAATCCGGCGATCACGCCGGTCGCGACGGCCGAGATCACACTCGTGTGGCGGAACTCCTCGCGCGCGTGCGGGTTCGACAGATGCACCTCGACCACGGTGCCGCCCGCCTTTGTCACCAGCGACACCGCGTCGCGCAGGGCGAACGAGTAGTGGGTCCAGGCCCCGGCGTTCAGGATGACCGGTGCGCCCGTGTCCGCCGCCTCGTGCAGCCAGCCGAGCAGGTCGCCCTCCGCGTCTGTCTGGCGGAGGTCGATCGTCGTCTCCGGCGCGTCGTCGCGCAGCAGGCGCGCCAGGTCGTCGAGGGTGCCGGACCCGTAGACGTCGGGCTCGCGGGTGCCGAGGCGGCCGAGATTGGGGCCGTTCAGGACGAGGACGCTGCTCATGCCGCTCACCCTACCGGGGCTCGGCGGCGGTCGACGGACGGACGCGCGCCGTCATCAGGAGGCGATCTCCTGGTAGGCCGCGAACAGCAGGCTCTGGTCGGGGCCCGCGAGCACCGTCGGGCGCCCGATGTCGTCGAGCACGATGAAGCGGAGCAGGCTCCCGCGCGCCTTCTTGTCGCGCTGCATGGTGGCGAGCAGGGTCTGCCACCGGCCGAGCGGGTAGGTCGTCGGCAGCGTGAGGGACTCGAGGATGCGGCGGTGGCGGTCCACCGCCTCGTCGGAGAGGCGCCCGCTCAGGCGTCCGAGTTCCGCTGCGTAGACCATGCCGACGGCGACCGCGGCGCCATGACGCCACTGGTAGCGCTCGGCGTGCTCGATCGCGTGCCCGAGCGTGTGGCCGTAGTTGAGGATCTCGCGCAGCCCCTGCTCGGTGAAGTCCTCCCCCACCACCCGTGCCTTGATGCCGATCGACAGCTCGACCAGCCGGCGGAACTCCGGCGACCGCGGATCCGTGGCCACGTCGACATCGCGCTCGATGATGTCCAGGATCTCCGGCTCGGCGATGAAGCCGTACTTCACGACCTCCCCGAAGCCCGCGAGGATCTCGTTGCGCCCGAGCGAGGTGAGCGTGTCGAGGTCGCACACGACGGCCGCGGGCGCATAGAACGCGCCGACCAGGTTCTTGCCCTCCGCGGTGTTGATGCCGGTCTTGCCGCCGACCGCCGCATCCACCATTCCGAGCAGCGTCGTCGGCACCTGCACGAGCTTCACGCCGCGCAGCCAGGTCGCCGCGGCGAAGCCGGCGAGGTCGGTGACCGCGCCGCCGCCGAAGCCCACCACCGCGTCCGAGCGCGTGAAGTCGGCCTGGCCCATGATCTGCCAGAGGAACGAGGCGACCTCGACGCGCTTGGCGGCCTCGGCGTCGGGCACCTCCGCGAGGAGCACTTCGTACCGGCCGAGCAACGACTCGCGCAGCTCCGCGGCGGCAGCGCCCAGCGTCGGCGGGTGCACGAGCAGCACCTTGTTGACGGAGGACCCGAGGTGGTCGGCCAGATCGAAGCGCAGACCACGGCCGACCACCACGGGGTACTGGTCCACCCCCGCGACGAGGATCTCGGTGGGGGCTTCGGCGTCGGTCATCGGTGTCCTTCCTCCTGCTCGACCCACTCGGCGATCTCTTCCACGATGGTGTCGATCGGGCGGGACGAGGTGTCCGCGGTGTAGTCCGCGAGCGATGCGTACAGTTCGGCGCGCTCGGCGACGAGGCGCTTCCACGACTCGATGTCGGTGATGAGCGGTCGCTTGCCTCCGGTGATCCGTTGCGCGATCGCCTCGGGCTGGACGGTGAGCAGCACCACGCGGCGCCCCGCGAGATCGGCGCGCGTCTCGAGGTCGAGCACGGCGCCGCCACCCAGAGAGACGACGCCGCCTTCGGCGAGTGCGGAGACGACGGCAGCACGCTCGAGGGCGCGGAAATGGGATTCGCCGTGATCGGCGAAGATCTCGGAGATGGCGCCGTGCTCGGCGACCACGCGCGCGTCGGTGTCGACGAAGGCGAGGCCGAGCCTCTTGGCCAGGCGCTTGCCCAGCCGGGTCTTCCCCGCCGCCGGCGGGCCGATCAGGACGACCGTCACGGCACTCAGGCCGAGGGCGCGCCGACGCGCTCGGTCGCCAGGTTCTGGGGAATGGCGTCCAGGTACCCGCGCAGATTCCGAGCGGTCTCCGGGAGGGAGTCTCCTCCGAACTTCTCCAGGACCGAGTTCGCGAGCACGAGGGCGACCATCGCCTCCGCCACCACGCCGGCGGCGGGGACGGCGCAGACGTCGGACCGCTGGTGGTGCGCTGCGGCCTCCTCGCTGGTTGCGATGTCGACGGTGCGCAGAGCGTGCGGGACGGTCGCGATCGGCTTCATGCCCGCGCGAACGCGCAGGATGGTACCGGTGCTCATACCGCCCTCCGTGCCGCCCGCCTTGTCGCTGGTCCGAGCGATGGCGCCGTCCTGGGCGACCAGCTCGTCATGCGCCTCCGATCCCCGGCGCGTCGTGGTGAGGAAGCCATCGCCGACCTCCACGCCCTTGATCGCCTGGATGCCCATGAGTGCGGCCGCCAGCTGCCCGTCGAGGCGACGGTCCCAGTGGACGTGCGAACCGAGGCCCGGTGGGACGCCGTAGGCGAGCACCTCGACGACGCCTCCGAGCGTGTCGCCGTCCTTGTGCGCGGCGTCGACCTCGGCGACCATCCGCTCGGAGGTGGCGGGGTCGAAGCAACGCAGCGGGTCGGCGTCCAGCGCATCGACATCGGCGGGAGTCGGGAGCGCGGAGCCCTCCGGCACGCGGACCGGTCCGATCGAGAGCGTGTGGCTGACGAGCGTGATCCCCAGCTCGGCCAGGAAGGACCGGGCGACGGCGCCGAGTGCGACGCGCGCGGCCGTCTCGCGGGCGCTCGCGCGCTCCAGCACGGGCCGCGCCTCGTCGAAGCCGTACTTCTGCATGCCGACGAGATCGGCGTGGCCGGGGCGCGGCCGGGTGAGGGCGGCGCCTCGGCCACCCGCGAGCTTCTCGGGCTCGACGGGCGCCGCGCTCATCACGTCGACCCACTTCGGCCACTCGGTGTTGCCGATGCGCAGCGCGATCGGGCTGCCGAGACTGGACCCGTGGCGGACACCGCCGGAGATCTCGAGCGCGTCCTGCTCGAACTTCATGCGCGCGCCTCGGCCGTAGCCGAGCTTGCGGCGGGCCAGGTCGGCGCGGATGGCGTCGAGCGAGACCGGGACCCCGGCGGGGAGGCCCTCCAGGACGGCGATGAGTTCGGGGCCGTGGGATTCCCCGGCCGTGAGCCAACGAAGCATGCTTCGATTCTGGCACAGCGGCCGGAGCCGTCCGCGCCCTGTGACGTCGCTCAGGCGTCGAACGGGACGCCGGCCGCGTCGATTCCGACCGCGTCGAGCATGGCCGCGAGCACGGCCTCCTCATCGGCCAGCGGCTCGAGCGGATCCCCCGACACGAAGATGCGCACCTGCAGGAGCGCCTGGTGGGCGAGCATCGACAGCCCGGACACGACGGTGCCGCCGACCTTCGCCCAGCTGCGCGCGAGGTCGCTCGGCCACGGCTCGTAGGCGACATCGAGCAGCACCGCGCGGCGCCGGGTCGAGTCGGTGTAGATCGCGTCGACCCTCGCCCCGCCCGGGAGCGTGCTGATGACGACTTCGGGGACGTCGAGCGACCGGTCCGCCTGAGGCAGCGAGCGGAGGCGGACCATGAGGCCGAGGTCGTGGGCGAGAGGCTCGAGCCAGACGCTGCGGGTCAGGTCGCGCACGTGCACGTCCGCTCGCTCGGCGCCGAGCTCCGCCGCGGCCACCAGCGCGGACGCCGCGGTCGCTCCCCCGCCCAGGATGTGCACGTACCGGGCCTCCGTCACGCCCGCTCCCGCGAGCGCACGGACGATCCCGGCCACGTCGGTGTTGAAACCGCGTACCGCTTCGCCGTCGAAGAGGACGGTGTTGGCGGCACCGGTCTGCTCCGCGACCCGGTCGACCTCTGTGAGCAGCGGGAGGACGGCCTTCTTCAGCGGCATCGTCAGCGACAGTCCGCGCCACTCCGAGCCGAGTCCGTCGATGAAGCCCGCCAACGACTCCTCGGTGACCTCGACCGGCTCGTAGGACCAGTCGAGCCCGAGCACACCGTAGGCGGCCTTCTGCAGAGCGGGTGACTGGGAGTGCGCGATCGGCGATCCGAGCACGGCGAGCGACAGCCGGCCGGGCGTCGGTTCCACGGGCGGGCGCTTCACCGCGGCGACCTTCGCCGGGGCGGGCTTCGCGGGTGCCGTGGCCGGCGGCGCGGGGATTGGGTCCTCGACGGCGCCCGGCTCCTCGGCGGCGCCGGGCTCGTCGTCGGCCGACTTTCCGGCCTCGTCTTCCGGCTCCTCGCGCTCCTCCGCCTCCTCGGCGTCGGCGACGGCGGCCTCCTCGGCCTCCGCCGCGCGCTCCGCCTCCACCAGCTTCGCGATCGACGCTTCGGCGTCGGCCTCCGAGACGCCGTCCTCGATGGACGCGGCATCGGCTTGCGGGGTCGCCGCCTCCGTGTCGGTCTCGGGTGGAGTCGTGCTGGCGTCACTCATAGCCGGGGTTGTCCTTCATCCATTGCTGCCACTTGGCCACCGCGGCCTCGTGCTCGGCCTCCGTTGTCGAGAAGATCGTCTCGCCGGTCTCCAGGTTCCAGGTCACGAAGAACATCCACGGCCCGTCGGCCGGGTGCACGACGGCGTCGATCGCCAGGTCGCCCGGGTTCGAGATCGGACCGACCGGGAGCCCCGGGTGCACGTAGGTGTTGTAGGGGTTGCTGGCGTCCGCCCGCTCGGCGTCGGTCGTCTCGACGCGGTGGGTGTTCCCGGTCCCGTACGCGACCGTCGCGTCGGACTGCAGGTCCCAGCCCTGCGCGATCCGGTTCAGGAAGACCCGGGCGACCTTGGGGTAGTCGTCCTTGTGGCCCGCCTCCCGCTGCACGATCGAGGCCAGGACGACGGTGTTCCATCGGTTCTCCGGCGTCACACCGGCGGCGTCGAGCGACTGGAACATCCGGTCGACCATGGTCTTGATCGCATCGTGCGCCGTCGTCCCCGGCGTGAACGTGTACGTCGCGGGGAAGAGGAAGCCCTCCAGCGTCTTCGCCTCGGCGGGCAGTCCGTAGTCGGCCGGGTTGGCCGCCGCCGCCTTCAGGTCGGCGAGGGGGATCTTCGTCGCGTCGGCGACGGTCTGGAGCACGTCGACCTCGGCCGTTCCCTCCGGGATGACGGCGGTGTTCTCGACGCGGTTCGCCGGGTCCTGCAAGGCGATCAGCGCCGCGTTGGCGCTCATCTGCTTCTTGAGCTTGAACGCGCCGGGCTGGAACTCGGGCTCCGGCTTCTGCCGCAGCAGGAGCGTGTAGAACGCGTCGTACGATTTGGTGACACCGGCCTTGTGGAGGTTCGTGGCGATGTCCGAGCCCGTGTCTCCGGAGACGATGGTGAACATCACTTCGCCGGTGCCGTCGCCGGGATAGTCGTCGTCCTTCGGGGTGAGGGCGTTGACGAGCTGGGCGACCTGCGGCTGGAAGATCGCGTACGCCGCACCCGCCATCCCGCCGAGCACCGCGAGGATGACGACGATCACGATCAACGGTTTGACCCATCGGCGTTTGCGCTTCGGCTCGGCGTGCGAGAGGTAGTTCTGCTGTCGCCAGGCGAGCGGGGACTCGCCGGTCGGCGGGCCTCCGCCTCCGGCGGGCTCGTCCTCGAGGGTGCCGAAGAGGGCGCGGGCCGGGTGATCGGCCGAGAGGTCGTCCGCCCCGTGACGGACCGCTGCGCCGACGGGTTCCGGTTCGGGCTGCTCGACTCGCGCGATCGGGCCGGTGATCACGGCATCGAAATCGAGACGGTCGAGCGCCTCGCGCTGTTCGGCCGACGGGGACGACGCGGCGGGAGCGGCCACGTCGCCCTGCGGTCCGGGCTGCACGGTCTGATCCCCAGCGGCCTCCCGAGCGGCCCGCGCTTCGCGACGGGTCATGGGCTGCTGCCGGTTGACGGCAGGGAACACAGGGGGTTCCGGCCGCTCCTCGGGGTTCTTCGACAAACTCAGGGTCCAATGCTCGTTTCGACGGGTTGGCCCGGCGGACGACCGGAGGCGCGCTCCGCGTCGAGGGCGTGCTGCAAAATTATCGTGGCGGCCACCTGATCCACCACCGGACGCGCGCTTTTCGAATTCTTGCCGGACGCGCGCAAGGCCGAGTGGGCCGACACGGTCGACAGCCGCTCGTCGACGAGACGGACGGGGACGTCCAGCTCGGCGTCCAGCGCCTCCGCGAACGCCACCGCGTCCGCAGTGGACGGGGTGTGCGCGCCCGAGAGCGCCAACGGCAACCCGACGATAATCTCGAAAACTCCGAGTTCGGTCACAATCTCGCCGATTCTCCGCCGATCCGCAGTGTCCTCGGAGCGCGCGACCGTCTCGACCGGCGTCGCGATCATCCCGTGCGGATCGGAGCGGCTGACGCCGATCCGCACTTTGCCGACATCGATCCCGAGCCGGACACCGGTTCGCATAGGGGTCAGCCGATCGCCGCGACGACCGCGTTCAGTGCCGCGGGGATGGCCGCCGCGTCCGTGCCGCCGCCCTGTGCGAGGTCGGCCTTGCCGCCGCCGCCGCCGCCGAGCACGCCCGCGGCGGTCTTCGCCAGCGCACCGGCGTTCGCGCCGGCGTCGCGCGCCGCCTGGTTGGTGGCGACGATCACGACCGGCTTGCCGCCGGCCTGCGCCGCCAGGGCGACCACCGCGGGATCCGAGCCGAGCCGCTCGCGCACCGTGGTGACGAGCAAGCGGAGGTCGTCGGCCGAGTTGAGCGAGCCCGCGTCCTGCGCGACAACGGTGAACGCACCGCGGCGGGCCGCCGTCTCGATCAGCGCCGGGACCTTGTCGAGCACCGCGCGCGCCTCGAACGCCTGGATGCGCTTCTCGGCCGCCTTGAGGCTGGCCAGGAGGTCGGCGATCTTCTCGGGGAGCTGCTCGCGCGGCGTCTTCAGGCTGCCGGAGAGCTGCGAGACGATCGTGCGCTCGACGGCGAGGTCGCGGAACGCCTCCAGACCGACGAGGGACTCCACGCGACGGTTCGTCGAACCGACCGAGGACTCGCTGACCAGGTTGATCATCCCGATCTCGGCGCTGCTCGCGACGTGAGTGCCCGCGCACAGCTCACGCGACCACGGGCCGCCGATGTCGACGACGCGCACCACGTCGCCGTACTTCTCGCCGAACAGGGCCATGGCTCCGAGAGCCTTCGCCTCATCGATCGGGAGCTCGCGCGTGGTGACCTCCAGGTTCTGCCGGATCGCGTTGTTCGAGATCTCCTCGATCTCGCTGCGCGTCTCGGCCGAGAGCGCCTGGTTCCACGAGAAGTCGAGGCGCAGGTAGCCGGCCTTGTTGTACGAGCCGGACTGGTGCGCGTTCGAGCCGAGGACCTGGCGCAGAGCGGCGTGGATGATGTGAGTGCCCGAGTGCGCCTGACGCGCACCACGGCGGTAGTCGTGGTCGACCAGGCTCGTCGCCGGCGCGCCGACGCCGACTTCGCCGCTGCGCACCAGGACCTTGTGGCTGATGAGGCCCTTCACCGGCTTCTGCACGTCGAGCACGTCGAGCTCGTAACCGGGGCCGACGATGGTGCCGGTGTCGGCGTCCTGACCACCGGACTCCGCGTAGAGAGCGGTCGCGCCGAGGATGATCTCGGCCACCTGCCCCTCCCGCGCCGCGTTCACGGACTGCCCGTCGACGATGAGGCCGAGCACGCTCGACTCCGTCTCGAGCTCGGTGTAGCCGGTGAAGACCGTCTCGCCCTGCGAACGGAAGGCGCTGTAGACCGACAGGTCGGCCAGAGCCGTCTTCTTCGCCTTGGCGTCGGCCTTCGCGCGGGCGCGCTGGTCCGCCATGAGCGTGTCGAACGCGGCGCGGTCGACACTGAGGCCCGCCTCCTCCGCCATCTCGAGCGTGAGGTCGATCGGGAAGCCGTAGGTGTCGTGCAGCAGGAACGCTGTGTCACCGGCGAGCTGCTCGCTGCCGGACGTGCGGGTCTTCGACACCGCGGTGTCGAGGATGCTCGTGCCCGCGGCGAGCGTGCGGAGGAAGGTCTCCTCCTCCGCGTACGCGAGCTGCGAGATGCGGTCGAACTCGATCGCGACCTCCGGATAGGCCGCCTTCATCGCGTCGCGCGACGCCGGGAACAGCTCGGGGAAAGTCGCGCCCTCGACGCCCAGCAGGCGCATCGCGCGGACGGTGCGGCGGAGAAGGCGGCGCAGCACGTAACCGCGGCCCTCGTTCGACGGGGTCACCCCGTCGGTCATGAGCATCAGTGCGCTGCGGACGTGGTCGGCGACGACGCGCAGCCGCACGTCGTCCTCGTGCGCCTCGTTGCCGTAGGGCTTGTTCGCGAGCTCGGCTGCACGGTCGAGCACCGGGCGCACCTGGTCGATCTCGTACATGTTGTCGACACCCTGCTTGATGAACGCGACGCGCTCCAGGCCCAGGCCGGTGTCGATGTTCTTCTTGGGCAGGTCGCCCAGGATCTCGAAGTCCTTCTTGCCGTCGCCCTCGCCGCGGAGGTACTGCATGAAGACCAGGTTCCAGATCTCGACGTAGCGGTCGTCGTCCGTCGCCGGACCGCCGTCGATGCCGTACGCGGGACCACGGTCGAAGAAGATCTCCGAGCAGGGCCCTGCCGGACCGGGCTGCCCGGTCGACCAGTAGTTGGTGTCCTTGCCGAGCCCCTGGATGCGCTCCGGCGGCAGCGTCGAGACGCGACCCCAGATCTCGCGCGCCTCCTCGTCCTCCTCGTACACCGTGACCCACAGGTCGTCGGGCGAGAAGCCCAGGCCGCCTTCGTCCTCGGACGTGGTCAGCAGGTCCCAGGCGAACTGGATCGCCTGCTCTTTGAAGTAGTCGCCGAACGAGAAGTTGCCGCACATCTGGAAGAACGTGCCGTGACGAGGGGTCTTGCCGACCTCCTCGATGTCGAGCGTGCGGATGCACTTCTGCACGCTCGTCGCGCGCGGGTACGGCGCAGGAACGACCCCGGTGAGGTACGGCACGAAGGGCACCATCCCGGCCACCGTGAAGAGCAGCGACGGGTCGTCGCTGACGAGGGAGGCGGAGGGGACGACGGTGTGGCCGCGTTTCGCGAAGAAGTCGAGCCAGCGGCGGTGGATTTCAGCGGTCTGCATGGGTTCCGGTCGTTCGAAGCTGCGGGAGGGAGGAGGGGGTGCCGGTCAGTCGCCGTCGATCGCCGAGCGGATCTCGGCCTCGCGCTGGCGGTAGCCGTCCGAGACGGCCTCGCCGAAGTCGCGCGCCTTCTGGTCGAGGGAGCTGAAGAATTCGCGCCCCTTCGGAGTCTCGTTGACCTTGTGGGCGACGACGAAGCCGATCCCGACTCCGACGAGGAGCCACAGGAAACTCTTCATTGCTGTTCTTCCCTCCGTGTCCGGTGCGCGAGCACACCTGAACGAGTCTACTGTCTGCCGGCGGGTACCGGGGTGGGGCTACCGCGACCGCGAAGAGCGGCCACGGGTGGTGCCACGCGTGGCCGCGAAGGCGGCCTTGACCGCGGCGCTGAACCCGGCGAGTCTGATCAGCGGTCCACCGACCGTCGCGGCGAACAGCGACACGAGCGCCGAGACGTTGCCCGTCACGTCGGCGACGTTCTTGGTGATCACGTCGACGCGCGCCAGCTGCTTGTTCGTCTCTCTGAGCGTCGTCGCCGTCTCGTCCAGGATCGGTGTGATGCCGTCGCTGGCCTCCTTGATGGAGTCCCGGGTCTGGTCGAGCACCCGCCCGAACTTCAGGAGCGGGACAGCGATGAAGCCGACGAGCACGGCGAACACGCCCGCCGCGATGAGTCCTGCGATGTCGCCACCAGACACGAGTCGTCCTTCCATTCCGCCACCGGCATACTCCCCCAGCGTAGCCCTGCCGTCGAGGGGGCACAGCGCCGGAGACGACGGAACGGGGCCGCGGCCGAAGCCACGACCCCGTTCCGGGAGTCTCGCGGAGCCTTAGCGGGCCGCGTAGTACTCGACGACCAGCTGGACCTCACAGGTGACGGGGACCTCGGCGCGCTTGGGGCGACGCTCGAGGCGGGCCTGCAGCTTGTCGATCTCGACGTCGAGGTAGGCCGGGACCTTGGGCAGGACGTCGACGTGACCGCCGGCGGCCGCGACCTGGAAGGGCTCGGTGCCCTCGGAGCGGGCCTTGACGTGGATGAGCTGACCCGGCTTCACGCGGAACGAGGGGCGGTCCACGATCTTGCCGTCGACGAGGATGTGGCGGTGCACGACGAACTGGCGGGCCTGCGAGATGGTGCGGGCGAAGCCTGCGCGGAGCACGAGCGCGTCCAGACGCATCTCGAGGATCTCGACCAGGTTCTCACCGGTCAGGCCCTGGGTGCGGCGGGCCTCTTCGAAGGCGATGCGCAGCTGCTTCTCGCGGATGCCGTACTGGGCGCGCAGGCGCTGCTTCTCGCGCAGACGCACGGCGTAGTCGGAGTCGGCCTTGCGCTTGGTGCGGCCGTGCTCACCGGGGGCGTACGGGCGCTTCTCGAGGTAGCGCGCGGCCTTCGGGGTGAGCGCGATGCCGAGGGCACGCGACTCGCGGGTCTTGCTACGGGAACGTGAAGACACGGTTTCCTTTCAATGGTCTCTCTAGTACATGGACTGCGGAACGCGACACAGGCGTCCGCGCGCACGACGAGTGCGCTGAGAGAGGGATTCAGTGCCCGGGGCGTCCGGCTACAGGACCGTCCCCTTCGAGAGCGTGGTGAGCGCAGCCGCACGCCGCACACGCTTCTAGGCCCATCGAGTGTATCAGAACGAGGTCAGCGCCCGCGCACGATGCGGCGCAGCTTCGCCAGGCGTGCGGACACGTCGCGCTCGTTGCCGTGCTCCGTCGGCGCGTAGTAGGTCGTGTCCTTCAGCTCGTCGGGCAGGTACTGCTGCTCCAGCACGCCGAGCTCGGCGTCGTGCGGGTACTTGTACCCCTTGCCGTGCCCCAGGCGCTTGGCACCCGGATAGTGCGCGTCGCGCAGGTGCTTCGGCACGCGCCCGATCTTGCCTGCCCGCACATCCGCGATGGCGGCGTCGAGCGCCATGTACGCGGCGTTGGACTTCGGCGCCGTCGCCAGATGGACCACCGCCTGCGCCAGCGGGATGCGCCCCTCCGGCATCCCCACGAACTGCACGGCGTCGGCGGCCGCGACGGCCACCACCAGCGCTTGCGGGTCGGCCATCCCGATGTCTTCCGACGCGGAGATGATGATCCGCCGCGCGATGAACCGCGGGTCCTCCCCCGCCTCGATCATCCGGGCCAGGTAGTGCAAGGCGGCGTCGACGTCCGAGCCGCGCACCGACTTGATGAACGCGCTGATGACGTCGTAGTGCTCGTCGCCGTTGCGGTCGTAACGCAGGAGCGCGCGGTCCACGGCCTGCGCGACGATCTCGGCCGTGATCACCGGCTTCTTCTTCGATGTCGCCGGCGTCGCCGACGCGGCCGACACCGAGGCCGCCTCCAGTGCTGTCAGCGCGCGGCGCGCATCGCCTGAGGCCAGCCGGATGATCGCCGCGCGGGCGTCGTCGGCCAGCGCGTACTGTCCGCCGAGGCCGCGGTCGTCCGCGACGGCGCGGTCGACGACCACGCCGAGGTCCTCGTCGCTCAGCGTCTCGAGCGTGAGCAGCAGCGAACGGGACAGGAGCGGCGAGATGACCGAGAACGACGGGTTCTCGGTGGTGGCGGCCACGAGGATGACCCAGCCGTTCTCCACACCGGGGAGCAGGGCGTCCTGCTGGGCCTTCGTGAAGCGGTGGATCTCGTCGAGGAAGAGCACGGTCGAGACACCGTAGAGATCGCGCGTCGAGAGCGCCTCGTCCATGACCAGGCGAACGTCCTTGACTCCCGCCGTCACGGCCGAGAGCTCGACGAACCGGCGGCCGGAGGAATGGGCGATCGCCTGGGCGAGCGTCGTCTTGCCCGTACCGGGCGGTCCCCACAGGATGACGGAGACGGAGCCGGTCTCCCCCGACTGGTCGGAGGCGAGGGCCACCAGCGGCGACCCCGGCCGCAGCAGGTGCCGTTGTCCCGCGACCTCGTCGAGCGAGGTCGGCCGCATGCGCACGGCGAGCGGCGTCGCTCCGGTGCGGAGCCCGGGTTGCACATCGACCATCCCCCCAGGCTACCGGCCGCCACCGACACCGCGGTCGAGCGCTTCGACCCGCTGCGCTCGTTGGTTTGTCGTCCATAGGTCCGCCGGATAGGGTTCTCCTGACCCGCGGACCGGTCTTCCTCGGGACACCGACTCCCCGCTCGACGGCGCCCCTCGGAGGACACACGTGGCACCCAGCAAGCAGAACGACCGCGACGCGCGGCAGGCGCGCGAACGCCTGCGCGCCTACCAGGCGCGGCAGACCGTCCACGGCGAGAAGGTCAAGCGCCGCACGCGCGACAACTGGATCGCCGGGATCGCGGTCGTCGTCATCGTCGGACTCGCCGTCGCGACGCAGCTCCTCTACTTCACGGGCGGCCCCGGAGCCCCGACCGCCTCCGCCTCGCCGTCCACGACGCCGACGCCCACTCCGGCCGCCACCGGCTCGAACACCGGCGACGTCCCCTCCGCGAGCATTGCCGAGGGCCGCGACTGGACGGGCTCGCTCGTCATCAACGGGATCGACCTGGGCGTCACCCTCGACGGCAAGCAGGCGCCTCAGGCCGTGTCGTCCACCATCTCCCTCGCGAAGAAGGGCTTCTACGACGGACTGAGCTGCCACCGCCTCACCACCTCGGGCATCTTCGTGCTCCAGTGCGGCGACCCGAAGGGCGATGGCAGCGGCGGTCCCGGCTACTCGTACGGCCCGGTGGAGAACGCCCCCGCCGACGGCACCTACCCGGCCGGCACCATCGCCATGGCCCGTCAGAGCGGCAACGGCTACAGCCAGGGCAGCCAGTTCTTCATCGTCTACAAGGACAGCCCGATCCCCTCGGACGCCGCCGGTGGATACACCGTGCTCGGCCGGATCACGAGCGGGCTCGACACCCTGACCTCCGACGTCGTGGCCAAGGGCGTCGAGGGCGGCGGGACCGACGGCAAGCCGTCGGTGGCGACGAAGATCGACAGCTTCACGCTGCAGTGATGCGGCGTGTGCAATAGGCTGATTCCACCGCGGGGCGGGTTCTCCGCCCTGACCGCACAGCAGCAAGGTGAGGCTCTTGGCTACTTCTGAACAGCACCCCTGGGGTCGCGTCGACGAGACCGGGACCGTGTACGTCCGCGAGGGCGACGGGGAACGCGTCGTCGGCCAGTATCCGGACGGCACGCCCGAGGAAGCGATCGGCTACTTCGAGCGCAAGTACACCGATCTCGCCGGGCAGGTCTCGCTGCTCGAGCAGCGCGCCCGCCGGGGCGCCCCCGCCGCCGACATCGCCAAGTCCGTCGCCAACCTCCGCTCCTCCGTCGAGGGCGCCAACGCCGTCGGCGACCTCGCCTCCCTGCTCACGCGTCTGGACGCCCTGGGCGGCACCGTCGAGGAGCTCACCGAGCAGCAGAGCGCCGAGGCCAAAGCGGCCGTGGAGTCCGCGATCGCCGAGCGGACGGCCATCGTCGAGGAGGCCGAAGCCCTCGCCGCGCAGGACCCGGAGCGCACCCAGTGGAAGCAGACCACCGCGAGCCTGGACGCTCTGTTCGCGCGGTGGCAGTCCCATCAGCACGATGGCCCGCGACTGCCGAAGAACGAGGCGAACGAGCTCTGGAAGCGTTTCCGGGCGGCCCGCTCGACGATCGAGCACAACCGCAAGGCGTTCTTCGCCGAGCTGGACAACCAGCACCGCGATGTCCGCAGCCGCAAGAACGCGCTGATCGAGCAGGCCGAGAAGCTCATCCCGCTCGGCGCCGACGGCGTCCCGGAGTATCGCCGCCTGCTCGACCAGTGGAAGCTCGCGGGCCGCGCCGGCAAGAAGAACGACGACGCGCTGTGGGCTCGCTTCAAGGCGGCCGGTGACGCGATCTACTCCGCGAAGGCCGAGGTCGACGCCCGCGACAACGAGGAGTACGAGGCCAACCTCCAGCTCAAACTCGCGCTGCTCGACGAGGCGGAGCCGCTTCTCGGCGAGAAGGACCGCGAGGTCGCACGCAACGCCCTCCTCTCGATCCAGGAGCGCTGGGACGCCATCGGTCGCGTGCCGCGCGAGCAGGTGCGCCCGATCGAAGACCGGCTGCGCAAGGTCGAGACGGCCGTCCGCCGTCTCGACGAAGAGCACTGGGAGCGCAACAACCCCGAGAAGAAGGCGCGGTCCGAAGGGCTTGCCAGTCAGCTCAACGCGGCGATCGCGAAGCTCGAGCAGGAGCTCGCCGAGGCGCAGGCCGGCGGCGACGCCGCCAAGGTCAAGGCGGCCCAGGAGGCCCTCGACGCCCGCAAGATCTGGCTCGACGCGCTCGGCTGATCCTCCCCAACCGGATCAACTCGACGGCTTTTCCACAGATTCCGCTCCCGGCCGTCTCCCCGGCGCCGCACCCGCCACGCTGGAGAGATGACCGAGACACTGTGTCCCACCCTCTTGGACCGCCGCGTCCTTCCCCTCGCCGAGCTCCTGGCCCTCGTTCTCGACGGCCAGGCGTACCGTGTCGGTGACGCGTTCGCCCCGATCGACACCCCTGACACCCCGGCGCTCCGCGCGAGCGCCCTGAGGGCCGCCGTCCCGCGGCGAGCGATCGCCGAGCGGGCGACGGCCGCCTGGATCCACGGGGCGAGGAGCAGTCCGCCGGTCCGGCCGCAGGTGTGCCTCCGACCGCCCGATCGCGGTGCGCGCATCCCGGTGAGCGTGGACAGCAGGCAACGGCGACTCACCGCACACGAGACGACGATGATCGGCCCGCTGGCGGTGACCACTCCCCTGCGCACCGCTGCTGATCTCGTCCTCACCGCCGCAGAGTTCTCCGAGCCCGACGCACTGGAGGTCCGGCATCTCCTGGCGATCGAATCGGCAGCGCCGTCGGCGCTGCTCGCGTTCGTCCCCCGGACACGCCGCGGCGGCGCCGTGCGCGTGATCCGGCGGCTCGCGCTGGTCGAGCGGAGTCCGCTGCCCGTGTCCGTGCCGGACGAGGCCGCCGGTGTCAGCCCGCGCTGACGCGATACACGTCGTAGACGCCGTCGATCCGGCGCGCGGCGTTGAGCACGCGGTCGAGGTGGGTCGTGTCCCCCATCTCGAAGACGAAGCGGCTGAGCGCGAGACGATCGCTCGAGGTCGTCACCGTCGCGGAGAGGATGTTGACGTGGTGCTCCGAGAGCACCCTCGTGACGTCCGAGAGCAGACCGGAGCGGTCGAGCGCCTCGACCTGGATCTGCACCAGGAAGACGCTCTTCGAGCTCGGCGCCCACTCGACGTCGATCATCCGCTCTGGCTCTTGCAGCAGCGACTGCACATTGTGGCAGTTCGCCTGGTGCACGGACACGCCCTGCCCGCGCGTGATGAACCCGACGATCGGGTCGCCCGGCACCGGTGTGCAGCACTTCGCCAACTTGACCAGGATGTCCGGCGCCCCGCGCACGAGCACGCCGGAGTCGCTGTTGCGCAGCGTGCGCCCGCGACCCTTGACCGGGATGTCGATCTCGCCGTCCGACTCGACCTCGCTCTGCAGCGACGCCACAACCTTCTCGATCACGGACTGGGTCGAGACGTGCCCCTCGCCGACCGCCGCATACAGCGTCGACACGTCCGCATACTTCAGCGACGACGCGACCTCCACGAGCGCGTCCTGCGTCATCAGCTTCTGGAGCGGGAGGTTCTGCTTGCGCATCGCGCGCGCGATCGCATCCTTGCCCTGCTCGATCGCCTCGTCGCGGCGCTCCTTCGTGAACCACTGGCGGATCTTGTTGCGCGCGCGGGGGCTCTTGACGAAGTTGAGCCAGTCCTGGCTGGGGCCGGAGTCGGGGTTCTTCGAGGTGAAGATCTCGACGACGTCACCCGTGGCCAGCGTGCTCTCCAACGGGACCAGCCTGCCGTTGACCTTCGCCCCCATGGTGCGGTGGCCGACCTCGGTGTGCACGGCGTACGCGAAGTCGACCGGCGTCGCGCCGGCGGGGAGGCCGATCACGCGGCCCTTCGGCGTGAAGACGTAGACCTCCTTGGCGCCGATCTCGAAGCGCAGCGAGTCCAGGAACTCGCTCGGGTCGGCCGTCTCGGCCTGCCAGTCGGAGATGTGCGCCAGCCAGGCGAGATCGGTGTCGTTCGCGGACGGGCCGCCCGAGCTCTTTCCGGTGGTCTGCTCCTTGTACTTCCAGTGCGCGGCGACACCGAACTCCGCCCGCTGGTGCATCTCCTCCGTGCGGATCTGGATCTCGACGGGACGACCCAGAGGTCCGATGACGGTGGTGTGGAGCGACTGGTAGAGGTTGAACTTGGGAGTCGCGATGTAATCCTTGAAGCGGCCCGGCATCGGCGTCCAGCGGGCGTGGATCTGCCCGAGCACCGCGTAGCAGTCGCGCACCGTGTTCACCAGGACGCGGATGCCGACGAGGTCGTAGATATCGTCGAACTCCCGGCCGCGGACCACCATCTTCTGATAGATCGAGTAGTACTGCTTGGGGCGACCGACGACCTTGCCGCGGATGCGGGCCGACTTGAGGTCGTCGTTGATCGCGTCGATCACCTGCTGGACGAGACGCTCGCGCTCAGGCGTGCGCTGCTTCACGAGGCTCTCGATCTCAGCGTAGAGCTTGGGGTAGAGCACCGCGAACGAGAGGTCCTCGAGCTCCCACTTGATCGCCTGAATGCCGAGCCGGTGGGCCAGCGGCGCATAGATCTCGAGCGTCTCCGTCGCCTTGCGAGTGGCATTCGCGGCGGGCACGAAGCCCCAGGTGCGCGCGTTGTGCAGGCGGTCGGCGAGCTTGATGATGAGCACACGGATGTCCTTCGACATCGCCACGATCATCTTGCGGACCGTCTCGGCCTGCGCACTGTCGCCGTACTTGACCTTGTCGAGCTTCGTCACGCCGTCGACGAGCATCGCGATCTCGTCGCCGAACTGATCGCGCAGCTCGTCCAGCGTGTACTCCGTGTCCTCCACGGTGTCGTGCAGGAGGGCGGCGGCGATGGTCTTGGCGCCGATCCCGAGGTCCGCGATGATCTGCGCCACTGCGACCGGATGCGTAATGTACGGCTCACCCGAGCGGCGCTTCTGCCCGGTGTGTGCGCGCTCCGCGACGGCGTAGGCGCGCTCGATCAGCGAGAGGTCGGCCTTCGGGTGGTGCATGCGCACCGTCCGGATCAGGGTGTCGACCGCTCCCGCCGGCTGTGCGCGCGAGAAGATGCGCGGCACCAGCCGGCGCAGGGAGGCGGACTGCGGTGTCGAAGTATCAACCATGTGCGCGCCTCCTGTCGTCCATTATCACCGCTCGGACGGGGCGCTCCTGCCGTCGTCCGCTCGCAGCGATCAGCTGACGGCTCCCGCGGGTCCGGCGCCCCGCTCGATCGGGGCCCCGACGGACTCCCAGGCGATCATCCCGCCCGCGACGTTCGCCGCTGGGAAGTCGGCGCGCACGAGCGCGTCCGTCACCATGCGCGAGCGGGCGCCCGAATGGCAGATCACCAGGATCTGGCGGTCCTCCGGCAACTCGTCCTGGCGGTCCTGCAACTGGGAGAGCGGGATGAGGTGCGCCTCCGGAGAGCGCACCTCCTCCCACTCGTACGCTTCGCGGACGTCGAGCAGCCAGGCCTCCCCCGCGGCGACGATCTCGTGGGCGCGGGCAGCGCTCACCTCGTCCTCGGAGAGATAGGGGCCGCCCATGCGCCGCTCCTACTCCGCCGCGATGGCGTCGGTCGGCTGGGGGGCCGCCGCCTTGGGGCGGATCGAGCGAACCTTCTGGTCGTGCTTCTTGATCCCCGCCTCGCCCTCGCGGAACTGCGAGTACATCGGCGCTGCCAGGAAGATCGTCGAGTACGTGCCGACGATGATGCCGATCAGGAGGGCCAGCGAGATATCGCGCAGTGTCGCCGCACCGAGCGCGTAGGCGCC
Organism: Leifsonia sp. ZF2019; assembly: GCF_019924635.1. NCBI lineage: Bacteria > Bacillati > Actinomycetota > Actinomycetes > Micrococcales > Microbacteriaceae > Leifsonia > Leifsonia sp. ZF2019. The sequence continues at coordinate 2,416,598 of NZ_CP065037.1, forward strand.
GATGAAGAGGATCGACGCGACCGGGAGCACGGCGACGACGGCGGTGTTGATCGACCGCACGAGGGTCTGGTTGACGGCGAGGTTCACCGACTCCGCGAAGGTCCGCCGCGTCAGCTCCATCTCCTCGCGGGTGTTCTCCCGGACCTTGTCGAACACCACGACCGTGTCGTACAGCGAATAGCCGAGGATCGTCAGGAAGCCGATCATCGTGGCCGGCGAGACCTCGAACCCGACCAGAGCGTAGATGCCCGCGGTGATGATGAGGTCGTGGAACAGCGAGATGATCGCCGACACCGACATCTTCCAGGTGCGGAAGTACAGCGCCATGGCGATGAACGCCAACAGCAGGAACACGACCAGGCCCTGGATGGACTGCTGCGTCACGTCCGCCCCCCAGGAGGGGCCGATGAATGTCGACGCGACCTCGGAGTCCGGGACGCCGTAGGCCTTGGCGAGCGCGTCGGCGACCGCCTTGGTCTCGGTGTCGGACAGCTGGTCGGTCTGCACCTGGACGGCGTTGGAGCCGACCACGCTGACGTGGGAGACGGCGTTCGGCACGACGCTCGTGACGGCGTCCTGCGCCTTGGTGGTGTCGGTGCTCTCGACGTTCGTGATCTGGAACTGCGAACCGCCGCGGAACTCGATCGAGAAGTTGAAGCCGCCCTTGAGGACCGGGATCAGGATCGACGCGATGACCATGACGGCCGCGATCGCGTACCAGATCTTGCGCTTGCCGACGAAGTCGAACGAGCGAGCACCCGTGTAGAGGTCGTTGCCGAACTTGGTGAGACGGCTGGCCATCAGGAGTCCTTCCCGTCGGTCGATCGATCGGACGACGACGAGCTCGAAGCGCCGCTCAGCTCGGCGGCCTTGCGCTCGGCGATCGTCTGGCGGCGGGCCGCCTCCTTGCTGCTGCGCGCAGCGGTTCCGGCACCGACCTTCGCCGCGGACGGCGTGCGGAACTGCGCGGCGCCGCGGTACACGGCGCCCAGCGCCTGCGGGTCGAGACCGGACCACGCGTGGCCCTCGCTGAAGAACCGCGTACGGCCGAGCAGCTGCAGCGTCGGGTGCGTGAACAGGAGCACGACGATCACGTCGATGATCGTGGTCAGACCCAGCGTGAACGCGAAGCCGCGCACATTGGCGGCGGCCAGGATGTACAGCACGATCGCGGCGAGGAGGTTGGTGGCTTTCGACGCGTAGATCGTGCGACGGGCGCGCGCCCATCCGGCCTCCACCGCGGATTCGAGACTCCTCCCGTCTCGCAGCTCGTCACGTATTCGTTCGAAGTACACGATGAACGAGTCCGCTGTGAATCCGATCGCGACGATGAGACCGGCGACGCCCGCGAGCGACAGACGGTAACCGTAGTGCCACGACAGCAGCGAGATCGTCAGCCAGGTCAGCACGCCGGCCACGACGAGCGAGAAGATCGTGACGAAGCCGAGGAGACGGTACTGGAAGAAGGTGTAGATGCCGACGAGGATCAGACCGATCAGACCCGCGACGAGACCGCTGATGAGCTGCGAGGCGCCCAGCGTCGCCGAGATGGTGTCCTGGCTCTGAACCTTGAAGCTGAACGGCAGCGCACCGAACTTGAGCTGGTCGGCCAGTGCCTTGGCGGTCGACTCCGTGAAGTTGCCCGTGATCTGCGGCTTGCCGTCGGTGATCGCGGCCTGCGTCGTCGGTGCGGAGATGACCTTGCCATCGAGGACGATCGCGAACTGGTTCTGCGCGCCGGTCAAGCCGACGAGGCGAGTGGTGACGTCCGCGAACTGCTTGGTCCCCGTGGAGTCGAACACGATGTTGACGGCCCACTGGCCGGTCGTGACGCCCTGCGAGCTCTGCACGAGCCCGGCGGAGGCGTCGCTGATGTTCTGACCCTTCACCTCGACAGGACCGAGCAGGTACTTGACCTGGTTCTGGTCGTCACAGGTGATGAGCGGCTGGTCGGTCGGCGCCGAGCTGGCGTCCGGATTGCTCTTCGACGAGCACGAGTACGCGTTGAAGTCGGCCTGCAGCTTGGGCGTCACCCAGGCGAGATCGCTGCCGTTCGTCGGCGATGCGGACGGCGTCGACTGCAGGTCCGGGGCCGGAGTCGGAGCCGGGGTGGACTTGCCGTCAGCGCCGACGACCTCATTGGTCGGGCCGCCCGAGACCAGGACCGGGCGGAAATCGAGGCGAGCGCTCGACTTGACGCGGTTCAGGGTCTCTTCGTCGGGCTTGCCCGGCAGGGAGACGACGATGTTGCGCGAGCCCTCGGTGGAGATCTGCGCCTCGGAGATGCCCGAGGCGTCGATGCGCTGGCGGATGATCGACACGGCCTGGTCCAGCTGCTGCTGCTGGATCTGCTGCCCGTTCTCGACCTGTGGGGTCAGGATCACCTGGGTCCCGCCCTCGAGATCGAGGGCGAGCTTCGGCAGCCAGGTCGCGTTGCTGAACAGCACACCGGCGGTGAGGGTGCCCAGGAGCACCACGACCAGCACACCGAGCCACGTCAGCGAACGCCAGGCTTTCTTGACCGGAGTCGACTTTGCCACCTAGGAACTCAGCTTTCTACGAGTGTTCCGCGCACGCCGAAGCGCCGCGGCCCACGGGTCGGGAGTTAGTCGTCGCTCTTCGCGCCGGGCTTCTTGGAGGTCTCGTCGATCCGCTCGCCGTACTCCGGCGTGTCGTGGCGGATGGCGTGGTCCTCGTTGAGCTCGGCGGAACCGGTCGTGAGTTCAGCGTCGGTGTCGGCCTCGGCCGGCTCGGCGACGGTGGGCTCCACGACGCGGGCGAGCACCTGCCGGTGCACCTTGATGACGTGGCCGGGGCTGGTCTCGACGAGCGCGGTGTTGTCGTCCTCGTTGACGGACAGCAGCGTCCCGTAGAGGCCGAAGTTCGTCATGACCTCGGCGCCCGGCACCATCTTCGAACGCGTCTCGGCCTGCTCGCGCTGGCGCTTGCGGCTGTTGCGGAACATGAAGAAGATGAGGGCCGCCAGGATGACGACCATCACAATAGTCAGCGGATCAATGGCCATGGAATTCTGCCGAACCTTCCGGTGGGAGTCTGTGGGGGCCGAACGGCCACCTCACATCATAAGTCATCCATCAGGGATGGTTGCTCCGAACGGCCTTGGCGCGGGCCGGGAATCCCGAAGTGACGCCACGCGGCGGGTGTCGCGACCCGCCCTCGGGGGGTCCGCGACAGCAGCCCGATGCGCACCAGGAAGGGCTCGACGACCGATTCGATCGTCTCCGCCTCCTCGCCCACCGAGACCGCGAGCGTGTTCAGGCCGACCGGTCCTCCCTCGAAGCGTTCCAGGATGGCGTGCAGCACGGCGCGGTCGAGCCGGTCGAGGCCGAGCGGGTCGACATCGTACAGTTCGAGGGCTGCTCCGACGGCAGCGAGATCGGCGCGGCCGCCGTGCACGAGGGCGTAGTCCCGCACTCGCCGCAGCAGGCGGTTGGCGATACGCGGCGTTCCCCGGCAACGCCCGGCGATCTCGGCCAGCGCCTCCCGGTCGATCTCGAGCTCGAGCATGGTGGCCGCGCGCGAGAGCACCTGCGTCAACTCGCTCTCGTCATAGAACTCGAGATGCGCCGTGAAGCCGAACCGGTCACGCAGCGGGTTCGGGAGCAGGCCGGAGCGTGTCGTCGCGCCGACCAGGGTGAACGGGGCCAGGTCGAGCGGGATCGAGGTCGCCCCCGCCCCCTTGCCGACCATGATGTCGATGCGGAAGTCCTCCATCGCCAGGTACAGCATCTCCTCCGCGGAGCGCGCCATGCGGTGGATCTCGTCGATGAAGAGCACTTCGCCCGGCGTGAGCGACGACAGCAGAGCGGCGAGGTCTCCGGCGTGCTGGATCGCGGGGCCGCTCGACAGCCGCAGCGGACGCCCGCTCTCGTGCGCGACGATCATCGCGAGGGTCGTCTTGCCGAGACCGGGCGGCCCGGCCAGGAGGATGTGATCCGCGGTGCGATCCTGCATCTTCGCGGCGGTCAGGAGCAGCTGCAGCTGTCCCCTGACCTTCGCCTGGCCGACGAACTCGGCGAGCGATCGGGGGCGGAGGGCTCCTTCGAACGCGAGCTCGGACTCCGACTCGAGCTCCGGCGCGGTCAGGTCGTCGCTCATCGTGCGCCCTGCGCGGCCGGTCCGAGGCGCGAGAGGGTGAGCCGCAGGAGGGCCGGCACCGTGTCGCGCAGGGGTTCGTCCGTGTCGGCGACGACGTCGGCGAGGGCTTCGGCGGCGACCTTCTCGGGCCAGCCCAGACCGACCAGAGCGATGAGGACGCTGTCGGAGACGGACGACGGCGTGCGCACGGACGCGACCGCGGGAACCGCTCGCCGTGTGGCGACGAGCTTGCCCGTCAGCGAGACGACGATCAGTTTGGCCGTCTTGGGCCCGATTCCGGAGACCTTGCGGAACGGGGCGTCGTCGTCGGCCGCGACCGCGTCGGCGATCTGGTCCGGCGAGAGCACGGACAGGACGCCGATCGCGGACTTCGGCCCGACACCGGTGACGCCCGTGAGCAGCTCGAAGACGTCCAGCTGCTCACGGTCGACGAAGCCGAAGAGCTGGAGGGAGTCCTCGCGGACCACCATCGACGTGTGGATGAAGGCCTCCTCGCCGATGCGCAGCGAGAGCACGTGGTCGGGGGTCAGCTGGACGGCGAAGCCGACACCGCCGACCTCGAGCACGGCGGTGCCGCCGCTCGCGGAGAGGACGGTGCCGCGGAGAGAGGAGATCACCTGGCCAGCCTACGGGGAGCCGCCGACGCCCGGGCGGACCGCTCTGCGGCGAGCCACGCCGCCTGCGCCGGGGTCTGCGCCGCTCCCCCGCCGGAGGCCGATGCGGCCGCCGCCGGTGCACCACGCCAGGCATGGCAGATCGCGATCGCGAGCGCGTCCGCCGCGTCCGCGGGTTTGGGAGCCTCGGCGAGTCCGAGGATGCGCGCGACCATCGCCTGCACCTGCTTCTTGTCGGCCGAGCCGTACCCCGTGATCGCCGCCTTCACCTCGCTCGGCGTGTGCAGCGCGACGGGCAGGCTGCGCTTCGCCGCCGAGTGCAGTGCGACCCCGCTGACCTGGGCGATCCCCATGACGGTGCGCAGGTTGTGCTGCGCGAAGACACGCTCGATCGCGACGGCAGCGGGCCGGTGCTCGTCGAGGAGCCGCTCGATCCCGTCGCCCACGGCGAGCAATCGCTCTTCCAGCGGCATGCTGGGCGGGGTTCGGATGACCGTCACTTCCACGAGCGCGGCGCGGCGGTCGGGACGCACGTCCACGACGCCGACGCCGCACCGGGTCAGACCGGGGTCGATGCCGAGCACCCGGAACGACATGACAGGCCGCTTACTCGTCGTCTTCGTCGAGCTGCGCCTGGACCTCGGCGGTCAGATCGAGGTTCGTGTAGACGTTCTGCACGTCGTCCGAGTCCTCGAGCGCGTCGATGAGGCGGAAGACCTTGCGGGCGACCTCGGCGTCGGCCTCGACGTTCACGGTCGCGACGAACTCGGCATCGGCGGAGTCGTAGTCGATGCCGGCCTCCTGCAGCGCGGTGCGCGCGGCCACGAGGTCGGTGGCCTCGGTAATGACCTCGAACGTCTCACCGCGGTCGGTGACCTCTTCCGCGCCCGCGTCGAGCACGGCGCCGAGGACCGAGTCCTCGTCGACGCCGTCCGCGTGCGGCACCACGATGACGCCCTTGCGGTGGAAGTTGTAGGCGACGCTGCCCGGATCGGCCATCGTGCCGCCGTTGCGCGTCATGGCCGTGCGCACCTCGGCGGCGGCACGGTTCTTGTTCTCGGTGAGGCACTCGATCAGCAGGGCTACGCCGCCCGGGCCGTAGCCCTCGTACATGATCGTCGTGTAGTCGATGGTCTCACCGGTCAGGCCGGCACCGCGCTTGATCGCGCGATCGATGTTGTCGTTCGGGACCGACGTCTTCTTCGCCTTCTGCACGGCGTCGACGAGGGTCGGATTGCCGGAGAGGTCGGCGCCGCCGGTCTTGGCCGCGACCTCGATGTTCTTGATGAGCTTGGCGAACGACTTGGCACGGCGTGCGTCGATGACCGCCTTCTTGTGCTTGGTCGTGGCCCACTTGGAATGCCCGGACACTGGTGCTCCCTCGAGTTACGTTCTGAACCTGTCCATAGTAATCGACGGTGTTCCCTCAGCGGCGCAAGCGGATGCCGCGCCCCGCGTGGAACCGCTCGAAGACCGCCGGCTCGGCGACCGCGCCGGCCGCCGTCCGGCCGATCCCGGACGGGTTGTGGAAGATCAGCCTCCCGTCCGCGTCGCGCGCGTGCACGAGCACGAGGTGGCCGCCACGCCGGTGGTTCGGGCGGTCCGGCCAGCGGATCTCGGGAGAGACGGACGCGAGCACCACCGCGCCGTCGCCGATCCCCGGCGCCCAGTCGGCGACGCGCGCGTGCTCGAAGACGTCGCCGTCGATGCCGAAGTCGCGCGCGATCCAGGCGAGGAACGGCCGGTAGTAGAGGCCGTCGACCGTGTCGTCGCGCGGGACCAGCGCACCGGCCTCGACGGCGCCCGCGATCAGCTGCCGCATCGGCACGACCCGTGCCTCCGGACGCCAGGCGCGCAGCACGGAGCGGAACCCCGCCAGCCCGCAGACGTGCGCGGCCCAGTACTCGTACTCCTCCTCGGTGGCGTACCCGTCCGTGGCCCAGTCGTGGAACCGGCCCGGCCGTTCGCCGCGCACGATCACCGGCTCGTTGCACCGCAGATCGCCCCACTGCGACTCGTAGGGGTACACGGCGGTCGTCGACGGCGCTCCGGTCATCCCCGTACGGTAGCCGAGGCGCGCACCTTGTCGAGGAAGTAGGCGTGGAACCGCGTGTCCCCCGTGATCTCGGGATGGAACGACGTGCCCAGCAGGTTCCCCTGCTCCACGGCGACCACACGCCCGTCGGCGACGCGGGCGAGCGCCGTGGCCTTCTCCCCCACCGACTCGACGATCGGCGCGCGGATGAAGACCGCGTGCAACGGCTCGTCACCGATGACGGGGATGTCGAGGTCGGTCTCGAAGGAGTCGACCTGCGAACCGAACGCGTTCCGGCGTACGGCGACGTCGAGACCGCCCAGACTCTGCTGACCGGCGATGCCGTCGACGATCGTGTCGGCGAGCATGATGAGCCCGGCGCACGTCCCGTAGACCGGCAGGCCGCCCGCGATCGCCGCGCGCAGCGGCCCCGCGAGTCCGAACGCGCGAGACAGCTTGTCCATCACGCTGGACTCGCCCCCGGGGATGACGAGGCCGTCCACCGCCGCCAGCTCCTCCTCGCGGCGCACCGGAACCGCGTCGGCGCCCAGCC